>JBBRPQ010000009.1:0-111128 GCA_038227825.1 Chthoniobacterales bacterium
ACAGACTGACTACTGGTTTCGATGGACACGTCTTGGCGCATGACTACGAGGGAAAGCGTCGCTTTCCGGCCACGCAAGCAAAATGGATCTAAAGCAGGGCCGCTCGAATAGAACACCAATAATCAGTCTGTCCCTCGTCCAAGTCTGTCCCTCGTCCAGTCCCTCGTCCAAGCAGCAGGTGAAAGTGATTGCTCATCACGCAATACGTGAGCACCCGCACCCCGCAGAAATGCTCATAGCACCGCATCATCTCCACAAACTGCTCCCGCTCCTCCTCCCCGAGCACATACTCCCGGTTCACCACCCGGGAGATCGTGTGATAGTAGGCGACCTCATGGTCATCGGGGGCTTTCAATCGGGCTTGTCTCATCCGACCACCCCACCGGCGACCAAGCGGGAAGACAAGCACAATAATCAGTCTGTCCCTTGTCCTAGTCCCTTGTCCTAATCAGTCTGTCCCTTGTCCTAAAAAATTTGCGCCGGTCCATATTGTAATTGGGAAATCAGGGTGCAGGTGTTTGAAATCGATCCCCGTCCGTTGTCTGTATCTTCGCCCGGTTCCTCGTCCAATCGAATAACATTTGATGCGTTTATAAGCCATAAGCAAAGTTTGTTCAGTTCCGAGAGCCTGTCATGCACTCGAGCGATATTCCCTGCCGCGATCTCATGCACATGTCCCGGAGCGACCACGGAAATGAGCCGGTGGTCGAGCGAAGCGAACACCACCGGATGATACGGTAGAATGGAATGCACCCCGGAGGGGGTGCCAAAGAATTCACGCACGGGATTTCCGCCGCCTCCTCCGGGGCGGTTGCGTGTTTGCATGCAAGTCCGGGGGTGTCGCTCGTTCCTCGCTTTACCCCCGGCTATTTTCCGTAGCCCCTCCGGGGCAAATGGCATTGCACGAAGCTCTGACGTCGTCGCTCACACGGCACTAGGGAACCACTGATTAAATCGAGATTGCCGCCGACGGTGACGCAGGGCCCGGTATCCGGTGCGCTGAATGCGATCTCTTCGCCGGTGTACGGTGCGACTAGCTATAACTTGAGCTTGGCGCTGCATTCTGGGGGTGTCTTGATTTGGAGCTAGGAGTTAGATGTTAGATGTTAGACTGTTTACCGGAGGTCCCTCGTTCAGGGCCGAAGGCCCGCCTCCATACCAGCCTGGGGCATCGCCCCAGGAAGAACGCCACCTAGAAAAAAGGGCTGAAAGCCCGATCCCTCTCTGCGCGCCCGGCGAACGATAGGGCCGGGCTTTCAGCCCTTTGTTCCTCTTTCCATCCATTCCTGGGGCGTTGCCCCAGGCTGGAATAGGTTGCGCCTTTGGCGCACAGGTCTTGGGGACTTTCGCTACACACTCTTAGATGTTGGTATTCACTCTGGTCAGATGCGGATCTGACGGTAAGGGCGGCGATGGGGCTTTTCTTTGGGCCTACACCGTGAGCCGCCGGGCGCGGGCTAGGATGGGCCAGGTCTCGGTGACGCGCTCGCCATCGACGACAAGGGCCTCGGCGTGGAGGGCGACGGTGGGGCAGATGTGGCGTGGGATGGCGTGGAGCACGGTGCCGACTGGGAATTCCGCGGCGCGCGGGGTTTCGATGACGAGGTGTTCTTCGCTGTGCATGACGGCGATGGCTTCGGGGAGTTCCAGGATTTTCACGCGCGGATGCGGGCTTTCCGAGGCGACGGCCTTGTGGCCGAGGTCGAGACAGAGGCGGTCGGGGGCGGGCTTGCTGATGATGCGGGTGAGGAGGACGGCGGCGGGCTGAAAGGCGAGGTCGGGGAATTTTTCCGCATAGCCAAAGTCCCACAGGACGGTGGTGCCGGGGGAGCATTCGCGATCGGTGTGGGTGGCGTGGATGGGGAATGTGGGGGTGCCTCCGGCGATGAGGACGGGCACGGGGAGGCTGAGGGTTTGGAGTTTTGCACGGAGGGCGAGCACGGGGGCGAATTCCGCGTCGCAGATGGCTCGGCGGGCGGCGGGGGCGGATTCGTGGATGTGGCCGTCGTAGGCGTGCAGGCCGGCGGGGCGGAGGGCGGGTGATGTGGCGATGAGGCGGTAAAGCTCCACCGCGGTGTCTCCGGGTGCGATGCCGGTGCGGTGCATGCCGCAGTCGAGATCGAGGAAGACGCCGAGCTTTACCCCGGAGGAGACGGCGGCGGCGCTGAGGGCGCGGATGGCGGAGGGATCGTCGGCGACGGTGCTGAATTCTGTCTTCGGAAACTTGCGGGCGAGGGCGCACAGTCGGGTGACATTTGGCCCGGCCTGCGGGAATGCGAGGAGCACATCCGGGGCTCCGGCGGTGGCGCACATCTCGGCTTCGGCGATGGTGGAGGCTTTGAATTTCGTGATGCCGAGGGCGATCTGCCGCGCGACGAGTGGGCCGAGTTTGTGGGTCTTCACGTGCGGGCGCAGTCGGGCGGGGCCGCCGGCGAGTTCGATCATCAGCCGCAGGTTATGCTCGATGCGTTCGCGGAATAGGAGGAGGGCTGGCGAGGAAATCGCGGCTTCGTCGTGGAGGCGGAACCAGTCGTTCATGCCCGCGAGCAAGGCGGACGCGCGGGGTGGTGTCACTTCATTTTCTCGGCTCGGGAGGAATGCGGAATCGGGGCATGTCTGCGAATTCACAAACCCGTCACTGCGTCGCCTCTAAGCTGGCGCACACTGGGTCGCTCTATATGTTCTCGCCTCTTTTTCTGATGAAACGTCCGCTCTCCATTTCCATCGCTGCGCTGCTCGCGACTTCGGCTCCCATTTTCTCCGCGCCGTCCCCTGCCCCGGCAGCTCCGGCGACTGCGCCCGCCGATGCGACGAAGGCTCCGGCAGGCCATGGGGACGGGAAGTCGGAGGCGGGGGCGAAGGACGCGGCGAATGCCATCAAGTCGTTCACATTCGACGCGGGCCTGAAGGTGGATCTCTGGGCGAGTGAACCGCTGCTGGCGAATCCGGTCTCGTTTGCGACGGATGAGCGCGGGCGGTGGTTCATCGCGGAGAGCTTCCGGCAGGAGGGGCGCAATGTGAATGGCAAGCCTGTCGCGGGCGGCGTGGTGGACAATCGCGGGCACATGAACTGGCTGGATGCGGACATCGCGTCGCGCACGACCGATGAGCGGCTGGCGATGATGCACCAGTTTTACCCGGACGCGAAGAAGTTCACGGAGGCCTTCGAGACTTACGAGGAGCGCATCGTGGTGCTGGAGGATACGAAGGGGACGGGGCACGCGGATAAGAGCACCATTTTCGCCGATGGCTTCCGCGACGCTCTCGACGGCACTGGTGCTGGAATTCTGGCGCGCGGCAACGAGGTGTGGTGGACGTGCATCCCGAATCTGTGGCGCTTCACGGACTCGAATGGCGACGGCAAGGCGGATGCGAAGGAGAAGCTGCTGTCGGGCTTTGGCGTGAAGTTCGCATTCCGCGGGCACGATATGCATGGGCTGCGGTTCGGGCCGGATGGGAGGCTGTACTGGAGCATCGGGGACCGCGGGCTGAATGTGAAGAGCAAGGAGGGCAAGCAGTCGGAGGTCACGGAGACTGGCGCGATTTTGCGCTGCAATCCGGATGGGACGGAGTTCGAGGTCTTCGCGACGGGTGTGCGGAATCCGCAGGAGCTGGCGTTCGATGAGTTCGGGAATCTTTTCACGGGGGACAATAATTCGGACAGCGGGGACAAGGCGCGCTTCGTGCAGCTCGTGGAAGGTGGCGACTGCGGATGGCGGATGACTTTCCAATATCTGGACGACCGCGGGCCGTGGAATCGCGAGCTGCTGTGGGACGATAAGGAAGGCCGCAAGGCGCGCTACATTGTGCCGCCGATCGCAAACATCAGCAACGGCCCGAGCGGGCTCACTTACAATCCCGGCACCGGTCTCTCGAAGAAATATGCGGGCAAGTTTTTCCTGAGCGACTTCCGCGGGGGCGCGAGCGCGAGCGTGGTGCATGAGGTGTCGCTGGAGCCGGAGGGTGCGTTCTTTAAGCTGAAGGAGCGTCGCGATTTCCTGAAGGGCGTGCTGACGACGGATGTGGAATTCGGCACGGACGGTGCGCTCTACGTGCTCGACTGGGTGGAGGGCTGGAGCGGCGTGGACAAGGGGCGCATTTTCAAATTCACGGCACCCGGTGCGGATACGTCAAAACAGGCCGAGGTGAAGAAGCTGCTCGCTGAAGGAATGCTCGCGCGGCCCGCCGCCGAACTCGAAACGCTGCTCGCAAACGACGACCAGCGGGTCCGGCAGGCGGCGCAATTTCAGCTCGCCGCAAAGAACGATGCGGACACGCTGACGCACGCGGCGAAAGCGGGCCCGTCCACGCTCGCGCGCATCCACGGTGTGTGGGGCCTCGGGCAACTCGGGAAGAAGCAACCGCAGGTGCTCACGGCGGTCGCGGCGCTGCTCGACGACAAAGATGGCGAAGTGCGTGCGCAGGCGGCGCGGGTGCTCGGCGATCGGAGCTTCAAGGGGGCGAATGAGAAGCTGGTCGCGCTGCTGAAGGATGCGTCGCCAAGGGCGCGCTTCTACGCAGGCATCGCGCTCGGGAAGGCGGGGCACAAGGCCGCGACCGAGCCGCTTTTTGCCATGCTCGCTGCGAATGCGGACAAGGATCCGATCCTCCGGCACGCGGGCATCATGGGGCTCACCGGGTGCGCGGATGCGGCCACACTGGTGACACGCACGACTCACGGGAGCGCGGCGGTTCGCGGTGCGGCGGTCGTGGCGCTGCGTAGGCTGAAGAGCCCGCAGGTGGCGGCATTTTTGAAAGACGCGGACCAGACCATCGTGCTGGAGGCGGCGCGCGCGATTCATGACGTGCCGATCCCGGAGGCGATGCCCGCGCTCGCGGCGGTACTCGGTGAGAAGAAAATCTCGGACCGCAACATCCTGCTGCGCGCGGTGAACGCGCACTACCGCCTCGGCCAACCCGCAAATGCGAAGGCACTCGCTACATTTGCCGCCGACAGCGCGGCGAATGAGGTGGGCCGCAAGGAATCGCTGGTCGCGCTCGCCGCGTGGGCAAATCCCAATCCGAAAGATCGCCTGCTCTATCTCTGGCGCCCCCTCCCCCAGCGCACCGGCGCGGATGCCGCCGCGGCGCTGTCCCCTTCCATCGCAGCAATCCTCGCCAGCGCTCCCAGCAGCGTACAGGAAAGCGCGGCCGTAGCTGCGGCGAAACTCAGCCTGCGCGGAGGTGGCGATGCGCTGCTCGCCCTGGTCTCCAACGACAAGGCGGGCAAGGCCGCACGCACGGAAGCACTGCGCACGCTGGCTTCGCTGAAGGATCCTCATCTCGCAAAGGCCGCAAAGGAGGCGCTCACCGACCGCGACCCGAAGCTGCGCGCGGAAGGACTGAAGGCGCTCGTGGCATCCGATCCCGTGGCCGCACTCTCCACCGTCAGCGATGTCCTTTCCTCGAACGCGCCTGCGACCGAGAAGCAGGGCGCAGTGGCCGCGCTCGCCGCGAGTCGCACGCCCGAGGCGGAAAAACTCATCGCCGGGCTGATGGACAATCTCATCGCGGGCAAGCTCGCGCCGGAAGTGCAGCTCGATGTCTATGATGCGGCGAGCAAGCGCCCGGGTCTCAAGGCCCGCGTGCAGCAGTGGACGGCCTCACTTTCAAAGGACGACCCACTCGCCAGCTACCGCCTGTCCATCGCCGGCGGCGACGCGGATCGCGGGAAGAAAACCTTCCGCGAACATGCGACAGCGCAGTGCTTCAAGTGCCACAAATGCGAGGGCGGAGACAGTCTCGTAGGCCCCGACCTCACGAAGATCGGCGCGAGCAAGGACCGAGAATACATTCTCGAAAGTATCGTCTTTCCGAACAAAAGGATCGCCGAGGGATTCCAGATCGTCGTGCTCGAACTCACGGACGGAATGACCGTCGTGGGCCGAATGCTGCAGGAGACAAAGGACAGCCTGAAGGTCGAGACCGTGGACGGTGCAGGCAAACCGCAGGCAGTCATCGTTGCGGTAAAGAACGTGAAGACGCGGATCAGCGCACCTTCGGCCATGCCCGAAATTATCCGCGACCAACTCAGCCGCACAGAACTCCGGGATGTCCTCGAATACCTCGCCACCAGAAAATAGCCGCCTTCGCGCGGCGCTCACCCTGCTGCTTTCACTCGCGCTCCTGCTGCCCGCATTGCGCGCCGCGGAACCGCAGACCTCGCCGCGGACAAACCGGCAGCTCGCGGATTATTTTGCACGCGAGGTTACCGCCATCGAGGGCCATCCGCTCGCAGACCCGACCTCGCCGGAACAGTGGGAGACGACACGAGTAGGGATGAAAAAACAGCTCGCGGAAATGCTCGGGCTCGATCCGATGCCAGCGCGCACACCGCTGAAAACCAAGAAGACGGGCGAGGTGAAAGGCGACGGCTTTGTCGTCGAGCAATTGCACTACCAGTCACTCCCCGGATTGTATGTGACGGCGAATCTCTACCGCCCGGAAAAATCGAGCGGCAAGCTACCCGCGATCCTGTACGTCTGCGGTCACGCCAATGTGATCAAAGACGGCGTGAGCCTCGGCAACAAGACGGGCTACCAACACCACGGCGAATGGTTCGCACGGCATGGCTATGTGTGCCTCGTCATCGACACCGTGCAGCTCGGCGAGATTCGCGGCGAACATCACGGCACTTACTCGAAAGGACGCTGGTGGTGGATTTCCCGAGGCTACACACCCGCGGGCACCGAGGCCTGGAGTGGCATCCGCGGAATCGACTACCTCGTATCCCGCGCAGACGTGGACCCGGAACGCATCGGCGTGACAGGCCGCAGCGGTGGCGGCGCATATTCATGGTGGATCGCTGCGCTCGATGAGCGGGTGAAAGTCGCGGCACCGACCGCGGGAATCACGACGCTCCACAACCATGTGATCGACGGCGCGGTGGAGGGACATTGCGACTGCATGTTCATGGTGAACACGTATCGCTGGGACTACGACAAAGTCGCCGCGCTCATCGCACCGCGGGCCCTGCTGATTTCCAACACGGACAAGGACACCATCTTCCCGCTCGATGGCGTCGTCTCGATCTACAACAGCACCCGCCGCATCTACCGCGCGCTCGGGGCGGAGGCGAAAATCGGCCTTCAGATTTCCGAGGGTCCGCACAAGGACACGCAGCCGCTGAACGATGGCGCGTTCCATTGGTTCGAGCGCTGGCTGAAAAATGCAGACCCAATGGCGGTGCTCGACGAAGGCGCGACGAAGCGCCTGGAACCCGAGCAGCTCCGCGTTTTTTCCGAGCTGCCAAAGGACGAAAAGAACACGACCATCGACACCGAATTCGTCCCTGCGGCACGCACGCCCGCAGTGCCCGCCGACCTCGCCAAATGGGCGCAGCTCCGCGACGGCTGGATGACTGCGCTGCGCGCAAAATGTTTCGCCGGCTGGCCTGCCTCGGCATCCAATCTCGAACTGCACGATGCGGGCACAGAAGAGCACGATGGCGTGGTTCTTCACGCGTGGGATTTCACACCACAGGCACCGTTCTCACTGCGGCTTTACGTCGCGCATCACGCGAAGTTGAAACCTGAACAACTCGAACTCATCTCGCTCAATGTCCTCGATGAAACCGCATGGCTGGATTTCCGGCACATGATGGCGGGGAACTTCCCGAAACTGTTCACACCCGCCGACCGCGAGGGAGCGGACGGGCATGGTTTTGAAGACGAGAAAAAGATGTTCTCCGGATCGAAGTGGGCGATGGCTTACGTGTGCCCACGGGGCATCGGGCCGGCGGCATGGAGCGGATCGGAAAAGCTGCAGACGCACAGACTGCGCCGCTTTTATCTCCTCGGCCAGACGCTCGACTCGATGCAGGTGTGGGACATCCGCCGGGCAATCGCGGCGCTGCGTGAGACGCCGTTTGGCAAGACACCGCTCTGGCTGCAATCGCAACACACGATGGCGGGCAACACGCTGTATGCCTCCCTCTTTGAGGAAGGAATCACGCGGCTCGATTTGCACCGGCTGCCAGCATCACACGAGGCGGGGCCGACGTACCTGAATGTGCTCAAGTTCCTCGACATCCCGCAGGCCGCAGCGATGGCGGCGGAGCGCTCCCGAGTGCGCATCTATACGCCGGACAAGTCCGTGTGGTCATTCGCCGCGCAGGTCTCGGAAAAGCTCGGCTGGAAAAAGGCGTTCGAGCTGCGCGACGTTCTCGCGCCGACTGAATAGCGGCCCGCCCGATCAATCGGTGCTTTGCGCAGCGATGGTTTTGCGGCAACGGGTGCGCATGACTCGCCGACTGCTTCTCTCCCTGCTGCCGATTTTCATTTTCTCCGCGTGCGAAAAATCCGGCCCGAAGCCGCTGCGCGTGGGGATGGACATGAGCTATCCGCCGTTTGAAATGCGCGACACAAAAGGAGAGCCCGCAGGCGTGAGTGTGGACCTCGCGCGCGCGCTCGGCGAATATCTCAAGCGTGAGGTGGTGCTTGAAAATATGCCGTTCGGCGGCCTCATCCCTTCGCTGCAGACGGGACGCATTGAGATGATCCTCTCATCCATGTCGGCGACGGATGAGCGCAGGGAGAACGTGGATTTTTCCGAGCCGTATTTGCGCACGGGCCTGTGCCTGCTCACCGGCGCAAAGAGCAACGTGAACAGCATCGCGGATCTCGATGTGGATGGGAAGAAAGTCGCCGTCGTGCGTGGCACCACGGGGCAACTTTGGGCGAAGGCGAATCTGAAAAAGGCGGCGGTGCTCGATCTCGAAAAGGAGACGGCATGTGTGCTCGAAGTCACGCAGGGAAAGGCCGACGCATTCATCTACGATCAGATGTCCACACTGCGAAACTGGCAGGCGAATCCTGAAACAACACGCGCGCTGCTGAAGCCATTCCGCGAGGAAGCCTGGGCCATCGCGATGAAGAAAGGCGACACGGAACTGAAGACGAAAGTGAATGAGTTCATCGCGGCATATCGAAAGAGCGGCGGCTTTGAAAAACTCGGCGACAAGTGGCTGAAGGAACAGCGCGCGAGCTTTCAGAAGCTCGGAGTGCCGTTTGTTTTCTAGGACGAAAATCCGCGCAAGAGCTCCGCGAGCGGATCGGGCGTCGCGGAAAGATCGAGCCACACAAATGCGCGCTCCCTGCGGAACCACGTGAGCTGGCGCTTCGCATACTGGCGCGTCGCGAGTGCGATGGCCCCGATGCACTGCGCACGCGTGATGCGGCCTGCGATGCATTCGCGGATTTCGGCGAGGCCGAGCATTTGCGCTGCGGTCGGGCTGATCTCGCCGAGTGCAGCGACTTCCTCCACCACGCCGGAGCCAAACATCGCATGCGTGCGCGCTCCGATCGCAGCATGAAGTTCCTCGCGCGGTCGTGTGAGGATCATTCCGCGCGGCGCGACTTCACCGGACCATTCCGTGCGGAAGCTGGAGAAAGGACGCCCGGTGAGAATGCAGACCTCCAGCGCGCGAATGACGCGGCGGGGATTCCGCATATCCACGGAACTCTCAGGATCGAGTGACAGCAGGCGCTCGGCGAGCATCGGGAGGGGTTCCGTTTCGAGCGAAGCGCGCAACTCAGCATCGGCTCCTGGGAGTGGAGCGAGACCATGCGTGAATGCGCGGACGCAGAGCCCGGCGCCACCGCAGACGATCGGCACGCGGCCACGCGCAGAGATTTCGGCGACGCATTCACGCGCGCGGGCCAGCCATTGCGCGACATCGAAGGATGCGGTGAGCGGCACTTCTCCTATGAGGTGATGCGGCACTCGTGCACGCAACTCCGCGGAGGGTTTCGCGCTCAGCACATCGAGCCCTGCGTATATTTGAAACGCATCCGCCCCCACGATCTCGCCGCCGATGCGCTCCGCGAGTCCGACCGCAAGCGCGCTTTTTCCGACGGCAGTCGGGCCGAGCAGAAAAAATGGGGCGCTGCTGGTTTCGTCGGACACCATTCCCCTCTCGCGGGAAATGTGCGGCAATTCAACCACGGACCGCCTTTCATTTCCGACGACGCGCTGGAAAACAAAAACGGGAGCCCCGCGCATGGCAGGACTCCCGTTGAATTTTCGCTTGCGATGTCGCCCTACACGCGCGGTTCGCGCACGCCGTCGGAGCGCGAGCCGGTCACCACGAGGCGGCGGCCCATGAAGTCCTTGTCGTGCAGCGTTTCCACGGCGCGGAGCGCTTCGTCCACGGTGAGCATGGTCACGAAGCCGAAGCCCTTTGAGCGATAGGTGTCGCGATGCGTCACGATTTCCGCGTTCTGCACTTTGCCGACTCCGTTGAAGAGATTCATCAGGTCGCTCTCCGCGGCTTCGTAGCTCAGGTTGCCGACGTAGAGACGCGGTGATGTCACCTCGATTTTTTCCGGCGGCGCGGAGCGGCGACGATCACCTTCGCGGCGGTCACCCTGCGGGCGGCTGTCAGGCTGCGAGCGACCCTGATCGGGACGGGAGGGCGAGGCGGCTTTCGCCGGCTTGCGGGAGAAGAGGCCGAGGAATTTCTGCCAGAGGGACAGTTTCTTCGGCGATTCCTTGGGCAGATCGCGCCGGGCATTCCGGTCGCGGGAGTCGCGGCTTTCGTCGCGATATTGGGGACGGCGTCGTCCGCCACCACCCTGAGGGCGGCGGCCACGTGGCCGTGAGTCGTTGGAGTTCATTCGTTGCGTATGGATTTGGTGTTGCGTTGCGTGAGCCGGCGCCGTTTTCCCCAGGGAAAACGCGGACGCCAGCGTGATGATGGACGCGCACGGCGAGACAGACAGCGACAGTTTCCCAAACCCGACCCGGCACGGATGCAGCGAACTTTGCCACCAGAGACACGGCGCGCTGAAGCGACATCAGCAGCAGGAGCAGGAAACAGGTCATCAGGCGTCGGAAAGATTCGGGGAAATTGGCGCGAGCTGGTCACCCGGCAGGCCGCAAAATCATTAACGTGCAAGCCTAGGACCCGCAAGGGTGAATCTCCAAACCGTCATATTGCCGACTCCCTTTCTTCACACTTGGAGAATTCCCGCAGGAGAAAATGGCCAACGGGCGGACGAACCGGAAGCCGGAAAAGCAAAGTGCGCAGGACACCGGAGGCATCCTGCGCACTGAAAAGGCTGCGCCCGAATCACGGGCGTGACGTCCGAGCCGGACTACTTGTTTTTCTTCTTCTTGTGCTTGCCACCGACTGCGGCGATTTCCTCATCGGAAAGGGTGCCGTCAGCGTTTGTGTCGAGGGCTTTCACCTCGGGCTTGCCAGCGGTGAAGTCGGCTTTGAGCGCGGTCACTTCGTCGCCGTCGATCTTGCCATTGCCGTCTTTGTCATAGGTCGAGAGGAGAGCGGCTGCGGCTTTTTTGCCGCCTTTTTTGCCGCCCTTGCCAGCCTGCGCGGGAGCGGTGATGGCCAGGCTGAGGGCCGCGATGGTGAGGATGCTGAGGATTTTTTTCATGAGGTAGGTACTGAGGTTTGTTGTTTTTTCGGTGCAGGCCGCAGCAACACCCACGCTAAGGAGGGAAATTGCACGCGACCCGTTCCACTGTTTCATAGCACCCATTTCGCAGACTGAGACAGGAAACATCACGGGGTGGATTTCCATTTTCTCAAAATACAAAAACACGAGGATGTGGATGGATACGGAAGACTCACATCCGCTAACACACTCCGACGACGGTCCCGCCGCATGGCGCTGCGGCCTCGTTTTCAGAGGGACGAAGCGAGGATAATCGCGACAAACCTGTTGACACTCAGGAGCGCCGCTGAGATAGGAAAAAAAGCTCCCACCACACTCCATGGCCGACGAAAACCCCATCTCTTCCGCAGACACTAACGACGACGCCGACAAGAAGGAGACGATTCGCATCACTCTCCCGTCGAAAACCGACAGCCCTGTCGCCAAGCGCGAGACGGTGCGGATTAACATTCCCGAGGCCGGCAGCAATGCGCCGAAAAAGGAAACGTCGAAAGTTTCCCTG
The DNA here is from genome assembly GCA_038227825.1 of Chthoniobacterales bacterium. Taxonomy (GTDB): domain Bacteria; phylum Verrucomicrobiota; class Verrucomicrobiia; order Chthoniobacterales; family Chthoniobacteraceae; genus SXWH01. The sequence goes on from JBBRPQ010000009.1 coordinate 11,917, forward strand.
CCCGCATCCGGCGTGATGACTCCCCCGCCGATGAGCCGCCCTTCCGCACCGCCGGCACCGCCACCACTTTCCAAGCCCATGAGCGGCCTCACGCCTCCGCCGAAGCCTCCGGGCATGGTCAGCAAACCGACCATCCCTCTAAAGCCCGCGCCCTCCGGAGTCATGCCACCGCCCGCTCCCGGAGCATCAGGAGTGGTCGCAAAGCCGGCTTCGCCAAAAAAGGAGACCGCACGCATCAGCCTTCCCACGGAAGCGCCGAAGAGCTCCGCTCCTGCGCTCCCAAAGGCCACGGTGAAAATGCAGCAGACGCAGCCGCTGATGAAGTCCGCTCCGCCCCAGGCGAGCGGCGTGCAGCAGGCTTCCACGGCGTCCGGCATACGCACCATGTCGAGCCAGTCCAGCGTGGCGCCAGTCATCTCGACCTCGCCTGCGAAGTCCGACGCGGTTTCGCTCATTCTCAGCGTCCTCGCACTCCTCGGCACGGCAGGCGCAGCCGTGTTTGCCTACATGGTTTACACATCCGCCACCTTACCCACCTGGTAGAAATCCTACCGCGTCTTTTAAAATTTCATCATGGCCAGCCCTAACGTCATCAACCTCACCGATTCGAATTTTGACGCGGAAGTCGCGAAGGCATCGCTCCCGGTGCTCGTGGACTTCTGGGCTCCGTGGTGCGGGCCTTGCATCCAGCTCTCGCCGGTGATCGACGAGATCGCCACCGAGCGCCTCGGCAAGGCAATCGTCGCAAAAGTGAATGTGGACGAGAGTCCTGCGCTCGCAGGCAAATTCCGCGTGAACTCCATTCCCGCGCTCCTGTTTTTCAAGGGTGGCCAGCCAGTCGGTCAGCTCGTTGGACGCCAGCCGAAGTCGGAGATTCTCGCGAAGCTCGACGGCATCGCCTAAAGGGCATTCGGAAACAATCCTGTGCTTCTGCACCGGGTGCTTGAAGCGCGGAGAACGCAAAGTCCATTCGAGACACTGCGGATGTTTGCCTGGTAGCTGAAGGGACTTTTTGCGTCTGCCTCCGATTGATTCAAGTGATGAATTGCCGGGTTGGCTTCCAGTGGGAACCCATCGTTCAATCCGTCCGGTAAATAGAAATTCGAATCAAAATCCGCGCCCGGAAATCAGTCCGCGTTGACGATGCTCCCGAGCGAAGCCGAGCATCGGGCCAGCTTCACCTCCAGATCGCGCACCGCTGCCAGCGAAGGCTCCATCGTCTTTTTCTGCGCCTCGGAGAATGCCTCCATCGGCTGGAAGACCTGCTCGAGCTCGACGTAAAATCGCTTCACCGCGTGCCGCAGGTGATCTTCGACGGCCTGCACCATTGCCTCGCGCTTCTCATTCATCTGCCGGCGGTATTCACCGATGATTTTTCTCCGCTTCGCCAACGCAACGATGGTGCCGGTCAGAGCCCCAAGGCCGGCGATGGTGCCGGTGATGTCCAAAATCGTCAGCTTCGTCAGCGCCGCGGCCACGACTGCTCCGATGCCACCTGCGGCAAACACGCCTGCCGGCAATCGCAACCAGCTCGCCGTGTCGGCAAAGACACGCTGCATCTGCCGCTGAAATTCCGCGCCCTGAGTGCGCTCGATCAGCGTGAGATCGATCCGATCCAGCAGTTCCTTCCGCTGCCGCGCGAAATCGGGCAGCAGCGGCAGCTCGCGCTTTTCAAATGAACGCTGCATGAGTTCATGCACCTGCTTCCAGACGCTCTTCAGGTCGGCCTCGATCAGCTCCAGTGATTCGCGGACGATCTTGCCGAGCGTCTCGCGCTGGCGGTTTTCGAGTTCCGCTTGGAAGAAATTTTCCCAGCCTCCCTTTCCGAAGACGAGCTTCACCGTGCCAAAAAAGGTCAGCTTTTCGCGCAGCAGTTCCTCGCCGCGCATCTGCGTGCGTTCGGAGGCCTGCGCGACAGTCCACAGCACGCCGCCCACCTGCCGGAAGCTCTGCTCCTTGCGTTCATCGAGCACTGCGCGCAGCTCGCGCAATTTCGTGAGGTCAGAGTCCACCACGTCCGCCGCAGAAGTCACCTGCCTGCTGAAATCCGAAAAAATCACCTGCGCGCTGCGGCAGACGCTGCCGAGTTTTTCCGCCAGCGCCGTGCCACCGGTCACGCTTGATGCGATGTGGCGTTCGAGCGCATCGAAGCCGCTGCACTGCAGCATCCGCGCGCTTGCGCCGGGATCCTCGACATGCTTCGCCTCCCACGCCTGTTTCGCCGAAACGGCGAAAATCGGGCAGCTCTCGCCGATCTTCTGCAGCATCGTCTGCCGCATGTGTGTGAGCACGGCCTCCACTTCTTCCGGCGAACGCAGATCGCGCTGCTGCAGAACGAAGACCACTTTCTTCAGCCATTTCCGATGCAGGTGCTGGAGAAATTGCCACGCCGTCGCGCCCCATGGATTCGTGGTGGAAAAGACACACAGGCAGAGATCCGCGAGCGGCAGGAACTGGCGCGTGATCTCCTCGTGCTCGGGCACGATCGTATTCGTGCCGGGCGTGTCCACGATGTTAAAATCGCGGAGGATCGGCGACGTGCGGTAGCACTCGGTGAGTTGCGGCGAGACATGCACGTCGCGCTCCTCCTCCGCGTGCTTGAAGACGTAGATTTTATCCGTCACCGGCAGCACATCCACCTTGCAAAATTCGCGTCCGAAGAGCGCATTCAGCAGCGAGGATTTCCCCGCCTTCACCTCACCCACCACGACAAAAAGAAACGGCTCGCGCAGGCTGGTGCCCAGCTCATTCAGCGTGCGGACAGTCTCATGCGGCGCACGCAGATCATGCGCGAGGGTGCTCAGCGAGAAAAGCGCGGTGCCGAGATCCGCCCGCGTCTGAAAGAAGGATTCGCCGAGCATTTTGCTACTGCCCCACCGCGCCGCCACTGGCAGCCGCCGGTGCCACCTTCGCAGGCTTGGGCTGCTTTTTTAAATCACCGATGTCCGTGACCGCATTCGCCGCTTCCTTGGCGGTGGCAGATTTTACAGCCGGCGCCTTCTTCTGCGCCACGGGCTCGTGATGCATCTTCATCAGTTCGGTCACGGTCACAAATTTGAATCCTTTCGCGAGCAACGCATCGAGTGTCGCAGGCATCGCATCCACGGTCGGCTTGTGGATGTCGTGGCAAAGGATGATCGAACCCTTCTTCGTCTCCGCCATGATAATGCTCTCGGTCTTCGCGGGCGACCGATGCTTCCAGTCGAGGCTGTCCACATCCCAGAGGATGACCTTGTAGTTCCACACCGAATTCGCCCACGCGCGCTGATTCACGGTGAAGCCGCCGTATGGCGGGCGCATCAGCGTCGGCGTCACGCCGGTGGTCTGCTTGATGACGTTGTGCGCGCGGTCGAGCTGGTCCCTCACTCCCGCTTCGTTCATTTTTGAAAGCAGTGGGTGGTTCCACGAATGATTCGCGATCTCATGACCTTCCTGGACGATCTGCTTTGCAACCTCAGGGTTCTGCGCGACGCATTGCCCGAGGCAAAAGAAAGTCGCCTTGATGCCGCGCTCCTTCAGCATTTTCAAAAGACGCGGCGTCTGCGCCGGGTTCGGGCCGTCGTCAAAAGTGATCGCGATGTATGGGCCATCCACGTGGCAGTCCGTGAAAGTGATCCGCGGCGCGCCCTTTGCCGGTTCAGGCGAGGGAGTGATCGGCTGGCCGTATCCGGCAGCAGGTTCATTGCCGGCGGACGGTTCTGCAGCGCACACGGGGAGACTGCACACGATGAGCGAGAGTAGGAAGGAGCGGAGCATCGGTATCCCTTAGCAAACGTGAGCCCACGCAATTCCGCAAGCCCACAACTTCACACTCCGAAACTCAGCCGGATTTTCTCGTCATTGAATTCATCGCACCCAGTGAACTCGACCCGCACCCCCTCAACCGCATCGTACACAGTCACCCATCCAAAACATCCCTCACCGGGTTCCACAAGGTGGATGCATTGGCTGTACGGCCCGCCCTTTTCACTTGCGATCTGGTGCAACGGCCAGACGCGTGATCCGCTTCAATTTTTCGCGCCGATGCAAATCAGATGCCTCACCCCGCGCACGAGCATCATTCCCTTTGCGAAAGCCGGACTCGCGAAGACCTGCTCCCCGAGCGCCGAGCGCGACACCTCCGCGAACTCCCGCGCCGCGCCAACCACCACGAGCGCGCCCTTCATCGTGATGACCACGACCTTATCCCCCGCGATGCTCGGCGACGCCTTGCAGTCCTCTTCAAATTCATGCTCCCACTGCTTCTTGCCCGTCTTCGCATCGTAGCACGTCAGCGTGCCGCTCGATGTGATGACGAAGATCAGCTCGCCGTTCGTCACCGGACTCGTGATGTCCGGGATGCCGTCCTCCGCCATCCAGCCGAGATGAGTCTTCGTCACATCGCCCGCGCCATCAGTGCGAATCGCTTGCAGTTTGTTCGATGGGCTCACGATGAAAAGCGTACCGCCTGCGAATACCGGTGACGGCGTAATCTCCCCGTCGAGGATATCCGCGCGCCACAGCTCCGTGCCATCCTGCGGCGCATACGCGATCACCAGCGGCAGCGCGAGAGTGATGAGCTGCGGCTTGCCCGCATCGCACAGTATCGGCGTCGCCCACGATGCGCCAACCGAGCGCGGCTTTTCCCATACGACCGCGCCCGTCGTGCCATCGAAAGCCGTGAGCTTGCTCAGCTTGTCATCCGCCTCGCCCTGGTCCATCTGCACGATTACGTGGTCCTGCCACGTGAGCAGAGAAGTCGCGTGGCCATATTGATTCTTAGAAATGGCGAGATGCTTCGACCACGCAACGCTCCCGTCGAAATTGAACGCTCCCAGATCGCCATTCGCAAAGATCGCATACACACGCCGCCCGTCCGTCGCCACACTCGGCGCCGCGATGCCACTCTGGTCCGGCACCTCCACCTTTTCATCGCCATCCGCCTTCGGCACCGCAGATCTCCACAGCAACTTCCCCGCATGCAAATCGAAGCACATCACCTCGCGCTTTTCCTCATCGCCGCCGGAGAGAAACACACGATCGCCCCACACCACCGGCGAATTAAACCCCGCCGCAGGCACCTCCGCGCTCCACGCGATGTTCGCACCCGTCTTCACATCGCACGCCAGCGCCATGCCACTTTGCGCCGACACGCCGCCGCCATCCGGCCCGCGGAAACGCGGCCAGTTCGCACGGTATTCTTCAGCAGTCGGCGCGTCGCCGGCGAGCGCGGCGAATGAACCCGCAATCACGAACCATGACACGGCGAGGCTGCATGTGCGGAGAGTATTCATGAGCGGATCAGACTCCGCAGTAATGCCGTGATTTGGCCCTTTGAGCAGAAAAATCTCACGCATCCCTCAGCCAGCACCGGCAAGGTTCGGAGAAAAAACGGCGTCAGCCCCCGCGCCGCGATCACTCCCGCACGTAAAGACCGGCGGTCGCTGGGTCGTGATAGTTGAGCAATGCCAGAGCAAGAGGCGACAGGGATTGAGCCGGATCGGCATCCGATGAAATGGCGCGAAGGCCCGCCGTAACGTCCGCGGTGGTGCCCTGAGATTTGGGTTCGGGCTTAGATGGGCTGCCGTTGAAGCAAACAAATCCGATGACGACTGCCGCAGCCGCTGCGAGACCTGCGGCCCACGCCCAGATCGGCCGCCGGATCACTTGGCGTTGCGGTTTAAAATGAGCGGACCACTGCTGGCGAAGATCGTCCGGAATCGCGGGCAGCGACTCGCTCGCGGCGGGCGGGCGCTGGCGTTGGAGCAACTTCTCCACATCCATGCGGTCGTTGTGGTCTTCGGTATTCATGGCAGGTCGAGATGGCGGCGTATTTGACGGAGAGCATGGTCGAGGACTTCGTGCAAGCGGCGGCGGCGTGTGGCTTCGGAACTTTGTGGCGAAATGTCGAGCGCAAGCATGAGCCGCGCGTCAGTAATGAGACTGGTGTGGGTGTCGCTCGGGTGGATGATGAGTCGCGTGATGACCTCCCAATGCGCGGGAGAAACGGATGCGGAACTCTGCTGCAGAATGTCGTGAAGATCCATCTCGGGAAGTATCGCCACAGCATCCGAAGGCAGCTTCCCATGCTCGTCCGCTTCGTCCGCCACTTCGAGCGAGATGTCCCGCTTGCGAGTGGTGCGACGCCGTTGAAAATCGGCGGCGCGGCGACGCGCGATCACTTTGCAAAGTGCGGGCAACTGCTCCGCCACCAGCAGGTCATCGAGAGGCCGGCTGCCACGTGCATCTGGCGCGACCATCGCGGCGAGTGTCTCGGCAAAGACATCTTCCGCATCTTCGTCTGGCACGCCACAGCCTCGGATGACTGGCATCGCCAGTTGCTTCAGCAAAGGCATCGCGCTTTGCCACGCATGATTGTCGTCCTCCCGAAGCCTCGCGAGATCGAGCAAAGGTTCGTCCGGGTGCCAGTCCGCATCATGCCAAAGATGACGGTCGTTTTGCCGCTCGCGTTCAGTCGCCACGCGCTCCACGGCGAGCTGCCGCGCGCGGCGCTGGCAGAATGCGGACACTTCGATCTGCGCGGTGTCGGGAGCAAATTCGCGCATCGCTTCCTCCATCACCGAACGGGCGATGTGCGCCGCCAGTTCCATCGGAATGCGGATGCCGTCGCGAGGCTGGTGCGCCCATCGCACACAGGCGCTCCAGAGCACCTCCGCATCCGCGTGATACTGCGTGCCGGCATCGGGCTTCGGGAGGATGTGGAGAGTCGGTTGCGGCTGCATGAGTGGCGCGTTCAGAATGCGACTGCCTCCCCTCCGGTGCACGAAGGGAAGGCAGAGGCGGATTTGGCGCGATGACGTGAGCTACTCCGTGAAGCCGAGATTCACGGGTTGCTTGGACAATTCGGACTGCTTGAAGGCGCTGGTCACCGGCACCGATGAATCCACGACTGCGAACGAAAGACCGCTGACCCACATGCGGCCAGTGCCCGAGATCAGCGCGCCGAGGAAGATCGCCTCCGACCCTGCGGGCACATCCACCACGATCGAGACGGGCGTCCAGTCGGTGGTTCCGGTCAGACGTCGCTTCTCCATATTGTCAAAAGCCAACGGATTCTTCCTGCCATCCACGCGGAGCCAGATGCCGGCACCCCCTTCGGATGCGTCTTGCGTCTTCATGAAGCCCTTGAACTGCACGCGCTTTCCGACGTAATCGGCGGCGCTGAAGCCCTGCGTCAGCGTGCCGAAGCCTTCAGCACTCCCCTTTGCCGATTGGAGAAAAGCCGCTGGCTTTCCGTCGTGCTTCACGTTCGGGTCGATGCCGCGATTGTATTCGCTGCTCAGCGTTCCGCCCCAGCCTTTGAGTGATGGCCAATCCGCGGCGCATGCGCTGGAGAGAGTGAGGGCGGTGAGGCCCAGGGATACGAGGCCCAGGAGCGTTTTCGTGTGACTGTGTTGTTTGTTCATATTGGAGTGTTGGTTTGTTGTTGATGTAGCAGGGCTACACTTCCTCACGTCGCGAAGCGTGATCAGGTTTTTCAAAAAAGTGAGGCCGCATAGAAAATCTCGGTGCATCCCTGCCTGTGCCTCGTGCTCGCGCCGCAGGCATCCAGGCTGATGCGTCGCTCTCGATGCGGAAGATTTCTCGGAATTGGCGCTACAATCGTTCGGCCTTTGGAGTTGTTCAGCGCAACGATTCGGATCTTTCCATCATGAACCACCCAGCCTCCCTGTCTCTCGCAATGTCCATTTTCCTAGCCGCCGCAGCGCACGCGGGCGACTGGCCGTCGTGGGGCGGCGCGGATCCGGGGCGGAATATGGTGTCGCTGGAGAAGAATCTGCCGGACACTTTCAAGCCGGGCGAAAAATCCACGACGGGCGAAGGGATGCTGCCTGGGACGACGGAAAATGTGCGCTGGGTGGCGAAGCTCGGGAATCTGATCTGTGGCAATCCGACGGTGTCCGGCGGGCGGGTGTTTGTGGGCACCGATGATGCGACTTTGCAGAACGACACGCGGCTAAAGCGGAGCAAGGGCGGCATGGTGTGGTGCCTCGACGAGAAGACGGGGCAGACGCTTTGGAAACTCGCGGTGCCGGTGCGCCCGAAGGATCGGCTGCCGAAGGACGCGCACTACGGTCAGCAAAATCTCGGGGTGTGCTCGGCGCCGGCAGTGTCGGGGAACCGCGCGTATGTGCTCACGAGTGCTTGCGAAATTTTGTGCCTCGATGTGAACGGGCAGGCGAATGGGAATGACGGCGCATTTCAGGACGAGGGACAATACATCGCGGGGTCGGGCAAACCGCCGGTGGCGCTGGAGAAGACGGATGGCGACATCATTTGGAAATACGATCTCATCGAGCAACTCGGAGTCTGCCCGCACGATGTGGCGGCGTGCTCGGTGCTGATTGATGGCGACATCCTTTATGTCACTTCCGCGAACGGCGTGAACCACGAGCACACGTTCTGCCTTCGCCCCGATGCGCCGAGCTTCATCGCGCTCGATGCGCGCACCGGCAAGCTGCTCGCGACAGACGCCGAGGATCTCGGACACACGATGTGGCATTGCCTGTGGTCGCCGCCGACGATCGGTGTGGTGAACGGGAAGAAGCTCGTGTTCTTCGGCGGCGCGGATGGCATTTGCTACGCATTCGAGGCGCTCACGTCCGTGCCGGAAAAGCCGATCACTTTCAAAAAAGTGTGGAGCTACGACTGCGACCCGCCGAACTATCGCGACCCGCTCGGAGACGGGAAGCCGTACAACTACTACATCGGCGACAAGCGGAAGAAATACACGACGAACAAGAACGACGGCACCTTCCTCGGGCCGAGCGAAATCATCGCGTCGCCCGTGTTTCACGAGGGCCGCGTGTATTGCACCCTCGGCCAGGATCCGATGCACGGACGCGGGCGCGGCATCCTGCATTGCATTGATGCGAGCAAGACCGGCGACATCACGCACACGGGCCGCGTCTGGAGCTACGACGGCATCGAGCGCACCATCGGCGGCGTGGCCATCAGCGACGGCCTGCTCTACGCGAGCGACCTTGCAGGCAAGGTGCATTGCCTCGACGAAAAGACGGGCAAGCTGCTGTGGATGCACGAGACGAACAACGAGACCTGGAGCACGCCGCTCGTAGCCGACGGCAAAGTGTACGTCTGCACGAAGAGCAAACTCATCACCTTTGCCGCAGGCCGGGAGAAAAAGGTGCTCTCCGAAGTGCAACTCGGCTCCAGCGCCTACGCCACCCCCATCGTCGCAAACGGCACGCTCTTCGTGTGCTCACAGAGCTATCTCTGGGCGGTGCAAAAGGGCGCGAAGCCGGCGAGCGTGACTTCGACCGCGAGAAGCAGATAGCCAGTGCTTTTTCTATCGCAGCAACCTCCGCCGGCAAACCCGATGAAGCCGGACTGCTGCAGGCGATGCGACCTGCGCACCGAATCCTGCGATTGAATCCGCCGTGCGCCGCGACTATCTCTCCCTGCTCCTGATTTTTCCGACAGCCACCAATCACCACACACCATGCCGAAAGCCCTGGACGAAATCACCCACGACGCTGTCGGACTCCCCCGCCGTGAACGGCTGACGCTGGCGCGCATCCTTCTCGATCTCGATGCTCCGGGGACGGGCGAAGACGTGGACGCCGCATGGGACGCGGAAATTCGCGCGCGGCTGGCTGCTTACGACGAAGGCCGGGTGCAGGCCGAACCTTACGAGGAAGTCCGCGCCCGGATGCAGCAGCGCTTTGGGCGATGAAGCTCATCCTCCTCCCGGAGGCGTCCGGCGAACTGGCGGATGCGGTCGAGTATTACGAAGGCGAAGAGGCGGGCCTTGGCGAGCGACTGTGGTGGGAAGTGGACGATCACCTGCGGTGGATTGCCGCCAATGCGACCCTGCCCCGGCTGCGTCCCGGCGACTACCGCCGCGTGAACCTCAAAGTGTTCCCTTACTACATCGCCTACGCTCTTCGCGGCGACTCCGCCGTGGTCCTCGCCATCGCCCACGCCCACCGTCAGCCGGAGTATTGGATCGGGCGGCAACCCGGCGGAGGAACCCGGCAGAATTGAGAAGGATATTTGCCGATGAAGCCGGAAGGCTGCACGCGATGCGACCTGCGCACCAAATCCTGCGATTGAACCCGCCGGGCATCACGACTATCTGTCTGACCCTTTTCCACCAAACGGAACACAAGATGCGCCTCTACCGGATGTATCGCGACGCCGGGCATACTGATGAATCAGCGAGGAGCCTCGCGGGCATTACGAAGCCGAGAGAGCGCGACGCGAGATGAAAAACCTCCTCGCCATCCTAGTCATCGCGGTCGCCTGCTACTTGATCGTGAATCGCGATGCGTTGCTCCACAAGCCGGCTGCGGAAGCAAACGACCCGACTGCGGCGATGGAAAAATTGGTCAGGTCTTTTCCGCGGCAGACCACAAGCAATAACGGCGAGGCGATGGGATTGTCCGATGTGTCTTTCGATGTGAGGAAGACCGATTCGCTGGTGAATCCAATCGTCGGGACGATCCATTTCTACAACACCATCGACTACCGGATGGACTTCCACTGGAAATCCGGGAAGTGGGTTTTCACGCGTCTGATCGCGAGCTACAACGGCAGTGAAAATGACATAACCAACGGATCTGGGGGAAGGGAACTGCTGGGTAGCGCGCCAATGCGCGCCTTTCTCGAAAAAGGCGGCAGCGCTCCTGTGCAATGAACCCGCTTGCGGCAATCATCGCGGCGTGGAAGCGGCGGAAGTGGGCGCGGCTCACACCGCAACAGCAGGAAATGCGTCGCGTGCGCAACGAGATGAGCCCCGAGGAACGGATCGAACTGGAGCGCGAGCTGGCCGACGACAGCGACCGCGAGTTCCTCGCGCGTTCGCAGGCCGAACATCAGGCCCGGCAGAAGGCCATCGAAGACGAGCGCCTCGCACGAGCCACGCAGGCGCAGGCGGAGCATGCCGCATTCATCAAATCGCTCATTGAGGAGAGCCCGCGCGCATCTCGGAAACGTCCGAAGAAATAAAAACACACCACCTCAATCCCGCGGCGCTGTACGCGGCTGCGGACCGATTTTCGCGCCTCCGGCGCAAAAATACTTCGCGTGAGTCGCGCGAGTCGCGTGAGTGATTAGGTGGCGGGCGGCGGATGTGCCAGCGTCGCGCGCATGGAACCCGCACCGTCGCCCGCTGTCGAAGCGAAACCACTCTTCACCTCGAAGACCATTCCGCTGCGGCTTTTTGCCAGCTACGCGCATGCCGATGCGCGGCAAATTCGCGCGCTTTCGACCCACCTCACCATCCTCGGTCGGCGCGGCTACATCCAGCCGTGGGACGACACGCAACTCGTCGCGGGCGAGGAATCGGAGGCGCGGATTTTCGGCGAACTGGCGCAGGCGGATGTCGTGCTGCTGATTTATTCGAGCGCGTCCAGGGCGTCGAAGTTCATCCAGGAGAAGGAGGTGCCGCGTGCGCTCGCGCTGCGCACGGAGAAGGGTTGCACCGTGGTCGTTGTGCCGCTGGATCGGAAGGATTGGGATGAGTCGGTGGAGTTGGAGCGGGAGCTGAAGAAGCTGCAGACGGCGACGTGGAATGCGCAGCCGGTGCTCAAATTCAGACCGCAGCGTGACGGCTGGCAGGAGGTCGAGCACGCGATCCGCAAGGTGGTCGAAGAGCGGCGAAAGAAGAGGGCATAATCGGAGTCGGCTGGCTGGAGCGAGTCGGTCGCCCGCAACGCACTTGCCCCTTTCCCAAAACCACACCCCGCGTTATCGCTGGGCTGATGTCTGTGTATTCGAGCACGCCCTGCGGAAGCGATGTGCCCGTCAAGGTGAGACAAAGGACAGATTATTCGCCGCTAAAACGGAATCAAAACCTTCACGCCCGTCTTCTCAAAGTCCGTCATGTTTCGCGAGCGGAGCATGAGCGAATGATGGTGAGCAGGCGAAGACGCGCACGGAGCGGGAGTATGAGGAGACGGACAAGGCGCTGGCCGCGAAGAAGGAACTGGGCGCGGAGGATCAGGAGGAGCTTGGCCAGCTGTGGAAGAATCTGGTGAAGCTGTATCACCCGGATCGCTTTCGCCACGAACCGGACAAGCTCGCAACATATGAGAGGCTGACCGCCGCCATCAATCACGCGAAGGACAGCGGGGACATCGGGACGCTGCGGCAGATCGCCGGTGATCCGCAGGGGTTCATCCTGCGGCAGGGCTGGGCGGGACTCGACTTCCGGGAGGAGGAGCAGGCCGCGCGGCTGCGGAAGCTGTGGGAGAGTCTGGAATTGGAAATCCTCGCCGTGCTGGAGGCGACGAACCGGCTGCGTGAAAGCCCGGAGTTCGAGCTGCTCGGATTGACGGCGAAGGAACCGGCGCTGTTCGACCGCGTGGTGGCTGGAGCGGTTCACCAAAAAGCGTGGCCGATTTTCAAGGAGCCGGGGCGCCCTCTCAACAAGTTGACCCTCGTGGCGGGGGCGCCCCGGCTCCTCGTGCCGCGGCCACGACATTTCTCGAACCGCTCTCAGCACACGGCGGCGCTCAAAAAGGAAATCGCCGGGCTGACGAGCGCGGCGGAGATGCTGGCGGCGGAGATTGCGGAACTGACTTCGCAGGCCGCGCCGGGGTGAGGCGGGGTTTGGCGGGGCATAGCTGAGGGCATTTTGAGAATGTCCCAGAGGAGTCTCGCGCAAAGGCGCAAAGGCGCAAAGATTCCATCGCGAAATCGTCTTCCTTTGCGGCTTTGCGACTTTGCGCGAGCCACTTTTCATCTGCTCCAAACAGCCGGACGTGTGGATTTCCACGCACTGCGGGTGACATTTCAAATATCTCCGCCCTTCATCGGCACCATGCCGATCACCCTCCAAATGGGAAGTGGTCGGGGCGACAGGATTTGAACCTGCGACCTCCTGGTCCCAAACCAGGCGCTCTACCAAGCTAAGCTACGCCCCGAACTGCGGGACAGTCATAGCCCCGGAATTTTGAAACACAAGGGACTTCGCTCGGCCCGGATTTTTCAGCGGAGGCTCACGGTGGCACGCATCACGTGCGTGGCGTCTGCGGCGAGCGTCACGGCGTTTTCGTCGGCGTTGACGGTCTCGATGCAGATCATCTGCGGCCATTCGTCGCCGAGGTCCGTGAGCCGCGCGGCTTTTGCCGTCCACGGATTCCAGAGGACGGTCGAGTCGGAGCCGGATTTTTCGACGACGATCGTGCGCGACATTCCAGGGTCTTCGACGGTGCAAGTCGTGCGAGTATTGAGATAGAGACGGTCCGTCTCGCCGGTGATGCGGATGCGAGCTAGGTCCTGCGTTTTCCGCTGCGCACCGTCCACTTTGTCGAGGTAGTCCGCGCCTTCAAAGCCGGTCGCAGTCACGTCATGGATGGATGAAATCGTGAAGTAGGTGTGCAGCGCCTCCTCGAAGGAAAACGGCGCGCCGGAACGGTTCGTGACTTCGAGTTTCATGGTGAGCGCCGTGCCGACGGCGATGCGGTGGCGAAGCGTAAAGTCGTGCGGCCAGATTGCGCGCGTGGCGTCAGTGGATTCCAGCACGAGAACCAGCTCCACATTTTCCCCATCAGCACAGGTGAGCGACTCGACTTCCCATTCCATCGTGCGGGCAAAGCCGTGCGCGGGCGCATCCGGATGGCCGGCACGCGGACCGAACCACGGGAAAATCACAGGCACTCCCCCGCGGATGGGCTTGTCTTTTTCAAACATGCTCCTCCGGCTCATGAAGAGCACCGGCTGCGCTCCCGCAGGCTGGAAAGATGCGACGTGTGCGCCGTGCAGATAGATCTGCGCGGAGGCGAGCGGCGTGGCGATTTCGATGCGGACGAGGCCGCCCTGTGCGTCGGCAAAGGTGGCGATGCCGGGGATTTCCCAGCGGTGAAAGTCGGCGGCGGTGCGGTTCATGCGGCCATGCGGCTATCCGTTTTTCCTCGCGGTGACAAATGGAGACCTCTGCGAAAAGTTGGCCTCCAGCATTTTGCAAAGGTCATCAAGTTGTATTCATTCGCGAGCTTCATATCCTGCATAGAATGTCCGTAGGCAGCGGCGTTTTGAACCGCAGATGAACGCGGATGAACACAGATTGCGGAATCTCATCTGCGTGCTTCTGCGCTCATCTGCGGTTGCCTTCCTTAGTTTGCGCGTCCTGACACACTCTCTCAGAGCCGCTCGGCAGCGAGAAGGATGCCTGCGGCTTTATCGAGCGTCTCCTGCCACTCGGCCTCGGGCGAACTGTCGGCGACGATGCCTGCACCGACTTGAAAATGTGCCACGTCGCCTTCGATGACGACCGTGCGGATCGAAATGGAAAACTGACTCTCGCCATTGAACCCGAACCAGCCGAGCGCGCCGGTGTAGAGGCCGCGCGGCGTCGGCTCGAGCTCGGCGATGATTTCGCGCGCGCGCTTTTTCGGAGCGCCGGTGATGCTGCCGCCGGGGAAGCACGCGCGGAAGGCGGCGGCGTGATCCACTCCGGCACGCAGGCGGCCCTCGACGGTGGAGACGAGGTGGAAGACCTGCTCGTGGCGTTCGAGCTTGAGGAGTTCCGGCACGGTGACGCTGCCGAAGTCGCACACGCTGCCGAGGTCGTTGCGCTCGAGGTCGGTGATCATGATCAGTTCGGAGACCTCCTTTGGCGAGGTGATGAGGTCGAACGCGCTGCACTCATCGGCCATCGCATCGGCGCGGCGCGGACGTGTGCCCTTGATTGGCCGCGTGCGGATGGCGCGGTCGCTCATTTTCAGGAATAATTCGGGCGATGCGGAGAGCACCGCGCTGCCGCCGAGATCGAGGAATGCCGCGTACGGTGCGGGTGAATAATGCCGCAGCGCCTCGTAAAATACCCACGGCTCGCCGCTCCACGGACTAGCGAAGCGATGCGAGAGATTCACCTGATAGATATCGCCTGCAGCGATGTATTCCTGCGCACGGCGGACCAGGGCGACGAATTCCTCGCGCGGCATCGCAGGCCGAAAATCAGGCCGGACGCAAACCGGATCGGCGGGCGATTCGCGCATTCGCGAAATGAGATCGCCGACTGAATACCAGCGCTGCTCGGCATGGCGGAAAAGCAATGCTTCGTCGTAAAAGCCAAAGCAAAAGGTGCCGTCGTAATCGACACGCCCCGCGGCGAAGCCATGCGGCAGGCCGTCGTCGCTGCCTTGGGCACATTCGCGTTCGGCAAGCGCGGCTCGGAATGAATCCCAATCACGCGCAATGTGGCCGCGGATGACTTGGCGTGGAGCCGCCGCGACGACGGAGAGCGCATGTGCGTCGCCTTCGGGTTTCGCAGAGTCGAAAAACGCCAGCCCCGGCAGGTGCCGCAGCCGCGCGGCGACTTCCGCCGGCGCGAGATCGAGCGCGATGGGCAGCGCGGCGTGATTTGGAACGGAGACTGGCACGCACCGCCAATTGGCCAGATGCGCGTGCTTTTCAAATGAAAACTCGCCGCTTAGTCTCACGAATGATGCGTCTTCAAAACATTCCGGTGGCCGTCGCGCTCACCATCGCCGCCTTCGCGGTGAGTCCTGCCATTGCTGCCGATCCCGCACCGGAAAAGGTTCTCCCGTCGGAGCCGGAAAAGTTGCCGCAGTTCGACGATGCGATTTCCCGGCCCGCTGCGCCTCGGTCCCTTTTGCCCGATGAAATCCCGCAGCGACCGAAACGCACGGACAAGCCCAGCCCAAAACCCGAGGCAAAAGCCAAGCAGGATACCGCCGCGGATATGGATCTGCGCGTGCGCTACCGCAAGGCGCGCAACATCGCGGAGACCTCCGACAAGGTCCGCGCCGCATGGGAAGAGACGCGCTACCCGAAATGCGATCAGGACAAACGCGACGCCCTCCGCCGCTACTACGAGATCCTCTTTTCGAAAATGGTGAGCATGGACCGGGGCATCGCACCCCTAGTCGAGGAACGCCGCAAGGCCGAAACATTCCCACTCACGCAGACCCGCATCGCTCCGACGGTCCGGAACGATTAGCGGTGGCAATCTGCGGAGTTCCAGCCGCCCGGCGCGCCCGCGAAAACCTTGGACATTCCCTCGCAGGCGCATAGGCTACGCGCCCTTTTTTACTCTATGAATATCCCACTTTTCGCACTTCTCGCACAAGCCCCCGTGACGGCACCGGGAGACAATGGCCTGCAATTGCAGAACATGGTCGTGATGATGGTCGGGTTTTTCGTCCTCATGTGGATCCTCATGATCCGCCCGCAGCGCAAAAAGGAAAAGGAACTCCTGGCCCGCATCGCCGCGCTGAAGACTGGAGACCGCGTAGTCACCGTCGGCGGCGTGCATGGCGTGGTCACGAATGTGAAGGACGGCCCCACTCTCACTCTGAAGGTGGACGACACTTGCAAGCTCACCGTGGACAAGTCCGCCGTGGTCACCGTGCTCGCCAAGGACGCAGCCTGATATTTTTCGTTCTCCCGCCATGAAATTCCTCGAATTCCTCACCAATCCGCACGCGACGTTCATCTACGGGCTGGCGCTGCTGCTCCTTTTCGCGAGCTACGTCATCACCGGCAGCGAGCGGGCAAAACGCATCCTCGGCACGCTGCTCACCGTGATGATCGCAGCCATCGCCATCGTCTATTTGGTTCCGCCATTTGATATCACGAAAAAAGATCCCCAGGCCGGCAAGGCACTCATTGATCCCAAGACGAACAAGGAAATCATCGTCCAAAAGGGCAAGATTCCGCTCGGCATTGACCTGAAGGGCGGCACCACTTTCAACATCCGCATCCAGCCCGCCGAGGATGCTGCCACGGGTGAAAAGCGCCCCATCACCCAGCAGGCGATCGATCAGGCCGTGGAAGTCCTGCGGAGCCGCGTGGATAAGATGGGCACCTCCGAGCCGGTCATCGCCCCTGCGGGAGCCGATCGCATCCTCGTGCAAATCCCCGGACTCGCCACAGAGGATCTCGACAATGTCCGCAAGCAACTCCAAGAGGTGGCAAAGCTGGACTTCCGCGTGGTGGATCCCGAGAGCGACTCGAAGCTCGCAGCCATCGATGCGAAAAAGGGAATCATCGACCCCGCCTGGACGATCCTTCACTTCAACAAAAAGGAGAACCCGGAATCGGCCGACCGCCGCCTTCTCGTCCACCGCGTGCCGGACATCACGGGCGACCATATCAAATACGCGTTCGCCGCCTACGATCTCGAAGGATGGCACATCAACATCGAATTCGACAGCGAAGCGGGGAAGAAATTCTTCGAACTCACGAGGGCAATGCGCAAGGGCATCGACCGCTTTGCCATCGTGCTCGACAACGAAATCCTCTCCGCACCCACGACCCAGGTCGAAGGCGGCATCTCCGGCGGTTCCTGCCGCATCACCGGAAAATACAACGACAAGGAAGCCCATGATTTCGCGAGCAAGCTGATGAACCCGCTCCAGAACCCCGTGAAAATCGAGGAGGAGCGCTCCGCGTCCGCATCGCTCGGCAACGACGCCATCGAGAGCGGAAAATTCGCCGGCCTGCTCGGCCTCGGCCTCATCACGCTGGTGATGATTTTCTACTACCGGCTCTCCGGCCTGTTCGGAAACATCGGCCTCATCCTCACCATCCTCGTGATGTTCGGCAGCATGGCACTCCTCCATGCCGTGCTCACCTTGCCAGGTATCGCAGGCATCATCCTCACACTCGGCATGGCGGTGGATGCGCACGTGCTCGTCTTTGAGCGGTTGCGTGAAGAAATGGCCGCAGGCAAGTCCTTCAAGGTTGCCGTGGATCACGCGTTCGACCGCGCGTTCACGGCCATCTTCGATGCGAACGTCACCACGCTCATCTCCGCATTCATCCTCTTCCTCCTCGCGACCGGCCCCGTGAAGGGCTTCGCCGTCGCGCTCACCATCGGCGTCATCGCGTCGCTCTTCTCCGCTCTCGTCGTCAGCCGCACGCTGTATTCGTGGGCGATTGAAAAGTTCGGCCTCGATCGAATCAAAATGATGGCCGTCGTGCAGGGCACGAAGATCAACTTCCTCAGCTATCGCAAGCGCGCCATCGCTCTTTCGCTCGCCGTCATCGTCGGCTCGATGGGCTACTTCGCCTCCCGGGGCGACCGGAACTACGGCATCGACTTCAAGGGCGGCGATCTCATCGTCCTCGAAGCCAACGGCACCAAGCCGGACGACGGCCACGTGCGCAAAGTCTGCGAAGACCTCGGCCTCAAGGATGTCGTCGTGCAAAGCGAAAAAGGCGCGACGGGACTCGACTACGTCTCCGTGCGAAGCGAAAAGGAAACCGGCATGAAGGTGAAGGCTGCGCTGCTGGAGAAATTCCCCGAAGCGAAGTTCAAGGTCAGCCAGGAGGAGACCGTCGGCTCACTCGTCGGCGATGAACTCAAGAAGAGCAGCGCGCTCGCGCTCGGCCTCGGCATGCTGGGTATTTTCCTCTACGTCACGCTGCGTTTCGAGTTCAGCTTCGCAGTCGGCGCAATCGTCGCACTGCTGCACGACGTGCTCATCACCGTCGGCGCATTCGCGCTCTTCGGCCGTGAACTCTCGCTCGTCACCGTCGGCGCCATCCTGACCATCGGCGGCTACTCGATCAACGACACCATCGTCGTCTTCGACCGCATCCGCGAGACCATCAAGAGCGGTCGCCCCGGAAGTCTCTACGAGATTATGAACATGAGCGTGAATGAGATGCTCGGACGCACCTTGCTCACCAGCGCCTCCACGCTCATCCCGACCATCGGCCTCTTCATCTTCGGCGGCCCGGTGCTGCGCGATTTTGCATTCGCCATTCTGGTCGGCGTCGCCACTGGAACCTATTCCTCAGTCTTCATCGCCGCACCCATCGTCCTCTGGTGGAGCAAGCGCGGCGGACGCGATCTCCGCAGCGAGCTGAAGAAAGGCAATCAGGCGATCATCCCCGCGTAGCAACGGGCCAATGTGGCGCCGACGACCCGTCGGCCGCGCGCTTGCTCACGGATGGCATTCGCACGTCTGGATATTCCATGGCGCAGGTTCGCCTGCCGGCACGGACCGAAGGGCCCTCGGCGCTAAATCATACCATCTCTCAGAATGAACCGGACTGTTTGGTGGCGGCGCGGCTTGGCAAAGTAGTACCCGACTTTAGTCGGTCTTCCCGTTCTGGACACTTTTGCCGACAACAGTCGGGGACTACTTTGGTGCGGCGCGAATTTCTCCGCTTAATTCTGAAAGATGGTATCACGCATACTTCCTCCGATTCGTTCAGCATTCCACTGAACCTTACCGTCACTTCGCGTCGTCAGCATCACCCGCCAGCACCCACGCCCGCCGGATAGGCGCAGGCATCGGGCTGTCTGCGCCGCGGATGTTGCGCCAGATGACTTCGTTGAGCAGAAGGTCGTCGGCTGCATCTTCCTTCGTGAGATCCATCGTGCTCGTCTCCTTCACGCCCCACGCGGTTTTTTTCGTGATGGCGTTGAGGTCGGCCTTCGGCAGCTTGCGCTCGTAGGGGCGCAAGTCCGGCTTTTCCTGAAACGCCGCAAACATCGGCATCGCGAGCGCGTCGAACTGCGACATCGGTTTCATCCCGAGGATCAGTTCCATCGTCCGCAGCATCGAGGCGGTCGAGTAGAGCGTGCTGTCCACGCTGCCGCGGCGGATGTATGGCGAAATCGCGAAGGCGATCGTGCGGTGTGCGTCCACGTGGTCGGGGCCGTTTTGCGCGTCGTCCTCGACGACAAACATTGCGGTCTGCGCCCAGAACTTCGACTTGCTCACCGCCTCGACGAGCATGCCGAAGGCGAGATCATTGTCCGCCACATGCGCGATGGGTGTGGGCTTGCCGGGACTTGCACCGCTCGTGTGGTCATTCGGCAGCCGCACGATTTGCAGGCGCGGCATGTCGCCCTCCTTTTCAAAACGCTGAAGCTCCGAAATGAAACGCTCCGCGCGCTTCACGTCAGGGTAGCCCATGTCGAACGTGTGATACTCGGGATCGAAGTGTCCTTCGAGTGACTTCACCTTCGCCTTGCCCGGCCCCTTGGCGCTGGGACTCGTGGTGAATTCCCCGTAGCTCCGGTAGCTCACGCCATGCGCCGCTGCACGATCCCACAGGTAGCCTCCCGCGGGTGTGGCGATGGGGAAGACGCCCTCGCTGGGATAGGGAAATTTCCCTCCGCCGTGCCCGTAGTTGAGCGGCCATGTCTTCTCGACGAAGTCGGTCGCATACGCGGCCATGCTCCACTCGTGCCCGTCCGCGCTCACCTCACTCTCGACGTAAAAATTGTCGAGCGTCACGAAATCGCGCGCAAACGCGTGGTGGTTCGGCGTGACATCCTCGCCAAAGATGCAGAGTGAAGGATCGCCATTGCCTTTGCCGAGATCGCCGAGCACCTGATCGAAAGTGCGGTTCTCCTTCACGATGTAGATCACATATTTGATCGGCGAAGGATCGCCGACCTTGCGGGGGATGGGATTCCCCTTCAGCGCCGCGCCATCCATTTTCCGCACGGTGTCCGGCATGCACGAGTATGCGATGGCACTCTGTTTTTTCAATTCGGCTGCAAGCTCATCCTCCTCGGTCGGCAACTGCACGATGCTAATCGTCCCCTGCAAAATGCCGCCGATGTATTCGGTAACGCCGACGGGCGTCTTCGCGCTGCCGGGTTGGACGAGATTGCGGTTTGCATGGCTCACGACGCCCTTGCCGTTTGCGATGAGAAGCTTTCCGCCCTTCGCCGCGCGCACGCTCGTGGGGTACCAACCGCTCGGGATGAATCCAAGGGAACGCGAGTGCCCGGGCTTCTCGATCTCGAACACAGCGACGGTGTTGATGTTCGCATTCGCGACGTAAAGCAGTTCGCCATTCGGCGAAATCGCGAGGGAGTTTGGCGTGTTGCCAGGAGGCGCGTCCGGTGTGAGTTCCGCGACGAGCGTTTCGATCGTCCTGCCGCTCCCGACATCGATGACGGAGACGGAGTTGCGATTCGCGTTCGCGACGTAAAGGTGCGCGCCGTCCTTCGAGAGCACCATTTCGTTCGGGTGCTCCTCGGCGTCCCACCGCGTGATTTCCTTCCACGATTTCGTGTCAATGACGGCGACGTGCTTCTGCGCCCAGAGGCTCACGTAGAGCCGGTCGCGCTTCTCATCGAGCACGCACGCATACGGAAACGGCGCATCGCTGCCCGTAGTGTCGAGGATCGCCTCGGCGCGCTTCGTGATGCTCGGGTCGTCTGTCGGCGCGCCCTGCCGCGGCGCGACCTTTCCAATTTCGTTCGGCGCAGCCAGCGCGAGATCCGTGACCTCGGCTGCAGCGCCGCCTGCGGGCATGCGCACGCGGCTCACGGTCTGGCCCCACACATTTGCGACATAGATCACGGAGCCATCGCCGGAGATCGCGAGGCCGCACGGGACGCCGCGTTTTGTCTTGGCACGCAGCGGCACTTCGATGGGTTCACCGAGGTAGCCGTCCTTGAATTTGAAAACGTGCAGCACCTCGTCGCCCGATCCGCTGCAAACGACCTTCGAGCCATCGGGCGAAAACGCGATGCCATAAAACGCCTCCCGCAGATTCACGCGCGACACGATTTTTCCCGCGGCAATGTCGAGGATCTGCACCTCATGCTGACCGTAGCCGCAGTGGAGGACTGCCGCGAAGTTTCCGCCAGGGTGCAGCGCCATGCTCGCGGGAAAATCCCCGACGACCAGTTGCTTGCCCGCGGGACGGAGCCGCCACTGGTTCGGCAGGAGCACCGCACCGTCAGTTTGCGGACCGGGAAGCTCGGGCTTTGCCTTTGCGTCTGAAGCGGCGGGGAGGCGCGGCGTCTCGGCCATGCTGAAAACTGCGGACGCGAGAATTGCAGGGAGGATGCGTTTCATGCGCACGCTTGTCGTCGGAAGCGCATTGCGGTGCAAGAAATCCGCGCACGGCGCGAGCCTTGACGAACGCGCTTCGCGCTCCGACAAACGCCGCACTTTGGAAAAAACCCTGCTCCTCTTCGACATTGACGGCACGCTGATCAGAGGCGGCGGCTGCGGCGAACGTTCGCTCCGCCTCGCCGTTCGAGACACCTTTGGCGTGGAAGATGATTTGCATGACATCGAAATCGCCGGCCGCACGGACACCGGCATCGCGCGGCAACTTCTTCGCAAATACGGCCGCGCCGAGACCGATGACGCGATTGGCGAGATTCTCGAAAACTATCTGCGCCACCTGCCCGTGCTGCTTGCAGAGACTGCGGGGCATCTGTTGCCCGGCGTGCAAGCGCTCCTCGCGCTGCTGCAAATGCGCAGCGACGTGGTGCTCGCGCTGCTCACCGGAAATCTGGAGCGCGGCGCGAAACACAAGCTCACGCACTTCGGCGTGTGGGACTGCTTCGCGTTCGGCGCGTATGCCGACGACCATCACGAGCGCAACCGACTCGGACCGTTCGCCCTCTCCCGTGCGCGCGAGCGGGGGCACGAATTCTCGCCTGCGCGGACCTTCATCATCGGCGACACCGAGCACGATATTTCCTGCGCACGCGCCATCGGCGCAAAGGCGGTCGCCGTCGCGACGGGGAACTTCAGCATGGAGCAACTCGCGCAGCACAAGCCGGACATCCTCCTCGAAGACCTCGGCGACATTCCCGCGACGCTGCGAGCGTTCGGCCTCTGACGCAGTTCAGGCAAAACGATCCGGCGAGAGCAACGAGAGGTCGCGAGACGGCCGTTCGCCATCAAGAATTTCCGCGACGAGCCTGCCCGTGATGGGCCCGAGACTGAGGCCCATCATGGCGTGGCCGGTGGCAGCGGTGAGATTGTCGTACGCGCCGCAGCGCCCGAGGTACGGCAGACCGTCCGGCGAGCATGGACGCAGCCCGCTCCACGGCTGCACGCCGGCGAAATCTTCCGGCGCAAAATCGGGAAAGTAATTTGGGACGGCTTTGATGATCCCGCGCACGCGGCGTTCGTTGATGCGTTCATTCAGACCGGCGATTTCCATCGTGCCGCCAAAACGCAGCGACATGCTCCCATCATTCGCTCCGGCCATCGGCGTCACCGCGATGCGCGCCTCGGTGAGGATCGCGCAGATTCCCGGCAACTGCCGGGGACTTTCAAGCGTGAGCGAGTAGCCCTTGCCCGCCTGCATGGGAATGCTCACGCGCAATTCGCGCACGAGCGATGGCGACCATGAACCGCCGCAAAGCACGAATTCCTCCGCACCAATTTCACCGGCGTCCGTAAGCACAGCCCCGATACGACGCCCACTCACACGCCAGCCGCTGACTTCGCAGCCAAAACGAAACTCCGCCCCCGCGGCTTCGAGGGAGCGCTGTAAGTCGGCCATCAGCCGGCCCGGCGCAAGATGGCAGTCCTTTGGAAAAAAAACGCCGCCCGCCACATCCATGCGCAGGCCGGGTTCGAGGGCGGCGATCGCCTTTGCGTCCAGCACCTCGGCAATGACGCCGAGTTTGTTCGCGTATGCCGCCGCCTTCGCCTCTTCGTCGAGCGCATGCTGCGTTTTGCAAAGCATGACGAGGCCCTTCTTCACGAGACCGAAATCGAACGACTCCGCGAGTTCCTCGAAGCATGCGCGGCTGGCGAACGACAAATCGCGGATGAGCGGCGCCGCGCGCCCGACATGCGCACGCGTGGAGGCGCGCAGGAATTTCCAACCCCACGAAATCAGATCCCAGTCGAGGCGCGGCTTGACGTAGAGCGGCGACTCGGGATTCCACATCCACTTGAGCGCGAGCGCGACGACACCCGGCGCGGCGAGCGGAACGATGTGACTCGGCACGACCATGCCCGCATTCCCATACGAGCAGCCGTCGCGATCGTGGGGATTGCGCTCGATGATCGTGACGCGATGCCCGCGCTTCGCCGCGTAGTGCGCGGTGCAAAGCCCGATGATTCCGCCACCGACGATGATTACGCGTTTGCTCACTCCCGCGCGGAGTATCCGTTCGTAAACCGCGCGTCGAGTCTCCCATCGCCGACGAAAGACGACGTGCAAATGTGGCGCCGACGAGTAGTCGGCGATGCGGGCAGGTGAGCGCATCGGTGAGTGGCTTGCCTGCAAACATCCACGGCTGCCATCGAAGGCAAGAGAGCCCGCATGCCCTGCTGCACGACCTGTCGCAAACGCCATGCGCAAAACGGCATTCCGTCGCTGGGTGCCGACGACTCGTCGGCGCTACATTGCGATGCCCCAGCAAAGCGGGTCGTCGTCATCGAGAATCAGCTTCGCCTCGGACGTGACGTGCGCGCGGCCGGTGATCGTCGGCACGGCGATTCCCTTCGCACGATCGAGCCAGCGGTAGCTCGCAGTGAATGTGCTGCCGATCACACTTTCCTGCGTCCACTGCGCGCCCTCGGCAAGTTTGCCGTCGGCAGCAAGGCACGCGATTTTCGCGCTGGTGCCCGTGCCGCACGGCGAGCGGTCATACGCGCCGCCGGGGCACTGCACGAAGCTGCGCGAGTCGCCGCCGCACGCGGGCGGGCCGAACAGCTCAATGTGATCCACCTCGGGGAAACCCTGCGCATTCACCGCACGACGAATGCGCGATGCGAGGTCGGTGAGCGCGGCGACGTTCGAAGCGGCGAGCGACTGGCCATGTTTTTCGACGAGGTAAAACCAGTTTCCGCCCCAAGCCACGTCACCGGTGATTTTGCCAATGCCCTCGACGTCCACACTCACCGCGTGCGCCGTGCGATGGCTCGGCACATTTTCCACGGACACGGTGAGGTCGGCATTCAGCGTGGCGGAGACGACTCCCACGGTGGTCTCGATGCGATGCACGCCGGGCTTGATCCTTCCGAGATGTTCGAGCGTGGCGATGAGCCCGATGGTGCCGTGTCCGCACATTCCGAGGTAGCCGACGTTGTTGAAAAAAATCACGCCAGCCGCACAACCGGCGACACTCGGTTCACACAGCAGGGCACCGACGACGACATCCGATCCGCGGGGCTCGTTCACGATCGCGCTGCGAAAGCGGTCGTGCTCTTTTCGGAAAACTTCGAGCCGCTCAGCCATCGTGCCGACACCGAGTTCCGGCCCGCCGCCGGTGATGATGCGCGTGGGCTCTCCGCCGGTGTGTGAATCAATAACGGCGATCGATTTCACAAGCTCTTTGGTGGCGGAGGTTCCTCGCGATTTTGCTCGGAGAGTTTCGGGAATTTGCGATGGAGAAATTTTTCCAGCGGCTTGCCGAGGATCAGAATCGCGAGCGTCAGGCCGACTCCGAGCAGCGCCACCTGCCACATGCCCACGCCGCAGAGCACACCGAGTGTCGCCGTGAGCCATATGGTCGCTGCGGTGGTGATGCCATGCACCTGCGTGCCGCTCGTGTCCCGGAGAATCACGCCAGCACCGAGGAAACCGATGCCCGTGATGATGCCCTGCATCACGCGGCTCATGACATTTGCCTGGAGCTGCTTGTCGGAATCCAACGCGATGCCGAGGCTCGCGACGATGAGCAGCGCCGAACCGAGGGACACGAGCGCATTCGTGCGCAAGCCGGCGGGCTTGCCTTTCAATTCACGGTTCAGCCCGAGCACTGCGCCCGCGAGCGTGGCACTGCCGAGACGAACTGCGACCTCCTGCCATCCGAGTGTGTGGAAAATGTCCATCGTGGATTTGGATCAAAACGATCCGCGTGCAGTCAGCCGGGCAATCGTCGGGAGTATCATCACTCCAGCAGGATAGCCGAGCGGCGCACGGTGAGTAAATCGGGGAATTCCAAATGTAGCCGCGCTCGGAAGCGCGTGGGCCGATCTTCCGAGCGGAAAAAGTACCCGCGCTTTGACAGGCGCGGCTACGTGCATCGCTTCACCGCGAGCGCGGCTCCATGGCGAGCAAGTGCCGCACGAGGAAATCCGCGCGCCGCCTGCTGCCGTATGCGCCCTCCGCCGCGCCGTGATTGCTGCCGGTGACGATCACGAGATCGAAATCCTTGTTCGCCTTTTCGAGCGCGTTCACCACCTGCATCGTCGAGGCGGGGTCCACGTTCGTGTCCATCTCGCCGACGATGAGCATGAGCTTGCCGGTGAGCTTCGCGGCGTGCGTGACGTTTGAATTTTCCGCGTACCACGGGCCGACTTCGCCGAGCCACGCTTCGTTCCACCATATTTTGTCCATGCGGTTGTCGTGGCAGCCGCAGTCGGCGATGCCGACTTTGTAGAAGTCGCCGTGATGCAGCAGTCCCGCGAGCGCATTCTGCCCGCCCGCGCTGCCGCCGTAGATGCCGACGCGCGTGAGATCCATCCACGGGCGCGTCGTTGCAGCCGCGCGCATCCACGCGATGCGATCGGGGAAACCGGCGTCCTTCAGATTGCGCCACGCGACATCGTGGAATGCGCGTGAGCGCCAGTTTGTGCCCATGCCGTCGATCTGCACGACGATGAAACCCAGCTCTGCAATCGCGTGCTGGCGCTGCTGGCGTCCCCATTCCTTCGGCACAAAGTAGCCGTGCGGCCCCGCGTAGATTTCCTCGACCACGGGATATTTTTTTGCCGGATCGAAATTCGACGGTCTGATGATGATTCCGAAAATATCGGTCTTCCCATCGCGGCCCTTCGCGGTGAAACGTTCCGGAGTCGTCCATCCCGCGGCATTCAGCGCAGTGGCATCGGCCTTTTCCAAAGCGCACACAAGCTCGCCGCTCTCCGCATCGCGCAACTCGGTGACGGGCGGCATGTCCACGCGCGAATACGTGTCCACCAGCCAGCGTCCATTCGGCGAGAGACCGAGGTCGCCGCTGTCGCCCTTTCGCGCGGAGTGCGTGCCGTCGCCATCCGTGAGTAGAGTGAAGCCGCTGCCGTCGAAATTCACGCGGGCGAAGTGGATGAAATACGGATCCTGCTCCGGCTTCACGCCGGCTACACGCAGCCAGAGTTGGCGCTTCTTTTCATCCACACGCACGACGCCGCGCACGACCCAATCGCCGCGCGTGATTGGCTTCACCTCGTAACCGCCGACGGCAGGAGGCGGGCTGATCTCCTCTCCGATCTCTCCATTCTGAGTTCCGCGTGCAGACGAAGCGCCCGCCTCCTGCCGTCGGAGGCTACAGAGATAGATATGATTCCACCCGTCGCGCTCGCTCGCCCAGAGCAGTTCGCCAGTCGCGTCAAGCCAGCGGTGCCATTCCTTTTGCGAGTAGTCCACGAACGTCGCGGACTTTTCCTCGATGAGCGTGCGCGCCGCGCCCGCACGATCCACGCCGACGATGCGCAGAATCTGGTGCCCTCGCTCATTGTAGAGGAAAGTGAACTGCGACGAATCCGGCTGCCAGCGCAGGTCGGAAATATCCCACGGCTTTGCAAACAGCGCGGCGTCCACGGCGATGGCAGCACGTTTTTCCAAGTCGAACAGCACGGGCCGCTCCTGACGGATGCGGTCGCCGGGCTTGATGTATTGGTGCGAGTGGAGCTTTGGCTGGAGCTGATCCTTCGGCGACGATTCGATGAAATGCACAATGTGCTCCTGCTCGGGCTTCACGCGAAGCGCTACGGCGCGCGTGCCGTCGGGCGAAGTGAGGATCGGCTCGCGGTAAGCGTCGTCCTTCGAGCCATCACGGGTGAGCTGCGTCTCCTCGCCCGTGTCGCGGTTCTTCAGCCACACATTGAAGTCGCGGACGAATGCGCGCAACGGGGGTTGCTGTTTGCGGATTTCAGGCTGCGCATTTTTGCCGTCGCCACGCTTCTCTTCGCTTGGCGCCTTCGCGTCCTTGCGCGAGCCGTCAATCACCGCCTCTCCCCCGCCCGCCTGCGCCTCGAAGACATCGAGCCGCCTGCCATCGCCCGTCTCCACGACCCACACGTGCCCTGCGAAAGTGTGCTGCTCGAAACGCTCGCCCGGCTTGAGCGTCGCATATTTTTTCCGCCCGCCGCCCGTGCTTATCCACCAGCACAGCGCGTCGCCCTCGGTTTTGTTGATGAAAGTGATTTGCGTCTGCTCATCGCTCGCACGGCTCGCGCGCGGCGCATCGAGCGCGGCGGGCTTGCCTGCATCCGCGGGCGGCTCGTAGCCCGCACGGCGCTCGCCCTTGACGCAGTCCACGAAGACATTTTCAGATTTCCCTGGCGCGATCTCCACGCGATACCAAAACGAATCGCCACCCGGCAGCCAGTGCGGCTCGACGCGCGAGCGATACACCTTCCCCTCCGTTCGTTTCGCCAGCGAGGCCGCCCGCTCGTAGTCGGCCTTCGTGCCTTGGGCGAATGCAGATGCGGTGATGAAAAGTGCGAGGATGAGTGCTGAGCGAAGCGACATAAAAATGACAGCCCATCAAACGCCAGCGCGCTCGAGCAGACTTGCGAGCACCTTCGTCGCCTCGAAATGCTCCGCGGCGATTTCAAACGCCGCGCGGCTGTGCGCCTTGTAGTCGGCGTTGATCGCGCGGACGTGTTCGGTGATTTCATCCACGGTGCGGAAGGACAGCAGTCCTTTGTCGCCACCGTAAAATTTCGTGAAGCCCGTCTCCTGCGTGATCGCGGGCCGACCGCTTGCGAGATAGCACGCGGTGCGGTCGCTGAACCATCCTGTGCGCAGCCGCACGTATTGATCCTTCGCGACGGTGAACTCGCCCTTCGAGCGCTGGATGTAGCGGCGATACCTGTCCCAGAAAATGCTGATGTCGTCCGGCGGCGAGAGGTGCCAGTTGGTCTTCTGGAAAAGTTCGCGCGTTGCCGGATCGCCGATGTTCGTCGCCATCTCGAATCTCTCCTTCGCGCGCTTCGGGCTTTCGACAAATTTCAGGAACTCCAGCGACTTGCTCCACAACAGCTTTTTCCTGCGCCAAGTAACGTCCTTGCGCCCGCTCGTGTTCCAGTTCGCGATGGTCGTGAAGGTCGCCTTCACAGGCGGTGCGGCGCGCGTCTTCCAAAAATCCGTGACGACCGGCTGGCGCGTCGGCAGCCAGCGGAAGCCGTGCAGCGGCACAGGGAAATCCTTGGTGCCGATCGATTCGCCAAAAGTGAAAAGGACCCGGTGGCGATTCAGATAATCGCGCGTCTTTTGCTCGCCGAGATCCACACGGATTTGCTCCACGCCCGGATCGCTTTCCACATAGAGCACATTCTGCGAGGTGAGCAGATCCTCGTTGAATTCCTGCGCGCCGCAGACGTTCAGGATCGCATCGGCGGTGCGGTAAAGTTCACGCAGTTTTTTCAGCGGCATCCCGGCGGTGGGATTGCCGGGGATGAAACGCGCGCAGTAGCTCCAGCGTCTTTCAAATCCGAATTGCCGCGCGAGCTTATCGAGCACCTCGGCGGCATACGCGTAGTTCTCGTTCTCCTCGTACGTGACCGGATTGTACGGATACCGCGCGGAGTCCTCGATGTAGTAAACCTCGTGGCCGAGGCGCTGCAGGCCGACGATGTAGTGGATGTGCTGCCAGACGACGCCCGCGATCGGACAGCCGCCCATGAAGCCCATGACGATGATGCGCTTTTTTTTCATCAAGCTGGAACCCGCTTTGCGAACCGCGCGGGATTGCCCGCAACGATGGTGCCCGCAGGCACGTCCTTCGTCACGACCGCGCCCGCGGCGACGACGGAATTGTCGCCGATGGTCACGCCCTTGAGCACGATCGCGTTCATGCCGATCCACACGTTGTTGCCGATTTTCACCGGCTTCGAGCGCACCGCTTCGAGAGGGCGCGCGGGTTTGTTTTCAAAATAGGGCGCGAGCGCCTCCGCATCGATCATGCGCTGCGCTGCGCCGACGGGATGGAAGTCGCTGTCCGCGATTCCCACGCCCCACGAGATGAGGCAGTGCGAGCCGATCTCCACGCGCGTGTCCGCAGTGATGAGCGCGCCGACCATGAGTGTGAAATCACCGACGGTGACGTGCGCATCCGCCGCGACCGCAAACTGGCACGCCGCATACACGCTCACATGGTTTCCGAATTCGATCGCGGGCTGCCGCTTGCCCTTGAAATGCAGGAAGCACTGGGCGCTCTCACAGTAGAAGCCCTCGCCCCAAGTCACATTCTCCGGCACGCGACGAGGCGACAAGTCGTGCTCGATGGTGCGGTCAGGGCGGACATTGCTCATGCAGCGGACATAGCGGAGGCGCGGCGCGGCGCAAACACCGAACTTTCACCGCGAGAAGGATCACCGCCCGAAAATCAGCCGTCCCGTATGGCTCTTGCCACAGTAAAAGCAGCCCTCCGTAGCCACGCGGCAATGTCGCCGATAAGTTGCAGCATTCATCTGGCGGGAAAGTTGCTCTCTGCTATTTTCAAGCTCTGTTTCACAAAGAAATGCACAAGGCAGACATCCCGAAAAAAACCATCTACCGCCTCTCGATCTACAATCGCGCGCTCCAGAGGCTGCGCGAAAATAATGTCGCCACCGTCAGCTCCGAGGCCCTCGCCACCGCGGCAGGCGTGAAGCCGACACAACTCCGGAAGGATCTCACGTATTTCGGGCAATGGGGGACGCGCGGACTCGGCTACAATGTCGCGGAACTCAGCAAGGCGATCACCGGCGTGCTCGGCATGGCGAAACTGCAGCCCGTCATCCTCGTCGGTGCAGGTCAGCTAGGCACCGCACTTTTACGCTACGACGGATTTGCACGAGAGGGTTTCGAGGTCGTCGCCGCATTTGATGAAGATGTAACGCGCAAACGCCCGACCGATGTGCCGATCCCGATCCTGCCGATGGAAAAGCTCGCCACTTTCGTCCGCGATAAAGGAGTGAAACTCGCGATCCTCACCGTGCCCGGCAAAGTCGCGCAGCAGGTCGCGAACCGGCTCATCGAATGCGGCGTGCAGGCCATATTGAATTTCGCACCCGCGGTGCTCCACGTCCCGGAACGCATCGCGGTGAACAATGTGGATCTCGCGATCCAGCTTGAGAGCCTGAGCTATTTCGTGAAATGAGCCGCGCGCTCGCGGAGATCGCCGCGCCGGAATTCGACCTCACGCTCACGCTCGGCTGCGGACAGGTCTTTCACTGGCGGCGGCACGGCGAAGGCTGGCTGGGAATGATCGGCGACTTGCCGTGTTACGCGGAGCAGCGCGGCGACACGCTGCTCGTCCCGCGCGGGATGGAGAAAACTGCAGCGCACTATTTCGCGCTCGATCATCCGTTGAAAAAAATATGCGCCACATTTCCAGACGACCCGGCGATGAATGCGGCGACGCAGGCATGCAGGGGACTACGCCTTGTCCGGCAGCCGCATTGGGAGTGCATTGCCACTTTCATCACGAGCGCGCAGAAGGCGGTCGTCCACATCGCGCAGATTTCGCACACGCTGCGCGAGCGTTACGGGCGAGAGGTGGACTGGAATGGCGAGAGGCTTTTTTCCTACCCCACGCCCTCCGCACTCGCCGCGCTCGAGGAGAAGGATCTGCGTGCATGCGCCCTCGGCTACCGCGCAAAAAATCTCCTGCGCACGGCACGGATGGTGGCCAGTGCCGAAGTGAATCTCGAAACCGTGTCGCGCCTCGGAGACGATGAGGCTGCGCTCGAATTGCAACGGCTTGCTGGCGTCGGACCGAAGGTCGCAGCATGTGCGCTGCTATTTGGCTTCGAGCGGCTCGCGGCCTTTCCCATTGATGTGTGGATCGAGCGCATCCTGCGCGGCATCTACTTTGTGCGGAAACGCAAGGTGACGGCGAAGCGCTTGCGCGAATTTTCAGCCAGTCACTTCGGTGCATACGGCGGCTACGCTCAGCAGTATCTCTTTCACCACGCGCGCACGACCACCCCGCGCGTAAAAAGAAAATCCCGATGAAAATTGACGCCGCACTCACACCTGCCGACATCAGCCGCCTGCCAGAACGCGACCTCAGCGGCACGACCTGCGTCGTCTTCGACGTGCTCCGCGCGACGTCCTCGATGATCACCGCGCTGGCGAATGGAGCCGCGGAAATCTTTCCAGCGAAGACGATCGAGGAGGCGCGGGCGCTGCGTGAGGAAATGCCCGATGCGTTGCTCGGCGGCGAGCGGCACGGCGAGCGCATCGAGGGCTTCGACCTTGGGAATAATCCCCTCGAATACACGGCAGTCGCACGCAAACGAATCATCTCCACGACGACGAACGGCACCATCGCACTCCGCGCCTGCGAACGCGCCGGGCGGGTGCTTGTCGGGGCGCTGCTGAATATCGCCGCGCTGCGTGATGAACTCACCCGCTCACAGCCCGCCGAAGTGCTGCTCGTCTGCGCCGGCACATTCGAGACCTTCGCGCTGGAGGATGCGATCGCCGCGGGATTGCTGGCTGCGGAATTCCCCGACGCAGATCTCACGGACGCCGCCGTGGCCGTTGTCGCATCGGCAAAAAGATTCGCCACGCCGCTCGAAGGATTGCTCGCCGCACGCAATGGCCGGGCTCTGATCGCGAAGGGTTGGAGAAATCAGATCGAGTGGTGCGCGGAAGTCTCGCGTTTTGATGTGATCGGTGCAATGGGTGGCAGGATCATCCGCAGCCTTTGACCCCAGCCGAATCCAGCCCCCACGCCTTCCGCCGTTGGCTCGATGCATTCGTGGCATTGCCCGACCGCATCAAGCTTCCGCTTGCGGTCTTTCTTGCGCTGCTGTTGCACGCAATGGTCTTCGTGCTGGCGTGGGCTTGGCCGCTCTTGGTGCAACTGCTCACGAAGTATTCGCTGCTGCCCGCATCCTGCAGCCGGACTTTTGTGGAAGCCACGCCGACTCCGCCGCCGAAGAAGCTCGAGGTCACGCTTTTCACCCCCACGCCGACGCCGGAGCCGAAGGTCACAGCGACGCCTACGCCCTCGAAACTTCCCGAGAAGGATGAGCAACTGTTGAAGGAACTTTTTGCGCAGCTTCCCCCTGAGAAGCAGCGCGAGTATGTGGACGTGGAGGGACTCGCAAAAAAGAAGAATACCTCGAAACAGGCGCTGATCGAAAGCTGGCGCGACAGCGTAGCCGCCAGCCGCAAACGCGGCACCGGCAGTGACCCGCTGCCGTCGCTCGATGGGCTGGAGAACATGGAGTTCCGGCATCTGACGAATAGCGCCGAGAGTATCGGCAAACCGCAGAATCCCCCTGAAAACGCAAGCGCCACTCCGCCTCCCGTCAAAGACGACGTGCCGTCGCTTTTCAAACCGAAGCCGGTGGACCCGAAAGCCCAGGCTGCAAATGCGACTCCCGAAACCGCAGTGGCTGCGACGCCGACACCCACGCCAACGCCCACTCCGATCCTCGTCGCAAAGGCAACGCCACCACCCAGCATCCTTTCCGTCATTGAAGCCGCTGCGGATCAAATCCCCATCTTCCTAAACCGCCGTTCCGATCCGAAAAGGCCCAAGGATATGGCGAATCAAAAGCCCGAACCAGATCCCACGCCGACCCCGCAGCCCACCGCGACTCCGCCACCGAAGCCGACGCCCACCGACACCTCGCGTCCGAAGCCCACGCTGCTGCCCACACCGACACCGCAGGATTCACAGAACAAGGCACCAACCCGCCCGCAATCCGTCATCGTCGCGACGAAACTCGATTTCAAAAGCAACCAGCCGCGCCCAGTGCCGAACCCTGGCTACTCGCCGCAAATGCGGCGCACCAAGGTGAACGGTGCGGACATGCCCGAAGGCGAAGACGGCGTGGACTCTGTGGCCACTCCGCTCGGCCGATACAAAAAGGCGGTGAGTGCCGCCGTCGGCTCGCGGTGGAACTACTACATCCGCCAGCGTATGAGCCTGCTGCAGACCGGAAAAATCACCGCCATTTTCAGTCTCGATTCGCACGGCAAAGTGCGCAGCTTCCGCATCGAGGACAACACCTCAAATCGCGCGCACGCTGCACTCATCGAGCAGGCGGTGCGCGAGGCGGAATTTGACCCGCCGCCGCCCGAGGCACTGCGCAACGGGTTGTTCGAGTATCCCATGAGCTTTCACCTTCTCTGATTTCAGCATGACCAAAAAATTCCTGTCCGCCCTGCTCCTCATCACCGCGCTCGCCGCACACCCTTCAGTGCGTGGTCAGGAGCCATCAGCAAAATCAAAATCGCCGGCGAAAAAACCTGCGGGGAAAAGCGGCGCTCAAACGCCAGCGACCTACACGCCCAAGGTAAAGGCAGCGATGGGGAAACGCTGGGCGACCGAACTCGCGCCGCACATGGCGGAGTTTTCGCAGGGCGATTTGAATGTCATCTTCAAGCTCAATGCCGAAGGCGCAGTGACGGAATTCACCGTGCTGAAGAACACATCGAACGACCCTTTCGCCAAGTTCTGCGAAAAATTTGTCCGCGAGACGCCATTTGAAAAACCGCCAGCCAACGCACTTACCAATGGCCAGCTTGAGATTCCCTTCACCTTCACCATCCTCTGAAACACATGATCGCCTCTCCAATCCTCGCCGCTTCCTTCCACCATATCTACGAGTTCTTCCACGGCGGTGGCTTCTTCATGTTCCCGCTGCTCGCGTGTTCGATCATCTCCGTGACCGTCGGCATCGTCTGCGGACTCGCGCTGCGGCGACATCTCGTGGTGCCGGAAGAACTCGAAAAGGAAATCGAACGGCTCGCGCCGAATGACACGCCGGATGCCATCGTGCGCCTCTCACGCTACGTGCGGAACGATCCCTCCACGCTCGGACGCATCGCACAGGTCGGACTTTCGAACCTGCACCAGCCTAAGGACGAAAATCAGAACGCCGTGCAGACCGTCGCGCGGCACGAGATCGGCCAGCTTGAAAACGGGCTGCACGTGCTCGAAATCATCATCGGCATCGCGCCACTGCTCGGGCTGCTCGGCGCAGTCTCGGGCCTTGTGCAAGTGTTCGGCGCATTCGGCGGCAGTGCGAATCAGAGCGATCCGCACACCATCGCAAAGGGCATCTCCGAGGCGCTCAGCACGACGGTCGTCGGCATCGGTATCGCGATTCCCACGCTCATCGCGCATGGGCTGCTCACGAAAAAAGTCGAGAAGCTCGCCTCCGATATGGAGCTGCTGATCTCCGGGCTGCTCACGAAATGCTACAATCAGAAAGGCCGCCGCGGATCGTTTGAATTCCCGACGGAGGTGCAGGCGTGAATTTCATCGGGAGGCGCAGGAAGAAGCCCGAGGTCATCATCGTCTCGCTGATCGATATCTTCGCGATCCTGCTGATTTTCGTGATCGTCACCACGACTTTCAAAAGCGAGACGCCCGCGGTGACGATCAAGCTGCCAGATTCAAAAACGGCGGTGATCGCGGAGCGTGGCGACGAGGCGCTGAAGCTTTCCATCTCCGAGCGAAAGGAGATTTTTCTCGGCGCAAAACAGATTCCCCTCAAAGAGCTGCGCGGCGAAATCGACAAACTGCTCGCGCTGCCAAATCCGCCGAGGCTCGCACTCGCTGCCGACGAGCGCGCACCAGTCGGCACGCTCATCGCGGTGCTCGATATCCTCAAGCAGGCCGGGGTGAAGGGCGATCTCGCCGCATTCACCGAAGCAGCGAAGCCGTAGCGCGCGTCAGAGTTTTTCCGGCTGCTGGAGCAGCTCGACGATGCGCTTCAGCAGGCGACCGGCGGCACCGCCATCGAGCACGCGGTGATCGAAGCTGAGTGTGACCTGCGCCTCGGTGACGGGGACGAACTGGCTTTTCTCCTTATCCCAACTCGGGACGATGCTGCCTGCGCCGAGGCCGAGCACGAGGGTCTGCTCGGGCAGCGGAATCGGCGTGGCCCAGGTGAGGCCAAAGGTGCCGAAATTGGTGACCGTCGCGATGCTTCCGCCTTGCGCACTCACGGGGAGACGACGAAGGCGCGCGAGCTCGACGAGTTCGTCGTAGCGCGGGAGCAACTCGGCGAGCAGGAGCTTGTCGGCATTGCGCAAAACTGGGACGAGCACGCCGTCTTCGGCCTCGACGGCAAAGCCGACATCAATCGCCTTCGGGTGCACGATTTTCCCGCCGACGAGGCGACCCGCAGGCGCGCTGTTTTCACCCAGCGCGATTGCGAGTGCGCGCAGCGAGTAAAGTGCAGGCCCGGATTTTGCGGCGCTCGATTTCCGATGAGCGAGCAACGCGTCCATGCGGACGGGACGACCGACGGTCGCGAGCGGGCGCGTCCACGAACGGCGCATGGCGTCTGCGACAGCGACACGCATCGAGGATGCCGGGGACTGCCGCAGTTCATCAAGCCGATACAGAAATTCCTCAAGGTCCTCGATGGTCACGCGCCCACCCGCACCGCTGCCGGCGATGCCCGCAAGGTCTGCCTGCTGAAGTCCGAGTTCATTCATGCGCGCCTTCATGCGCGGGCTCATGTACGCGATGCCTGCTGCATGGGCAGGCACGGGCAGGCCGTGGACGACCGGCATCACACTCGACGTGGGACTCGGGCCGCCGTCCATTTTCACAGGCCCGGTCTCGACAGTGGCTTCGCCAACTCCGATGCGTTTTGCCTCTTCCTCCGAGACTTCCACGTAGCCGAGCACGGTGCCGACGGCGTAGGTCTTGCCGATCTCGACCTTCAGTTCCGTGAGCGTGCCACGGCACGGCGTGGTGACTCCCATCGTCGCCTTGTTCGTCTCGACCTCGATGATTTCCTGATCCGTCGCGACCTCCGTGCCGACGCCGAATGGCATCCGGACGATCGTGGCCTCGGCGATGGATTCGCCGAGCTGTGGCATGATGATGGGAATGCGGGGCATGGGATGAAAATCAGATCAGGCTTGGAGCAATTCACGCATGGCGCCGATGATCGCTCGTGCGGTCGGGCGATGCGTGCCCCAGAGGTTTGGGTGATAGGGAACGGGCGTGTCCTTGGCATTCAGCCGCATCGGCGGGGCATCGAGCAGGCTGAAGCCCTCGGTGGCGACGCGGGCGACCACTTCGGCCGTCACGCCACCCCACGGGAATGCCTCACCGACCGCAAGCAGGCGCCCGGTGCGCGCGACGCTGCCAAGGATGGTATCGGTATCGAGCGGCTTTACGCTGCGCAGATCCACGACTTCGATTTCCCATCCGTCCGTCGCAAGTTCCTCGGCGCATGCGAGCGCTTCGTGAACCATCGCGGAATAGGCGACAATCGTGGCGTCGCGACCGGGACGCGCGACGCGTGCTTTTCCCACAGGCAATGCCTCGGTCGGAAGCGAGTCCGCCTTGAGGTGATAGTAGAGATACTTGTGTTCGCAAAAGACCACCGGGTCATCGATAGCGACGGCGGCGATGAGCATCGAATACGCATCCTCGACCGTCGCAGGATTCAGCACGATGAGGCCGGGATAATGCGCGTAGAGCGCCTCCATGCTCTGGCTGTGGAATGGGCCCGCGCCCGCGGTGCCGCCGCACGGGAGACGCACGACGATCGGGCATTTCACATTTGTTCGCCAAAACATCGTCGCGGCGTGGTTGATGATTTGGTTCAGCCCGCACGTCGAGAAATCCGCGAACTGCATCTCGACGATCGGCCTCATTCCTTCCAGCGCCGCGCCGATCGCGAGGCCCACCTGCGCGTCTTCGGAGATTGGCGAGTCGAGCACACGTCCGGGAAATTCCTTCGCGAGACCCTTTGTGGCCTTGAACGCACCGCCAAAACTCCCGACGTCCTGACCGTAGATGAACACGCGCGGATCGTCAGCGAGTAGCTTTGCCTGCGCTTCGCGGATTGCTTCGAGGTAGGTGATGGCCATCAGCGTGGTAAAAAATTTCCCGTGTCGCGCGCGGTCATGCGTTCCCCTCGGCGAGCGATTTCGTCGAAAGCGCGCGCCAGTCTTCAAGGTTCGGATCCGGCAGCGGGTCTCGGAGCGCAGTGGCAAAGGTGGCCTCGACCTCGGCCTGCATCTGTTCACGGAGCGTGTCGAGTTCGGAGGCTGTCATCCACTCGGCAGCGGTGATCTGTGCTCGCGCGACGTCGAGACAGTCGCGACCGATCGGCGAGACTTTCAGCGCATGGTTCACATAGTGCGCGTCGTCATGCTCACCGTGACCGACGAGCCGAAGGAGATCGGCCACGACCATTTGCGGACCTTCCCCTGCACGCGCACGCTCGACCGCTTCGCCGACCGTGTCGAAACACGCCTGCGGGTCCGTGCCGTCAATTTTATACCCGCGCACGCCGTAACCGATCGCGCGATCGATGAGGTCGGCACAGGCATACTGCTTGGAAGTTGGCGTGGAGTACGCGTACTGGTTGTTCGCGACGACGACGACGAGCGGGAGCTTCTCGACTGCGGCCATGTTCAGTCCCTCGTGAAAGCTGCCCGTCGATGTTCCTCCATCGCCGATGCACGTGGCACCGACGACATCGTTCACGCCCTTGAACCGCCGCGCGATGAGCCCGCCAGCGACCGTCGATACCATCACGCCGAGATGCGAGATCATCGCATAGTAGCCGTCGCGCGGTCTGCCACGGTGGATATTGCCCTCGCGTCCCCGCATCGGCCCGAGACGCGAACCGACGCACGTGCGCGCTGCTTCCAGGAGGGTCTCGCCAAATGCAAACCGTCCGGCGGAGTCTCGGATGAGCGGTGCGTAGATGTCACCCTTTCGCAGGGCAGTCCCCAATGCGGCACTCAGCGCCTCCTGCCCCTTGCTGAGGAAGACGCCGCCGATGACTTTTCCACCACGATAGAGGCTCGCCAGCTTCTCCTCGAAAACGCGGGCAAGCATCATCCAGCGGAAGGCACTCAAGTAGCGCTCACGCCGCTCGTCCGACTGCGATTTCACGCTCGCGACGTCACTGTTCT
Source organism: Chthoniobacterales bacterium (assembly GCA_038227825.1). Lineage (GTDB taxonomy): Bacteria > Verrucomicrobiota > Verrucomicrobiia > Chthoniobacterales > Chthoniobacteraceae > SXWH01. The sequence goes on from JBBRPQ010000009.1 coordinate 50,434, forward strand.
GCAGCATCTAGCGAGGATAGGGATCGCCCCGCAATGAGCGCAATGGATTTCATTCCGCCTACCTGCGAACTCGGGAAGGACTCCGCTCAGATTCCAAACGGAATATTCCGAGCACGGCGACGGCGGACGACTCCACCGAGGATGCCGACAGCACCGAGCAGCAGCGCCGCTGTTCCGGGTTCAGGCACGACGGAGAGCAGGGCGATTTCGTTCTGGTTCGTCCCGGCGTGGTAATCGACTTTGAAGTAGTAACCGCTGACGGTAACGATGGTGCCTTGTGTGGCGTCGGCACCGTTCACGCGGAAGAAACTCGCATAGGCATCAGCGCCTGTCCGGGTGTTATCCAGAATGAATGAGAACCTGTCCTGATCCGGTGTAGGCACAAAGCCGGAACTGATCGAGATGCTAAGATTGGTCGGCGCAGTAATGCGGACCGAGGGAGTCGTTCCGGTGCCGTTATCGGCCAGGAGAAAATCATTACTGTCGAATGCATTACGATTGATGCCATTTCCCTGAATATTGATCGCAAGCGTGCCGCCATTGAAGTTCACCCCACCGGTCCTCACTTCCGACGTCGGCTGTGCACCGATTGGCCCTGCCGCCAGGGACAGGGTGCCTGCGTTGAGGTTTAAAGTGGGCGCAGATAGCGGGTTCTCGGCAAGAATGTTGCCACGGAGATCCAGTGTGCCGGCACCAGTCTTGGTAATCGTGCCGGTGGCCGGACCGGTGGCGCTGCCGGTGAGAGCACCAGTGATCGAACCGTTGAGAATCACCGTCTTGTTCGCAGCGACATCCAGAGTACCATTGCCAGATCCCACGGTGATGCCTTGAACAGCGGCAAGCGTCGTATCTCCGGCAAATGAGATCCTCGCCCCATTATCAACGCTGATCTGATCCGCCACGGGAACGCCACCTGTCACCGGGATGGTGCCAAAGCTGGCCTCGTTAGCCACCCTGAGGGTGCCGCCGTTGACTGCCGTCTTCCCGGCAAACAAGTTGGTTCCAGTCAGGGAGAGCGTTCCTGCGCCGGTCTTTATCAGACCGCCGGGGCCGCTGATTTCGCCGGAAATGTTCACAGTGTCGAACGCGGTGGCAGGCGTGACGGTCACCGTGTTTGTGAAGACCAGCGGTGCGGAGATGATGGGCGAGACGGGTATGCCAGCGGTGCCGCCAGTCGCACTGATGATCGGTGCGATTCCGGTACTGCTGCTCTGCAAATTCACGAACCCGCTCCCGGTGCCCTGAGCGATAGTTCCGCTCGTGCTTGTGAACGTCAGTTTGTTCAGCGCGGGCGTCACGCCATTGAGGCTCGCCGTGCCGGTGAGGGTGCTGCCGAAGGTCGCGGTGTCATCGATGCTGGCCGGGCCATCGAGGCCAGGATAGCCGCCGAGCGCCTGCCAACTGCCAAAGGTGCCCCACGCGCCGCTTGCCGCCGCGCCCCAGATTCCCTTTCCGGTGTACACGTTCAGGTTCACGTTGATATTGACCGCACCCAAGTTTGCGCTGCTGCCGTTGAGCGTCGAATCGTCGGCAAATACGTAGCTGAAGGCCCGGTTGTAAGCCCCCGCCACCAATCCGGTCGAAAGACTCGCGGTGATATTCCCGGTACTTCCCGGCGTAATTCCGGTGACGGTGGTCAGGGAGACGTTGCTAATTGGCGTGGTGCTGCCCTTCAGGTTCACACGGAATCCGGCGGGGTTCGTCACGGGCAGGGAAGTTGTGCTCACATACGGCCCAGTGTATCCTTCGCGAACAGGCTCCACATTGAGCGTGCCGCCGGTGAATCCGGTAAAGGCGGCATGGTCGAGCACGTCCACGCTCACACTGCCGGGGAGAGAAGTGTTCGAGCTGTTGGCATTCGCGGCAGACACCGTGAAGGAGCCGGTCTGTCCCGTGCCGATCGGAACGGCGGCGCTGTTAAAGCTAAGACCGGCAGCGCCCACGGGGCCATTGTCACTGTTTGCGCCCACGATGATCGGGCTTCCTGCCGAGGCCACGCCGCCTGCGGTGCGGGTTCCCGCGGTGGCGAAGAATGAAAGGTTCGAACTATCCGCAGGGGCGGAATTCGACACGATGATGTTAAATGGAACAGAGCCACCCGTGATCACCTGCAGTCCCGACTGCGGCGTGACAGACCCGATGGTGGAGAAACGCTGCAGATCCACCTGGCTGGCACCATAGACCACACTGTAGTTCGCCGGAACCCCGGTGGGGCTTGCAAATGTTCCGGTCACTCCGCCCGTCGTACTCAGCAAAGTGTACCTGCCCTGATCCGGCGGCGCGCCGATGGCGTTGATGGCGAGCTTTGCATTCGTGATCACGGCAGAGCCGGCGACGATGACGCGATCAAAGCTGCTCGCGCCAGCACCCACATCGAACTGATACGTGCTGTTCGGGCTGAGCGTGAACGCGGTGCTCACGGCTGCAGCCGACTGGACACCGAAACGGAGCGTGCCGAATGCACCGGGCGTAATGCCAGGGTCCAGGAACGTGCCGGCACCCAGTGTGACGACACCGGCCGTGACGTTATCGCCGCCCTGTGCGACGCCGTTGCCCGCAAGTGTCGCCGTCCCGCCCACGATCACATTGCCGAGACCGGTGACGGAGGCGGTCACACTGTTGTTGTTCAGAATCAATCTGCCGCTGCCGTTGACCGTAGTGGTTCCGCGGTAGGTATTGATGCCCGTCAGGGTGAGCGTGCCAGTGCCAGTCTTCGTGAAAGTGCCGCTGATGCCCGTGGAGTTCGACATCACGCCTGTGTAAATAAGTGGCACGATGTTGTTATTGGCGCCGACCGTCAGGGCGACTGGCAGATTCGTGGTGGCCGAATTCTGGAGCGCGAAATTTCCGCCACCCGAAAGGGAACCGAGGGACGCGGAAGTCACCGTGCTTCCGAACGAGAACCCGTTTGCTCCAGAGTTGATGACCAAGTCGGCAAATTGGAGCGCAGTCGAGTTTGCAACAGTACCAGCGAGCTGGAGATTGCCCGAGGAAGTGGAGGTGATCTGACCGTTATACGTGTTGGCGTTGTTCGTGAGGATCACTTTGCCAGAGCCACCGCCACCGACGGAAAGCGAACCGCTGCCAGCCAGGATGCCGTCAATAAACAAATCCTGTCCGAGCGTCGCGGATGGAGTGATCGTGCTGGTCGTCGAAGCGACGGCGGTGATGTTATTCGCGCCCACACCGCTGCTCGAGACGAGGCGCTGGTTACCACCCGAGCTCTGGATCTGTCCGCCTGCGAGGATGAAGCTGTTGGCGATGCTGAAGGTCGTCGAGACGTTGCCCGGTGATAAATTCAGGGTGCCACCGGTATTAATGGTGACTGGGCCGGTACCGAGGCTGGTCACAGTTTCACTGCCGCCATTGCCCAACCTCACCGTACCACCGAGGCCGCCCACCTTGCCGATGGTCGTGCCGCCGGAGAAATTGGCGACGTTCGCCGCAGCCGGGGTGATGAGTTGCAGTGTGCCACCGCCATCCACGACCAATGCAAGTTTGGCGTTTGCCGCCGCGCCGTCCCTGAACACACCCGAATACGTGGTGGTGCCGCTCTGTATGACGCTCAGCGTCGAGGTCGTGCCTGTGAGGTCATTCCGGATGATGCCCGTGTTGCTCGTGCTGGTGAGGGAACTCACGGTGGCGTTCTGCCCGTTCATATCGAGCGCGCCATTGTTCACAATGAGAGGATTTGGTCCGGCGATGGGGCCGAGCGCCGTGGCGCTGCCCAATCTCAGTGCAGTGTTCGTGCCGTTGCCATTGAGGGTGATGCCTCCCGTGAATCCGGAGTTATTGCCACTCAGCAGCGTGAAGCCAGTCGCAGTGCCGGGCGAGGCAATGGTGAGAGGCTGATTGCCAGTGACCGGAGCGCTCACGGTGAGAGCGCTGCTCGATGCGTTGCTCCACGTTTGCGCGCTGCCCAAAATGAAGCCACTCGTGCTGATGGTCGCAGCGGCGGCACCGGCCGCCATGCTGATGTTATTGTTCAGCGTCAGCGTGTTTGCCCCGCCGATGGTCACGGGCGTGGTCGAGTTTGCGAGGAAGTTCAGCGAATCAATCGTGAAGTCCGCCCCCAGGGTGGTGTTCAGATTGGCTGCATTGAATCCAGTGGCGTTGAAATTCACGATCGAGGTCGAGGTCGGCAGATTGGCTCCCGTATTGGTCGCACCTCCTGCATCACTGGTGAAATTCGACAGGGATGCGGCACTCCATGAATTGCTCACAGAACCCTTCCAGTAGAAATTCAACGGCACGTTGCCGACATTCAGGATGAGGGCGCTACCAGTCAGCGTAAGGGTAGAAAGAGCCGGAGCACCGGTTCCGAGCGTGTAGGTGCCAGCCCCAGACCTCGCTCCAAATGTAATCAGGTTATAGATGCCGTTTGCCAGAGTTCCGAGTGGCGTGAAATTCACCACGACACTGGCGGCATTCGTCAGGAGGCTGGCGTTGCCAAGGTCGATCCGGTCAACGGCATTGTTGGAATAATCGAACTTCAAAATCGCGCCCGTATTCAACGTGAGCGCATTATTTGCGCCGGTGGTACTCACGGCGAAGCTGCCGATTTTGGTGTCCGTTAAGTCAAAAGTGCCGCCCGTAAGTATCACACCGCCACCAGTCCCTGGGAAAATGCCACCGGGCGTGATCGTGGAGACGCCGATGCTGCCGGTGCCGCCGAGCGCTGCGCCGGTATTCACCGTCACGGTCGTGGCACCCAAGGCGCCGTTCACGACGAGCTTTCCGAAATTGACCGTCGTCGCGCCGGTGTAGTTGCTCGATCCATTGAGGGTCAGCGTGCCGGCACCGACCTTCGTGACAGATAGATTGCCCAAACCGGCAGCGGTGAGCATGCCGTCGAAGACAGCGGGCAAATTGCTGGTCGGATCCGTGGTCGAGGTACCGCCAATGAAGAGTGTGGCGGCAGTGTTCGATGAGTTCGTGACGAGGCCACCATTGCCCGCCGTACCCGGCGAAGGATTGGTGAGCGTGCCTAGCACTTGGTTTGCACTTCCATTGATGTCGTACACCGCTCCGGGCGACACCGAGAGACTCAGTCCTGCAGGGACAGCGGCTGCTGCGCCTGTCGGGACGGCGCCATTTGCTGCGCTTGCTCCCAGCCTCAACACGCCGCCAGTGACATTGATGGCAGTGGTGCCGGTGTAGGTATTTGCTGCGGGCGATCCGATTGCGGCTGCATTGCCGAGCACAAGTGTGCCGGTGCCTGCCTTGGTGAGGCTCAGATTGTTACCACCGCTGAGCTGGCCGGCAATCGTGGTCACATTCTGAAGATCGGGCACGGTGATCGTGTGCGCGCCGCCATTGGTCAGGTTGACGGCTCCAGCGAGGGTGACTCCGTTGCCCGCGAGCGCCGTCCCAGTGCCCGGCAGCGGGCCAAAGGTGGCATTCAGCGCGATATTCACGGTGTTCGAAATGGTGCGGAGCGAGCCATCGCTGAGCAGCGCGGTGCCGTCAGCCATATTGATCGCTCCCTTTCCGATGGGGCCGGAAAGGATCGTGCTAGGATTACCCGAGAAGGTCAGCAAAGAGCTGCCTTGCGCGCTCACATTCGTTCCCGTGGAAACGGTGATCGTCCCCGCCCCGATCGCGGTGATGGTCTCACCGACAGGGAGACCGACGCCGGACACTGCCATTCCGACAGCAAGGCCAGCGGTCGAAGTGACCGCGATGGTCGTACTGCCTGCGGTGGTCGTCCCGACTACCGTCAACTGGCTGCTGCTCTGAGTGAGGATGAGCGAACCGCCGTTCAGATTGAGGTCATTCGTCGCAGCGCTGCCGGTGAAAGTCAGGGTCGAGGAAGTGGCCGGGGCGACAGGCGCCGTGCTGCCGACATTTGGGCTGATGGTGATGGAGTTCGTCCCGATGGCCGTGATGAAGGCATTGTCGCCGAACCGCAGCGGGTTCGTTGTCGATGCGGAGCCTGCCGCCACTCCGATGCCAGTGCTCAGCGTGACCTTCGGTGCGGCGGCGGTATTGTCGATCGCCGTGATTGTGGCTCCCCCGGGCACATTTATCCCAACCACCAGCATTCCGACGGTGAGATTCGCAAGGCTCGTATTGGCGTTGAACGAAATGATGTTGCTGGCTGCCGTGGTCGCTCCATTCGCGATGGAGACTGGTCCCGGCAATCCAGTGCCCGTCACCTGCATGCCTACGGCAAGCCCCTGAGTGGAAGGAACGGAAATGGTCGTTCCATTCGCCTGAGTGACGGAATTCGCGAGCGCGAAATTGGGCGTCAATGCCAGCGAGCCAGTGCCGGTCTTGCTCACTGGACCTGTGGAGGAGATGGGCGAGTTAATCACCAGTCCGACAGGAGACAGGCCGGAGGTATTGATCACCGGCGCGGCATTCGAAAGCACGAGCATTTTGCCCGTGATCGTAGGCGTGGTGCTGAGGTTGTCGTTGACTGAAGTGATTGCGTTGGCCGCCGTCAGGGTGAGCTGCTCCGCCCCGGACACCATCGGGTTTGCGTTGCCGCCGGTGTTATTGAATCTGAGGCTCGCGAGCGTATTCGCGGCAAAGAGGTTCAGGGTTCCGCTGCCATTGATGGTGGCATTGCTCGCCGCCGCGATCTGCTGCGGATTGCCAAAGGTCAGGGTGGAGCCTGCCCTCGCAGTGACCCCGGTGCCGCTGGTGACGGTGATGTTATTCCCGGAAATCGCGGTGATGAACTCCCCCGTGGGGATGCCAGGCCCGACCACTGCCATGCCCACCTCAAGGCCGGCCGTACTGTTGAGCCCGATCGTGGCGGAGTTATTCGTCGTCGTGCCGGTAGCCGTGGAAGTGACGGTATTCACCGTGGCATTGCTGATCGAGATGTCGCCGGGGACCGCGGTGGTACCTGCAAATCCGTCCAAGGCGAGAAGACCCTGATTCACGAAGGTACCGCCGGTGTAGGTGTTCGAGAAGAGGCTGGTGGCGAGATTCGGGATCACCGCAGTGCCGGGACCGAAGGTGAACTGAGTAGGCGCGTTGATCGCGGTCGCTACCGTGGCATTCGCGGAAATCACGAAGGTGCCAGTGGTGGAGTTGATGGAGACGATCCTCGCTCCAGCCGGTATTCCGGTTCCAGAAACAGTCATGCCCTGAACCAACCCAGCGGTGGACGTGACGGTGACGATATTGCTCGTGCCGGTATTCGTATTGGTCGAGCCCGACAGGATCGGCTGCGGCCTCAATGTCAGCGTGCCCGTTCCCGTCTTTACGAGAGAGACTGCACCGGCAGTGTTGTTGCCGACCGAGATTCCATTTCCGAAGACGAGATTGACGCCAATATTTGCCTCAAGCTGATCGAAGTTCTGCCCGGAGGGAGCCCGCAGCCAGACGGTGTTGGCAGGATTGCTATTTTGAGGGCCATTCAAAGCCTGCTGCGTCGTAAAACTGTTGATGGTCGTGCCCGCAGGAATGCCGGGGCCGCTCACAAGCATGCCCACTGCGAGGCCCGTGCTATTTTGCACCGTCACGACAGTATCGACGGCACCAGCGGTTGGATTATTGGTATTGGCCGGGATTGCCACCAACGTACCGAGACGCGCGAAATTCAGCGTGGCACCAAAGCTGATGAGCTGGGTTGCCACGTTGCCAATGGTGGGATTGCTCAGGCCGATCACGCCGGTCGTCGGGTTCACGCTGGCGACGGTGGTATTCGGCGGGATGCCTGCACCGGTGACCGACATGCCAGGCGTAAGGGTGGCCGCCTGAGCTGGTGTGATCGTGAAATTCTGACGATTGTTTCCAACCTGGGGAAGGAAGAAGCTCTGCTGCGACATCGACACTGTCGCCGGAAGGCTGACGGTAATGGTCCCAGGGGCTGCAGGCGTGCCGAGGGCTGTCACGGTGGTGCCGGGCTGGATGCCTGGACCCGTCACATATGCGCCCACGATGAGGCCGCCCGCATTCCCCACATTGACCGTGGTCGAGTTCAAAACGGTTGCCGCATTGCTCTTGCGGACATCGTTGGCGAGAATGCTGGAAGCGATCGTATTGGCGCTGATCGTGAACGTCGTCGGACTCGTAATCGCGGTGATCGTCGCTCCACTAGGGATTCCAAAACCACTTACCGCTTGCCCAGACTTCAAGCCGGAGGTGCTGCTCACGGTGACGACATTCGAGACGCCGTCCGTGTTTGCGCTGAATGTCTGGTTGGCGTTGTCAACAATCTGACTGTTGATGATGTTCGGGTTCGATCCCGAGGCGGTCACGTAGAGTGCTGCCGGGGAGTTTGCAAACGCACCCGCTGAAATCAGCCCGCCCTGCACGTTCGCCGATGCGCCGCCATTGGCTCCGGCATTCAGGAGCAGACCCCCGGAGGAGATGCTCAGCGTATCCGTAAGCCGGGTGATCGGGGCAACTGCATCCACGTTGCCACCCGGATTTCGGATCGCGAGCGAATTGATCGTGCGACCGGCGACAGACTGCACGACCGTGGTGACGGAAAGATTGTTTGCCGAATTCGCCGTGGCAGGCGTGCCCGTATAGCCCGGGTAGTTCGCGCTGCCGATCGCACCGATGCCCAGCGAACTGGCCACGGGTGTCGCGAGGTATCCCGCAAAATCAGATCCATTGATGGTAATCCATGCGGGGAGGATGCCATTGACCTGTGCGGACGCCGCCGACAATGCGGTGCCGCCACTCGATGTGATGGTGCCGATTTGGATCTGGTTGTTGTTGAGTCCACCGCCGCCGAGGGTTCCATTCGTGGAGAGGAAATTCACCGTGGCCGGACCGCCGCCCACGCTGGTCTGCTGCACGAGGGAGCCGATGCTCATCAGCGCGGAAGAACCGGAATTTTGCAAAGTACCCTGGGCGATGGTGTTCGTTCCCGAGCTGACGGTGATGGTATTGAAGGTCGATGTCGCATCGAGCGAACCGCCGGAATTCTGCTGGAGCGTGCCGCCATTCAATACGATCGGCGCCGCCTCAGGCACGCGCAACACATCCGCTGCGGTCGGATTGAGTCCCGCCTCATTCAGCAGCAGCGTGCCGAAATTGATGGTGATGCCGCTCGTCTGACCGAGCGTGCCGGAATCCTGCAGAACAATCTGGCCGCCCCGCAGCACGGTGCTGCCGGTGTAGCTGTTCACATTCGTCAGCGTGAGCGTGCTGTTGCCAGACTTTACGAAATTGATCGCATTGCCCGCAGGGGACAGCAGACCAGTGCCGATGGATCCGGCGAAAGTCGTGCCCGTGGCGGTCGCGCTGGTCAGCGTGACGGGGACTGGCGACGCCGCGGAATTGATGATGACGCCTCCAGTGCCCGCAATCGGATTGTTGTTCAGGATGCGATCAATGACCTGATTCGTGCCCTTCAGATCCAATGTGCCGCCATTCATCGCGACGGCGGAAAGCGTGGGAATGCTCCCCGTGGGTTGAACGACGATCGTGTTATCGCCACCGCTGAGGATCAGTGTGCCTGCGTTGACGGTCGTGCTGTTAGTGTAGTACTGCCGTGCATTGAGCGTGAGCGTTCCTGCGTCGGCTTTCACGATGCCGCTCGTCGAGGAGACGATGGAGCCGTTCAGGGTGAGCGTGGTGCCGGCACCGACGACATGAAAATCTGCGGTGATACCGCCCGTGGAGATCGCTCCGAGACCGATGGTCGCATTGGTGAGCGCCAGGATGCCGGCGCCACCGACCGAAAGTGTCAGTGGGAGACCGCTCGCGGCAAATGATCCGGCGGGTACGCCGAGGCCGGAGTTCAGCGTCACTGCACCGGAACCGAGCAGTGTGAGGCTGTTGATCGTCTGGTTCGCGATGATTCGGTTGCCAGTCGCATTGTTCGGCGAAGTGAGACCAGTGTTCGAGAATTGACCGGCAGTCGCCGCAGCAACCATGTCCACGGAAAGTTCGGTCGTCTGGTTCAGCGGACGCAGGAAATTCGTGCCTGAGTCGCGTGTAATGAAGCCGGTGCCGGGACCTCCAGTGGCATCGCCCAGGATGTCCGGACGGATGGAGAGAATCTCCGTGGTCGCAGCGCCGCCACCCTGAGTTCCGGGCACATTGTAGGAGCTGGAGACGGCGACATTCACGCTGCCTGCGCCAGTGCCGCCAAGTCCCACGCCTGTGATGAGGCCGGAGCTCTGACCGCCCTGATTGCCAAAACTGGTGACATCGATCGTGGTCGCGCCCGCCGCGCCGGCAGTGAGCCGGATCGTGCTGGCCCCATTGCCAAAGTTCAGAATATTGACGACTTCATTTGAACCCGCGCTGTTCGCAACCATCGCGAGCGTGCCGCCCGATAGGTTCAGGGTGCCTTGCGAGGCGTTGAGACCGAGGCGGCTCGGCAGATTGGCAGCCGCGTTGTCCAGCGTGAGAGTGCCGCCCGTGTTCACATTGAAGGTGACTGGCGTCAGCACGGTGGAAGGGTAGGCGGCGCCTGCCCCGCTGTAGGTGAGCCCGCCGCCATTCACCGTGATACCACCGCTCGAACCATCGGTATTCTGGGCGCTGGTCATCGTCAGCGTTCCGCTGCCGATTTTCACCAGCGTGAGGGCGTTCGGTGTGGCGTCATTGAAACGGCTGATCTGCCCGGAGAAGGTGCTGTTCGAATTGTCAAAGCCGACCGTCAGCGTCGGCGTGCCCACCGCGGTATTTGTCACGATGCCACTGCCGGCGAGCGAGCCGAGGGTGGTGCTCTGGTTGTTCACGTTCAGACGCGAGGTGGGGGTGGAAAGATTGAGCCGCGAGAAACGCGAGCCTGCATTGCCACCACCCAGTTGCACAGTGCCTGCCTGCACGTTCAGCGGTCCGTTGAAAACGGCCTGCGCATTGAGTTGCAGTACGCCCGCGCCGGTCTTGTTGATCCCACCACCGGAGCCGATCACACCCTGCAGGATGAGGCCCGGAGTCGTCGGTGCGAAGTCGGTGAATCCATTGAAATTATAGGCATTCACGAGCACCGTGGATGCCGCCACGCCGAAATCCAAACGGCCAGCCACAGTCGCGGTCGCGGCGGGATTCACTGGCGTGGAGGTGATGCCGCCCCCGCCGAGCGTGAGCGTGCCGGTGCCGATGGGAGACAGGGTGCGGAAAGTGGTCACCGTCGGTGCCGTCGTGCCGCCGCCTGCGTTGTTGAAGACCAGCCCGGCCAGCGTGTTGTTTCCCGAGAGAGTGAGTGCGCCGAGGCCGTTCACGGTCACGATGTTGGAAGCCGCGATGACGCCGCCCGGATCCTGGAAGACATTGCCCACGCCGGACACGTCGCCACCACTGATGATGAGGCCGTTTGCGGGAATTGTGGCTGCCGGGATATTGCCCCCGGCTCCGATGACGAGATTGCCGCCATTGATCACCGTGCCGCCGGTGTAAGTGTTCACTCCACTGATGAGGGTGAAATCCGCAGTGGTCCCGCCGACCGCAGTGTCTCCCGATACCGACGATTTGATCAGGCGCACCGCCCCGGTGCCGTTGTCCGTGATGCCAGCGCCGATCGTGAAAGTTCGGTTGTTGCCGCCGAGGTTGAGAGCTTGAAGATACAGGTCACCGCCGACATTCACGGCTCCGCTGGTGATCGTGCCATTTTGGATGGTGATGTTTTGGTTGTCGCCGCTGAGCGCGAGGAGGAGTCCGCCGCCGGCCAGCGTCAGTTTCTTGCCACCGAGATTGATGGTGGTCGGCACGGGCACGCCGTTCACCGCTGCGACGTTTGAGTTCACCGCGAGGGTATTCACCGTGGTATCCACCGTGAGACCGGGGACGCTGATGGTCGCGCGGATATTGTCCGTGGCGAGAGGCTGGCGATTCAGGAAATTGGTCGAATATCCGGCGAATCCGGTCGCACTCAGCGCTCCGACGCCGCGGGTCGCGACGTAGCTGGCATATTCCCGATCCACCACGGCCCATGCGCCGATGAGGTTCTGGGTGAGCACGGGAGCGGCGGTGATGATGATATTCGCGTTGTTACCGACGAGGCCGAGGCCGTTTTCCGGGAATCGCAACGTGGCGGACGAGCCTCCTGGCCGTGTGAGGGAGGCCAGCGTGAGGACCGCGGAATTCACCCCGGTGCCACCGGCGATCGCCTGGATCATGTTCTGACCTTCGGAGAGCACCACTCCGCCGACGGTCTGCGAGGTTGCCGTCTGAGCCCGGCCCTGGTAAACAATCGAACCGCCCTTGAGCGTGATCGTCGCGGCTGTGTTGACTCGGTTGGCAGTCGCAAAGCTCTGGTTGTCGTCGAGGAGGAGCCTTGCGTAGTTGAGGCCGATCGAGCTCGTCGCCGGGAGGGTGCCACCGTCGAGCAGCGTATTGGTGCCACCGGCAAAGATGGTCGCGCCGGAGTAAGGGTTTGGATTCAGGAAGCCGTACGTTCCGGGGCCACCCTTGAAGAAGCTCATGGCACCTTGGCCGGGTTGCTGAGTGATCACACCACCAAAGTTGGTGCCACCGGTGTCCTGGCCAAAGATGAGCGCCGCCGGGCTGACACTTGAATTCGTGAAAGTACCCGCATTTCCCTGGATCGCCGCACCGTCACCACGCGTGCCTTGGGCGAATTGCGACGTGCCGTTCAGATCCAAAGTCGTTCCGGGCGCGAGGATGAGAAATTGGTTCGGCGTCAGCGTGTTATTCTGACCCGACTTGAGCTGCACCGTGCCGGCGTTGACGGAAAAATTCCCGAAGAGCGTCTGTCCGCTGAGATTTGCATATCCCGCATTGTTCGGCGGAGGGCTCAGGCGCAGATCACCGCCGAGGCCTTTTACAAATCCGCCCGACCCGGTGAGGAGGCTGTTCACGATCAAAGTCCCACCCGCATTCACCGCGACAAATGCCTGACTGCCGCCAAATGCGAGCACTTTGAAGTTCACCGTATTGGTCCCAGTCGTGGAAAGGATCGCGCCGGAGGAGACCGTGAGACTGTTTGCCCGGAGACCGTTGTCTCCCGCTGTGATTCCGCCGCTGATCCTGAATGCATTCACGGTGCGCGGCGCGGTGAATTGGCTCGTCGGGTTCGCCGTGAGATTCAGCGTATCCCCTGCCGCGGAGGCATCGATATTGTTGGTGTTGTTGTAGGTCCTGAAGGCCTCGACCCCATTCGTATTTCCGAAGGTGAGGAAATTCGTGCCGGCAACTACGCCAGAACCAGTCGAGAGCGTGATGCTGGTGTTATTGACGATGGAAAGGATCGTCACTCCAGCCGGGATGCCAGTGCCCGTCACGGTCTGTCCTACGGCAAGCGCCGAAGTGTCGGAGACCGGGATCGTTGCATTCCCGGCGGTCGTCGTCAGCGTGAGTCCGCCGACGGAATTGTAAGTGACAAAATCCGTCCCGTTCAGCGTCGCACGCTGGATGAGTCCGCCCGTGACCGAGGGCGCGACGGCAAACGAAATCCTGTTTGCTCCAGTGACGCCGAGCGTGGCACCCTGGAAATCAATGGATGCGTCGCCACCGACAGTCGCTCCAGCCCCGATTGCCGTGCTGGAAGCGAGACCGCCAAAATTGATCGCGACCGTGCCGCCTCCCGTCTGGTTGGAGGAGATGACATTTGTCCCACCCCGCAATGCGGTGAGCCATCCCAGATTCTGCACGGAGTTATTGGTATTTCCCGTGTAGGAAAAGTTACCGCCGACCATCACGAGATTCCGGCTCCCAAAGGTAAGGGCCTGGGATCCGCTGGTGCCGGTCGTCCCGGTACTGAGCGTCACACCACCATTCAGCACACCGTTAGTGGTGGAGAAGGATGAGATCGTGGTATTCGGCGCGATGCCGATGCCGGTCACAGTCTGTCCCACCGCGAGATTGGCAACCTGCACCGGCGTGAGCGTAAAGGTCGTCGAACCGTTCCCGACGGTAGCGGTGTAAGTCGGACCGACCGCGATGCGCTGCACGCTGGTCCCTGCGCTGTCGTTCAAAGTCAGGGTTCCGGAAGGCCCTTGAACGGTGATCACATTCGCACCGGCAGCAGCGCCAATCGTCACCCCACTACCAGCGATCGAGAAAGTCCCCTGATTGACCGTGAGAGAGCCGCCGAAATCAGGGCTATTGATCTGCAATGCAGCGGTGCCAGTGCCGATTTTCACGACTGTGAGGACGCCTTGCGCGGCAAAACTGCCGTTAGCTGTCGTATTGGTCGCGTTGGCAGAAATCGTGACGGTATTCTGCGAGCTGTTGATGGCAGTGATCGTCGCTCCAGCCGGGATATTCGTACCACGAATGCGCTGGCCGACGATCAGATTGGCTACGTTACTAACGCCCGTGAGGAGGTTCGTGCTGCCCGTGTCGCCGCTGAAAGTGTAGGCTGGATCGAGGGGATTTCCGGTGATGTTGATCACCCCGGTTCCCGATGCGTTCAGCGTCAGATTTGCACCGGCAGTTCCCGTGATGCCACCAGCGATGTTCACAACGGTCCCCGTGTCCGCACCGATCATCGCGCCAGCCGCACCAGCACCGGAGAGAACGACTTGCCCATTCAGATTGCTGGTGCCCGAAATCCCCTGCACTGCGCCACCAGAATTGATGCCGCTGCCGGCCAGAGTGAGGCGATCCGCCACCGCCGCCACGCCGGTGAGCTGCAGCGCCGCGCCCGTGCGCGCCACGGTCACGCCTGCAGCAGTGGTGCCGAGCGCATTGCCATTGGATATCCGGACTGCACCGGCATTGATGGTGAGCAATCCAGCCCAAGCCTCCGTGCCAGAAGTGGTCAAGGTAGCTGGCGTGGAAACGTTATTGTTTCCACCGAGGATCAGTACGCCGTTGTCACCCTTGATCAATGCATTGCTCTCCAAGCCTGTCGGCAGGACGAGTTGCGAGTTCAGGGTGAGCGTGTTGCCAGCGGTGACTTCGAGCGTATTTCCCGTGGCCGTATTCAGGATCACCTGCCGCGTCGTCGTGAAACTGCCCGTCGCACGCAGCGCCGCCAGGGTCCCATTGCTGAGCTGGATCGCGTTCAACGAATTGCCGAGCGCCCCATCGGTAGCAACAGAAAGCACGCCGCCCTGGACATCGATGAAGCTGCCATTGCCGCCAAAGGTGTTGGCGCTATTCGCCAGGACGAGTGTTCCTGCCCCGGTCTTCACAAAGGCTGACGAACCAAAGAAAATACCGCCACCGCTGAATACCCCGCCCAAAGTGAGTCCCGGCACCGCGCTGGATGCCGTGGCGTTCACCACATTGAAAATGCCCGAGCCATTCACTGTGGTAGTGCCGCTGAAGAGCACACCGGAGCCGGCGTTGTTCTGAACCGTCAGCGTCTCGGCATCCATCGTGAGCGCATTGAGCTGGATCGTCTTGTTCCCTGCTGAGGTGAAATATCCGCCATATCCGGTCCCGTCACGATCCGGCTGGATCGTGCCTCCGCCGTTGATGTTGATACTGTTGTTCAACACCAAGGTCTGAAGCGCGCCCGTGCCGTTGCCACCAGTGTATGCCGTGCCGCCGTTGCCATCGAGCGAATAGTCCACAGTGCCACCGAGATCAATCGAGTTGCCAAAGAGCGAATTAATCCTGGCCACGGAGAGCGTCGCGGCATTCTCGATCGTCACAGGACCGGTGAAAGCCGAGTTGTTGCCCGTGAGCGTGACAACGCCTATGGAAGCGGAAGGAACAATCAGCCGACCAGTGCCGGTGATATTGCCACTGACCAGCAAATCCGCGGCCGTAGGAGTCCGGAAGTCCCGAGCAATGAACTGGAAGTCATTCACCCCGGCCGAAATCGCACCCGAGAAGCCTGAATTGCTCCCGCCTGCTCCACTGAGTGCGGCTCCGCTGCCGGTGAGCGAGATTGCGTTCGTGATGACGGAATTTAGCGCGGCAAACTGCGCACCACCGGCCACTCGGACAGCACCGGCCGCAGGAAGGCCCGCTGCACTCACGGCAAAGATACCGGCATTCACCTGGGTGCCGCCGCCATACGCGCTATTGATGCCCACCACCGTCGCTCCGCCGAAGGAGAGAAACTGTGGGGATGCCGCGCCATTCGTAGCGGTGCTGAGTGTCGCAACGCGATAGGTCCCAAAGTCCTGAATGGAAGTCACCGTCGTGCCCGCCGCAATGTTAGTGCCGGTCACCGTAGATCCGACCACCAGTGTGGCCGCCTGAGCGGGGGTAAGGACCAGGGAGTTTCCGCCAAATGTGACCGTCGCCCCGCCGAACGTCAGACCCTGGAGGCCGACCGCGCCGAATGAGAGATTCACGCCGGTGCCTATGGGCGCAGTCGTGGGATTGCTCAGGGTCACCACGCCAGTGAGATTATTGATGGCCGTAATCGTCGTGCCGGACGGGATTCCAGGACCACTCACGATTTCGTTCACATAGAGGTTCGGCGTCTGGGTTCCGAGGAGCGTAATCGTCGAGGAACTCGCAGGAATGGCGCTATTTGGCTGGTATGTTTGCGACGCAGGGATCGTTGCGGAAAAGGTCACCGTATCGACAGAAACGCCAGTAACCGTCGTCCCCGGCGGGACATTGAAACCAGTCACGAGCGTACCGGGCACCACAGAGGCTCCAACACCGGAAGGAAGAACCGCCGTGGTGCGCGCGCCGCCGCCGACCGTCGCCTGCGCGACGACCACCGCACCAAAATTACTGGTGGAAGTGGAAGTGGCCACTTGCGATACGGTCACCGTAAGGCCGTCGGGACTCACGGATTGAATCGTCGTCCCAGCCGGGAATACGAGGCTGTTGGACGCGTCCCTGACGTCCACGGACATTCCGGGCAGCAACCCGGGAATCGCGGAGAGGAGCTTCACCGTGGTGGTGTTGATCGTCGTGAGGCCGTGGTCACTGTTCTGCGGTCCCGCCAAAAGGCTGTAGTTTTGCGTGCTGCCAAAGGCCACGGTCGCACCGCCAAAGCTGATGTTCTGCGCGCTCGAAGACTGAGTCGGCGCATTCGACAAAGTCACGGCACCGGTCGCTGTATTGATGCCTCCGATGGCGATGGTCGTATTCGGCGCGATGCCGATGCCGGAGACGACCTGCCCAGCCGTCAGTGTCGCAGCCTGTGCAGGAGTGAGTTGGAGGATGGTGGTGCTCGTATCCAGAGCCGTGGAATAGCTCAGGAGAAGCGGCGCATTTGCAGTCGCTGGCTGGCTCAGGGTCACCGTCGAGCCCGAGATGCTGGAGATGGTCGTATTCGCCGGGATTCCAGGCCCATTCACGGCCAGCGGCGGGAGCCCGTTTGCGGAGAGGAAATTGACATAGTCCACGAGCCCCTGAGGGGCGGTGAAGGGCAGTTGCAACGTCGAAGACGTACTGGTCGTGACCGTTCCAGAAAGGCTCAGCGCACCGGACGTCTGCGGATTCAGCAGGACGCTCCCCTGACCGCTCTTCGTCAAGCCGCCATTGCCCGTCAGCACGCTGTTAATGACCAGCCGATCGGACGCCTGATCCGCTCGGAGGACAAACTCAGTCGTCAGCGGCGAGGCTAGAATTGTCCCGCCGGAAATCGTCACACTTCCGCCGCCGCTCTTGAGGATGCCGGCATTCGTGAGCGTGAGCGTCGTGCCGGGATTCTGAAGGATGCCCCGCGAAAATGAACTGCCATCCAGATTCAGTGTCTTGATGCTGATATTCCCCAGCCCCGTCAGATCGCCAGTGACCTGCACATGCTGGCCCGCGCTGGCCGCCAGGATGCCCGTCGCGGATGCCCCCTGCGTGGCAGTGCCGGCATCCGCCCCGTAGTTGATGCCGCGCACCCTGGCGAAATTCGTCGTATCATACCAGGCGTAGCTGCTCCCGTTAAAGAACAAGCCCTGATTAAGGAAACCGGCACCCGGCGAGGTGGTGAAGGTGATGCGTTTTTCCTGCAGTCCAAAGGTAATTTTCTGCGTCGAAGGCGCACCGGTCATCGCAGCGCTCAGCGTCAAAGTGGTCGTGCCATTACCGTTGTCAGTCTTGGTGAGCACGGTGCTATTCGCACCGATGTTCGTGCCGTTGACAGAATCACCCTCGTTGATCTTGCCGGCATCGAGAGTCGAAAGGGTAATCAACATACCAGACCCGCCTGCAGTCACACTGAGAGTCGGCGGCACCGAATCCT
This sequence comes from Chthoniobacterales bacterium, assembly GCA_038227825.1. Lineage (GTDB taxonomy): Bacteria > Verrucomicrobiota > Verrucomicrobiia > Chthoniobacterales > Chthoniobacteraceae > SXWH01. Next base: position 68,417 of record JBBRPQ010000009.1, read on the forward strand.
GAACAAAATTTCCCGTGGCACCAGCCGCCCGTGAGGCGAGGCTGCTGAAAGTAAGCACCGCATTATCCACCTGCGAAACGGCGGCTGAATGAACAGTTCCCTCACCCGCGCTGAAAGTCAGCGTGCTGAGCGCCATTCGGCTGCTGCTGGGGTTGCCAGGCCCGTCGGCCTGGAATTGAAATTCCGACGTACTAGTGAACGTCAGACTGTTCGACGTGTTGAGGATGGCAGTCGGATTGGCCGACGTATAACTCAAGATCAGCGTGCCTCCAGAGATGGTGATGCCACCGGTAATTCCACCGGCGGCAGTATTGTCACCCTTGAGGATCAGATCTCCAGCGCCTGCTTTTGTGAATCCCGCACTGCCTTTCAGAAAGGTGGCGATCTCGGCGCTCTGCCCCTTCAGCGATACAGTGATGACGCCGTTCTGATTGCCAAAACCGAGAGAGCCACTCCCACCCAACTGAAACGCATCGGCATTAAAAGTAAGGGATCGGACCAAAATGTCGTTATCGACTGAAATATTTCCGCCAAAATTGGTGAAAATGGCGTCCGTCGTACCGCCATTGTTCCATGTCGCCGGGATAGCTCCAGTCCACCAGTTGGCCGAGATCAAATCCCAATTTCCGCCGCCACCTAGATTGGCGCCACCAGTGCTGGCTCCGTCCCAGAACAGCGTCACCGCACTCGCCTCGCCGAGACCGAGCGCCGTTATCGCCGAAACGGCTAGGACACGGCAAAATCTGGAGATGGATCCCGCGAGCGCCTTCGGGCCGCTGTTGGATGCTGCCGCCAGCCGTTTCCGTTTAATCTTCATCTCACTGTGGGTGGGCTTCCTCTTCATAGATATTCGTTGTTTCTGACACTACCGCGCGACTCTTTGCAACCCCATACCTGCCTGCGCTCTTCAGAAGCATAAATGCTTCGCAAAGCGCCCATTTCTGAAGGCTTGGCGGAGACAACGAATGCTGCCCGAGAATCCAGGCGGGCATCGATGAAACTGAGAGGCATGGGAGGCACTGTTTGGGGGCGTCGCTAACATTCCCACGGTTCCAGTGGGAAGCAATCGGATTTTCGGTAGCGGATGCAGATTACTGTAAATACATCGCATGCACCGCTTGCGTGTCGAATCGTCCTATTTTCACACTTCTACCGCTCGAAGCCCGGTGCAAACGATTGGGAACGGCGAATGGGGAGTCGCCACCCCAAAAGACGCATCAACGGGCGGGCATGAGGCCGCCCAATTCCTGGGGCATCTCGGCAATCTTCGTCTTTGTGGTCATCAGCTTCCCGGCGCGGAGGAAGCCGATCTCCAATTCCTGCCCGATCGCCGCGCTCACGATCATCTGGTGAAACTGTCCCGCGCTTTTCATCTGCCGGCCATTTGCCAGGCGCACCACATCCCCCGGCTGCAGGCCGCAACCGGCCGCGGGTGAACCGGGCGTGACGGCGGCAACGACTGCGCCCTCTAGGTCCGTAAGCCCGAGGTTCCGCGCGAGCGCGGGCGTGATTTCCTGCATCAAGGTCACGCCAAGGTAGCTGCGCACCATGCGCCCATTTTTGATAATCCCCTCGAGGATGCGCCGCGCGGTGTTCGCCGGGATCGCAAAACTGATCCCCTGCCATCCGCCCGTGCGGCTGAATATCTGCGAATTGATGCCCACAATTTCGCCCCGCACGTTCAGCAGCGGCCCGCCGGAATTGCCCTGATTCACCGCCGCATCGTGCTGGATGTGCTCGATCGCGCCGTCGCCGATCAAGCGGCCTTTCGCGCTCACGATGCCACGCGATACGCTCTCTTCGAGGCCATATGGATTCCCCACCGCAAAAATCTGCTGCCCCACACGCAAACTGTCGCTTTCGCCAAGCGGGAGCGGCTCAACGTTCGGCGCATTGATTTGCAGGACCGCGATGTCCGTGACCGGATCGCTGCCGATGAGTGCCGCGGGAAGATTCCGCCCGTCCGTGAGCACCACGTGGATCTCCGTCATGCCGGCGATCACGTGGTGATTCGTCAAAATGTGGCCTTCCTTCGAGACGATCACACCGCTGCCGAGTGAGGTGCTTTTTGCCTCCTGCGTCCGCTGCCGGCCCGCGAATAGATCCTCAATCGTCAGCGGCGCGAGCTGTGTAAAAGTGCGTGAACTGGTGATACTCACTACGCCCGGCACGACGGACTGCACGAGCTTCGTGTATTCCGCGTCGATTGCCGTGAGCACCTTCACGTCATCGAGGCTGAGCTTCGACACGGTTGCGAGCGTGACTTTGCCCGGCGCCGCCTGAACGACGCGGTGATCGTAGCGCCACCACGCATAGCCGGCGAGGATGCCGATGACGATCAGGAGGAGGATGCGGCGAGGCTGCATAGGATTTAAGAATTAGGATTTAGGATTTAAGATTTGGCGGATGCAATACCGCGAGCGCACCCCATTCCGCACGGGGCAGGCGTGCCTCAAAAAATCAGCGGCGCATCCAGCGTGTTTTTCCAAATCATAAATCCTAAATCTTAAATCCTAAATTTCCCTCAGCTCACTTGGGAAAGAATGGTGCGGCGGCCCTCGGCAAGCAATTTCCGGCAGCCGGCATTTTCCGGCAGTTCCAGTTTCGGGTCGCGCTCAAAGATGAGGAAGGCGTGATTGCGCGCGAGCTTCATCAGATCGGAATCTTTGAAAAGATCGCCCAGCCGCAGCGGCGCGAGCCCGCTCTGCGCCGTGCCGAGGAGATCGCCGGGACCGCGCAGCCGCAGATCGGCCTCCGCGATTTCGAAGCCATCGCCCGTCTGCTCCAGGATGCGCAATTTCTCCAGCGACTCCGGCTCATCGTCGCTCGTGAAGAGCGCACACCAGCTCTTGTGCGCGCCGCGCCCGATGCGGCCACGAAGTTGGTGCAACTGCGCGAGCCCGAAACGCTCGGCGTTTTCGATGAGCATGATGTTCGCATTCGGCACGTCCACGCCCACCTCGATCACCGTCGTGGCGATGAGCGCCTTCGTCTCGCCGCTGCGGAATGCCGTCATCACCGCGTCCTTCTCCTCGGGTGGCACACGTCCGTGCAGCAGGGCGCATTTCATCGGCGCAAGCATCTCGCTCCACTTCGCAAATTCCGCCGTCGCAGCCTTCACTTCCATCCGTTCGCTCTCATCGATGAGCGGATAAACGATGTATGCCTGCCGCCCTTCGTCGAGCTGCGTGCGGATGAATTTCACCGCATCCGGCAGTTTCTCCGGCGGTCGCACGAGCGTGACGATGCGGCCCCGGCCAGCGGGCATTTCGTCGAGCGTCGAGACATCGAGGTCGCCGTACAAAGTCATCGTCAGCGTGCGCGGGATCGGCGTCGCCGTCATCACGAGCACGTCCGGCACCGAGCCACCACTTTGATCCCGCAGCCGCGCCCGCTGCATGACGCCGAACTTGTGCTGCTCATCGATCACCGCCAGCCCCAGCCGCGAAATCCCCGCGCCCTCATAAAGCAGCGCATGGGTGCCGATGAAAATCTGCGGCTCGGAATCCCCGCCTTCCGGCGAAAAAAGCGGCATCTCTGCGGCGTCCTCTTTCCGCGCGCCCGTCCGCAGCGAAACCCGGATGCCGAGCGGCTCCAGCAGACGGCGGAAATTGAGGAAGTGCTGCTCCGCGAGAATCTGAGTCGGAGCCATGAGCGCAGCTTGGAAGCCCGCCTCGACGCATAGCAGCATCGCGCTCATCGCCACGAAGGTCTTCCCCGAGCCCACGTCGCCGTGCAGCAGCCGGTTCATCGGATGCGCGCTCGCGAGGTCATCGCGAATCTCCGCGATGGCCCGCTTCTGCGCTCCGGTGAGCGGAAATGGCAGCGATTCGTGCAACCGGCGCATCAGCTCACCGCTGCCGCAGTGCGGCTCGCCACGCTCAGCCTTTTGCTCCGCGCGCTTCGAACTCACAGCGAGCTGCATCGCGAGAAATTCCTCCAGCACGAGATGCTTCCGCGCCTTCGCGAGTTCATCCCACGACTTTGGAAAATGCATCTGCCGCAGCGCCCACACGCGCGGCATCCTGTCGAGCGCAGCCGGCACGAGTTGCTCCACGACATCATCCTCCAGCCGCTCCAGCACATCCCAGACGATGCGGCGGATCAGCCTCGGCGAAAGCCCCTCAGTCGCGGCGTGAATCGGCACGATGCGCTTCAGATGGATGCTTTGCTCCGAGTCATCCTCCACCACTTCAAACTCCGGGTGCGCGATGACGACACCGCCCGCGCCCGCCTTCGGCTTGCCGTACACCACCAGCGTGTGGCCCTGCGCGATCATCTTTTCCACCCAGTGCGAATTAAACCACCGGCACACCAACCGTCCGCCAAACGCCCCGGCATCCTCCTCCTCGATCAGCACATCGAACATCTTCTGCCCGCCCCGAATCCGCCGAATCGTCGTCTTTTTCACCACGCCGCACACGCACACCGCCTTATCGCCCGTCTCCGCGGGAAACCGGTCGAACTGCGTGCGATCCTCGTATCGCCTGGGAAAATGCATGAGCAGCGCGCCGACCGTCGCGATGCCAAAACGCTCGAGCTGCCGCGCCCTGGGCGGCGGCACCACGTCCACTTCGGCCAGCGGGGTTTCGAGGTTCACGCGGGCACCGTAAATGCGGAAACGCGGCGTCGGGAATGATTTTCGCTGTGCATTAATCGAAGGAATAAAACCTTTGACCTCACAAAGCACCGACCTAAATTCTGGATTCGATTTTTCAGCCCATGACTTCAATCCTTTCGTTCCGCCATCTTACCGTCGCAATAGCCGCTGCACTGGCACTCCTTGCAGCACCCGCGGAGGCAGCCTCAAAATCGCAGACGCACAAGAAGAGCACGGCCAAAAAGACGGATGCTAAGAAGTCCGTCGCGCGCACAAGCAGGAAAGCACCGGCAAAATCTGCCCCCAAGTCCTACGCCAAGGCGCCAGCGAAGCACATCGACATCACGAAAATCGAACCCGTCGAGTCGCTGTATCATCAGCGTGAAGCCGAGGCCCCCGCTTCCCGCAGCCTCTCATTTTTCGGCTCACTCGCATCCACTTACCGCTACGACAGCCGCATGATGCGCGCCGCCGAGATCGCCACGGCCCGCGCCCACGGCCACTCGCAGGGTTCCTGCTGGCGCTACGTGAAAAACGCGCTGCTCGATGCCGGCGTCGTCGATTCGCGCCCGAAGACCGGCTACGCCAAGGAAGCCGCTGCGGAACTCACGGACGACTACGGCTTCCGCAGGATTCCCTGCAACGACCCCCTCAAGGCCCCCCTCGGCAGCGTGCTCGTCTATGGCGGACGCGGCGCAGGCCACGTGGAATTCCGCACGAAGACCGGCTTCGTGAGCGATTTCACGACTCCGAATCCTTCCAAGCGCCCGCTCATCGGCGTCTACGTGAAGCCCTAGGCGGAGCAAAAGTGGGCCGCGTAAAGCTCCGCATCGTCCCGAATGCGAAGCGCGATGAAGTCGTCGGCGAATACGGCGACGCGGTGAAAATCAAGGTCGCCGCCCCCGCAGTCGAAGGAAAGGCCAACGAGGCTCTGCTGGAATTTGTCGCGGAAAAGCTGCGCGTCCACCGCCGCGACATCACGCTCATCTCCGGCGAAAAATCACGCGACAAACTGATCGAAGCCGCAAACCTCGAAACGATCGAAGCGCGCGCGCGTCTGCTCACCCCGTAGCCGCCGACGGCAGGAGGCGGGCTGATCAAAATGGCGGTCTCGCCGCGCGCATGTTCCGCCGAATCACCGCTCGTCCAGCGTCCCCTTCGTCACCCCGAGTTGGCTCTGCGCCTTCAACTCCCGCCACAGCCCATCGCCATCACGCTCGCCCGCAAGCAGCGACTGGTAAGCCCGGATGACGCGCGCACTTTCCACCCCGCCCTCCTCCAGCAATTCGACACGGAAATGAGAAAGACCCGCATCCCGCAGCGCATCAAAAAATCCCGCGCCAGTCTGCGGGACCGCATTGAAGAGCGTATTCCGGCAGCCCACATCCGCCCGCAGCGGATGCTGCACCCCCACCCGATCCCGCAAATGCACCCGGTGCGAATCGCACGGACGCCCGCAGTCGAGGAACGACGAGCCTTTCGACATGAATGCCGCAAACACACAGTGCTCCATGTGAAACATCGGCATGTGCTGATGCAGCGTGATCTCAAACCACGGCAATGGCGCGGCAGCGAGAAGCTCCAGCACCTGCGCGATGTTCAGATCGTAGCTCACCGTCACCCGCTCCAGCCCGCGCGAGATGAAGTACTGCGCCGTGAGCGGATTCGCGACATTCAGCGAGAAGTCACCGATGCGCCGCAGCGAGGTCGCCCGGAAATAATCGATCGCGCCGAGATTGCGAATCAGCACGCCATCGGGCGCGGCGTTTTCGATCAGCTTGAAAAATCCCTGCTCACCCGCTTTCTGGATGCGCGGCGTCGCGAGCACGATTTGCGCACCACCACGCTCGCGCACGAGCGCGACCGCATCCTTGTAGCGGCGGATGTCCTCAAAATCCACGTAGAGCGTGGAGATGCCGCAACCCAGCGCAGCCTCGATCTGCTCCATCGTGCGGCAGAGCACGGCGAGATGAATTTCTGATTTCTGATTTTCGATTTCAGATTTTTCAGCAGCATCAACAAAGACCTCACGCCATGTCTGCTCTGACTCCGCGCGGCGATACTGATGTGCGGCATCGAGCGCGAAGGCCAGTTCGCGACGCACGCGGTTGAGTTCACTGATGGGCAAAATCAGCTCGCCTGCGAGATCGTTGCGCAGTTCGCCGAGCGAGTACGGGTGCTCGCCGAATCGGCCAAGATGCTCGCGCAGTTTTTCGTCCGTGATCGGTGCCGTGCGTGCGGCTTGCAGCGTCAGCGACGATTTCACCGTGACCGCGCCGGACGGCAATTCGCACACAACCTCCAACGGTTCGCCGACCCCACCACGCACCGTGAGACTCACCGGAATCCGCCGCGGCTCGATGCGGCCCGTGAATGACTGGCGCAGTGTCTTATTCAGCGCCGGGTCGTCCGTTTTCCACACACGGTCGCCGGGTTTCAGTTTTGAAAAATCGAGACGCCCGTGCTCGAAATAATACCGGCGTCCCTTGATCTGGTAGATGCGCCCGCCTTGCTCCGCGTTCGTGTCGCCGCCGGTGTCGAAGACAATCCCGTCGCCCAGCTTCAGCGGCACAGACGTCTCGAATTCCACATTCTCATCACCCACACGCGAGATGACTCCCGCGAGCGGCCCGCGCTTTTTTCCAGAGCGCGCGGGCACGAGCCGCTGGTGATCCACGCCATGCACCCAGCCGGTGAAAAGCCCGCGCGAGAAAGTCATCTCGAGCTGGTATTTCTCCGCCTCGCTCATCCGGTGCTCGCGATGCGCGATCGCATCGTCGAGTGCGCGGCGATATACTTGGCACACGCCTGCGACGTACTCGGGCGACTTCAGCCGGCCCTCGATTTTGAAACTCGTCACGCCGCGTTCGAGCAGCGCGGGGATTTGCTCCGCCGCGGCGAGATCCTGCGGGGAAAGAAGGTAGCGCTTGTCGCCCAAGTCACGCACTTCGCCGTCCACGATCAGCTCGTAAGTCATGCGGCACGCCTGCGCGCATTCCCCGCGGTTTGCGCTGCGCTGGCCGAGCGACTCGCTCGTGAGACACTGGCCGCTATATGCGACGCACAGCGCGCCGTGGACGAAGACCTCCAGCGGCATCTGCTCCGGCTCAAATTTCTCCAGATCCCGCAGGCTCAGCTCCCGCGCAAGCACCACGCGCTCGACCCCGAGTTCGCGCGCGAACTGCGCACCCTCGGGCGAGGTGATCGTCATCTGCGTGCTCGCGTGAATCGGCAGTTCCGGCGTGATTTTTCGCGCGAGCCGCACCAGCCCCACATCCTGCACGATGAGCGCATCCACACCCGCGCGGCTACAGTCGCGCAGCATCGCTTCCGCAGCATCGAGTTCGCCGGTGAAGACGAGCGTATTGAATGCCACATACGCCTTCACGCCGTGGCGATGGCAAAAGGTCACGACATCCGCCAACTCATCGTCGCGAAAATTGTCCGCACGCAGCCGCGCATTGAAACGTGGCAGGCCGAAATAAACTGCATCCGCCCCATTCGCCACGGCAGCACGCAGGCAGTCCCAGCCACCGGCAGGCGCGAGAAGTTCGGGATGTTCAGATTTTGCAGACACGCCTCCATATTCACCTGAACTGCTTGCTTTGCCAGCACCGTGAACACACCGCTCTCGCCGCCGCCGCGCGCGCGTGCTAGCGTCCCACGATGAACATCGGCGTCCCCAAGGAAATCAAAGCACAGGAAAACCGCGTCGCACTTCTCCCGAGCGCCGCATACCAGCTCACACGTAGCGGGCACAAAGTCTTCGTCGAGACCGGCGCGGGCGCGGGCTCCGGCTTTCCCGACGAGCAATACACCGCCGCCGGCGCGGAGATCATCACGCTGCACAGCGAAGTCTTCGAGCGCGCGGAGCTGATCGTGAAAGTGAAGGAGCCGCTCGAAAGCGAATGGCCGCTGCTTCGCCCCGGCCAGATCCTTTTCACGTATCTCCACCTCGCCGCGAGCAAGACGCTCACCGACGCCCTGCTCGCATCGCGCATCACCGGCATCGCGTACGAGACCGTCGAGGTGAACCGCCGCCTCCCGCTGCTTGAGCCGATGAGCGAAATCGCCGGCCGCATGAGCGTGCTCATGGGTGGAAATTTTCTCCAAAAACATCTCGGCGGCTGCGGTGTGCTGCTCGGCGGCGTGCCAGGAGTGCTGCCGGGAAAAGTGGTCGTCATCGGCGGCGGCACCGCGGGCGTGAATGCCGCGCGCATGGCGCAGGGCCTCGGCGCGGATGTCACCATTCTCGACGTGGACGTGGAGCGCATGCGCTTCCTCGACATCACGCTGCACACCGCGCACACGCTCTACTCGAACCGCGCGCACATCCTCGAAATGCTCCCTGAGGTGGACCTGCTCATCGGCGCAGTCCTCGTTCCCGGAGCGCGCGCGCCGAAGCTGATCGACCGCGAAATGATGCGCGTGATGAAACCCGGCAGCGTCTTTGTGGACATCGCGATCGATCAGGGCGGCTGCGCGGAAACTTCGCGCGCCACGACGCACCACGATCCGGTTTTCGTCGAAGAGGACGTCACCCATTACTGCGTCGCGAACATGCCCGCCGCCTTTGCACGCACCGCCACGCAAGCGCTCACGAATGTCACGTATCGCTACATCGAACTCATCGCCGACCTCGGAGTGCCGGGTGCATTTAAGAAGGATCCGAACCTCATCGGCGGCCTGAACGTGCTCGACGGCAAAGTCACCTGCCGCGGCGTCGCCGAAGCGCACGGCATGGAACTGCACACGCCATTTTGAAAGTGAAAAGGGATGGCCGAATGAGTCATCAAACGTAGAGCCGGATGCGTCGGTGCTCTATTGCCGCCTCGCCTGCTAGAGTAGGCTGGCAAGATGATCTTGCGCTGTGGATTTGGGACACGTTGGCGTTGTGCGCTCAAACTGCGGCGGAGACTTTGCCCCACCAGCCGAGGAACGGCACAGCGACAAGGTCGCAGAGCTTAGAGCCTGTCATGCACTTTTCCGCTGCGTTTCAGAGTAGGATGGAGCCCAGCGAAGCCCAGGAAAGTATGCTTTCGCACCCCGAACCTCTCGGCTTCCCTCTGAGCGAATGGCCAAAAGTGCATGACAGGCTCTAGCTCTGACAGCCATTGCGCCGGAGGACACGATTTCCGCACCTAATGCGGAAGGTATGAACCATCAGGCAGTCGCCGAACCGCGCGAGACCAGTCGTGCTTTGCTCGCTTGAGGGGCAAGCGTGCTGACCCTGAAACGCGTCGCAATAACAGGCGGTCCGTTCAATCCTTCATTGTTCCAAATGCATGGCGGCGGTCTGCATCATAGTTCTGATCCGAGGAGCAGCCGGACCATGCGATTGCGTTGCGGGCCACTCACGAGATCTCGCAGGCTGTGACGGTCCAGACTCTTGTAGAAAGCACCCACGGCTTCACACCCTATGAAACTCAGCCTCTTCAGTGACTATTCACTGCGCACGCTCATGTATGCTGCCCTGAAGCAGGACGCCTTCCTACTCGATGAAGTGACATCTGCCTATGGCATCTCGCGCAACCATCTCGCAAAGGTCGTTCACAGCCTGGCGAAACTCGGTTATCTCAATACGCAGCGCGGACGCGGCGGAGGTATCCGGCTGGCACTCGCCCCAGAAGACATTCGGCTCGGCAAACTCATTCGCAAAACTCAAGAAGGAACTGATAGACAAGGTGCTCGCGATTGCCGAAAGCACCCGCAACGACGTGCTGAATCGCACGCCTGCTTCAAAGTAGCCATTCGCGCAGTTAGCGCGACTGAAAGGCCCGTTGCCACCTCAGGCGGAGGCCTTTCATTCTCGTTCTGAACGATTTTTCCTTCGCGAGACGCCTAGTGCTCACGCTGCTTTCCCGGCACGGCGAGCCGAGCACGAGATATCACCGGATGGATCGGCGAGACGCACCTTTGGCAGCACGGTGAACCCCCACACACCGGCGGCCAGCATCCACAGATAACTCGCGCCATTCAGCCAATGCGAACGGGTCGGCAAAAAATCGCCGATGGCGCGCAGCACGGAGCCGGTGAGAAGCAGAAGCATGGTGATTTGCAGCGATGGCAGGCGCGTGTCGAAGAGCGTTTCATTTCCCGAGTGACCGAGCACGACGCGCGTCGCCACGGTGAATGTGATGAGGCTGAAGCCGCCTAGGAAAATGATGTGCATTCCGCCGACGCGCTGCATCGGCCACACGAGCGGAAAAACAAGCCCGGCAATGAGTGCAAGCAGCGCGAGTTGTGCGGCGAATGTCGCAGTGCGCAGCGGATCGGATTGCCGGTGAAATGGAATCATCGCCGCGAGATAGACGACGGCTGCGATGGCGCGCAGCCATGCGGCGACGGGCAAGAGCGGGGCGCTGGCCTCGATCCAAAAACTCGCGAGAAGCGCAAAGCCCGTGAGGCATGAGAAAGCCGCACGCAGCAGCCAGCCTGGCGACGCCGTGCGCTCCTCAGCCATCGGGCGCACATTTCGCAACCGCAGAAAACGCGGCAGCAAAAAAGTGCCGATGCCGAGCAGCAGGAAGAGCACGAAAGCCTGGTTCAGAAGCAGCGCGCCAAACATCATGACGGTCCCGCTCACCCAGCCCTGCGTCCCGCAGAGCCACAGCACCGGCCCGGTGACGCCGCTGAGAAAACCAAATGCCACGAGCACAAAGCCGGGCGGTGGAAGCTCCGTGCGACCCCGCACCCGCGCGATCATGCAACCGCCGAAGAAGAGCATCAGCACGACAAAGGCGACATCGCCCGCGCGCGGTTGCTCGCCGATGTGGAGCCCCGCGGTGGTGAGATAAAGTGCGAGCAGCGTCCACAATTCACCGCGGCGCAGCGACGGCGCGGAGAGCAGGCGTGGCAGCGCGGTGCCGAGGAAGCCGATGACGAATCCCGCGAGGAATCCCTCGGTCATCAGCCGCGCGTGCATCGGGCCGGGGTAGAATTTATGCAGCCCGGAAAAAAAGAGCGGCCAGAGCGACACGCCGGAAATTCCGATCAGCGTGGCGAGCGGGAAGAAAATGCGGAACGGCTCCGCGGGGCAGAGGCTCAGGAAGGACGGGCGTGGCGCAGCCATTTCCATCGTCAGCGTTGCGCGGCTCGCGCCGCCTTTTCGATCGCGGCGAGGAGCGGCGCGGGATCCTGTTTCAAGCCGGTGAGCTGGAAGGCGATCTCACCCTCGGCATTCAGCAGCGTGATCATGTTCGTGTGCGCAAACTGGCCGCGCGAATCCTCCGCGTAATTGATGCCGAGCAGCGCGGCGAATTCGCGCACGTCGTCGGCACCACCGCGCAGCAGCGTCCACCGCTGGCGCGCGAGATCGCGCTTCGCGCGGAAGGCCGCGAGTTCGCCAGGCGTGTCGCGCTTTGTGTCCATGCTCACGAGGAGGAAATCCACTTTACCCAGGACGTCGGGCGGCAGCTTGCGTTCGATAGTTTTCAATTCCTCGACGAGGATCGGGCACGCGTATTCGCAGTGCGTGAAGAACATCGCGACAATCTGCGGGCGTCCGCGCAGCACCGAGAGCGGCACGGTCTTCCCGATGTCGGAAGTCCACTTCGATTCGAGCAGGTAGAGCGAGGTGTCTGTCGGTTTTCCCGCAGGGAGCGCGGGGCGGCAGCATGGCGGGAGTTCGGAAGGTGCCGGACGCGGTTCCGCCGCATAAGTCGCCGCAGCAAGAAATAGGAGTGCGTGGAGCAGTTTCATTTTGAAAAGTGCGGAAGTTCCCGGGTTGATCAGAATGTGATCGTCGCCTGCACGTAGCCAAAGTCGGCATCGCTGCTGGAGCCGGTATTCTTCAGGTAATCGCCTGCGAAGAAGTGGCTGTAGCCGCCCTGCACCTGCAGATTCTTCGAGGGATTCCACGTCACGACAAAGTCCACCTCCGAGCCAGCGTAGTTGCTCGCTGCGCGAGCGGCTTTGTTCAGCGGACGCACGGCGGTTATGCCGTTCGCGCGGTACCAAGTGTCATTCGTGTCCGCGAGCCAGAACGCGTGATAGTCCACCTGTGCGGTCACGGTCTTCGATGGCGATACTTTGAAGCTCAGCATCGTGTTGTGCAGATTCTGCCACGCGAAGAGGTCCATGATTCCGTAGAACTTGTGGTTCGTCGGGAAAAGATTCTGGAACGTGCCAACGTCGCCGTCCGCGGAGTTGTTGTCGCCGGACGCATAGTTGTATTCCGCGTAAATGCGCGGCTTCATCGGCAGATCGAAGTTGTAGCCGACGCCCACGTTTGCCGCGAAGGCGTTCAGATTCAGCCCGCGAACGTCGCCGACCTGGTAGGCGAATTCGCCCTGGAATTCCAAGCCGTGCAGCTTTTGCGGATCGCCCTTGATGCGCGTTCCTAGAGTGACGAAGTCGCTGTGCCGCGCATTCGCGCCAGTGGTCGAGACTGCGCCATGAACGTTAGCAGTATTGCCGCGCGGCTCATCGATGAAGAGCGAATAGAGATCGACCGAGCCGAAGGACAGCTCATCCAGCGTCGCATAGATGCCGCTGAAAATGAGGCCGCGGTTGCTTTCCGTGCCGTTGAAGAGATCGGACTGATTGAACTTGTTCCGCGTGGCCACGACTGGCGTGGATGTGAAGGCATCCAACGTAAAGCCCTTGGTCTTATACGTGAGTTTCACGGCATCGAAGGTGCGGCCAAAGTTGTTCCAGTCGAACGCGCCGATGAGGCGCTCGTCGCCATAGGACAGAATCTGCCGACCGACTTTCAATCCCCACGGGCACTTCGTGTAGTCTGCGATCTCGATGTAAGCTTGGCGGAGGTCGAACGAGTCATCACCCTCCGCACCGAGCGTGCCGGGCACCAGCGTGCGTCCGCCAAAAAATTCGCGGCTGTCTTGCGCCTGCGCGTAGATTTTCAGCCACGGCACCGGCTTCAGCATCATGCCGAGGCGGAAGCGCTGGAGCAGGAATCCGTCGTCGGTCACGGCATTCACGCCGCGGTTGAAGTCAAAGTTGTCGTCACGGATTTCCCAGCGCAGACGCTCCTGCACGTCGAAGACGATTTTACCGTCTGCGAAACTGAGGAGCGATGGCGCGTCCACTTTTTTGGGTTCGGGTTTTGTCACCGGCTGGCCGGCGATGACATTGCCAGCGAGGACAGCCGCGGCGAAGAGGGTGGCGAGGTACAGTTTCGTGTTGGTGTTCATGGTTGCTTGCGGGGGGAGATTTCAGTGGCGACCGGGGACGGGGATGCCGATGCATCGCGGGCGCAGCGGAACCCGAGGTTGTGAATCGTGTAGCCGGCTTTCAGGCTGCTCCGCATTCCGAAGCGCATGAAGGCGGGGAAATTTCCGGTGTCCTTCGCGCCGAGTGAGCCGGCTCCGCAGAAGAGTCCGCGATCGAGATCCGTGTCCCCGCGCGCGTCGCCGCTGACGATCGCGGAATTGAAATCGCCGGTCCACTCCCAGATCAGTCCGTGCAGGTCGTGTGCGCCGAAGAAGTTCGCCTTGCCGGATCCGGCTGCAGGAAGCGCCTCGGGCGAGGGCGTCGAGTACCAGCGCATGATCGCGGTGCCAAATTCCGTGTCCTTCGTCCCGTCCGCAACCGTGAAGCCCGCACCAGCCGCACGCTCCCACTCGATCGTGCTCGGCAGGCGTTTGTCCTTCCACGCGCAGTAAGCCTTCGCGGCAAACCACGATACGAAGACCGCGGGCTGCTTCGCCGACTGGCTGGCTGGCTCAGGGAGTTCGAGGTCGCCCGCCCAGTGCTGCAGGTAGGCCTTGTCGGCAAAAAGGCGCTTCACCGCCGAACGCAGCCATTGTGGTTTTGCGCGGACGAATTCAAGAAACTCGCCATTCGTGACCGGCCTCGCATCGAGGTAGAATGCCGCGACTTCGATCGTCTTCGGCTCCTTCTCGCTGCGGAACAGCGGACGGTAGCTGCCTGCCGGGATGAGCACCATTCCCGCGGGCGCATCCGCTGCCAGACACGATGCCGCAAGCGCTGCAATACACAGCAAGGGAATGAATTGGCGGAATCCCACGATGCTATTGGTTCGCGGATTCGGCGTGAATCTTCTGCACCTCGTCCACGGTCACGATGTCCCCGCTGTTGCCCCACGCATTCATCACGTAGGTCACGACGTGTGCGATCTGTTCATCGTTGAGCATCACCGGTGGCATCACGCCGTTGTATTTCTGACCGTTCACCGTCATCTCGCCGGCCTGGCCGCGGATGACGCCGCGGATGACGCGCGCCTTGTCAGCCATGAGGTAGTCGGATTTCGCCAGCGGCGGGAACACGCCCGGCAGTCCCTGGCCTTCCGCCTGATGACATGCGAAGCACGTCTGCGAATAGATGCGCTTACCTTTTTCCATGATGATCTCCTTGCCCATCGCCGCGATCTTCGGGTCGCCCGCGATAGCCTTTTTCATCTGCGCCTCGAGTGCCGCGACCTTGCCCTGCGCGCCGGTGAATGCGCTGTCGCCGAGATACGTCGCGTCCACTTCCTTGCCGGAATACACGAGCAGGTCCGCCGGCCCTTCGACCTTCAGCATGCCGAGCGCGCCCTTGTTGAACGCGCGGAAAAGCGCGTGGTCCACGAGGATGAAAGTCCCCGGCACATCCACGCGAAACTCCGTGATCGCAGAACCGCCCGCGGGCACGAGCGTGGTCTGCACATTTTCCTGCGCGAACTTCATGCCGCCCTCCTGATACACCTTGTCGAAAATCTCGCCGATAACGTGGAACGACGACGTGAGATTCGGCCCGCCATTGCCGACGAAAAGGCGCACCCGTTCGCCGACCTTCGCCTTCAGCGCCTTGTCGCCGACGAGCGATCCGACCGCGCCATTGAAAAGGACATAGCTCGGTTTTTCATCCACCGCCTTCTCCATGTCGAACGGCTGCAGGCCCTCCTCGCCAAATTTGCCCTTCGTGTAAAAATCGCCCTGCATCACGTAGTACTCCTTGTCCACCGCCGACAGCCCTTCCTTCGGCTCCACGAGGATGAGGCCATACATGCCATTCGCGACATGCATGCCGACCGGTGCCGTCGCGCAGTGATAGACAAAAAGGCCGGGATTCAGCGCCTTGAACGAAAACTGCGACTCGTGCCCCGGTGCAGTAAACGACGAAGCCGCGCCGCCGCCCGGTCCGGTCACGGCATGAAGATCAATGTTGTGCGGCATCTTCGAGGTCTGGTGATTTGCGAGATGAAACTCGACCTGATCGCCCTCCCGCACCCGGATGAAAAGTCCTGGCACCTCGCCGCCGAACGTCCAGAACAGATAGTCCACGCCATCCGCCATGCGCTTCACCACCTCGCGCACTTCGAGGTTCACGATGACTTTCGCGGCGTGCTTGCGCTTGATCGGCGGCGGCACATTTGGCGCAGCGGTGAGCACGGCTTTCTCTTCGCCGATCACTTCCGGATCAGTGCCCTTCGCCTCCGGGCCCGGCAGCGCGGCGGGGGTGGCCGGTGGCGGTTCCGCCGAAAATGCAGACGGCAGGAGCGACAGGCTGGCGATGGTGACGGCAAGGAGTCGGGTGATGTTCATGTGTGGATGGCGTTTTGAAATCGTCAGGACTTTATGCGATGCGCGTCATCCACTCATTGACCCAAGTCAAACGGCCACGTCTTTCACTCGGGTCGCCCCGTTGCGTCTCCGTTTCAGGTCGTCATAATGGCTAGATGAAACGAACCACTTTTTCCACCGGTCTGGCCCCCGTGGCGACGGCGGCTGTGGTCATGGGTGTCTGCTGCGCGGGCCGGCGCGCTTTTGCTGACGACACGGCGGCACCCCGCCCGCGCATCAACTACGATCTCTACGATCAGGGCCGCTACGTGTACGAGCGAAACTGCATCCTCTGCCACGGTGAAAAGGGGGACGGCAACGGCGAGATGGCGAAGGATCTGGTGCCGAAGCCACGGTCATTCCGCGAGGGCTGGTTCAAGTTCCGCAGCACTCCGTACGACAAGCTGCCCATAGAGGACGATCTGCGCCACACCATCACCGGCGGTCTCAGTGGCACGGCGATGGGAATGTTCACCGGGCTCTCCGCTCGCGATGTCACCGCGGTCATCGAGTATGTGAAAATATTCTCCAGACGCTGGCGGAAGGAGGAGAACTACGGTGCCGCAGTCGCCCTGCCCGATCCGCCTGCATGGCTGCGCGATGCCGAGAGCTCGAGCACTCATGCTGCAGCGGGGAATGTTCTTTTCAGCACCATCTGCGTGACCTGCCACGGGCTGAAGGCTGACGGCAATGGCCCGGCCGCGCCGGAGTTGAAAGACGGCTGGGGTCTTCCGGTGAAGCCAGCCGATCTCCGTGAGCCGCATCTCCGCTGTGGCGACGATCCGGCGGACATCTTCCGAATCCTCAGCACCGGCATGAGCGGCACGCCGATGGTGAGCTTCGCAGCGACGCATACGGAGGAGCAACGATGGGACATCGTCGCCTATATCTTGAGCCTCCGCGCGCAGCCATCGCTGACCCTCGGCGCATCGCCCGCGCGCAATGCGCCGCCTCCGAAAGCAGCTCCGTAAATCACGCCACGCGGCGCATATTATTCGGTGCGAATCCGCGAGTCAGCCAAGCCGGTCGCACGAGGAGGCCACACCTGGAGTCTGCAAGGTGTGAGGGCGCGGGGACGATGTCGTAGCTGTGGCGGGTGTTCGAGGTGAAGCCGGCGATGGCGAACTTCTCGATGGCATCGTCCAGGACTTCGCTGACGCGGAGGATGGTCTCGGTGGTCACGTCGAGCACACGCACGCCGTCGAGCCACGCGTCGGTCGAGTAGCTTTGGTCGAACAGGATGAGCGCAAAGACATCCGACACCTCGTTGACCCAGATCAAGCCCTTGCACGACTCGCACTCGTGCGTGTGGCAAGCGGTGCTACGTTCTACCGGTCATGAATTCCAACGTTCTCCATTCCGGCGATCGTGCCGACATCACGGGTCGCGCCGACATCGAGCGGTTCGTGAATGCATTCTACGAAAAGGTGCGCGGCGATGATCTGCTCGGTTTCATTTTCAACGACGTGGCGAAGACCGACTGGTCCGCGCATCTGCCGAAGATGTACGCGTTCTGGGAGACGATGCTTTTCCGCAACAGCGGATACACCGGCAATCCGCTCGCCGCGCACGCGCGAATCGTGCCGCTCACGGCGATGGGGCGTCCGCAGTTCGACCGCTGGCTCGCGGTTTTCACCGCGACGGTGGATGAGACGTTCACCGGGGAGAATGCGGAGCGCATCAAGAACGCCGCAGCGGACATGGCGAATGTGATCCACGCGAAAATCAACGGCGTCGCGCAGGCGCCTTACGATTACTCAAAGCTGACGCCCGAGCAGCGCGCCCGGTACGGCATTGATAAGCCAAAGTCGGTCGTGCCGTGACGGACATGGATGGCTGCTTCGGATGCCTAGCTATCCAAGAGGGGTTTCCGAAATTCCGTGTTTTGACGCAAAGACGCGGAGGGAATGGGAGAGGAACGCGGAGGACTCCTCACAATTTCCCTCTGCGGGACTCTCCATCCAATCTCCGCGCCTCTGCGTTCGACAAGCGACTTTCGGCAAACACTCGGATCCGCTTTGCTTCGACGGCGCGACAGAATGCGGAGAGACTCACCGCATGCAAAGTGAAGTGAATCCTCCCCACGCCCGTTCGCAGGAATGGTCGCCGGACTCGTGGCAGCGCAAGCCCGCCGAGCAACAGCCCGTTTACGCGGACCACGGGGCTCTCACGTCCGCCGTGGGCTCGCTCTCGAGCTTGCCGCCGCTGGTGACAAGTTGGGAAATCGAGAGCCTCAGGGAGCAGCTTGCCGCAGCCACGCGCGGCGAGGGCTTCCTTCTTCAGGGCGGCGATTGTTCGGAGAGCTTCGCCGACTGCCAGTCGGACGCCATCACGAGCAAGCTGAAGATCCTTTTGCAAATGAGCCTCGTGCTTGTGCAAGGCGCGCGGAAGCCCGTCATCCGCGTCGGGAGATTCGCCGGACAATACGCCAAGCCGCGCTCGGCGGACACGGAAACCCGGGACGGCACCACGCTGCCCTGCTTCCGCGGCGACATGATCAATTGCCCCGGTTTCACGCTGGAGGAACGCACGCCCGATCCGCGGCTTCTGCTGCGCGCCTACGAGCGTTCGGCGCTGACGCTGAATTTCATCCGATCACTGATTCAGGGCGGATTCGCCGACCTGCATCATCCGGAAAATTGGGACCTGAGTTTCATGTCCAAGTCCCCGCGCGCCGTCGAATACAGCCGCATGGTTTCGTCCATCGGCGAATCGGTCCGCTTCATCGAGACGCTCACCGGCACTGCGATCTCCGGGGCGAATCACGTGGACTTTTTCACCAGCCACGAGGGGCTGCACCTGCACTACGAACAGGCCCAGACCCGGCAAGTGCCGCGCCGTTCGGGATTCTACAATCTCGCCACGCACTTCCCGTGGATCGGCGAAAGGACCCGCTCACTCGGAGGCGCGCACCTCGAATATTTCCGCGGGATCGCAAACCCGGTTGCGGTGAAAATCGGCCCCTCGATCACGCCGGATGAAGTTCTCGCACTCACCGAAATTTTGAACCCCGCAAACGAACCGGGTCGCCTTACGCTCACGCATCGCTTCGGCGCGAGCCGCGTGGAAAAATGCCTGCCGCCGCTCGTGGACGCCGTGCAACGAAATCACCGGCAGGTGCTCTGGTGCTGCGACCCGATGCACGGCAACACGGAGACGACCGCCAGCGGAATCAAGACGCGGCGCTTCAGCAACATCGTCGGCGAACTGGAAGCGTCGTTCCGCATTCTCCGAAAATGCGGCGCGCATCTCGGCGGCATGCATATCGAACTCACCGGCGAAAACGTGACCGAGTGCATCGGCGGCGCCAGCGGAGTGACGGAAGCCGACCTCACCCGCGACTACCGCAGCCAGCTCGATCCCCGGCTGAACTACGAGCAGGCCATGGAACTCGCGCTGGCACTCGGACACCTGATGTCCAACCACCGCGCCTGAAGTGACGCGGACACTCCTGTCTCTCAGTAGAATTCTGGGAGTGCGCCGTGTTGCTTGCGTGCGTAAGCAGATTCTTGGATTCCTTCTCTGCGACTGTTGCCTTCTGGTGGTTCAGGCAAGCTTGCCAAGTCGGGCATAGTTGATGGGTAGCCGAATCGGTATGAGAAGAGTTCCTGCGCTTCTTTGTCAGCCTTTCGTCTCTTGTTCAGATAGCGCATTTCCAAAATCAAATAACGTCTCCATTCGTTCTGGTCGTCGGAATCAAGGCCCAAAAGTCCGATCAACCATTCTCCTTCCTCGTTCAGATGCGTGATCCTGCCGTCTTCCAAGACCTCCAAGCATCCTCCAAAAGCAATCGCCTCGGAGTGCCATGTTCTTCATCCGACCTGCTTATTCCGCCGGGAAATGGCACCCCGAGGCCGGGTCATTCAGCACTTTTCTCCTGCGGCATTGGGTTTGGATTCAGCGTCATGAGGTAGGCGACGAGATCGCGCACCATCCGGTCCTCCGGGATGAAGGTATCCATCACCTCGACCATCTTGGTGCCGTTGATGTCGCCTTTGATCGCGCCGCGTTTGCCGGCTTTGTATTTTCTGAGCTGCGCCTCCAGATACCAGGCTTGCAGGCCGACGAGGGGCGGACTGCCGAAGGCGAGTTCGCCGCTGCCGTTGTAGCGATGGCACTCCATGCAGTATTCGCGAAAGAGCTGCATGCCGCTTTCCGGATTCGCAGCGTCCACGTCGCGTGCCTTGCCGGTGGGAATCACGAGCGGCATGTTTTCGACGTGTGCGGCGACGGCCTTGAGCTGCTGCGGCTGCAATGATTTCGCGATGGTGGCCATCATGAAGGCCGGCGTGTCCGCGCTGTCGTGTCCGCGGCGGCCTCCGCGGAAACTGGCGAACTGCGAACCCAGAACCCACGCGGGCAGGCTGGCGATGGACGGGGACTTCAAGTCCTCCCTGCCTTCGCCCGCGACTCCGTGACATTGCGCGCACACCGTCTGAAAAATGGCCTTCCCGTCCCTGGCTTTCGTGGGCGTGACTTTCGGAAAGACGGGATCGTCAGCGCGCGCACTCATCGCACCGAGGGCGAAAAGCAGGCCGGCGAAAACCGCGCATGCCATTCGCCGCAGGTGGGCGACACCTGCGGTAGCGAGCGCGGCATCTTGGAGAAAGCGGCGTTGCTTCATGCCACCCGCCTACTGCGCGACTACCTCGAACGTGATCGTCGGAAGCGGGCCAAGCGGGATGCGGCGCATTTTGCCGCTCTGATTCTTGCGCATCGCGAAGGCTTGCAAGATGAGGCTGCCTTTCTCGCCAGCGATTACTTTCCCAGCCTCACTCTGCAGTTCGATCTCGGCCCCGTCGGGAGACGTGGAGATGCGCTTCACGGCGATGCCCGCGGGCGGATCGATCAGCTCGATTTGCAGTGCGCCCGCCTTTTCTCCGATGGCGGCGGCGATTTTCACGAGTGCGCTTCCGCCGATCGGAATTTTCACCGGCAGCTCGCTCGCGGTTTTCACCTGGCCGCTCTTCGAGAAGTGTCCGGCGACGGCGACCATGAGCTCCTTCGCGGGGACGAGATGGTGATACGCAAAGGCCTGCTGCATGTCCTCGGCGGGCACGGCGCGATGCGTCACTTCTCCGCCGGCGATGGTTGCGCGGCCCTCCAAATCCAGCTTGGCGGGCTCCTCCAGATCCTGCGGCAGCGTGAGCGTGACCTTGGCCTGATCCTTGTCCCCGGCGATGCTGCCGCCGAGCTTGAACCCCTCCGGCGCGTCCTTCAGCGCGATACTGATCGGGCCGACGAAGCCGTCGCGGCGCAGGGCGTGGACGGTGAGCGGCACGCTCGTGCCCGCGCGTCCGCCGATGCTCGAAGGCACGATGCGCAACTCGAAGTCGGGGCGCGGCGCGCTCACGCGAAGGCGGTAGCTGTGCTCGGGTCCGCCTGCGTGCTGGGCGTCGGCGACGTGGAGAAAATACGCGCCATCCGCGGGCAGTTTCGCGTCGAGCCGCGAGTCTGCGTGATGCGTGGTGAGGCCTGCACCTTTGTCCTCGTTGTCGTCGTTGAAGGCGATTTGCTTGCCGTCGCTGTCGGTGAGCGTGAGAGTGGAATCGAGAGGCGAGGCGAGGCGGCGCGCAAATATTTCCGCCACGACTTCGTCGCCGGCGTGCCCTTCAAAGCGGAAGACATCCACGTCGCCGGGCTGACCGATGCGGCCGTTGACGACGACGGGCAGCGTGATTTTCTGCGCTTCGGATGCGGAGTTGTTCGGCTCGCTTTCGAGCACCTCCTTCAATGTGTCCACGGCGAACGGGATGAAATTGGAAACCGTCTGGCCGCGTGCGACGACCAGCGGCATCACGCCAGGCCGGGCCTTTTTCAAATCGAGTGAGATGGCGGCGACCGGGAGATTCCAGCCGCGCAGGAGGACGGTGCACTGCGAGCCCACGGCTCCGCCGAGTGGAAATGTCCCGCTGATGAACGGCAGTTCGCCGACGGTGATGCGATACACGAAGTCCTCGCGCCCGCGGTAAATCGAGTCGCGGATCTCGATCACGTATTCGCCGTCCTTCGGAATTTCGTAGGTGAGCACCGGATCGGGATTCGACCGGAACTCGTCCGCATAGGCCAGTTCGCGTCCCTTCGAGTCGCGGATCGCGATGATTGCCTGAAACCATCCGGGCACCGCGTCGGGCAGATACGGGATGAGCTTCCGCGCGCTCGCAGCGGCGACCACGCGCTGGCCGCGCTTTGCCTTGAATCGAAAATGATCCACCTGACCCGCGAGGATCTGGCCATTCAGGACGACGGGCAACGCGATGGCTTCAGACTGCTCCTTCCCGTCATCCTTGATCTCGCGTTTGCCATAGCGGCGCGGGCGCGCGGTGATCTCCGCCTTCAGGCTGCCGCGCGCGGGCGGATGGCTGAACTCCGGCAACTGGCCGACTTGAAACAGCAGCGGATTCGAGAGCGCGCCCGGAGTGCCGATGCGGATCTCCTGGTCGCCGAGCGTCGCATCGGGCGCCATCGTCACGCGCAGCGTCACGTTTTCCGCGATGGCGACATTGAAAGGGCGGCCATTGCCGAAGAACGCAATCTTGTCCTTCAGCGCGGCGATTTCGTCGCTCATGCCGCCGCTCTTTTCCTTCGCGCTGGTGGACGTGTAGTTCCGGCTTTCCTCCTCTAGCTGTGCGATCTTTTGCCGCATCAGTTCGGTCTCTTTGGGAGTGAGCGGGCGCTCGTGCGAGATCACGGTCGCCTGGATGCCGCGACCGGAGAAATGCACCTCGTTCGCGCCAGTGAGACCTTGTCCGCCGATGGTCACCTCGAAGGTCGTTCCTTGCCGTCCGCCCGCGGGATACACGTAGCCGATGCGCGCGGCTTTCTGCCCGTGCGCCGTCGGGATGGCGGCGAGGGCCGCCAGAAAAATCACCAGCCAGCGTGCGGTGGTTTTCATTGCAGTGGTCAGGCCATGATTTCGCGCAGGCGACCGCCGGTGGTGACGCCATCGGCGCCCGCGGGCATCACTTTCACCGAGTTGCCCTGCGGATGCGGCAGCGTGGCCTCGGTGTCCACGCCGAGCAGCTCATACATGCTGCCGATGAGATCCGTCGGACTCACGGGACGCGCGGCGACTTCCTCGCCGGTCTTGTCCGATGCGCCGATCACGTGCCCGCCACGGAACCCGCCGCCCGCGATCACGGAGCTGAAGACCTTGCCGAAGTGATTGCGCCCGCCGGACCACGGCGGCTCCCACTGCACGCGCGGCGTGCGTCCGAATTCGCCGCCCCACCACACAATCGTGCTGTCGAGCAGCCCGCGTTCGTAGAGATCGGTGAGCAAGGTGGACATGCCGGCGTCGAGTTCGGGCAGCTTGCGATTCATCGTCTGGAAGTGCTGCTTGTGCGTATCCCAGCCGCCGTAGTTGATCGTCACGTAAGGCACGCCGCGCTCGACGAGCCGCCGCGCGACGAGGCACGACTGGCCGAACGTGCTTGGGCCGTACCGCTCGCGAATCTCGGGCTTTTCGTCCGAGAGATCGAACACCTTTCCCGCGTCGCCGAGGATCATGTCGTAGGCCTCCTTCTCGCATTGCGCGAGCGCGAGCAGGCGCGGGTCGCCCTTCGCTGCGTGATTCAGCGTGTTGAGATTGTGCATCAGCTCGCGGCGGCTTTGCTGATGTTCCGCGGTGATGCCCGGCGCGACGACGCCTTCGACGACGAATGGCGTCCTCGCCGGATCGCCGCCCGTGGCGAACGGCTTGTAGCGCGAGCCGAGAAATCCCGCCTCGGAAAACCGGCCCTGCGGCTCGGTGATCACGATGTAGGGCGGGATCAATCCCTTGTAGCCTTTGCCGTAGCCGCGCATCAGCGACACGATTGCGCCGACGCACGGATACACCTCGCCGTCGCCGGGTTTGCGTCCGGTCTGCACGAGGTAGGACGCCGTCTCGTGGCCGTTGTTCCCGTGAGTCATGCTGCGGATGATGGAGTATTTGTCCGCCAGCTTCGCGAGCTTCGGGAGCAGTTCGCAGATGCGAATGCCGTCCACATTCGTGGCGATGGGCGACTTCAGCGGGCCGCAAAAATCGGAGCCGGCATCCGGCTTTGGATCGAAAGTGTCGAGGTGGCACGGGCCGCCCCACATCCAGATTTGAATGACGGATTTTGCCTTCGCCACCAGAGGCGCAGCAGGCGTGGGAGCGGCGATGCCGTCGGTCATCAAGATGCCTGCGGAGCCTGCAAGGCCGAGTCGCACGGCGTCGCGGCGGGAGATGCTATTCGGAGTGTTCATGGTTTCGCTTGGTGATGCCTTTCAGTGGCGGTGCAAAAACTCGTCGCTGTTGATGAGAGCCCACGCGACATCCGCCGCACTGCCCGCACCTCCGCTCGTCGCCGGCTGGGAGTATTCCCCGACGATCTTCAGTTCCTCGTCCGTGGGGTAGCGCGAAAGAATCGCAAGATAGAGCGCGGTCGTTTTTTGCCGCGCATTTTCCTTCGAGCGCAGCAAGGCCTGCATCTTCGGCCCTTGCTCGATCTTCTTTTGCACCTGGCTGGAGTTCAGCATGTGCAGGCGCTGCGCGGCGGTGATGCGATTATTGCGCTCACCCGTCATTCCCGTGTCGCGCGGAGCGCGCCCGAACAGTTCGAGAAAGGGACTCGTGATGCTGCCGTCCGCGAGCGCGATGGCGCGCTGATCCTCGGGGATGAAAGTGAACGGCTCGGGAATCGCGCTCGTGTATTGTTCGGTGGTTCCGGTGATCTGATTCAGCGCGTCGATGAGCACCTCGGCCTCGATCCGCCGTGGCGGATAGAACGCAAAATTTTCCTCCGCCCGCGGATGCTTGCTGCGCGGGATGGACGAGAGCTGGTAGGCGCGCGAATTCAGGATGAGCCGGTAGAGGTGCTTCAGATCGTAGTGCGCGCGGATCAGTTCCACTTGCAGGAACATGAGCAGCTCCGGGTTGCGCGCGGGATTGTCGGCGCGCAGGTCGTCCGCTTCATCCACGATGCCGCGGCCGAAGAACCAGGACCACACGCGATTCGCGATCGCTGCGGTGAACCACGGATTGCGCGGTGCGGTGAGCCAGTCGGCGAAAGCCTCGCGCGGATCGCGCCCGGGCGTGAGTTTTGCCGCCGTGCCATCGGGGAAAACCGGCGTGCCGATCATCGGCTTTGCCGGATCGAAAAAGATGATTTCCTCCTTCCACTCGGCAGTGGATTTGTGGCCGACCTGCGAGAAGAAGGCCGCCATGCCATCGAGCCGCGCGGCTGGCCATTTCTCGGCGCGCGCGCCCATGAAGGTCAGCGCCACCGTGTGCGCGATTCCCTGCGGATCCTTATTCTGCATCGCCCGGTAAAAGTTCACCTTGGGCGCGCGGAAATTGCTCCCGCTGCTCACGAGCAGTTCGCGAACGAAGCGATCGTAGGGCTTGTTCTCCACGATGCTCGTGTGAATCCAGCGGTGATACGCCTGCACCGCATTCGGCCAGAGATTGATCGGAAACTCCGCCTTCACCCGCAGCACATCGCACCACTTCATCGCCCAGTAGTCCGCAAACTCATCGCGCGCGAGCAGCCGCTCGATGAGGTCGCGCCGCTTGTTCATCGTCCTGTCCTGGAGGAATGCGACTGTCTCCTCAGTCGTCGGCAGCGTGCCGATGACGTCGAGGAAAACGCGGCGCACGAACGCCGCATCCGAGCACATCTTCGCCGGCTGGATGTTCATATACTGCAGCCGCGCGAAGACGTAATGATCGAGCGTGCTGATCGGCGTGGGAGTGAGCGTGTTCTCGAAAGGACTCGCCGGATCAATCTCCGCGGCCATCGCGCCGGACAGCACGACAACCCCGATCGCCAGCAGCATCGCCCACGCTTTCATGCGCGGACTCCGGCTGGTGTTTTCATGGCTGCATCCTCAGGCCTATGCAGCGGCGAGAAAGCCACCGCCTCGATCTCGACGAGCAGTTCCGAGCGGCAGACATCCGCGTGCGCGTAGATCACCGGCACCGGGCCGAGGCGACGCTCGCAGACTGCGCGGCAGCGTTCGAAGTCCTCCGGGCGTTTCACGTAAACGCGCATCTTCGCGAGATCCGCGAGCGTCGCGCCCGCGCCATGCAGGCCGTGGCGCGTGAAGTTCTCCGCATCGATCAGCCGCTCGATGTTCGTGAGCGTCTGCTCGGTCTGCTTTTCGATATCACCGAGATGGAGGCTTTCCGAATGCACGATGCTCGCAGTGCCGGAGATCCACGTGGTGACGTAGTCGCCGATGGCCACCGCCATCGCGCGGGAAAATTTCGGGCTCTTGAGCGAGAAGCGTTGCGCGTAGTCGAAGGACGGCGTCTGCAGCGGATTCTCGAGCGGATAAAGATGCACGTCTTTCCGTTCCGTCTGGAGCGCGAGGCAGGCCGCCACGAGACCACGGCCCATCGTGCCGATGCCGGTGCTCGCGGGATACGAGGACCTCTTGTTGCTGGATGAGATGAGGCGCCGGCAAAATTCCATGCCCTCGAATAAATCCGTCCGCGCGCGGTTCAATTCGCGATACCGCTCCGTGCCATCCTGGTCCGCGGTGATGCCGCCCTGGTAGAGCCAGATTCGTGCGACTTCATCGAACGATCCACCGGCCTGCTCAACCTCGCGCCGCAGCGTGGTGAACGCCTCGCGCGTCTGATCATAGGCGGACTTGCCTTCCGCGACAGTCGCCGCGGCGTGAATCCACCGCAGCCCATCGTAACTCACAGTGAGCACGTCCGGCCCGTGATGCTGAATCTCCGCGTTCTTGCTTCCGAGCGCCCACGCCTCGATCGCCAGTTCCGCGCCGTCGCACGGCGGCTGCGGCAGGAAGATCGTCACCGGCATCCGCTCGCCGAAGAACGCCTCCATCAATCGTCGCAGCGCGCCCACATTTGCCACGTCCCGCATGTAAACCGTCTGCGTGGTGATCGTCATCGGCTCGCCCTGCTGCCGCAGGATCGCTCGGATCGTGGACATCGCCTCCCACGCCTGATCGAGAAATTCCCCGACTGGCGACGGAGTCACCATCAGCGCGACGCGGCGCACTTTCTCCACGCCGACCACCGAATGCTGCTGCTTGCTCAGGAGGCATGGCGGAACGTCGGGGGTCTCACCGTTCGGTTTTGCGTGACTGCAACCGGAGCCGGCGTGCGCGTGCAAAAGCTCTCGCGACGGAGACAGGTGGTAGCAAAGTGGGGCAGCACACACGGTCGGAAGGGTTTTGTCCGACTGGGTGGGATTCGTTCGAAGGGGAGAGTTCATAGAATCGGAATTTCCTTACACACGATATCCTCCCACGGCGCTGCCAACATGCCTTGACTTGGCTCAAGCTACGCATGGATTGGCGCAAAGGCACTTTTTCCCGCCTTTCGCCGCCAGCTACAACTCGCCGAGATTGCGCCGCAGGATTTCATCGAGCCGCTTCGGCTCCAGGATCGTGATGCTTTTTCCCGCCACGCGGATCAGCTTTTTGTCGCGAAAACCCGCGAGGGCGCGCGAGAGCGTCTCACTCACCGTGCCGAGTTCCGCGGCGAGCACGCGCTTGGTCCGGTCGAGCTGAAACTCGACGGCGCCGCGCGGCAGCGGACGCGGGCAGCGTTTCAGCAGCCAGTTGGCGAGGCGCGTATCCACGTCCTTGAGCGTGAGGTCGTCGAGCAGTCCCACGAGGACGCGCAGGTGCTGGCTCATCGAGCCGAGCATCCGCAGCGCGAGCTCCGGGCGGCTGCGCAGGAGGCCGAGAAAATCTGACTTCGGCACGAGCAGGACGGTCGTGTCTTCAATCGCGCGCGCATCCGCCGGGTATCCGCCCGCGGTCGCGAGCGCCGCCTCGGCGAACGACTGCCCGGTGCGAAACACGGAGATGACCTGCTCCTTCCCGCTCGCGCTCACGCGATGCACATTCACCGCGCCGCGCTGCACGACGTAGAAGCCTTCCGACGTGGAGCCCTCGTGGAAAAGATATGCGCCCTTTGCGAGTTCCTTTGCGACGACAAACGAGGCGATCAGATCGAGATCCTCGGCAGGCAGTCCGGTGAAGAGCTGGCAGCCGCGCAACGTATTTGCGAATACGATTCTGCGAAAGTCGGCAGTGGGGCTGGCCATCCTCAATTCATGCCGCATCGCTGCGCCGCAGCGCAATCACACAGCTACACCGCTTCCGTCTCCCGCCAGAAATACGTGACCCAGCTCCCGTCGGGCTGGGGCTCGACGCGCGACTCGAAATTCTCACCGCGCAGTTTCTCAATGAGCGGCGACGGGAGAAACGGCGCGACGATCGTCAGACCCTCGCCAGCCTTGAGCGCATCCACGCGCTTTCGGATTTCCGGGAATGGCTCGACGCCTTGCGCAATCAGCTTTCGGACATCGAGACGTTTGAAGGTGGGGGGAGGCATGGCCGTTTGCGGATGGTCGAGGATAGCAGAAGATCGTGCCTTGATGCAGGTCAATGGTTTGTGACCCATGCAGTGTTTAGCCGTCTCCGGCTCCGTCGTTCTCTGCCGCTGCGCCTGCTCACCGTCTCTTTCCGTCCTTTTGTTCCCGGAAAACTTCCGCACGTCCACCGACTCCTCACCCCGCTGAGGATGCCGTTGTAAAATATGTGCAGAGGCGCCGCCGCGATCCGCATGGAAATGGGAGCGGAATGCCGCTGCAGCTTGAGATGGAGCAGATTCGCTCGCGCATCATGCTCGCCGAGTGCCGCAGGATCGTATTGGCAATGCCCGGCGACCTTGCGCAGGTATCGCTCGTATTCGGCCCGCGTTTGCACCGAGAGACTGCGCAGCACGAAATGTTGGTCGTAGAGTGTGAGTGAAGGATGGCCAAGGGTGTGTCGTTGAATCATAGACTCGCAAGAGTAGCCGCCGCCTGTAGTTGACGACAAATTTCAGCCCCGACCGGTTGCTGTCCTTGTATCGCTTGAGGCGAAATGGCGTCTTCATAACCGGAACCGTTGCCATCCGTTGCCATTTTTTAAGCCAAAATCGGTATTTACGAAGTGGAATGGGGTTTTATGACTTCGCGCATAAAATGGCCTGCAACCCTGTATTTATGCGGCTTTCAGAGTAAAAATAGTGGTGCAGCCGGCGGGGGTCGAACCCACAACCTTCGGCTTCGGAGACCGACGCTCTATCCAGTTGAGCTACGGCTGCACATGAAGCGGCGGAAAGTTGCTGCGCACCGCAGGGGGTGTCGAGGGAAAGTTTCCGTGCGTCCGCGCTGGGCACGGCCGGGAGGATGCGTTGCTTTGACGCACTGCCACCTCCCGTGCGAGACAGCAGGGTGATGCGTTACTTTCACCCAGCCCGCCGCTCCGCCGTCCGCCATTTTTTCATCGCGATGGTCGCGACCTTTTGCGCGGGATTCGCGAGTGGCGCGTTGCCGTCGTTTGATTTCACCGCGAGCCGAGATGCGCAGGGATGGGCCGCATCGCACGACATCGCAGGACTCACGCCATCGCGCGATGGACTCGTGGTGACGATTCACGGCGCAGATCCCTTCATGCACTCGCCACGTGGCGATTTTACGTCCGCCGGCCAACTTATTTTCACAGCGACACTGCGCAGCCCTGCGTCCGGCTGGGGTCAGGTGTTTTTTTCGAAGGAAGCGGACAGCGAGACGCGCTCGGCTCACTTCGTGATTCGCGAGGGATGGAATGACGTGTGCGTGCCTCTCCCGCCGATGAGCCCGGGCTGGCGCCTGCGGCTTGATTTCCCGGCGACTTCGGGAGAATGCGTGCTGGCGCGCGCGGGAGTCGAGGAAGCCGGCGCACATGGCGTGGCATCCGTGAGTTCCGGGCGGGATGAGATCGTCCTTTCGATGCGCGGAATCACCGGCGTCACCGAGATCGCAGAGATCGAGCCGCACCAGACTTTCGCGGACGCCGCTGCGGCACGGGTGATTTGGAAAGGAGTTGCCTCGGAGAAAATCACGCTGCCGCGTTTCGACGGTGCACACGATCGGCTCGCGAGCGGATTCCTCGCGCTCGTCCCACACGCCGTACGGGGACGCGTGCCCGCGGGTGCGGTGCGCTACGTGGGAGAATTTGCGGACATCGCCAAGGACACGCGCGCTTTTCCGATGCCGGACAGCAAGAAGGGAATCCAAGTGCAGATGGCGGACGACGCGCTCGCACTCGGCATCCGGCATGCGACCCTGAATGTGAGTGTGGATGCGATTTTCGACTGGGCGAAAAAGCCGGGCAGCCCGACGTGGACTGTGGACGGCGAGACGTTCGCATTCCGTCGCGACTACCTCGATTCACTCGGCGTGAAGCGGCTCAGCGACGCAGGTGTGAACGTGTATCTCATCGTGCTCGGCATCCAGTCGCGCGATGCGGCGAGGAACGCCCGGATGCTGCATCCGCAGCGCGATGAGAAAATGCAGAACGGAATCGGCGCGCCGAATCTCTCGACGCCCGAGGGCGCACGGCTGTGGCGCGCTGCATACGAATTCCTCGCGGACTGGTTTTCGCAGCCCGGCGATGAGCACGGGCGCGCAGTCGGATTCATCGTCGGCAACGAAGTGAACGTCCACTGGCAGTGGCACAATCTCGGTCGCATGCCACGCAATGCCGCCGTCGCGGAATACGAACGCGAAGTGCGGCTCGCCAATGCTGCGCTGCGCCGCGCGAGCACAAGCGCGCGGGCATACATGTCGCTCACGCATTTCTGGACGATCGATCCGGACAAGGATTTCTGGCGTTCGATGCCGGGACGTTACTTCATCGAGGAGTTCGCACGATGCGCGCGGATGGGCAGCGACTACGACTGGAATCTCGCGCATCATCCGTATCCCGAAAATCTCGGCAATCCGCGCACATGGCTCGACAAAACTGCGCCTCAGTCACCAGACGCAAAACGGATCACGTTCAAAAACCTCGAACAGCTTGATGCATTTTTTTCACAACCATCGCTGCTGTTCGGGGAAAAGCGGCGCAGCATCATTTTGAGCGAACAGGGATTTCACTCGAAGGGCACGGAGGAAAGCGACAGCGATCAGGCCGCAGGCTATTGCTACGCTTGGGAAAAGATCTCACGCCTTGCGGGCATTGATGCATTCATCCTGCACCGCCACGTGGACCATCAATACGAGGGCGGGCTGAACCTCGGACTGTGGCGGCGCAAACCCGACAGCATCGCGACGCCGGATACGAAGCGTCCGATCTATGAGTGCTTCAAGGCCGCAGGAACACCAGCGCAGGAGGAAGCGTTTCGTTTCGCACTGCCGATCATCGGAGTGGAAAAGTGGGCTGACATCATGGCACCGAAATAGCGCGCGCTATGAGCAGGGCGGGAAGCCCGCGCGGATCGAGGCCCACGGCTCCTCGGCGGAGACATCCACGATGCCAGGCTCGGCTGCATCCGATGGCGACAGGATCGCGAGGAAGACGAGGCGCTCACGGAATGGATTGTAGGTGCCGTGCGGCTCGCCCATCGGGATGAACGCCATCTCGCCGGGTCCGAGGATGCGATGCTCGTTTCCGACCCATTGCTCGGCGCGACCCGAGATGATGAAGATGATCTCCTCGCGCGTCGGGTGCGTGTGAAACGGATGGCAGCGGCCGGGCTCCATATTCGCGCGCACGAGCATGAGCTGCTTGTTGTCCACGATGTCGCCGCGACAGAGCCATTCCTCGATGGTCCAAGGTGAAGTGACGTCCACCTTTTCGGCGGCAGTGACAAAGCGGCGGGGATTCATGGGCGATTCTGAATGCTGAGTTTTGAAATTTGAATGTGTCGCGTGGTGGCGCTCATTCTTGGCGCCACTCTTCCGAATTTACAGATCGTCCCCGGGGCGGAGCGCCTTCGCGCGTTTTGGGGCCACCTCGATCTTGCGGGCCTTTACACCCGGAGCGACCAGTTCGACCTGTCCTGCGTCGAAGGACATCAGGTTTTCAGGGTGCGCGATTTTGAATTCCTCTGCAGCACATCCATCGCCCTGAAAAAGAAGAAGCGAGGGGCCTTCCTTTACCAACGCAGCCCACTTCAGATCGTGAGCTGAGGTGAGGCGCGCGAGCGGAAGATTATCCGCAGTCTGGAGCATCACGCCCTCGGGAGTCACGACCGCCTTGAGCGCGACTTCCGGCTTTGCGTCGCCGAGCAGGGAATTCGCTCGAGTGCGAACTTTCACGACGGGCTCAGCCTTCAGAGGCTTCGCACGACCGAGGTGCGCGGCGATGGCCTCGAAGGTGTCCGACTTTATAATGCGCTTGAGATACGTCGTGCGCCACGCGGACTTCGCCGGAGACTGAGTGGTGGCTGCGGTTTGCTGATCGGATGTGCCTAGCGCGAGCGAACGCAGGCGTTGCTCCGCATCATTTTCATCGAGGAGAAAAATCATCTCGCTCCATTGCGAGGCGACAATCTGCACCGGCTGCGGCTCGTCATTTTCATACGGGAGACGGCGGAGAAATTCGCCCTCGGCTGAATACGCGCGCACCTCGCGGCCATCGAGTTTCTGCACGATCGCCCAGACGCGCCCACCGTAGCCGCTCGCGCAGGCCAGCGGCTTTTCGTCATCTCCGAAGAGCACCGGCGCACTCTCCGCTCCGTTGCGGATGATGAGTTTTCCTTCCTCGATCGCGGCGGAGACTTCATTCGGTGCCGGTGGCTCGCCCTCGCGTGAGAGCTTCCAAGCCAGTGTGGACTCCTTGCCATCCAAGGTCCGCAATACGACCTGCACGTCATCACGACCCACGCCTTTCACCGAGAGCACGCGGGTATAGCGCGGCGACTCTTCCTTGATCCAGTCGTTGCCGTGAAATGCGATTCCTTCGACAGCAAGATTGCCGCTCATCCAGCCGCGGACACCGTACTGCCCGAACGGCACAGGCTGCCCGGCATCGTCGCGTCCGTCCCATTTGGTGATGAGCCCATTTTCACCCTGCTTGAATTCCTCGATCGCGGATTCGCGATTCAAGGTGCGGACGAGTTTTCCAGCACCGCTGAAAATGCCGAGTGTGATCGTTCCCGCGCCATCCATCGGCGGCGGGAGGAACATGATTGGCACGCTTTCCTGGGCAAACGCCGGGAAGGCGATGGCGAGCAGCATGGCGAGAAAAGGGAATCGTCGGTCAGGCATAGATGCGCCAATCGAGGCACGGGAATACATTGGCCCGCAGTTCGCGATTTTCCAAGAACTCACTCTCGACGCGCCCCGCGCGAATCTGGGCGTACAGGCGGTTGAAATAATCGAGATGTTCGCGTGTGCGCTTTGTCGCGTATTCGCGAGCGGTGCCGGAGCGGATGAGGAATGCCCAATCGCTCGATTGCGCGAGGAGAAGCTCACGGGCGAGCGCACTCAGGGCGCGCTCCTCGGTCTCCTCGGGCAGCGCGCCGTTGGAAAAATGTCGCGCGCAGGCAATCATCCGCTGCTCCGCAGCGTGCAGCTCGGGATAGATCCATGCATTCGACGGATCGAGCCACACGGCATTGAACCCCGCATCGCCCCACGAAGAAGGTGCGGGCTCCACGACCTGATGCGTTTCATTCTCCGCAAGATAATCGCCGGGCGTGACGAGCCGGATTTCCGACGGCAGCTCCGCGGCTCCGCGCAATACCGCCGCGAGCCACTCCGGCCCTTCGAACCACCAGTGGCCGAACAGCTCCGCATCGAACGGGCTCACGACAATCGGCGGCACCGGCATGAGCGCACCCACATTGCGAAGCTGACGGATGCGCGCATCGAGAAAATGGCGCGCATGTTCATTCACACGGCCCAGCGCCATCGCGCGATCGTAGCACGCCTTGGGTTCGCCTCCCGTGATGCGGTGCATTTTCAGCCCGGTAAAACGGCGCGGGCCCTCAGGGAAAAATCGGCGAAAGTCCTCCTCCGGCATGTCCCATCCCGCATCACGGTAAAAGTCCCGATACCATGGATCGCCGGGATAGCCGTCCGCCGCACTCCACACCTGCCGCGCGGATTCACGATCGCGGCCAAACGCTGCGACGCCTTCGGGAGTGAAAATCGGCGCGAAAATTGCGCGCTGCGGCCGAGGCTTGCCGAGCATGATCCCGTGCGAATCGAGCACGCACCAGCGGATGCCGAATTCCGCCAGCGTGCGATCCACGCCGGGTCGCCACGCGCATTCCGGCAGCCAGATTCCGCGCGGGTCACGGCCGAACATCGCGCGGTGCGCCGCGACTCCGATGGCGATCTGCGCCCGCACGGATTCCTCGCGCAGCATGAGCGGCAGGTAGCCGTGCGTCGCCGCACACGCGATGATTTCCAGATGCCCGCGTTCTTCGAGCCCGCGGAATGCGGAAACAATGTCACGCTTCCAACGCTGCGCCCACCATTCGCGAACACGCAGAAGACGCAGTAGGTAAAATCGCGCAGCACGCTGCTCATCGGCGCGGGATTCTTGGCGCCGCACTTCATTTTCTGAAATTACGATGAGGCGATCGAGGTGATGCTCATAGCGCGCGTGGAGCAGTTCATCGCAAAGCATGTGGCCAAGCGTAGGCGTGACGGACATCGCGATGCGGAAAGGCACGCCCTCATCGGCGAGACCGTGCAACACATCGAGCAGCGGAAGATACGTCTCGGTGATGGCCTCGAAGAGCCATTCCTCCTCCAGGAATTCGGGATACTCGGGATGCCGCACGAAAGGAAGGTGCGCATGCAAAATCAGCGAAAGGCACCCGGGTGGCATGCGTCGAACCTACGCCGCGAGCACACCCCGCGACAAGTGCGGCGCACAGCCACACGCACTCACCATGATTTTTGGTTTGTGAGAATGCGCTTCACGATGACACTGCGCGCCCAACGCATGCGTCGCCTGCGAGGAACCCAAGAATGAACCTGCCCAACAAACTCACCGTCTCGCGCTTCGCGATGACCGCTGCATTTGTCACGGCGATGGCATTCGGCCTCGAGTGGGAAGAGATTCATGCGCCGGGCCGCGAGAAGGGCTGGAGCTTTGCCTACACCGCAGGCCTCCTGCTTTTCCTCAGCGCGAGCGTGACGGATTACCTCGATGGACACTTCGCGCGGAAACTTGGAATCGTGACGAATTTTGGGAAGCTCATGGATCCCCTCGCAGACAAAGTCATGATCGCCGCAGCCTTCATCTGCCTCGTCCCGCTGAAGGCGATCCCCGCATGGGTGGTCATCATGATCATCGCGCGCGAATTTCTCATCACAGGCCTCCGACTGCTGGCCGCTGGGCGCGGGGTCATCCTGCAATCCGAACGACTCGGCAAACACAAGGCGCTCTGGCAAATCGTAACGTGCGGCTATTTTCTACTGCTCCTCTCGGTGATGGAATGGGAACGAGCAGGCTGGATCTCACTGCGGGTGAAGCAATGGTGGTGGCAAGCATGGCACCACGGCGGCTGGACGCTCGCCAGCATCACACTTGCGCTGACGATCTACTCAGGAATCGGCTACCTCTGGAAACACCGCGATCTGATCGAGGAATAATCCCCCGATGACTGAAGGCTAGTCGCCTTCCTGCTCAATGATGTCACCCGGCTCGACCTTTGGATCCATTGCCGGGTTTTTCTTGATCAACTTGCGGCTGTATATCGTCGCCCTGCCTCCACGGATAATCTTCATTGTGTCCTTCGCGAATTCCGTCGGGCCACCTGCGGAGCTGATCGCACCAGTCAAAGTGAGATCTGCGATCCAAGGCTGCTTACCAGGCGCGCGCACGGAACCGCCGACGATCATGGTGCGCTGGTTCAGTCCCTGATTCGAGGTGATGTTCACGGTCGCGACGGTAAAGTATCTCGCCTCCTTCAGACGGCGTTCGATGCTGGAGGCGAGTTGCGTGCTCGACATGCCGGAGGCGGCGACGCGCCCGAGTAGGGGGATGTTCACGGAGCCTTCATCCACGGTGAGCACGAGGTTGAATTCCTTGGTGAATTCATCCGGCGGGCCGCTGAGTTTCATTTCAAACACGTCCCCATTGCGGAACACGGTCTCGCCCGCGTGCAGGCGAGGGAATGCGATGGCAAGCAGGGTGAGAAGGGAAAGAAGGATGGTCTTCATGACTTAGTATGCGTCCTGGTTGTCGGTATTGTCATCGGCGACCACCGGAGTCTTCGCGGGCTTTTTCTTGTCGTCGGGGTGATCGCGCTTCGGGCCGTAGTAGTCCTTGTAGTTGGAATAGTAGCGGTAGGAATCGTCCTGGCGGATGTCCACGTTGTTGAGGACGACGCCGATGAGATTGCCGCCGACGTGCTGGACGGTGGACTTCACGCGCTGGAGCATGTTGCGCGGGAATCGGCGATATTGGACGACCATGATCGTATTATCCACCTCGGAGACGAGGATGCTCGCATCTGACACGCCAAGGATCGGCGGCGAGTCGAAGAACACGACATCGTAGTGTTTTTTGAGCTGAATGATCAACTCGGTCATGCGCGGCCCGTTCAGGATGCCCACATCTTCCATGGAAAGATTGCCGCTCGGGATAAGTGAGAGATTGTTGAGCCGCGACGGAAGGGTGATTTCTTCGAGAGTCTTGCGCCCATGCAGGTAGTCCACGAGACCGACATCATTTTCCACATCAAAAATGCGGTGCTGCGACGGCCTGCGAAGGTCAGCGTCCACCACAAGCACGTTGGCACCGCCCTTGGCGTAGATGAATGCGAGGTTGCTGAGAGTCGTGCTCTTTCCTTCACCGGGGCCGCCCGAGACGAGCGTGTAGGTGTTCGCACCGTGATCGGGGAGGTTCAGCTCGATGTTGCCCTTGAGGATGCGGTAGGCCTCGGCGTCTGCGGTATCCCTCTTTTGCTTGAGGAGAATCATGATATCCGTCGGGATGACGGCGAGAACCGGGAGGGCGAGGTGGCGCTCGATGTCGTCCACGGTCTTCACGGAAGTATCGAGATACTCGATGAAGAATGCCAGGGCGATGCCGGCAAGGACGCCGAGCATGGCAGCGACGATCATGTAAAGGATGACGCTCGGTTTCTCCGGGTAAAGACCGGGCTGTGCACGCTGCCAGATCTTCACCGGAACTTGTGAGATCATGTTCTCAAACCGCGCCTTTTCGTATTGCTGGCGGATTCCAAGAATGAGTTGCTTGGCCATGATGTAGGCCGACTTCTTGGCGACGTAGGGTGCCATGCGCGTCTTGTCATCGATCTGGATCTTCCGAGTCCCCTCCATGTTGTCCGTGTAGGTCTTGAGTGTCTTTTCCTCAATCTCTAGCTTGGTCCTCAGTGATCGCTTGATGCTCTCAAGCTGGTCGGTCAAAATTCTCTGATATACGTCCCGCTGTGCACGCAGCGACTTCACACGCGGGTGGTTTTCACCGAGACCAGCGCTAAGATATTTTGCCTCTTCGGCCTTCGCATCCTGCAGCAGTGGGAGGTTTTTCTCCACGGTCTGATCGCTGATGTTCAGGATGCGGATCGCCTCCATGAGTTCATCCGTCTTGAGTTGTTCGATGCGCTGAAGCTGGTTGCGCAGTTGATCCACACCTGCGCGCTTTTCCATCACCTGATTTTCACTGCCAACCGTGCCACCCTGCGCACTGATGGAAAGCTGCGCACCGGCATTTTCGGGGTCCGGATCCACGATGCTTTCATCCTGCCGTAGCTTTGATGCGTCCTGAAAAAATTGAATCAGTTCGTCTTCCTTCGTCTTCAGCTCGTCCTTCATCTCGGCGAGGGTCTGCTCCGTGTTCTTGCGCAACTCCTCGATACGCTTATCACGGTAAGTCACGGCGACGGTATTCGCGATGTCGGCGGCAAGCTGTTTGTCGGTGTGATAGACGCCGATGTCCACGAGCGTTGTATTCCGCTGCTCCGCGACATTCATGCTGCGCCCCAAGGTCTCGGTGACCCAGTGCAAGGGCATCGTCATTCCGGGCGGCGAAAGCTTTTTTACGAGATCGAGTTTCTCGATCACCGGATTCAGGATCTCCGATTTTTTCAGCACCTGAATCTGGGTGGTGACGAACTGCGGATCGACCCTTCCCATGGATGAGTTTTCGCCAACGTTTGAGGTTTTGTTGACGTCCGGCTTAATCTCGACGGTGACCTGCGAAAAATATTGGCGCGGGAGGAAAAAGACGTAAACACCTGCGGTGACCATCACCAGAAAGAAGGTGAGGAGGATGAGGCCGAGGCGAAGCTTGACGACGCGCCAGTAGTCCAAAAAGTGGAGTTTTGCCTCGGTGGAGTCAGTCATGTGGCGGGAATGTTGGCGTTGCGCAAACTTGGCAAAGAAGGGGCTTCAGCTAACCACGCAAGGAGCCTGTTCGCAACCGAAGGAAAAGTGGCAGCCACCGAAGCTGACCTCAGATTTTCTAGTATTCGTATTGGAGCGAAAGGAGGACGCGATTCCGATCAAACGTCTGGAATCCACTCGAGCTGTCCTGAAAAGTATAGCTGTAACGGGCTCCCAGCGAGAAATGGCGGTCGATACGATAGGTCGCGCCGACATTTACATCAAACACATCGGTCGCACTCCCCGCACCGAAGCGCGGACTGAAATCGGTGTGGATGAAATTGAAGCCCGCATTTCCGGAGAAACGTGAGGTGAAGGCCTGCTGGTAGATCAGCCCCAGACGGTACGAGAGATTCTCATCGCCAGCAGAGCTCGACTGCTCGAATCCGTAGCGTCCATTCAGCGTCAGCGTGGAGTGGCGTCCCATCTGGTAATTCAGGGCCACCTCGGCATACGGCGCACTGGTGCTGCCGCCGGCATCAAAGCTGCGGAACGAGGCACCTGCGCGGAACGTCGTCGTGAGGTGTCGCGTCGCGAGCCAGTCCACACCACCAAGGGCGTAGAACGTCTGCGCATTGAGGGCCGAGTTATCGATATACTCATCAATGCCGTAACGTGCCTCAGCCACCCAAGTCAAACGGGGGGAAGACTGAAAGCGGAACTCATTGCCGAAAATGAAGGTCCAATAGCTATTGGAAAGACTGGTGGTGCTTTCATCCACATACTTCAGGATGTTCACGGATGCACTCGTCAGCGTGCTAAAATGAGGAGCCCAACGGTGACTGATGTCAAACTTCGTGGACCCCGTGAAGTAGTCGCCTGCGACGTTGCTCGTCGAGGAATAGAGGTTTGAATAGTCGGGCTGGGAAAGGAATGCGAAGCTCGCGTTAGCCGTGAACTGGGTTCGCTGATCGATCTTGTTCACGTAAAGCATCCCGAGGCGCGCATTGAAGTCCGAGCTGTTATTGGGACGGTCCCAGTAAAAGTCGCCACCGGCTTCGAGGTTCACGGTGAAAACGGTCCGAGGCTTCAGCCACTGGGCGTCCCAGTGTCCATTCACGTAATTAAAGCCACTCCTGCTTCGCGGAGTCGCTACACCACCCAAGCTCTTCGAGGGCGTCTGGTCCGGATTATCGTCATATCCGATACCGACGGACACTCCATAGCGGTACTTCGGACGGGCATACTGACCCTGTCCGGGAGTGATCACCTGCGGAGCGCGGCCGTAAAAGCTCGGTGCCACAATGTGGCTGCCACCCTCTTCGTCTCCGCCAGTTCGGACCACGGGTTCCTCCACCTGAGGCTCCGGGTCTGTAAATTTGCGGACGCTCTTCTTCTTGGTCTCACCAGAGTCGCCAGTGTTGTACGCGAAAGGTGATTTTTTGGAGCTGGCACGGGAAGATTCGCCAGTTCGGAAGGGGCTCGATTTCTCGGACTTAACGCCATCCACTGCTCCGGTCGCAGCATCTCTGGCCTTCGCCGCAGCCTTCACTTTGGTAGCA
Organism: Chthoniobacterales bacterium; assembly: GCA_038227825.1. Classification (GTDB taxonomy): domain Bacteria; phylum Verrucomicrobiota; class Verrucomicrobiia; order Chthoniobacterales; family Chthoniobacteraceae; genus SXWH01. Next base: position 108,180 of record JBBRPQ010000009.1, read on the forward strand.
GCCTCAGTCGCAGGGACATCTGTCGCAGGCACCGGCGTGCCTGGATCGGGCGCAGCAGCATCTTGCGCGAGAGTAACACCTGTCCATGAACAGGTCGCCAATACGACTAACACAAGCTGCCTGTGCGTTTGACGGGGCGGGAGTGAGAACATGCTATTCGACTTCATGGCTGTGTAAAAAATCAAGCGTTTCCTAGGGGATTATTCAAGATGGTTACCCGGTTTGCAGGGATAAGGCAACATCTTGATTTGGCTGTAACGTGAATGTCACGCGCAGACTTTGGCACGCTCAAATACTACGGCAACCCCAAACTGCAAAAGCGCGCCCCATTTGTCCCCAGCAAACCGCAGGGCCTGGATTTCAAACTCGACCAAAGATCGCCGTTCTGAAGGCCGCATCTACCGTTCGATCTTCGCGAGGATCTCTGCAGCCTTCGCCATCGCGCGGGCGCGATGGCTCAGGGAATTTTTCACCTCGGGCGAAAGCTGGCCGAATGTCCCCGAGTGGCCTTCCGGGATGAAGAGCGCGTCATATCCGAACCCTCCATCCCCGAATTCCTCCGCGACCACACATCCCTCCACTCGCCCGTCGCAAACCGCGAGTGTGTGCCCCGACCGCGCGAGCGCCATCGTGCAGCGAAAGCGTGCGAGCCACGGCTGCGGGGCGCCGCATGCAAGCAGTTCGCGCTTAAGTCGTGCACGGTTCGCAGCGTCGTCACCGTGCATTCCTGCATAAAGCGCGCTTTGCACTCCAGGCTCACCGCCCAGCGCGTCCACCTCCAGCCCGGAATCATCGCTCAAAACGATCCCAGGAAAAACCCGCGACGCCGCCTCGGCCTTGATGCGCGCATTTTCCTCAAAGGTCGCGCCGGTCTCATCCGGTGCCGACACCTCGGGATGCGCAGTGAGGTCGCTCACCTCCCAAGCATCACCGAGGATCGCACGGATCTCAGCGGTCTTGTGGGCATTCTTCGTGGCGATGAGCAGGCGAGTCATGGGGGTAAAATGGTCAGTTCTCAGTGCGCAGTCTGCGTCCGCATTTCAAATTCAATCCTCGTGCCTCCCAAGGTTTTCACTGAGCACCGCGCACTGAGCACTGAGAACTTTGGCCAGCCGTATCTTGCATCGGGCAACCGTCGCCGCCAAAGTCCGCGCCCTTTTCAAAATGACCTACGAGCGCCGCAGACCATTTCCTTTCGACCAATTCGAGCCACGCTGGCAGCGCGTGTGGGCGGAGCGGCAGACCTTTCACATCGCGAATCCCGGCGAGCCCGGCTTCGATGCGACGAAGCCGAAATACTACGTGCTCGACATGTTCCCCTACCCGAGCGGCGCGGGGCTGCACGTCGGGCATCCCGAGGGCTACACGGCGACGGACATCATCGGGCGGTTCAAAAAAATGAGCGGCTTCAACGTGCTGCACCCGATGGGTTGGGACGCGTTCGGCCTGCCGGCGGAGCAATACGCCATCAAGACCGGCCAGCACCCGCGCGCGACGACCGAGGCGAACGTCGCCAACTTCCGCGCGCAACTCCAGCGCATCGGCTTCGGCTACGACTGGCAGCGCGAGGTGAACACCACCGACCCCGGCTATTTCAAATGGACGCAGTGGATTTTTCTCCAGCTCTACAACGCTTGGTTCAACCCCGCGACGAATCGCGCCGAGCCGATCTCCAGCTACACGGGCGATGATGTGGACGGTGTGCGGTTGGCTTACATTTCGGAGGCACCTGTCAATTGGTGCCCCGAACTCGGCACGGTGCTCTCGAATGAGGAGGTCGAAGGCGGCAAGAGTGAAGTCGGCGGCCATCCCGTCGAGCGCCGCCCGATGCGGCAGTGGATGCTGCGGATTACCTTGTATGCGCAGCGCCTCATGGACGAACTCGACGGACTCGACTGGCCGGAGAGCATCAAGATTCACCAGCGAAACTGGATCGGCCGCAGCGAAGGCGCGGAGGTGCATTTCAAGGAAGCTGCAACCGACACGACGATCACCGTCTTCACCACGCGGCCCGACACGCTCTACGGCGCGACCTACATGGTGCTCGCTCCCGAGCATCTCATCGTGGACAGAATCGTCACCGAGGAGCAGGCACCCGCAGTCGAGGAGTATCGCGAAAAGGCTGCGCGCAAAAGCGACCTCGAGCGCGCCGAACTCGCAAAGGACAAGACCGGCGTCTTCACCGGCGCCTTCGCCATCAACCCCGTGAGCGGCGAGCGCATCCCGATCTGGATCGCCGACTACGTCCTCACCGGCTACGGCACCGGCGCGATCATGGCCGTGCCCGCGCACGACGAGCGCGACTGGGAGTTTGCGAGGAAGTTTGCGCTGCCCATCCGCGAAGTCGTCTCGCCCGAGCCGCGACTCGGTCTCGGCGGCGGCAGCGTGTGCGACGCGGAGCCGCTGGAGTGCTTCGTCGGCGAAGGCTACGCGATCCACAGCGGCCCGCTCGACGGACTGCCCACCGCCGCCGCGAAAGCCGAAATCACCGCGCGCCTCGAAGCGCAGGGCCTCGGCAAAAAGACGATCAACTTCAAACTCCGCGACTGGCTCTTTTCACGCCAGCGCTACTGGGGCGAGCCCTTCCCCATCGTGTGGGAAAATGGAAATCACCGCGCCGTCGCCGAGAGCGAACTGCCCGTCGTCCCGCCGGAGCTTTCCGATTTCAAACCCACCGGCACGCCCGAGCCGCCGCTCTCGAAGGCGAAGGACTGGGTGCGCTATCAGCCCATCCACCACGAGCGTGGCGACGACGTATCCACTGCCTTCCCGCTCCCGTCTCTCAGTGCAATCGAAGGCGTCGAGCCGAGCCACTCCACCGCCACGCGCGAGCTGAACACCATGCCGCAGTGGGCCGGCTCGTGCTGGTATTACCTGCGCTACATTGACAACAAGAACGCTGACCGCTTCGTCGGCGCGGAAGCAGAAAAATACTGGATGACCGGCACC
>JBBRPQ010000010.1:0-106798 GCA_038227825.1 Chthoniobacterales bacterium
GGTAGTGGAATTCATCCGTCGCCATCGTGCGCTGAAACTCCGCGCCCTGGATCACCTCGCGCACAAACGCATCCGTATCCAGCAGCACATCGTAGTCGAACAGCACGTCGTAAATCCGGATGATGCCCTCCTTGCGCAGCGTCACGTCATCGAGAAACGGCGAGCCTGCATACATCTTCATGCCGAGTCCGTAGTGCATGTCGTGATAGAGATTCGCGCCGGTCGAAATGATCCAGTCCACAAAGCCCGCCTTCATCAGCGGAATGATCGCCGCCTTGCCCAGCCCCGCCGGCGTGAGCGCGCCGGTGAGCGACATGCCCACGGTGCCCTTGCCCGCGATCATCTTCTGCGTGAAAAGACGGCACGCCTCGGCGAGACGACCGCCATTGTAGGCCTTGAAGGAATTGTCCACGAGGTCCGTGACCTTCCATCCCTTGCCGATGGACGAGGGGAGCAAACGCGGGAATTTTTTGTTCAGTGACATCGCCGTGCCGTGTAGGGCGAGCGCGCTTGCGGGTCAATGGCGCGGGACATCGAAAACGTGAGCCACTCTACTCAGACGAAGATCGGTTACCTTTGTCTGCTCCGGGTTGAAGCTGCTGTTTCCATCGGATGCTGCCATCGCTGAGAAGCGTTTGCATTCGTCTAAAACACTCATCGAGCGTCTTCTCATCAATGGTGCCAGTTGCGAGGTAATCAACTTCCCGTTTCAGGTCATGCAAACCGTGGCAGACGCTTCGCTCATTCAGCCAGAGATCGGCCGGCTTCCGGAGACCTTCGATAGAAGCCAGTAGGCTCGTTGCCGAGGTGACCGCAACGAGGATGATTTTGATCCAATGATCCCAAATATCCGCAGCACTCATCCCGGCCAGGATTGTCGAGAGAGCTGTGAGACCGAACACACCATAACGCAGTAGTCGGAAGAGACGTTTGTGTTTCGACGCTTCCGCGTCAAAATGCGCAATGCAGCTTTCGAGCCGGGAGTTCAATTCCTTGAATTTCGGGTGAGATTCGTTGCTCATATCTTGGACAGTTTGGAATTTTTTTTGCGAGCGATGGCACGCTGAAATGCTGTGAATATTTTTTGCTTTGCGCTTCTGCTCCGAGCTACCGCTCGTTCCAGTAAATCTTCACGTTCTTCGTCCCACGCCCCGCTGCGACGATGTCCAGTTTCCCGTCGCCATCGAGATCCGCGAGCACGAGATCCTCGCAGGCCATCGTGTTGTCATCAATGAGGTGCTGCGCCCACTTTTCGCCCTGCTCATCCGGCACGAACATCTTGATGCCGACCTTCGCGCCTTTCTTATTCATCGCGCGCCAGCCGACGACGATCTGATCGTGGCCAAGGCCGAGCACATCGCCGCAGGCGAGCGCATGGCCGTCTTCGAGCGTGGAATCGAGCACCGTGCGCGGCGGCCCGGACGCTCCCGGTTGCTCATCCGTCTGCGGGTAAACTGCGAGTTCGTTCCCGTGCATCGGCTCGATCGTCGCGAGGAAAAGTTTGCCTCCCGGCAGCCAGCCCGCGCGCAGTTCGCCCATGCCCTTGAGCGGCGGTGAATATTTCCGATGATCGATCTCATGGCGGAAGCCGCCGAGTTCCGCCTTCGCCTCGCCGAGGGTCAGCCCTTCCTTGCCACCGATCAGGATTGCCTCGAACGGCTGCTTCTTCGGATCAGGCATCACATGAAGATTGTGCGTCGCGTGCATGTCGTCGCTCAGCACTTCCGACTTCCATTCGTCTCGCGGATTCGCCGGCTTCTGATAGGCGATCACCTTCACGCCTTCGCCTTCGCCGTTCTTGTTTCCGCGGCCGTGCAGTGGGACGACGACGAGATCGTAGCGCGGCTTGCTATGCTCGTTGTTCCCGCGTCGCACCCACTTCATCCGGTGCGTCGTCGGCTCGACGTTCGGAAATTTCACCGCCTCCCACTTCTGTGTCCGGTCGGCGGGCGGGATGAGGTAAAAGACCGCGCCACTGTTCACTGTGTCGCCGGGATTCCACTCCGCGCCGACGGCGATGGAACATTTTCCCGAGCCGTCAATGTCCCGCGCGGCGATGCACACGTTGTCCTTCTCGGTGAGGTTTTCCGCGAGGACGAACTTGTCCCACGCCACTCCGCGCTTGCCGGGATTGCGGTACCACACGAACTGCTTCTTGTCCGCGAGCAGGATGTCCGGCTTCCCGTCGCCATCCACATCCGCGACCGCGACGCCGTAGCCGATTTCGATTTTCGTATCGAGATCCTGAGCGGTGAATTTCGGCTCCGGCGGCGCTGCGAACACAGCAGTGGCAGTGAGTGCGAGTGCGAGGGGGAACGTCTTCATACGCTCGATCATGACCCGCGCTTCGCCGCATTCAACCATGGATCATTCGCATGCTGCACCGCGGCATCCCTGACCGGTGTTGAGTCTCGCAAAACTGCCTAGCGTGGGCGGCGCGGACAAGGAGCGGCGACATTCCTGTCGCCGACCCACCAATGCGCCGGAGGCGCACACTCCGAGATGAGGCGGTGGTTTCTCAGCACGCATGGTCAGGAAGGATACAGCCACGTCCCGCCGCGTTGCCATGAGGTGTGCGCCTCCGGCGCGATCGCAGGTCGGCGACAGGAATGTCGCCTCTCCTTGTGCGCAGCTACTGCACGTCGTCCTGTGTTTTCACCGCCGACTTCGGACGGTAAAACACCGCGACATTCCCCACCTGCGCGACCAGCGTGCTCGCCGTCTTCTCCGCGATCTGCGGCGCGAGGTCGTGCTTCTGATCCTTGAAATCGCTGAACTTCATTTTCACCAGCTCATGCCGCGTAAGTGCGGCATCCATGCTGCGCACGAACGCCTCGCTCAGGCCCGCGTGGCCGAGTTTCACGACAGGTTCGAGCAACTGCGCCTTCGCCTTCAGTGCGCGCTTCTCGGCATTGCTCAATTCGTGTGCGGGTGTGGTCATGCGCGGAGATTGCACCGGAATTTCAAATTAGGAAACCATGAAGCCGGGAAAGCAACGCGGCACCCTTTCAGATGCGGGTCAGCCAAAGTAGTCACGAGCTTCAGCTCGTCTTCGGCGTCCTTGCTCGTGCGATCCACGGGTAAGGTGGCGCTTCATCTTCTCAGACCGTCTGGGCGCGCTGAAGCGCGGGACTACTTTGCGCCTTCGTGATGAACCAAGCGTGGCAATGCTCAGATGTATTGCACCAATTCCTCTGCGCAGTAGCGCACTTTTTTGGCCGCCGCGTATTTGTCATCCGCAGCGCGATAGCCCGCTGCGCATGCGACGACCGTCTCGAATTCCGTCCCTTCGAGCCCGAGGACCTTGTCGTAGTCCGTCGGCGAGATCCCCTCCATCGGGCACGTGTCCACGCCGAGCACCGCGGCGCTCGTCATGAAATTCCCGATCGCGATATACACCTGCCGGATCGCCCATTCGCGCGCCCAGCCTTCTTTTGCAGCCTTGTCCACAAAGCCCGCCATGATGTCCCGGTAGCCCTTCAGCGCCTCCGCCGTTCCGCCGCGCACGGCCACGGTGCTCTCGATGAGATGGTCCACGTCCTTCACTGCCACCGCCCTGCGCGCGGCGAAGACGACGTGATGCGAGCAGTCGGCAGGCTGCGTCTGATTCCATGAGAACGGCACGAGCTTCTGCTTCACTTCGGCATCCGTGATCACGATGAATTTCCACGGCTGCAGTCCGAACGACGACGGCGTGAGGATGAGCGCCTTTTCCAATGCGGCCCAGAGTTCCGGCGCGATCTTCCTCGTCGCGTCGAACTTCTTCGTGGCGTACCGCCAGTTGAGTTGCGCGAGGAGTGCGTCGGGATTCGAGGTATTCATGCCGCGAGCTACACGCAAAGGCGGCGTGCGGACTAGAAAAAATCGCGCCGTCGCGAAAACTTCACTTTCGCCGCCAGTCCGCTCATCCTGCTGAGGTGTCACCAGCCGACCGCTACTCCCGACTCCGCGAATTTACCGTGATGCGCGAAGGCTCCGCGCTGGAGCCGCGCGAGTGGAGTGAGCACGAAGTGCAGGCGATGTGGTTTGCCGGCAGCTTCGGGAAAAACTTCACGACGACGGACGGGCGCGCGGTGAGCGTGGTGCAGCTCGGCGTGTGGAATCGCGAGGCCGGGCCGGACTTCGCGGAGGCTGCGATTTCATTCGATGGCGGCGCAGCGCAGCGCGGCAGCATCGAGCTCGACATGGATGCCGCCGACTGGGAGCGCCACGGTCACGCAACAAATTCGGACTACGATGGCGTCGTGCTGCACGTCTTCACGCAGCGCGGCGCGCGCGAATTTTTCACCCGCACCTCGCAGCACCGCGCCGTGCCGCAGGTGCTGCTCGATCTGCGCGCCATCGAGGAGCCGCCGAACCCGCAGCCCGATGCGAAGCCCGGCCGTTGCGTCGCGCCGCTGCGTGCGCTGCCGCTGGAAAAAGTGCGCGAGGTGCTGCTCGGCGCGGCGCAGTTCCGCATGAAGCGTAAATCCGCCGCACTCGCGCGGCTGACCGAACTGCACGGCCCGGACGAATCGCTCTACCAGGCGCTCGCGACGACGCTCGGCTACAAGGCGAATAAGCTGCCATTCACACTGCTCGCGCAACGCCTGCCGCTGAAGCTGCTGCGCGCGGCGAAGGACTCCGCGACCGCGCTGCTCTTCGGCGTCGCAGGATTTCTCGATCAAAAGGAACTCGGTGATTTCGACACGCCGACGCGCGCATTTCTCCGCGGGCTGTGGGAACAATGGTGGCCGCGCCGCGCGGAGTTCGAGCGGCTCGCGCTGCCGCGTGAGCTTTGGAAAATGAGCGGCCAGCGACCGATGAATCACCCGCAGCGCAGGCTCGCCGCACTCGCGCAGATCATCCGCCACTGGCCGCGCATCCGAGCGCTGCGCGAGGCGTGTGTGCCGGACGCGGTTACGGATTTTTTCGGCGAACTGCGCGATGAATACTGGGAGCACCACTACACCGTGACCTCGAAACCGTCCGCGAAACGCATGGCGCTCGTCGGCGAATCGCGCGTCACCGAGATGCTCGCGAATGTCTTCTTTCCCATCGGCATCGCAGCAGACCCGGCGCGCTGGGCGGAGTTCGTGCAACTGCCCGCACCGCTCGGCAACCGCCGCACCGAGACCGCCGCGCTGCGCCTTTTCGGAGACACGCCGCCGGATGCGAAATTTCTGCGCAGCGCCGCCATCCAGCAGGGCCTGCTGCAAATCTACGAGGACTTCTGCCAGCGCGACGCGAGCGATTGCGAGCAGTGCCTCTTCCCACGCCAGCTTGCGAAGTGGTGAGAATGCCGTGGCAGGAACGTCTTAATCTTATTCTTAATCCTAATCTTAATCCCGACGCCGTTGCTCGCGTATCGCGAGAGTAGGATTAAGATTAAGATTATGATTAAGACGCTCTGCCATGACGCCCGTTGAATTCCAAACTTGGAAAGCCGAACGCCTGCGCGCGCTCGGGCTGCGGGCGGATGACTTTGAGGAGACGTTCTGCCGCAGTAGCGGCCCCGGCGGGCAGAACGTGAACAAGGTCTCGACGCAGGTGACTTTGAATCACAAGCCGACAGGCCGCGCGGTGAGCGTGCAGGACACGCGCTCTCAGGCGACGAATCGCATCCTCGCATGGGAGCGACTGCTCGAGGCATTTGCTTCCGCCGAAGCGCAGGAGCGTGCGGCGAAAAAGCACGAGCGCGAAAAGAAGCGCCGGCAAAATGCGAAGCGTCCGTGGGGCGTGAAGCAGAGGATGCTCGACTCGAAAAAAAAGCGCGGAGCGATCAAGAAGCTGCGCTCGGGCGATTGGTAGCCTGTGACGCGGACACTCCTGTCCGCATGCAGGGCAATCGCATCAAAGAATGCGATCCGGCGAGCGTGATGCGCGGAGCGCCGCAACGAGTGGAGCGCCGCGCGTCCCGCCGGCCACGTCCATGCGCCGCAGGCCTGATTTTTCTTGCGGTGCCTGTGCGCTTGCGAAAACAAGAGAGGGAAAAATGACGCTGCGCGTGGTGTCATCGTGGCCGCCGGGACGGACGGCGCTCCATTCCCGCCGCGGCATTTTGGTGCAGTCCGCGGAGCTTGCTGGTGGTCGATGGCGAACGCCGCAGACAGGAGTGCCCGCGTCACGCTCACTCGTAGGTGAGTTCCGCCGACGCAGTGCAGTCCGCATCCGCGCTCACGCGCTGCCAGCGTGCGTGGATCGCTGCGGAGAATTCGTAGCTCGTCGAGCTGCCCGGCTGCACTTCGAAGATCTTGTGCGTGACCCACAGGCCGGTGCCGTCGAGGTCGAGTTCGACGCGCATTTTCACCGCGTGCTTGGCGTCGTGGCTCAGCGAGATGATGCGCTTGTCGTAGCCCCACATGAGGAATGGGTCACTCGGCTCGCCAGCGCGCACTTTCGTCGCGGACCACGGGCCACCGTGGCCGCGCGGTTTGCCGAGCTTCCAGAGATCGTCGATCGCACCGGCCCACAGCGCGGCTTTGCCGTCGTCGCTGCGGATGATGTGCTCGCCAGCGGCGTCGGGCTTCAGGCCGGTGAGGATGAGCAGGCCTCGGTAGCTGCAGTAGTCCATGATGCGCAGCGCGTGCGTGGCGACGGGGCGGATTTTTGCAAAGCCGTCCGCGTTCTCGGCCGGCAGTTCGTAGATCGTGCCATACGCGCTGAGGACATCGCGCTCGGTCGCGACTTCGCGGCAGATGCGCAGCAGGCCCGCGTTTGTGGGCTCAACAAAATCCTTGCCGGCAAATGGCAGCCGCCAGCGACGCCCGCGGTCGTCGGTCACGAGAACGCTCGCGCCGTCGTGCGCGATCACGTTGCGCGGGATTGCGACCTTCGTCTTCACGTAGTCATGCGCCTTCGGGTCGTCGGTGCGCTTCAGTTTCAGATCGCCGTCGAGTTCATAGTAGCCGATGTCCTTCGCCTCGTTGCCGCGCACCTCCATCGCGGCAAAGGCCAGCGTGCGCTTGTTGTCGCCTCGCGTGCGGACGATCCCGCCGACGTTCGCATCGCTGTCAGCGATTCCCGCGATGCCTTTGAAAATCCCATGCGGCTCCGTGCCGCGCTTGTCGGCATTCGTGTAGGCAAAGTGCGCGCTCACCTTTTCGCCCGCCGTCGTCGCGCGCAGGCGGATCCATTCGCCGGGCTCGGTGAAAGTGATCGCCTCCGCTGCGTCCGGCGCGACGGTGATCGCACCACCGCGCGCTTTGCCGTCAATTTCCAACACCACGGAAAACGACGCAGTGCCGCCATTCACGACGTGCAAAGTTCGCCGCTCCCAGCCGGAGAAAAGGAACGGGTCCGACACGTCGCCCGCCTTCACCTCATCGCGCAGCCACACCGCGCCGCCCGCGTGCGCGGGGCCGAACTCATCGAGCGCGGACGGCTCCACGAACCACAGGTTCGACTGCGACTGCCCCGGTCCCTCGATGCCGCCCTTCACCTTCCGCTTGTTCAGGAATTCCGACTTCGCCGAATCATCGCAGCCGAGCACCACGCGGTCGCCCCAGCGGCAGAAGTCGCCGATCACTTTCAGATATGCGCTGCGCGGGCGGATGCCGCCGCTGCTCACCGAGTTGAACCCGCGAGGAAACTGCCAGAACATCCCGTGCATCGTCATCAGCAGATCGCGCGTGCCGATTTCGCGGATGCGCGGCCACTCGGTGTTCCAGCCGTGCGCGCCGTCGTAGCTGTGGCTCGCCTTCGGCAGGCGAAAGGCGTGCCACTTTCCGCCGTCGCCACCGTCGCGCGACATGAGGATGAGCGAACGGTGATCCCACCCGATGCTCCACACCGCGTCCGTAGCGGGTTCGTCCGCGCCATTGATGCCGTCCTGCCCGGTCACGTCGGTGAACTGATTCCGCCGCACCACCGTCCACTTGTCCGCCTTGCCGTCCCACTCCGCGAGCACGCCCGAGGGCACCGTCGGATCGCTCAGCGCTTCCTTCGCATGGTCGCCGTTGTTCGCGTAAATGAGGCGACCCTGTCCCGAGTAGAGGCCCTTGCCGTGGTAGCCCGGCAGGTCCGCTTTGCGTCCGTCCTTCTGCTGCTCGTCCGTCCACAGCTTCGTCACTGCGAGCGAATGCACGTCCACCTCGTAGATGCCTTCCTCCATCGTGGCATAGTAAATCTTGTTCGCCGGGTCCGTGAGATGCCGTGCATTCCCCGTGAGCCTGCCGAACATGGCGCTCGGCGGAATCACCCGCACGCCGCCTTTCGCATCGATCACATAGGGCCCGATGAAAAGCTGCTGCGACTCGCCGTGTAGCATCCGGTTCGCCGGAGTGCCGCCTATGCTCTCAGGCCGCACGATCTGCCGCAGGTCCGGCGTGATTTCATACAGCTTGTCCGAAGACCCCTGCGGCTTGTGCGGCGCGTAGCTGATGACCCAAAGCCGGTCCGCCCAAGGCACCACTGCCCCCGTGCCGCACTCGCCCTCGTCATTGAAAGCCGCGAGCGAGGGATAGATGCCACTGATGCTTTTGGGAGGCAGTGGCTCGGCGGCGCTTACGCGGAAAAGCGAGAGCAGCGCGACGATGGAGAGCGACAGCGGGAGCAGGGAAAAGCGCGGAGGATTCATGCAGTTGCCTACTTAAGCTCCCGCCCCGCAGGTTTTGGACAGGAAAATTTCCGCCCCCACCGCCGCCCGGCTTCACCGTCTCAGCGCATTGATGAGCTCGTCGATCTTATCGAGGCCTGGAGCGTGCTTCCTCCTCAGAATAGCCCGCCGGGTGAACGCACGGATGTGCTCGCGGGCCGCCTCCCCAGATTTACGGCGCGCTGGCGCGGCTTGCAGCACAGAGTTTGCGGAAATCTGCGAGCAGCTTTGGCTTTGCGAAAAGTTCACCGCCGGGGCGCGGGGGGCCGCAGGCGATTTGCCAGCTTGCGAGCGAGGCGAGGTAGGGGTCGCGCTTTTTGGCCGGGATGTCCACGGGGTCGAGGCCGGCGGCGAGGAGCGGGAGGTTGGCGAGCATCCGGGCCATGCGGCCATTGCCATCGGCAAAGGGGTGGATGCGGGCGAAGCAGGCGTGCAGCCACACTTGGGACTCGAAGGGATCGCCCTTGCCGTCGCGGAGGCGGTTCAGTTCGGCGAGCCATTCGGCCATGAGCGCGGGGACATCGTGCGCGGCGGCGTAGGCGTCGTTCCACTGCGTCTTGCCGCGCAGTTTGATGGACGTGCCGTTGTCCTCGATCTTCCAGGTGCCGACGGGCTTCATGCTGTCCACCGTGGAGCCCTGCATGAGCACCGTGTGCAGGCGGACGAGATCCTCCGCGCGCCACTTCCGGTCGTCCCGGATGAATTCCGCCACGACCTGCAACGCCGCGCCCTGTGCCCTGGTCGCCGCCGTGTCCGTCGCCGGTCTGCCGGGGAAGACGGCAGCCGGGTTGGCCAGCGCCTCGCGGGTTTCCTCCAGCGTGAGGGTGTTCCCCTCCAGCGTGGTGGTGTTGTAGGTCCAGCCGTGGTTCAGGCGCTCTAGGGCAAAGGCGAGGCGGCACTCCGAGAGGATGATGCGGGCAACGGTTAGGTCGGGCGAACCAAGTTTGGTGAAGATCTCCACGGCACGGCGCGCGTGGGGCAGAGCCTCGTCGCCCTCGCCTTGGCGCGCGAGCGCATGGGCAAGGCGGTGGGAGTCGAGGGCGATCAAATCCTGACGGCCCAACTTTTCCGACAAGGAAAGGGCCTTGCGGGCTAGAGCCTCGGCACCCGGCCAGTCTTCCCGGTTCAGCGCCAGTGCAGCCAGATTGCCCGTGATGAAGGCTACACCCTCGACGTAACAGGCCGCGCCAGCTATCGTCAACGCCTCGCGATAGTCCCGCTCTGCCGCCTCGAAATCGCTGGAAACCCGCTCGGCATCCGCGAGGTCGTTAAGGACGATCGCTACGTCCACGCTCGCGGCGGACAAACTCCGATGCAGATTTAGCGACTCACGGTAAGCGGTGATCGCCGCGGTGTAATCTTTCTTTAAGATGTGTCCGAGGCCGCGCAACTTGACGGCGATGGCGCGCTGGCGGACGCCGACGTTTGCAGCCTGCCAATGTGCCATCGCGCGGTTAGCACAGTCCAGCACCGCGTCCGCCTGTTGGCGCATGCGATGAATCCAACCTGCGTGAAAGGCCCGCCAACCGGCTTTGTCTAGATTGCCCGCCGCAACGGCTTTGGCTTCCGCCTGTTGATTTAGGGAAAGTAGTTCATCCCAGCGGCTCGTCCTTTGCTCTGCCGGCCGGTCCTTTTCATCCGCGCCTCCGGTGAAATGCAAAAAGGAAAAAAGTGCATCGCACACGGTTTGCAGCCGGGGATTCGGCCCCGCAAGGAAGAGCGGCAAAGCGGGCGCCACGGTGGGCCAGACGGCATCAAGCACCGGGAATCGGTCATGTTCGTTATAGCCGTTCTCGACGATGAATGCGTAGGCCCGCTCTTCTAACCGCAGGCCGGTTTCGCGCACGGCTGCGGGCCGCTTTTTCCGCAGAAAATCCGCGACCATCGGCACGAGAGCGAAGTGCTTTTCCTCCTCATCCGGGATGACGAGGGCGCGGTTGGAGAGATCGTCGAGCGCTGTTTCCGTGGCGGTCTTGGAGAGTTCTGCCAGCTCAGCGACGAGCTTCACCTCGATCTGCTGCGTGAAGTAGCTGAGCGCGGCGAGGGCCTTGGTCTCGGCTTCGGTAAAGGTCTCCAGCAGGTCGCCGAAGATGAATTCCAGTGGGTCGTTCTCCTTTTCCGCTCTTCGGCAGAGGGCGAGCGCGGCGGCGAGGGTGCGGCAGCTTCCGCGGCCGAGCTGGCCGGCAATCCAGCGGAGCAGGAGCGGATTGCCGCCGGTCTCCTCGTAGAGGTGGATGCGCTCTTTCTCCGTCGCCTTGGCGAGTAGCGGGCGGTCGGCGGCGAGTTCGGCGATGAGGGCGAGAGCAGCGTCCTGCTCGAGCTTGCCGAGGCGGATGATGCGCGCGTCCACATCCGTGCGGCGGCGGCTGGTGACGATGGCCTTGCAGCCCGGCGGGAGCTGGCTGAGGAACTCGAAGAGCCGGTTCTGGTCGTCCTTCGGGAGGGATTCGAGATTGTCGAGGATGAGGAGGGCCTGCACGGGGGCGAGGGCCTCGATGAGCAGCCGCGCGCGGTCGCCCTCGGGGCGCTTCGCGAGGTCGGGGAGCTTCAGGAGGCGGGCCAGCTCGTTGAGCATGTCGAGATAGCCGGGCACCACGAAGTCGGTGAGCTTGCGCTCGCCCTCCGCAGTCATCTTCCGCTCCTTCGACGAGAGGAAGTAGATGTGCTGGAAGTTCGCGGCGGACTCCTCGGCGGCGCGGATGGCGAGCGAGGTCTTGCCCATTCCGCCGGGGCCGTCAATGAGCGCGCCCCAAGTGCGGGTCTTCGGCGAGAGGGCGTCGGCGAGCTTCTTCAATTCCTCGGTGCGTCCGAAGAAGTAGGGAAGGTGCGGGAGGTTGTTTGGGATGGAGATGCGGTGGCTCTTGGTGATGGGCTTTGCCTTGGGCGCGGGATTCTTCTTCGGCTTGGGCTGGAGCAATTCGTAGCGCTCGACGATGAGCGCGGCGGCCTGTGCGGGAGTCTTGTGGTCGAGTTCGATGAAGCCCGCGGTGGAGAAGAGGCCCTTTATCTTTGCAAGATCGAAACGGCAGAGCATCACGTCACTGCTTTTGCGTTCCTTGATCAGCGCGTGGATGGCGCGCCACTCCAAGCCGGGCCACTCCTTTTTCTCATAGTCCTTGCAGAGCACGACGACGACGAGTTCGGATTCGTCGTGGTAAAGTTCCGGAAGGTCCATCCCGAGGTCGGCACTGGCAAACTCTGCCTCGAAGTATTTGTCGTAGAGGATGTGTTCCTTGCCGAAGCGCTTTGCGAGAATGGCCGCGACCTTCGCGACGAATGTGCGCTTTTCCCCCGCGAAGGAGAAGGCGATGCGGAAGCGCTTGGTAGCCATGAGAGAGCGGGAACTTTCTCACGAGGCTTCCATCAAGGAAAGGAACATTGAGGACGGGTGTTAGAACTAGGAATTTTGAGCCATGCGGAGACGCAGCAAGTGAGCTGGTACGGCGATGAGAGATGCAGTCCGGCGGGGCGTCAGGGTGGGCGGGATGGACTGTGTGGACAAATTGGACGAGGGGAGTCAAAACTAAGCCTGATGGAACCCGAACCGCTCCTCCCGAAGCATGGCGGCTACCGGAAGCTGAAGAGTTTCCAGATCGCGCAGCTTTGCTACGATGTGACGGTGCAGTTCTGTGACCGCTATATCGAGAAGCGCAGCCGCACCCATGACCAGATGGTGCAGGCGGCGCGCAGCGGGGTGCAGAATATCGCGGAGGGCAGTCAGGCCAGTGGCACCTCGAAGAAATTCGAGCTGAAGCTGACGAATGTGGCGCGGGCGAGCCTCGAAGAACTCCTCCTGGACTACGAAGACTACCTGCGGCACCGCGGGCTGCCGCTCTGGCTGGAGGAGGATCCGCGTCGTGCGGCGCTGGTGGCGCGGCGCTGCTCGACGGCGGAGGAGGTGGCGAGTTGGGTGAGGGAGATCCATGGACTCGATGGACGGGATGGACGGGATGGACAGCGGAAGGGGAAAGCGCCGTCCATGGAGTCCATAAAGTCCATGCCGTCCAAGAAGTCCACCTACCCGGAGATCGCGGCGAATGCGGCGCTGGTGCTCATCGGGGTGGCGTGTGCGCTGCTGGACCGCCAGATCGAAGCGCAGGCGGCGGCTTTCACCGAGGAGGGCGGCTTCACCGAGCGGCTGCACCGCATCCGAACAGCGAGGAGAAAAAATGGGCCTCGATGAAACCTTCCTCCAAGCTCCACGGCCATGACCCTCGCGGACTTTTGTGAGTATTGCCAGTCGCTGCCCGGCGTGGAGGGAAGCACGCCGTTTGGCCCCGAGGTGCTGGTCTATAAGGTGGGCGGGAAGATGTTCGCGCTCGCGGTGCCGGATGAGCTGCCGCAACGGGTGAATCTGAAGTGCGACCCGGAACGCGCGGTGGAATTGCGGGACCGGCACGAGGACATCGTGCCCGGCTACCACATGAACAAGCGCCACTGGAACACGCTGACCCTGCCCGGGAAGCTGCCGCCGGAGCTGGTGCGCGAACTCACGGACCACTCGTATGCCCTCGTCGTCGCGTCCCTGCCGAGGAAAGTGCGCGAGTCCTTGCCGGGCTGAGACTCGGGCAACTCCTGCGATGGGCGCGGCAGTCACCGGCGCATGACCTCGGATGCCTCCTGCGGTGAGGGCGAGGGCGGTGCGTGGGCAGAGGAATTGAATGCGTCGCGCCAGCGCTTGGACGATTTTCACGGTCGGATTGCTATAACGGTGGTGGCAGTCCAAGGAGCCGGGGCGCCCACGCCCCGTGCTCGCATGTCTCGGGGCGGGGGCGCCCCGGCTCCTTGGGCTGCCACCGCACATCAGGCAGTTAGACTGTGGATTCCGTATTACGGGTTCTTTTTCCTGCGGCGGGGCTGCACCGGATCGCCCGGCTTGGCGGGATCTGCGGCATTCTTGCGCGCGCCCGGCCCCCATGCGGCGTCGATGTTTCCGGCGTTCCACTGGTCCCACATCGCGGCGAGTTCCTTGAGCTTCTCGGGATTCTTCGCGGCGAGGTTTTCCTTTTCGCCGATGTCCTTCGTCACGTTGTAAAGTTCCGCGTCCTGCGTGTCCGCTTTGCCTGCACGACCGCCCTGCATTCCGGGCATGCCTGCGCCTTTCACGAGCTTCCAGTCGCCTGCGCGCAGAGCGATCTGCTGGCCGAAGCGCCAGTACAGCGCGTCGTGCGGGGCAGCCGACAGTTGTTTTCCGGCGATGTAGGGAAGTAAATTCACGCCGTCGAGCTTCCACTCCGGCTTGATGGCGACGCCAGCCGCAGCGAGCGCAGTCGGTTGGATGTCGAGTTGGATCACCGGGCGATCGTCCACTTGTCCAGCGGGGATCCGGTTCTTCCACTGCATCATGAATGGCACGCGGATGCCGCCTTCCCACGTCTGCGCCTTGAAGCCGCGCAGCGGGCCGTTGCCGCTTGTGGTGGACGGCGTCGGGCCGCCGTTGTCGCTGAAGAAAATGATGAGCGTGTTTTCCTCCTGCCCATTGGCGCGGATCTGCGCGAGCACCTTGCCGATGGCGTCATCCATCGCAGCCTCCATCGCGCAATACGTGCGGCGCCTTTTGTCCTCGATGCTGGTGAAGCGCTCAAGATACGTCGCCGTGGATTCGAGCGGCGCGTGGACGGCGTTGAACGGCAGGTAGCAGAACCACGGCTCGCTCTTGTGCTTCGCAATGAAGTTCACCGCCTGCTGGCCGAATGCCTCGGTGGTGTAGCCGATGTTGTCCACGGGCTCGGTGCCTTTAAGGATCGGGTTCGCCTTGTCGCTCGCTGCGTCGAGGTAATCATGCGCGCCGCCGAGGAA
The DNA here is from genome assembly GCA_038227825.1 of Chthoniobacterales bacterium. GTDB lineage: Bacteria > Verrucomicrobiota > Verrucomicrobiia > Chthoniobacterales > Chthoniobacteraceae > SXWH01. The sequence goes on from JBBRPQ010000010.1 coordinate 14,375, forward strand.
GCCGAAAAATTCGTCGAAGCCGCGCTTGAGCGGATGGAACGGTGGCTTGTAGCCGAGGTGCGATTTGCCAAACCAGCCCGTCGCGTAGCCTGCGGCCTTCAGCCGATTGCCGATGGTCGTCTCGGTGAGCGGCAGGCCGAAATTTTCCACCGCCGCCTCTGCGGGGCCGGGATTGAACTCATGCCCGAAGCGCTGCTGGTAGCGGCCCGTCATGAAGCCCGCGCGCGTCGGCGAGCAATACGGCCCGCTCACGTAGCCGCTCGTGAAGCGCACGCCGTTCTTCGCGATGGAATCAATATTGGGCGTGGGCACCTGCTGCGTGAAGCCCTGGCAGCCGAGTTCGCCGTAGCCGAGATCGTCGGCGAGGATCACGAGGATATTCGGCTTCGCGTCTGCGTGAGTGGCGGAAAAAAACGTGGCGAGCGCGAATGCAAGGGATGGGAGGAGGCGGGAGATTTTCATGAGTTCGGGCTGGTGGGGTGGAAGGGGACGCACGCTTTTAGGCAAGCGGGTTGCGGAGTGCGCAAACTTAATAGCGAAGTGCGGTGTGATTTGGACATCCCGTTGAGGCTCCCCGGCAACGTGACACGGCCACTCCGAGCCGTGCCATCGTGCGCAGACAGGAGTGTGCGGAATGCGGTTGGCGCATTTCATTTGCGTGACCGCCGAAATCATTCATTCAAGGCGGCATGAAGCTGAACCTCCTTCCATGCACTTTCGCTCTCGTCGCCGCCTGGATGCTCGTCAGTTGCTCGACACCGTCCGCTCATGCTCCGGCAGTAGAGCAGAGCGGATTCGCGGATGCGCGGGGGGTGATCGAGCGGAATTGCGTCCACTGTCACGGCACGCAACGGCTCGCTACGATGCCTTCCTTCAATGACACGCGTTCACTCGCGGCATTGCGTGGGACTGGGAAATGGATCGTGCCCGGCAAGCCCGATGAGAGCCGCTTTTTGCAAGTCGTTACGCTCTCCGATTCGCAAGCGGGAGCAATGCCGCCGACGGGTCACGCGATCGCCGCGAAGGACATTGCGAAACTTCGCGCATGGATCGTCGCAGGCGCTCCGCTGCCATCTGGCGCGCCGATTGTGCTGAAGCCGCAGGGTGAGGGTATTCGGTCCATGTAGGTCGCGCGGAGCGTTCCTCGCTGCGGGTCTTCAGCGGCTGAGAGTTCGTTTGCCGGTGTATGGAAGGTGTTTGAACGTCACGCTCCGACAGCCGCACGCACGTCGCGGAGTTCGATCTGAATGTCCACGCGGCCGTTCCATTCATTGCGAGAGACGGTGTAGGCGATGTCCCACGGGAGCGGGGGGAGGATTTCCTCAGCAGCATTCCACCACACGGCGCGGCATTGTGAGCGGCCCTGGCGGAAATTGAACGACCAGTGCTTGTCCTTCATCAGGCGTGGCTCGCCGCCGAGTGTGACGCCGAGCGTGAAGAAGACCGGCTGGTGATTTGCCATGCCGAAGGGCTGCAGCGCGTCGTGCTCGTCGAGCAGGTTCAGATGCAAATCGGTGAGGCGCAGTTCGGCGTCGAGGCGCAGCGTGCGCTGCAATTGCTCCGCGGTGAGCATCTCGCGCGCGACCTGTGCGAAGGCCTCGCGGAATGCGTCGAGATTTTCCTGCCGCATCGTGAGTCCCGCAGCCATCTCGTGCCCGCCGAATTTTTCCATCAATGGCGCGCATCGCGTGAGCGCGGCGACGAGCGAGAATCCCTCGATGCTGCGTCCGCTGCCCTTGCCCATGCCCATCGTGTCGAAGCCGATCACAAATGTGGGTCGATGATACCGCCGCTGGATCCTCGACGCGACGATGCCCACGACGCCCGGATGCCACCCGGCGCCGCCGACGACGATCGCGGACTCGCTGCCGGGATCGTATAGGCTGGTGATCTGCGCTCCGGCCTTGCCGAGCACTTCATCCTCGATGGTGCGACGCTCGCGGTTTTGCTGGTCGAGCGAGCGGGCGAGTGACTGCGCGCGCTTCGGGTCATCCGTCAGCAGAAGCTCCAGCGCGGCGGATGCCGAGTCGAGCCGGCCAGCGGCATTCAGACGCGGGCCGATGCCAAAGCCGATGTCCTTTGCGGAAAATGGCGGGCGCAGCGCGGCGACTTCCACGAGCGCGCGGATGCCGGGCCTGCGCGATTGCGCGATGCGGTCGAGGCCTGCGCGGACGAAGATGCGGTTTTCTTCCACGAGCGGGACGACATCGGCCACGGTGCCGATGGCGGCGAGGTCGAGCAGCTCCTTGATGTCGAATCCCGCGAGCGGCTGCCGTTTCAGCATCGCATGCGCGACCTTGAAGGCGAGCCCCGCGCTGCACAGGTAGTGAAAGGTGTGGCCGAGCTTCGGGTTCACGATGGCGACCGCAGGCGGCAGTTCGTCCTTTGGCTCGTGGTGATCGATCACCACGACGTCCACGCCTGTGTCGCGCAGGCGCGAGATTTCCGCAACGGATGTCGTCCCGCAATCCACCGCAATCAGAAGCTGAGGGTGATGCTCTTCGACGCAGCGCGCGATTCCGTCCGCGGAAAGCCCGTATCCCTCATCCACGCGATGCGGCAGGAATGTGGCGACCTCTGCTCCGTATGCCCGCAGCAGCAGGGTGAGCATCGTGAGGGAAGTCACTCCATCCACATCGTAGTCGCCATAGAGCGCGATTCGTTCGTGCTTTTCCACCGCAGCGAGAATGCGCGACACCGCCGCATCCATCGCGGGAAGCAGGAAGGGATCGCTCAGCGTGCGCAGCCGCGGCTGGAGAAAGCGCGTCGCAGTTTCCGCCTCGGAAAGCCCGCGCCGCACAAGGCATTCAGCGACCCAGGGCGCGATCTGTGCATCATGCACGATGCGTGCGACAGCCGCGGCGTCCACCGCAGACGGGAAAATCCAGCGCGCACGATCACTCATGGCTGGCGAATGCTTTTGCGCTTTTTTGCACGCGTCGAGTTTGCGGCTTGGCGTCAAGTTGCGACGATCCGCCCGACGGTATTCAGGCAGCGCGTGACGAGTGCGGTCCAGCCGGTCTGGTGGCTCGCGCCGAGGCCGCGGCCAGTGTCGCCGTCGAAGTATTCGTGGAACCACACGAGGTCGCGCCAGTGGGGGTCGTTCTCAAATTTTTCCGCGAGCACGTCGTCGCCGTGGCAGGGGCGGCGTCCGTCTTTGCCGGGGAGAAAGAGGTGCGTGACGCGTCGTGCGAGTTCGGTGGAGATCTGGGTGAGATTCAGCATGTTTCCCGAGCCGGTGGGGAATTCGAGCTGCACGCTGTCGCCGTAGAAATGGTGGTAGCGCTCAAGCGCCTCGAAGAGGAGGTAGTTCAGCGGGAACCAGATTGGGCCGCGCCAGTTGGAGTTGCCTCCCCACATTCCGTCGGTGCTCTCGCCGGGCTCGTAGGTGATGCAGACGTGGCCGCCGCCGGCGAAGTAGCAGAACTCCGCCTCGCGGTGCGCACGGGAGAGCGAGCGGATGCCGTGCGGTGAGAGAAATTCCGCCTCGTCGAGCATTCGGCGCAGTACGCGGAGCAGGCGTTCTTTGCTCGGGATCGCGAGCAGGCGGAGTTCTTCGCCGCCGGTGCCGCTGCGTTCCATGTAGCTCGCGTGCTTTGCGATCTCGGGACGGTTTTCCAAAAACCACCGCATCCGCTTTCGGAAGCCGGGGAGATTGCGGATGACTTCCTGGTCTAGCACTTCGACGGCGAGCAGCGGCACGAGGCCGACGAGCGAGCGGACTTTCAGTGGCGCGGAGCCGCCGTCGCTGTGCCGGATGTGATCGTAGTAAAAGCCGTCCTCCTCGTCCCACAGGCCCGCGCCATCGAGCGTGTTCATGGCCTCGGCGATGGCGACGAAGTGCTCGAAGAACTTGCTCGCGATGTCCTCGTAGGCGGGGCGCGAGCGGGCGAGTTCCAGCGACATCGAGAGCATCGTCACGCAGTAAAATGCCATCCACGCGGTGCCGTCGGCCTGCTCCAGCGAACTGCCGTCGGGCAGCGGCTTTGATCGGTCGAAGAGCCCGATGTTGTCCATGCCGAGGAAGCCGCCGCCAAAAATATGCCGGCCCTGCGCGTCCTTGCGGTTCACCCACCAGGTGAAATTGATGAGGAGCTTCTGAAAGCAGCGCTCAAGGAAATGCGTGTCGCGATGGCCGCGCGATGCGGTGATTTTGTACACGCGCCAGCAGGCCCATGCGTGGACGGGCGGGTTCACGTCGGAGAAATTCCACTCGTATGCGGGGAGCGCGCCGTCGGGTCGCAGATACCATTCGCGGAGCAGGAGCAGGAGCTGGCCTTTTGCAAAATACGGATCGATGCGGCACATCGGGATCATGTGAAAGGCGAGATCCCACGCGGCGTACCACGGGTATTCCCACTTGTCGGGCATGCTCAGGATGTCGGCGTTGTAGAGGTGCTTCCAGTCGGCGTTACGCGTGTGTGCGTGCTCCGCGGGAGGGCGCGGCTGCGTGGGATCGCCGGCGAGCCAGCGCTTCACGTCGTAGTGGTAGAATTGCTTCGACCACAGCAGGCCCGCGTAGGCCTGGCGCATGACATTGCGCTCCTCGTCACCGAGGCCCGGCGCGCATTTGGATGCGAAGAAAATATGCGTCTCGAAACGGCGCTCGGAGAAGATGGTGTCGAAATTTTTGAAAGCGCTCGGCGGTAAATCAAGCGACTGGCCAAGGATGAAGCGCAGCACTTTTTTCCCACCCGGCGGAAGATCGATCGTGTAGTGCGCGGCGCACTTCGTCCCGGTCTGCGCGGGATTCACGACGCCCGGCGTGCCGTGGATCACGTGGTCGTGAAAGGCGTCCTTTACGAATGGCTGCGCGTTCGGCGTGCCGAAGACGCGCGCGTTGTTCGTCTCGTTTTCCGTGAAAAGCACCGGTGCATCCTCTTCCAGCAGCCAGCGGTAATCGCCGAGTGAGGTATGCGCAGCCTCCACGCAATACGGATTGACCTGCTTGAGGAAGGGCCGCTCCGCATCTGCTGCCCAGCTCCACGTGTTACGGAACCACAGCGTCGGCAGCACGTGGACCGTCGCGGGCTCCGGGCCGCGGTTTTCGATCGTGATGCGGATCAAAATTTCTTCGGACTCCGCTTTCGCGTACTCAACGGTGACGTCGAAGTAGCGGTCGCCTTCGAAGACTCCCGTGTCCGCCAGTTCATACTCGCGATCCTTGCTCGTGCGGCGTCCATTTTCCTCGCGAATCTTCGCGTAGGGAAACTCGGCGTGCGGATACTTGTAGAGCGCGCGGAGGTAGGAAGAGGTCGGCGTCGCGTCGAGATACCAGTAGCACTCCTTCACGTCTTCGCCGTGCGGTCCCTCGCCATTCGCGAGGCCGAAGAGCCGTTCCTTCAAAATCGGATCGCGCCCATTCCACAGCGCCAGCGCGAAGCACAGCCGCGCCTGCCGGTCGCAGATGCCCATGAGCCCATCCTCACCCCAGCGGTAGGCGCGGGAGCGTGCTTGATCAAAGGGGAAGTAGCGCCATGCATCGCCATTCGCCGAGTAGTCCTCGCGCACCGTGCCCCATTGCCGCTCACTGAGGTATGGGCCCCAGCGTTTCCAATTCACATCGCGGTGCGCTTCTGCGCTGAGTCGTACGTGCTCAGGCGTGAGCATCGCCTGCGCGTCCACTCCGGAGTCGTCTGAAATCATTCCCGATGCTGTGCGCGAGATGCGTGTAATTTGCCAGCAACTTGTCGCGTCTTGATCGGTTGAAGGAACTCATCGTCATGAAATTGCGCATCATTCTTCCGCTCTCGTTCGCCGCCACCGGCGCACTCTGGGCCGCCGTCGATCAGGAAAAAAAGCCCGCGGCTTCAAAGGCCGATGAGCCTGCGCTGCAGACCGCGCACGAGCCAAAGGCCACGGCAGAGCAGCTCGACTTTTTTGAAAAGAAAATCCGGCCCGTCCTCTCGGAAAAATGCTACAAGTGCCATTCGGAAAAAGCGGAGAAGGTGAAGGGCGGTCTCGTGCTCGACACACGTGAAGGCGCGCGCCGCGGCGGCGACAGCGGCCCCGCGGTGGTGCCGGGAAATTTGGACGAGAGCATCATCATCCAAGCGCTGCGCTACACGAACAAGGACTTCGCAATGCCGCCGGAGAAGAGCGGCGGCAAGCTGCCTGCGGCAGTGATTGCCGACTTTGAAACGTGGATCAAAATGGGCGCGCCCGATCCGCGCGAGGGCACGGCGGCGTTGGTGAAAAAATTCAGCAAGGAGGACGCGAAGAACTGGTGGTCCTTCCAGCCACCGAAGCCGCAGACCGTGCCGCAGCCGAGGAATTCCGCGTGGGCGCATGGCGAGATGGATCGCTTTCTCCTCGCAGGGATGGAGGAGAAAAAGTTGAAGCCCGTCGGCGATGCAGATCCCGCGACGATGCTGCGCAGGATATATTTTGATCTCACCGGACTGCCGCCGTCTCCGGTGGATGTCGGTAATTTTTTCAACGACTGGAAAGCGGCGGGCACCGACGCGAAACAGCAGCAGGCAGTGCTCGGCAAGTGGGTGGACAAGCTGCTCGCATCGTCGCAATTCGGAGAGCGCTGGGGCCGCCACTGGCTCGATGTAGCGCGCTACGCGGAAAGCAGCGGGAAGGATGTGAACATCGCCTTCCCGCACGCATGGCGTTATCGCGATTACGTCATCGCGGCGTTCAATGCGGACAAGCCGTATGACCAATTTTTGCGCGAGCAAATCGCGGGCGATCTCATCCACGCTTCGGACAGCAAGGAGAGGGCGGACCACACGGTCGCGACAGGTTTCCTCGCCATCGGGCCGAAGGGATTGAACGAGCAGAATCCGCGGCAATACTGCCTGGACCTCGCGGACGAGCAGATCGACACGGTTTCGCAGTCCATTCTCGGCCTCACAATTTCGTGCGCACGCTGCCACGACCACAAATTCGATCCGATCTCGCAGCGCGAATACTACGGTCTCGCAGGAATATTCCTCAGCACCGACACGCTCATCGGCACCGCGAATGGAATTCAGAATCGGCACGCGACGGACCTCTTCGAGTTGCCGCCGGGCATGCCGACCGCAACGAAGGCCGTGCCCGCCGCCGACCTCGCGAAGACGAAGCAACGCATCGAGGATCTTCGCAAGGAGCAGCGCGAAATGGCCGCCTCGCGTTTCACGGCGGCAAAGGGTGGCGCTGGCGCTGCGCAGCCGTCTGGCAACCAGCTCCAGCGTTTCCTCATCGTCGCGACGCAGCTCGGCGCGCTGGAGGCGATGGTGAAAAGCGTGGACGACAGCGGAAAGCCGAAGGCGCTCGCGATGGGCGTGAAGGATCTGCCGGTTGCCGCATCCGGAGGTTTCGGGCGCATCGGGGAATTCATGCGGCGCGCCCCGCAGGCGCGCATCGGACGCCCGCCGGAATTTGCCGGCATCCGCGACAGCGCGCTCTATGCACGCGGCGAGGCGGATAAGCCGACGGACAAAGTGCCGCGCAGCCTCCCCGCCGTGCTCACGTCGGGTAATGCGCCGGCAATTCCTGCGAAGGAAAGTGGCCGCCGCGAACTCGCTGAGTGGCTGGTGTCGCCGCAGAATCCGCTCACCTCCCGCGTGATGGTGAACCGCGTCTGGCACTCGGTATTCGGCAGCGGCATCGTCGAGAGCGTGGATAATTTCGGCACGACAGGAAAGAAGCCGAGCAACCAAGCGCTGCTCGATTTCCTCGCGGTGAAATTTCAGACACCGACGGATCAGGGCGGCTACGGCTGGAGCACGAAGCAGCTCGTGCGCGATCTCGTGATGAGCCACGCGTATCAGCTTTCGTCCGACTACGAGCCGGCTGCATTTTCCGCCGATCCGGAGAACGCGCTGCAATGGCGCATGAGCAAGCGCCGTCTCGATGCCGAGTGCATCCGCGATGCGATGCTTTCCGCCAGCCAGCAGATCCAGCTTTCGCCGCCGCTGGCGTCGATCATCGGCCAGGCTGGGGATGCCCCCATTGGCGGTCCGCGCTTCCGTCCCAGCGGAGTCACCGAGGATCAGCTCACGAACAGCGGCGCGACCGTGATGGTGCGCAGCGTGTATCTGCCAATCGCGCGCGACGTGCCGCCGGATGCGCTCGCGGTGTTCGATTTCAGCGATGCGAGCCTCGTGACCGGCGCGCGCGACACGACGAACGTCCCCGCGCAGGCGCTCTTCCTCCTGAATGGCGACATGGTCGCAGCCGCCTCGCGCAAACTCGCCGAGCGCATCATGGCCGCATACCCCGGCGGCCCGACTGGCGGCGTGAGTGCAAACCTCGACCAGCGTCTCGGCCTCGCGTTCTGGATCACGCTCGGTCGCTCGCCGACGCCGAATGAAAAGACCGCCGCGTGGAATTTTTTCCAAAAGTTCCCGAGCAACTGGAGCAAGGGCGACAAGTCCTCGCCCGGCCTCAAGGATGCCGAGGATGTGCGTGCCGCGTGGACGAGCTTTTGCCGTTCGCTTTTCGCATCGTCCGACTTCCGCTATCTGAACTGAAGCGTCACACACCCGGAGCGGGTGCGAGTGAGCCGACGGATTGGGAGGGGCAACTGCCGAAAGGCTGCTTCCATTTTTGCCGGCTTGCTTGCGTCCGCACCGTGCACGACGAAGTGAAAAGGGAGGCGCTGCGTTACTGGAGCGGCAGCCCGCCGATAGTGTCGCGAGAGACGGTGCCGCCGTTCGCGTCGCCAAGGCGCTTCGCCTTTTTGAACGCCTCGGTCGCCTTCAGGCTGTCACCGTTCCTCTGGTAAAGGATAGCAAGCTTGCCCCACGCATCGGTGAAATCCGGGTCGAGCTTCACTGTCTGTTCGAGGGCCGAGATGGCTTCTGCATTCTGCCCCGCCTGCATCGCAAAAGTGCCGCGCGAGTAGGTGTCTGCGAGGCCCCCTTCGGTTCCATTGGCCGAGGGAATATTCACTTGGCCGGAAGGTAGTGGGGGCAGTCCCTCGGGAGGCAGCGGCGAGTTCATCGGTGCCGCAGCGATGCGAGGTTTCAAGTCCGACATGTCTGGTCCGGCAGCCGGCCCCTGTGGCTTTTCATTCTGGGCGAGCGTGGCGCGCGCGGATTTTCCCGGTGCGACATGGGTGATTTTCACATCGGAGCACGCACACAGGTGGAAAGCCACGAGTGCTGCAGCAATGGAGTGGATCGGACGAACGGTTTTCATGGGCGTGATTCGGCGAATCTATTCAGCAAATGCCCTGCCATCAAGGCGACTTTCCCGGATGGTGTCTTATTCTTCATTGTGAGTAGATTTTCACTCCGTGCGCGGCATGGGGAGCAGGGTTGGAAAATCCCGGGAAATTCACTGGTGCACTGATAGAAAGCTCAGCCACCCATTCGGGCACGCATGGGCGGGAAAGGGCGCCGCCGGATTTTTGCCGTGACTGGACACTGAAGCCCACCGCGTCTCTATTGCAAGGCATGGGTCGGAATAACATCATCAAGATTTGCAGCATTGTCGGCTTTGTCCTCGCCGAGGTTTACATGGTCTTCGCCGCTCTCGCGCCTTACCGGCCCGGCTTGCCCGGACGCACGTTCATTCCGATCTCCGCGATTCCAAAAATCGAAAACATGGAACCCGGCACGCGCCCGCCCGCTTCGGCGCTCGCGATGAAATTGGCCGTGTGCGCGTTTTTCTTCGGGCCATTCGGCGCATTTGTCGGCTTTGGCGCAGGGCTGCTGATCGAAGGCGCGCGCCAGAAGGCCGTTACTTGGCGATCGGCTTCTCGTCCCCAGAAGTGACCTTGCCGCCGATCCCGAGACGGGTCCGCAAAGTGGCCACCTCGTCGCGGAGCATGTCGCGTCGCGCCTGGAGGACGCCCACATGTTGCTTTGCGCGTTCGAGCGCAGCCGCCAGGGCGTCGCGTTCGGATTCGAGCGTCTTTTCCCGTTCTGCCGCCGAGCCAGCGGCCGCCGGGGCAGGCGATGCCGCCGGGGCGCCTTTGGGCTGTGATTTAATGTGATCCAGCTCTGCCTTCACGCGGGCTGCCTCGTCCTTCAGCGAATCGAATTCCGACGACTTGCGTGAAAGCTCCGCAGCGAGACTAGCCTTCTCTTCGTCGCTCTTCTTTGCGCGAGCGGCTGTCTCGCGTTCCGCCGCCGATGCGCGTTCGAGCGATGCCGCGTTCTCAGCGAGTTGCTTTTCCAATTCCGAAAGCGCAGTGCGATCCGCAGCCTTCCGCAACGACGCTGGCGGTTGTGGCAGTGGGGCGCTCCTTTTTGCGGCGGCTTCGGCGGATTTCACGAGCTCTTTGAGGTGCTCGATTTCCTTCAGATTTGCGGACGCTGCCTCCTCGTGCTGCTTGGCGCGTGCGACGGTCTGCGAGAGTTCTGCAGTCGCCTTTTCGAGAGCAGCGGCGACGCGCGTCTTTTCTGCAGCGGCACCCTCCATCTCTTTGCGCAGATGCGAAATTTCGGCCTTCGTGGATTCGGCTTCCGGCTTTAATTTTGCATTCTTCTCGGCATCCGCCGCTGCCGCGGCCTTCGCGCTTTCCGCTTCTTTGTGCAGCCGGGCAATCTCCGCATTCGCGGACTCCATGTCCGGCTTCAGCTTTGCGATTTCCTTTGCGTGCGCCGCTATAAGCGCGGCTGCATCGTCGCGGTCCTTGCGAAGTTTTTCGGTGGAGGCCTTCAGTTCCGCATTCTCCTGCTTGATAGCCGTAAATCCGTTCGACACCGCCGCATTTCGTTTCTCTGCGTCGGCGAGCTTTGCGTTTAGCGCATCGGCATATTCGCGCAGCGTCTTCTCTGCAGCGCGGGTTTTGGAAAGTGCGTCATCCTCCTTTTTCGCGGCGTCCTCGCGACCTTTCGCGACCTGTTCCAGCTCCTTGCGAAGGCGTTCCGTCTCAGTCTTCGCGGCGGCCAGTTCCTCCCGCAGTTGCTTCGCCGCTGCCGCTTCAGGCTGGAGTTCGGAAACTCGCTTCACGGCCACTTCCATGCGACCCGCCTGCTCAGTGAGCTGCTTTTGCGCCGTCTCGTGCTTCGCCTGCAAATCGGCGATGTTCGCGCGCAATTCCGTCCCCGTGTTCTTTCCAGCGTCCACTTGCTCCTCATAGACACGCGCTTTTTCCGCGTGCGTTTCGCAGATATTGCAGAGGTCGCGCTGGGATTTTTCGAGCTGCTCGCGCAGGGGCAGCAGCTCCTCCACGATCGCTGTGAGTTTCATGCGCTCGGCCTCCAGTTCGGCGACCTTCGCCTCCGCCCGCGAATGCTGCGTCTGCATGGAGGCAAGTTCTGCGCGGACGCCCGTCTCGATGCCCTTTGCCGCGTCGAGTTGCGCACTCTGCGCGGTCACGGAAGTCTCGGCATCCTTTCGGGCGCGTTCGAGTTCCTTGCGCGCATCGGCGAGTTGTTCGTGCAGTTCCGCCGTTCCCCCGGCCTTCTTGGAAAGTTCCTCATGCTCGCGATGGAGCATCGCGAGTTGCTCGGTCGCCGTGGCCAGCCGGCTTTGTGATTCCGCATGCGTGGCCGTGATGGTCGTGAGCTCCGAGCGCAATTTCTCCCCGCCCGCCGCCGCTGCCTGCAATTGCGCGACGCGTTCCGCCGCATCCTGGAGATCCTTCTTCGCCGCATCCAGCCGTGTTCGTAGTGGACGCAGTTCTGCCAATTCCTTTTCCAGCGCGGCACCGGAGGCTTTCGCGGCATCCGCAGCATTTTTGGCCTCCTGCAGTTCCGTCGCATGCTTCGCGCGCGCCTTTACGGATTCGTCCGCCGCCATCGCCGCCTGCGTCTTCGCCTTCTGAAGCTCCGCATACATGTCGTCCGCGGAGCCGCCGACGATTGCGAGTTTCCTCTTCACGGTCACCGTCACCGGTGAAGTCTCCGTCTTCGGAATGACGAGCTGGCTGTGGCACGTCGGGCAGTCGATTTTTATACCGGCGGCAGACGCTTCGACAGCGATCTTCTGAGTGCATTCTGGGCAGCGGAATTTGATGTCGGCCATGTGGGCTGTATGGTTGTTCCCAGTGCTGCGCAGTGATTTTCCGGGGAGAAAATGCGCGCGCCGGGCTGAGGGCGGAAGATACATGGAGGGCTCCATGGGAAAAGGGGAAACTCGGCGCATTCTGAATCGCAGGCCCCGAGCGACAGTCCTCTCGGCGACGTTCCTCCTAGCCTTTTCGGGAAACTTGCGCATCTTCCGCGCCCTTGTGAGTAACCGAACGACAAACCCTGCGTTCCCCCTCGAACTGCCACCGGGCGACTTCGCCGCATTCATCTTTGATTGCGATGGCACCCTCGCCGATACGATGCCCACGCATTACCGTGCGTGGCAGATCGCGCTGGGCGAACGCGCATCCGATTTTCCCGAGGCGATGTTTTATGAACTCGGCGGCGTGCCGACCTGCCGCGTGGTGGAAATCCTGAATGAGCGCCACGGTTATTCGCTCCCTGTCGAAGAGACCGTCGCGGTAAAGGAAAAGCTCTTCCTCGAATTCAGCAATGAAGTCGCCGAGATCGGCCCGGTCGTCTCGCTCGCCCGCGAATGGCATGGCCGCAAGCCGATGGCCGTCGCGAGTGGCGGCCACCGCCATATCGTGATGAAAACGCTGCGCGCACTCGGCATCTCGGGGCTTTTCGACGCCATCGTATGCAGCGAGGACTACTTGCGCGGAAAGCCGCACCCCGATCCCTTTCTCGAAGCCGCCCGTCGTTTGAACGTCGTGCCTGAGCGCTGCCTCGTCTTCGAAGACACCAGCACCGGCCTCGCCGCTGCAAAAGCCGCCGGCATGGCCTGCGTCCTCGTCCCGCCGCCACACCGCCCGCAGGCTGCGGTCTGATCGCAGGTTCTATTCACTACCCCCGCCGATCAGGGCTGAGTGTCCGACACGGTTCGCGATATGTGGATGCGGACCACGAAAGGCTTGTGGCCTGGAGCGTGCCTCGGATCGCGAGCGAGGAGCCACATGGCGATCTGGCCGGGAGTTCCGTGCGTGGGCAGGCCTTCCAGATCCTTGTCGTCGCACCCGAAGTGATCGAACACCTCATAGCGCAGCGTCGCGCTAAAACTTTTCGCCGTGGGCAGATCCAATCGTGTGAGCCTCACGCGGCTCTCCTGAAAGGAACCGAGGATCCCCAGCTTGCTGCCGATGCCAAAAAACGGGAGTGCAGGAGGCGAAAGCGGGCCGCCAAATTTTTCCAGATCCGATCGCAGTGAGGCCGGATTGATGACGCCGCTTTGTTTTGAGCGGAAGAGCCTCATGCGGCGGATGAAGTCGGTTTCAAAATTTGCCGCGCTTCCCTTGAAATTCCCATTGTCCCTGACCAGTCCTGAAACGGTGGAGCGTTCGTCGTAGAGGATTTCCTTTTTTGCGACCGAGTTGCTGAAGAAATCGCGGATCAAAGTCTGTCCGCCGGCGCTCGCCAGGGATGCCGCCAGAGCTTCCTGCGCGAAGTACAGTTCCAGACTTCTGGTCGAATGCTCGATGAGCGGAATGGGAATGGGAATCGGCGAGAGGGTGGAAAGGATTCCGCCGGTGCCGGGATACGATGGGAGCGGCGCATAGACCGCCGCCTTCTGTCGGAGCGAAAGCGCGTTCAGGTTCAGGGTGGATTCCAAGTCGGACTTGGAAAGATCGTGAGGTCTGGTGCCTGCGAGAAGAATGTCCATGGGGGTGAACCGGACGCTAGTCTGGCAACCATCGACGCGGAAGTGAAATTGCCGTCAGATTGTTCCGCGTAGCAGGCTTGTTTCGCGCACTCTTTTCTTCCCGCACGCATGTCTTCCGGCGTACTCTGCATGAATGGCCGAATTTCAACGCTCCACGCAGAACAGCGAACTCACGGAGACATTCCTGCAGTTTATACTCATGCAGACGCAGCAGGCATTGCTCGCGCTCGGCAAGCATCCGAGCAAACCTGCGGGCGCGCCGCCGCCGAATTTGCAGCTTGGAAAAGTCTTCATCGATCACCTCTCGATGCTTCGTGCAAAGATGGAGGGCAATCTCGCGCCGGACGAGCAGAGCGCGATCAGCAATGCGATCCTGCACCTTCAAAATGCCTTCGCCGAAGCGACGAAGGAACGGGAGGTCGGAGCTTGAGCGTGCGGCCGAATTTCAAGGTTGGAAACGTCACCTTTGGCGGCGCGGCTCCGGTGTTCATGCTCGGGCCGTGTGTGATCGAGTCGGAGGAATTCGTGTGGAAAATGGCGCGCGCGCTGAAGGCGATCTGCGCGGATGTCGGCGCGCAGTTCATTTTCAAGGCGAGCTACGATAAGGCGAATCGCACGAGCGGAAAAAGCTATCGTGGCATCGGGCTGAAGGAAGGGTGCAGCATCCTAGCGAATATCAGCCGCGAACTCGGTGTGCCGGTGACGACCGATGTGCATTCGCCTGAAGACGCGCGGGCGGCGGCGGAGTGGATCGACCTTTTGCAAATCCCCGCATTCCTCTGCCGACAGACCGATCTGATCCAGGCGGCTGCCGAAACGGGTCGCGCGGTGAATGTGAAAAAGGGGCAGTTTCTCGCACCGTGGGACATTAAAAACATCGCGGAAAAACTGCGCGCCTTCGGGTGCGAGCGGTTCATGTTCACCGAGCGCGGCACGACCTTCGGCTATAACAATCTCGTAGCCGACATGCGTTCTTTATACTGGATGCGCGAACTCGGCTGCCTCGCGATCTTCGACGCCACGCACAGCGTGCAGCGTCCCGGCGGGGCAGGGGATAAAACCGGCGGCGACGGCATCCTCGCGCCAGTGCTCGCTCGCGCAGCGGTCGCCGCGGGATGCGACGGTGTTTTCATCGAGACGCACGAAGACCCATCGAAGGCGCTGAGTGACGGGCCGAATCAGATTCCGCTGGCGCAAATCCCCGCCCTGCTCAAAACTCTGATCCAAATTCATGGCCTCGTCTCGTAACTCCCGGACGTTTTCGCTCGCAGCAGGCATGGGCCTAGTCGGAGCGCTCGCGTTCGGTGCCGATACTGTGAAATCTGTCGAGGCTGGGAAAAGTGAGCTCGCACCTGCCATTCAGCCAGCCGCAGCCAAGGAAAAGGAGCGACTCGATCTCCCGGTGCCGAAAGGCCAGCCACAAAAGGGGCTGCGCATCCCGATTCACAGCCTGGATGGGAAGCTGATGATGAATTTCCAAATCGGCGTCGCCGAGGTCGTGGATGCGGACAATATTAAAATGGGCGATCTTCGTCTGGAGACTTTCAAGGAAAGCGGAGAGCATGAGTTTGACATCGATCTGCCGGATTCCGTCTTCAACGCGAAGACCAAGGAGGTGACATCCAAGGCGAAGGTCACCGTGAAGCGCCACGACTTTGAAATCACCGCGAACAGCGTGACGTTCAATGTCGAGACGCGGTCCGGAAAATTTGGCGACGGTGTGAAGATGATCATCTTTGACGCGCGCGCCGACGAGGGAGACGATGACAAGAAGCCCGCCGTCCCGACGATCGAAGTCCAACCCGCCAAAGAGGAGAAAAAATGAAGTTTCACTGTTTCCCCGCATTCGCCGTGTCGCTCCTCGCGATGACATTCATCGCCTCTGCGCAAAGCGGCACCAGCGAGCCCGTCGAGCGGCTCGGTCTCGACATCAGCCGCATCGATGCCGGGCAACCTGGTGCCCCCGGTGCCGAAAAACCCGTGAAGCGCCCCAAGGGCCCGACCGAAATCACCGCGCACGATGCGCTCTTCGACAGCCACGACTATCTCGCCACTTTTAACACCGAGGTGCGCGTGACGGATCCGGAATTCGGCCTGTCATGCGACCGTCTCACGGTGAACATGAAAAAGCCCGCGCCGCAGGGCACAGCAAAGCCTGCGGAGAAAAACACCGCGAAACCTGCTGCAAAAGGCGATGCAAACAGCGGCATCGAGCGCGCCGTCGCCGAGGGCAATGTGATCATCACGCAGGACAAAAAGGAAGTCGGTCGTGACCCCGAGCAGTATGAGGGACGCGGGCGGCGGGCGGTCTTTGACAACAAAATCGGCACGCTCACCCTCACCGGGCGCCCTCGCCTCGCGCAGACCGTGAAAGGCGTGGTGCTGAAGGAGATCATCACACTGGAGGACGGTGCCGTGATCACGTTGCACCGTTCGGGAAAAATCGAAGTGAAGGGGCTTTTCAAAAGCACCCTCCACGATGCGGCCGACCTCAATCAAAACGCACCTCGCTAGCCATGCCCGTCGCAGCCACAGCACCTTCACCGCAGCCTGGGAAACCGGCGCTCCCCGCGCCCATCCTGCGCACGGAAGGTCTCGTTAAAATCTACGACGGACGCCGCGTGGTGAATGGCGTGGACATCAACTGCCGCAAAGGCGAAATCGTCGGCCTGCTCGGGCCGAATGGCGCGGGCAAGACCACGAGCTTTTACATGATCGTGGGCCTCGTGCGGCCGAACGGCGGGACGGTCGAATTCAACGGCAGGGACGTGACCGACATGGCGATGCACAAGCGCGCGCGCATGGGCATGGGCTATCTTCCGCAGGAGGAGAGCATCTTCCGCAAACTCACGGTCGAGCAAAACATCATGGCCATCCTCGAGACGACCGGGCTCGGACGCGCCGCGCGCAAGGCTCGCTGCGACGAGTTACTGGAGCAGTTTGGCATCACGCACGTCCGCAAGCAGCTCGCGCTCACCCTTTCCGGTGGTGAAAAGCGCCGCCTTACGATCGCGCGTTCGCTGGTGCCGAACCCGAGCCTGATCATGCTCGATGAGCCGTTCAGCGGCGTGGACCCGATCGCCGTGCAGGACGTGCAGAAAATCGTGAGCGGCCTGCGCGATCTCGGGCTCGCGATTCTGATCACCGACCACAATGTCCGCGAGACGCTGAGCATCGTGGACCGTGCGTATCTCATCTTCGAGGGTCGCGTGCTCATGGAGGGCACGAAGGAATTCCTCATCAACAACCCCGAGGCGCGTCGCATCTACCTTGGTGAGAATTTTTCGATGTGATTTTTTTCTCCGCAAGTCCGAGTTCCGAACAGCCAAGGTACGGCGTGTGCAGGCCAAGGAACGGATGGCATTTTCACCAAAACAGAACGAAAGAGTAACACCATGCAAACAGCCAACGTAAACGTCCCCGTCAAAGTCACCGGCCGTCACATCAGCATCACCGATGCGATCCGCGAATACGCCAAGACGAAGCTTGAGCACATCCACCTCGACTACCCGCGCATCATCGAGGCGCACGTGATCCTCGACGTGACGAAGCACCGCCAGAATGCGGAGATCGTCCTGCATTGCGCCAACCACATCACCATCGAGGCCGACCACGAGTGCGATGACATGTATGCCGCGATCGACGGCGTGGTCGCAAAGATCGCGCAGCAGATGCGCAAGTACAAGACCAAGATGCTGCGCAGCCACCGCCCGCGGAAGAGCCAGACGCGGCAGTTTGCAGAACATGTGCTGCACATTGATGAGCATTTTGAACTCCAAGAGGAGTCCGAGGCGAAGCACGTGGAGACCGAGCAGCTTGAAATCCGCACGCTCTTTGTGGACGAGGCGATCATTCAGCTCGAGATGGCGGCGAACCGGCCCTTCGTCGTCTTCGTGAACGCGAAGACCGACAAGGTGAACATCCTCCAGCGCCGCAAGGCCGGCGGCTTCGGCCTCATCGAAGTCACCGTCCCGCACTAATTGCATCCCGAAGCGAGCGATCGCTTCGCAGCACATCGGTAAAGGTCGCGAGCAGGAGCTGACGACCGCGGATGTCCGCGAGAAAAGTCGCGGGCAGATCTGGGTCGTTCACTTGCGGCAGTATGTGGATGTCTTCCTCCGTGATTGCGAGCGCCATGTCGCTTGTGGCGAAGGGGAAGACTTCCTGTGCTGCGCAAAGCCAGCGGCGGAAAATCTCCGGTTGCTCCCGTGCCAGTGTGTCGAGCGTCGCGAGCCACGCGGCATCCTCGAAGTCGAGATGCGCGCGTGCGCCGAGCGTGCTTTGAGCGAGGGATGTGATGCGCGATTTGCCCGCTGCGTGGTGAATCCCGACCTTGAGCGGCCCTGCCAGTGCGGCGATTTCGTCGGCGAGCGAAAGTGTCGCGGACAGCGTCTCATGGTCGCCGTCAAATTCCGCACCTGGTTGCCACGCCGCTCCGAGCGAGGGCGAGATGCACACGGGAGCGAGGCCGCAGCGCGCTGATTCCAGTGTGAGAAAAAGGAACTCCTCCGGGTTCCAGTGATCACGGCGGCCCGTGAAGTTCAGCTCGATATCCGGTGCCGTGCCGCGTCCCGTCCAGAGCGTGCGGATGGCCTGCTGCAACTGCGCGGCGTGCGCGAGTGCCGGTGCATATTTCACAGCGATCCGCGCGAGCGTCTCGTCGTTGAGTAGCAGCGTTTTTCCGGATGCGAGCTTCCATTTGCGATCGGTGTAGTGCGTGTGCCACTCCGCTGTGAGAAAGCCGGAGTCCTCTATGGCGACGATCGCTGGATCGAGTTCATCGAGCGACATCGTCTCGGCGCGGGCATCGATCTCGTTACCGAGTGCGAATGAAAACCACGTGAACCCCGCCGTCGCAAAGGCCGCGGCCTCCGCCGCGGTACGGACTGTGCAGCCCGCGCCCCATGCGGTCGAGTGCGCCTCGTCAGTGAGCGCCTTTGCCGTGGATTCGAGCAGTTCGCGCGGGCCATCGTCCGAGCTGCCATCCTCGCCGGTCAGTCGGTGCATGACCACTGGGACGATTCCTTTCTCAACTGCTGCACGCAACGCATCCGAGGGAAAATACAGGCCGGTGCAGCCGAGTGCGACAGTCGGTTTATCGGCGAGCGGGGTAGGGGAGGGCAGTGGCATCGCCTCACCATCCACCGCGCGGCCTGTGCGATTCAACAATCAAACTCGGTGCGCGCTTGCACGTCGCTGGGTCGCGCTGTTTGCTCTGCGCCCCTTATGGAAAAAGTCATCATCCTCGGCACCGGCTGCGCCGGACTCACGGCGGCAATTTACTCGGCGCGCGCCAACCTTTCACCGCTCGTCCTCGAAGGCCACGAGCCCGGCGGGCAGCTTTCGACCACGACGCTCGTGGAGAATTTTCCCGGCTTCAAGGAAGGCATCATGGGCCCGGAGCTGATCATGAACATGAAGGCGCAGGCGGAGCGTTTTGGCGCGCGCTTCCAGTACGCGGATTGCACCGGACTGAAGAATGCCGGCCAGCATGTGAGCATTCTGGTCGAGGGTAAATGGATCGAAACGCGCACGCTCATCATTGCCAGCGGTGCGAGCGCGAAGTGGCTCGGCATTGAACGTGAAAAAGAACTCGTCGGCCACGGGCTCACCTCATGTGCGACGTGCGACGGCGCATTTTACCGCAACGTCCCCGTGTGCGTCGTCGGCGGTGGCGACAGTGCGTGCGAGGAGGCGACTTTCCTCACGCGCTTTGCGTCGAAAGTGTACCTCATCCATCGCCGCGACTCGCTGCGCGCCTCCAAGATCATGGTCGAACGCACTCTGGCGAATCCGAAGATCGAGCCCATTTGGAACAGCGCGATCGCGGAATATCTCACCGATGCGGAAGGCGAGATGCGCGGCGTGAAGCTGCGCGATCTGAAGACGAATGCTGAGCGCGAGACCGAGGTGAAGTGCGTCTTCGTCGCCATCGGCCACACGCCAAATACGGCACCATTCAAGGGCGTGCTCTCGATGGATGATAATGGCTACCTGCTCCAACAGGGCGGCACGACTGCGACCAATGTCCCCGGCGTTTTTGCCGCGGGCGATGTCGCCGATCACCGCTATCGCCAGGCAATCACTGCGTCCGGCCAAGGTTGCGCCGCTGCGCTCGATGCGGAGCGCCATCTTTCCGAGCACGGCGCGGCGTGAGCCGGGGCTGAGTGCTCAGTGCTGCAGCCGCGCGTTGCGCTGGAGCACGAGCGAGATCATCTGGAGCAGTTCTTCACCGGGGACGGGCTTGAAGACCACGAGCCCGTCGGAGCGCTGCAGGAAGTCATTCGTGCGCGGGTCGTGTCCATTTCCCGTCACGAAGAGAAAGCGCGAGCACAGGTGCGGCTTCACCTTTTGCACGGCAAGGTAGAACATGTCGCCGGGCATCGTCGGCATCATCATGTCGCAGACGATCACGTCGAAATCCATGGCCATCGCCTCGCGCAGACCCTCGACGCCGTTGCGCGCGGTGGTGACGATAAAATTGCTCGATTCGAGCAGGAGCTTCAGGGTGTCCGCGAGTTCCGCATCGTCGTCGAGCAGCAGGATATTGGTGATTTCGAGATCCTGTGCGGCGTCGTCGCCGTGGATCGCTGATGCGGGCGATCCGCCCCGCTGCGAAGGGAAGCGCACCGTGCGTTCGTGCGCGGTGCCCGGCAGCGGGATGACGTGTGGAGTGGGCGAAGACATAATTTTCCCCATCGGAAAAGCAGATGTCGTGCTTGATTGGTGCGTTTGACCGGTTACTCTTCGCGTTCACGTTCACCGTGCAGAAACGCCAGTATAGCTCAGTTGGTAGAGCACTCGATTTGTAATCGAAAGGTCGCGGGTTCGACTCCCGCTGCTGGCTCCACGGGGCTGCCAAAAATACGCGCATTGCGCAATTGGCGGTTCCCGGACACGATTCGTGCTAAGTTCCGAACTAACCATTTCTCATTTGATTTCCCGCATTCTCATCGCCCTGGCGCTCCTGCTTGGCTGTATTTTTCCCGCGTCCGGTGCGGACTGGGCAGTCGTGAAGTCGGACGGTCGCGACTACCTGACGATGGATAACATCGCGGAATTCTACGGCCTCAGCAAAGTTCGCAGACGCGACCGGGAGGCATCCGCGACCTCCGGTGTGCGCAACATCCGGGCCTCGGCGGGATCGCCGGATTTTTTCATCAATAATCTCAAGTTTATCCTCAGCTACCCCGCGATCGAGCGTGACGGGCATGTCTGTATTTCGCGGATGGATCTGGTGAAACTCATCGAGCCCGTCATGAGGCCCAGCCGCATTAAGAACGCCGAACCGATCGACACGGTGGTCCTCGATGCCGGACATGGCGCCCACGACTCTGGGGCGATGAGCATCTACGGGCCGGAAAAGTCGTTCGCACTCGATGTGGTCCTGCGCGCCAAAGCTCTCCTGCAGGCCACGGGCCTGAAAGTCGTGCTCACTCGCAGCGATGACACCTTCGTGACCCTCGACGATCGTGCTCGCATCGCCAGCCAGTACAAGCGCGGCATCTTCATCGCAGTCCATTTCAACTCCGGCGGCTATGGCACTGGCGTGGAGGCCTACACGCTCGCACCGCGCGGCGTCCCCTCGATGATGGCGGATGGCCCTGCAGTCTCGGATTTCAACGACTGCAAAGGCAACGCCCGCGACGCGGAAAACATCGCTCTGGCTACCGCGACGCACGCCGCGCTGGTCGTGAAGACGCGCATGTTTGACCGCGGCCTGAAGCGCGCGCGCTTTGTCGTCATCCGCGACGTCACCATTCCCGGCGTGCTCATCGAGGGCGGCTTCCAGACAAATCCCTACGACGCAAAAATGATCGCCACGGCTGGCTACCGGCAACTCCTCGCGCAGGCGATCCTGCAGGCCGTGCAAAATTACCGCCGCGCCGTCGGCACGGAGCAGTTCCCGGCCGTCGTCCACAACGACGATGCGAAACCCGAGCGAGCGCCTGCGGATAAAACCGTAAAACGCGAGACCCCGAAGCCTCCGAAGACTGAGCGCACCACACCCCTGGCCGTGCCGCCCGTGCCGCCCGAGCCTATCGCGCCGGACTCTCTGAAGCCCGAGCCTCCGCAACCGGAACCCGCAAAGCCTGAGCCTGTAAAACCGGAGCCACCCGCAGCCGAGGTCCCAAAGCCCGAGCCTGCAAAGCCCGAACCTGCGAAGGCCGAGCCTGCAAAGCCTGAGCCGATCGAGCCCCCTGTGGTGAACTGATCCGGAACTGGTGCGGGCGCATCGTCGCAAGGTGTACGATGCCATGAGGCTTGCCACACGCCAGAGCCGCCCGCTTTCATTGCGCCCCATTTTCCCGTGAAAAAAACCGCCGTCCGCAAACCTGCACCCGCTGTCAGACAACCCCAGCAACCCATCGGCGTCTTTGATTCCGGAATCGGCGGCCTTACTGTCGTCGCCGCGCTCCGCAAGCTGCTGCCTGCAGAGAGCATTTTTTACATCGGCGACACCGCGCGCGTGCCTTACGGCGGCAAGAGCCAGGCCACCATCGAGCGCTACAGCCAGGAACTCTCCGGTCTCCTCCTCGCCGAGCGCGCGAAGCTCATCGTCGTCGCATGCAACACTGCCAGCGCCCTCGGCGTCCCGCGCCTCCGCGAGACACTGCGCATCCCCGTCACCGGCGTCATCGAGCCCGGCGCGCAGGCCGCGGTGAAGGCCACGCGTTCGGGGAAAGTCGGAGTCATCGCCACCCGCGCCACCATCGCCAGCCGCGCCTACGAACGCGCCATCGAGGCCCTCGACTCCGAAATCACCGTCTTCACCGAACCCTGCCCGCTCCTCGTCCCGCTCATCGAGGAAGGCTGGCTGGACGACCCCGTCACCGACTCCGTCATCGCACGCTACCTGGAAAAATTGCTCCGCTCCGGCGTGGACACCCTCGTCCTCGGCTGCACGCACTACCCGCTCCTTCGCGCCGCCATCCAGCGCTACGCCGGCCCCGATGTCACCCTCGTGGACTCCGCGCAAAACACCGCCCTCGCCGTGCAAAAACTACTCCACCAGCAAAAGCTCGCCGCTCCCGCAAAGAGCGCCGGCAAACTGCAAGTCGCCCTCACCGATCAAAGCACCGGCTTCCTCCGCGTCGCCGAACAAGCCCTCGGCCTGAAAGTCGGCGATACCAAGCTTCGCGCCGTCCAGCACTCAGCAAACTAGCGGCTATTCAAAGCGGATCCTTGCGCTGCGACCGTGCGCGTCCAGCCCCTCGATGCGGCTGAATTGCTCGATGGTCTCCACGCTTTTCGCGAGGGAGGCGCGGTCGAGGCGGACGATGCTGGTGCGGCGCTGGAACATGTCGGCCATGAGGCCGGGGAAGCTTTTTCCCGCGCCGCCTGTGGGCAGCGTGTGGCTCGGCCCGGCGACGAAATCGCCCGCGGCGACGGGGGACCATCCGCCGAGGAAAATCGCGCCGCTCGAGCGGATGTCACGGGCGATAGCGTCCTCGTTTTTCGCGACGATGGAGATGTGCTCGGGTGCGAAGTCGTTTGCGATGGCGACGCCGTCGGCGAGCGACTTCACGAGGACGAGCGCGGCATTTTGGTCGAGGACTTCGGTGAGGTATTCGCGGCGGCTGAGCGTGGCGGCCTGGGCGCGGATTTGCTTTTCCACTTTCGTGAGGAGGCTGGCGCTGTCGGTGACGAAGAGGATGCTGCTGCCGTGGCCGTGCTCGGCCTGCGCGAGCAGGTCGGCGGCGACCCATGCGGCGTTGGCGGTGGCGTCGGCGAGGACGAGGATTTCGCTCGGTCCGGGCAGTAGATCGATCGCGCACTGGCCGAAGACTTGGCGCTTTGCCTCGACGACCCACGGGCTGCCGGGGCCGAAGATTTTTTGGACGGGTCGGATGGTCTTCGTGCCGTATGCAAGCGCCGCGACTGCTTGCGCGCCGCCGACGCGGTAGATCTCGGTGGCACCCGCAACCGCCAGCGCGTATTGGAGCGCGGGATTGATGGTGCCGTCCTTGCCGCACGGTGTGACGGCGACGATCTCCGGGCAGCCCGCGGCGGCGGCGAGCGTGACGGTCATCACCGCAGTGGAGACGAGCGGCGCGGTGCCGCCGGGGACGTAGATGCCGACGCGCTGGAAGGGATCAAAACGTTCGCCGACGCGCGCGCCCTGAGCGTTGCGGCCCATCCACGATTTGCGGAGGCTCGCCTTGGCAAAGGCGAAGACGTTTTTGTGCGAAGTCGTGATGGCCCTGTGGGTGGCGGCGTCCACGCCGGCGCGCTCGATGACGGCGAGCTGCGCGGGCTTCAGCTTCGGCCCGCCGAATTTCGCCGTGAGTTCGATCAGCGCCGCATCGCCGCGCTTGCGGATGTCCGCGATGATTGCTGTGACCGTTTTGCGCACTTCGTCTGTCGGTTCCGAATGCCGCTTCAGGGCATCGAGGGCTTTTGCAAAACCGGGCTGTGTGTGACGGAGAATTTTCATGCGAACTCTGTTTGTATGCGTTGCGGCACTGCGCAAGCAAGCGGTGGCAATACGACCGCACTGAGTCCGTTTTCGGATCGGGCCTTGCGCTTGGATTTTCTGGTCATTGCTGTTCCGATGCTGGATTGCTTTGCGAGCCAATGCGCATCACGGCTTCTGAGATCAATTGATGGATTCATCCGCCACCCCCAGTGTTCTTCACGAGATATTTCTCCAGACCGCATCTGCGTTCCCGGAGCGCACCGCTCTGATTCACGGGGGACGCAGCATCACCTACGCGGAACTCGAAAGGCTCTCCGAAAAAGTCGCCGCACGGCTTCAGCAAAATGGAGTGAGGCGCGGGCATCGCGTGGGCCTCTGGTTGCCGCGGGGTCTCGCAGCGTCGGCGGCGATCCTCGGGATACTGCGCTGCGGTGCCGCGTACGTGCCGATGGATTCCGAATATCCCGCCGATCGCGTGAGGATGATCCTCAGCGATGCGGGCGCGATGGCGCTCGTGACGAATTCCGCGCTCTCCGACCTCGTGCAGGATGTGCTGCTACCGCGGGTCCTGCTCGACGAAGACTGGGAGAAGCAGATCACGGCGGATATTCTCCGAGTCCAGACTCACGCTGATGATCTGGCCTACATCATCTTCACGTCAGGCTCGACCGGTCGTCCGAAGGGCGTGCCGATTCCGCACCGCTGCGCGTGTCATTTTGTGAACGCTGAAGCACAGGTGCTGCAGGTGACACCGGACGATCGTGTCTTGCAGGGGTTCTCGATCGCGTTCGATGCGAGCGTCGAGGAATTCTGGCTCGCATGGAAAAATGGCGCGGCGCTCGTGCCGGCAGATGCGGAGATGCTGCGCAGCGGAAGTTCACTTCCGGAAAAAATCACCAGCCTCGGCATCACCATTTTGTCGTGCGCACCGACGCTGCTCGCGATGATGGAAGACGATCTTCCCACGGTTCGCCTTTTGATCGTGGGCGGCGAAGCATGTCCCGCAGGTATCGTGAACCGCTGGGCGCGCCACGGCCGGCGCATGGTGAACACCTACGGCCCGACCGAGGCGACCGTCGTCGCGACTTGGTGCGACCTGCAGGCCGGCAAGCCTGTGCGCATCGGGCGAGCATTACCGGGATACGAGGTGGCCGTCATCGCTGAAAATCTCACGCTCGTGCCAGAGGGTCAGCCTGGAGAACTCGTGATCGGCGGTCCCTGCCTCACTCCGGGGTATCTCAACCGGCCCGACCTCGACGTTGGGAAATTCTTTGCCGCAGCGTGGAAGAATGGTGCCCGGTGGTATCGCACTGGCGACCAGTGCCGCTTCGATGAAAACGGGGCGCTCGAATTTCTCGGACGTATCGATGACCAGGTGAAGCTGCGCGGATTCCGCATCGAACTCGGTGAGATCGAATCCGCTCTTCTCGGCTGTGAAGGCATCGCCGCAGCCGCGGTGACGGTGAAGCTGGACGCATCCGGCTCAGACTTCCTCGCTGCCTACGTGACACTGCGGCGCGGAGAGCATCTCGATGAAGCCGCAGTGCGCGCGCAACTGCGCCAGCAACTCCCGGCATACATGACGCCGACGGTCATTACTTCGCTGGAGATGATCCCGACGCTTCCGAGCGGAAAGATCAACAGGAAGGCACTGCCGGATGTCGCACTCACCGCTGGAAACGCCGCCCCTCGCATCAGTCCTACGCACTTTACGCCCTCGCAGAAAGCGGTGTTCGAGATGTGGACGCAGTTTTTTCCCGGTTACGATTTTGGGCTGGAAGATGACTTCTTTCACCTCGGCGGCCATTCGCTGCTGGCCACGCGTCTCGTGTCGAAGCTGCGCACGAATCCCGCATGGGGTGCCGTCGGCGTCGGCGATGTTTACAAAAATCGTACGCTCGGTGCATTTGCCGGATTTCTCGATTCACTGGCATCTTCATCCGCGCCGAAGGATGTAGGCGCTCCGAAAAATAAAGTTCCTCCAGCGCCCGTGTCGCGCGTGCGACATTTCATCTGCGGTACCGCGCAGATGCTCGCACTTTATCCGCTGACGCTGCTCGGTTCGCCAGTCTGGCTCTGTGCGTTCCTCATCTGGGATGAGATGGTCGCTCGGGAGATGCGATTCCAGCTTTTCACTGCGATCATGGTGGGAGTCTCGCTCGTGTTCAATATGCTCCCCGTGCAGATGCTCATCTGCATCGTCTCGAAATGGCTCATCATCGGACGTATCAAGCCTGGTCGATACCGCCTGTGGGGTCTGTACTATTTCCGCTTCTGGCTCGTGCAGCACATCCACGGGATGTTCAAGATGACGCATCTTCGCTCCACGCTGCTCATCAATACGTATTACCGCCTGCTCGGTGCAAAAATCGGCCGCGACGTGCATCTCGCGACGAGTAATTTTTCCGCATATGATGTCGTCACTATCGGGGCCAATTCCAGCGTCGGCCACGATGCGGCGCTTTATGGCTACACGATTGAGGACGGCTGGCTGATTATTGGACCGATATCCATCGGTGCAGGGTGCTTTCTCGGCACCCGCGTTCTGATGGCTTGCGACACACGTCTCGAAGACGGCGCTGAATTACTCGATGGGTCCATGCTGCCCGCACACACCACCGTCCCTGCTGGCGAACGCTGGCAGGGCTCGCCAGCGCGCCGGGTCGATGCCGCGATCGAGCGTGACTGGCCGGCGGAAGACGCAGTGAAGACCGCATCCCGCTGGGGCCGTCGCATCGCATATGCGGTGGGGCTCTTCCTCATCGGCCTCATTCCGACACTCGCCGTGATTCCTGGAGCGGTGTTCATCGGATGGGTCGAGGAGAATGCCGATTTTTACTCGGCAGGCGACGAGTCATTTTTTGCGACCTATCGGGAATATTGGAAGCTGGTTCTCGCGGCCCCGGTCTCTGCGCTGCTCTATATCGTGAGCTTGGGCCTCGTCATTGTGATCGCCAAGCGGATCGTCATCGGACGAGTGAAGCCGGGCGAATATCCGCTGCGGAGCTACTGGCACGTCCGGAAATGGTTTGCCGATTGCCTGATGAACCTCAGCCGCGATTTGCTCTTCCCGCTTTACGCCTCGCTCTATCTTCCACCGTGGCTCCGGATGCTCGGCGCCGAGGTGGGCCGCAATGCGGAGATATCCACCGCCGAGAATCTGAACCCCGACCTCGTGGAACTGGGCGAGGGCACATTCGTCGCGGACTCAGTCTGCCTCGGTGCATCCGAGGTTCGGCGCGGGTGGGTGCGATTGCTCCCGGTGAAAGTCGGACCAAAATCATTTCTCGGCAATAATTCCGTCTTCCCGGGCGGAATGGAAATCGGTCCCGAATCGCTTGTTGGCGTCCTTTCCGCGCCGCCGGTCGATAAGGCCGCCGCGCTGAAGCGCGATGCGTCCTGGCTGGGACTTCCATCATTTGAGCTTCCCCATCGCATCCGTCATACGGGCTTCGGCGACGTCCGTACTTATCGGCCCACGCGATGGTTGAAATTCCTGCGCGCCGCGATCGAGTTCATCCGCATCATCCTGC
Organism: Chthoniobacterales bacterium; assembly: GCA_038227825.1. Classification (GTDB taxonomy): domain Bacteria; phylum Verrucomicrobiota; class Verrucomicrobiia; order Chthoniobacterales; family Chthoniobacteraceae; genus SXWH01. Next base: position 41,906 of record JBBRPQ010000010.1, read on the forward strand.
CGAACACCATCGGCGCCATCGTGGTATTCGCGATGTTCCTTCTTTTTTCGGATTACATCGCCAATAATGAGATCGAATACGTCGGCACCGTATTCATGTTTCCCCTATTCCTGTTGGCGGCCGGTGCTGTGTGCATGGTCATCACGATATTGCTCAAGTGGATCATCATTGGCCGCTACAAGCCGCAGGAGCGCCCCCTCTGGAGCCATTTCGTATGGCGAACGGAACTAATCGCCACCCTCCATGAGCACCTCGCTGCGCCTGCGCTTGCAAGCGCGCTTTCCGGCACGCCGATGATGCCGTGGTATCTGCGCATGCTCGGCGCGAAAATTGGAAGCCGCTGCTGTGTGCAGACGATCTACTTCACCGAGTTCGACCTCGTGCATCTCGGCGACGACGTCGTGCTGAATGCACACTGCGACCCGCAGACGCATCTCTTCGAGGATCGTGTGATGAAGATGTCGCATATCACCATCGGTGATCGTTGCAGCGTCGGGACGTTCGCGGTCGTGCTCTACGATTCGGAGATGAAACCCGGCAGCAAGCTCGACGGCCTCTCGCTGCTCATGAAGGGCGAGACGCTTCCGGAAAACACTCGCTGGCAGGGCTCGCCCGCCCGGCTCGCAAACTGATCCTGGGACCTTCAGTGGAGTCATCTTCGTGCCGCATGTTGCGCCGGTTTTTCGTGAGCGGCCCGGGCTGCGTGGGTTGACTTGCTTCGCGCCGTCAATGCGCGGCATGGTCGCACGATGACTGCACTGCCATACGTTGCTCGCGGACTCGTCTTCGGCGTCGCCGCGTTGCTCGCCGGCTGCCAGATCGATCGCGTGCAACCGGTCAGGCCGGGACTCGATGGGGCGCGTGAAATTCGGTCCACGTCCACCGCGCATTCCTGGCTGGAAATCGATGCCGGCGCTTTCGAGAACAACGTGCGGACAATGAAGGCGATAATCGGAGACAAGGTGCAATTGTGCGCGGTGCTCAAGGCAGATGCCTACGGTCACGGCATTGCGTTGCTGGCTCCCTCGCTCGTGAAACTCGGCGTGCCGTATACAGGTATTACGAGCAACGCCGAGGCCGAAACACTGCGCAAGCGGGGCTTCAAGGGAAAGATCATGCGGCTGCGCGCTGCGACGCTGGGCGAAATTGAGGCGGCAGTGCGCTTCGACGTGGAGGAATTGATCGGCAATCGCGTTCTTGCGGAGGCTCTGTCGCAAAAGCCGCGAAGTGGCTTCCACCGCATTCGCTTTCATCTGGCTCTCAATTCCGCCGGCATGAGTCGTGATGGCGTCGAATTGCGGACACCCGAGGGGCGCAGAGACGCGCTCGCGATTCTGGCGCTGCCCGGATTGCAACTCGCGGGCATCATGACGCATTTCCCAGTCGAGGATGCGCATGAGGTGCGAAAGGATCTCGCGCTTTTTAATGCCGACGTGGCGTGGGTCATCCGGGAAGGCCACGTCGATCGGTCCAAGATTCTGGTGCATGCCGCCAACTCATTCGCGACCCTCAAGGTGCCGGAGTCCAGGCTGGATCTCGTTCGCGTGGGCGGGGCGCTTTATGGCGACACGATTCCTGAGCGGACAGAGTATCAGCGGGTGATGTCGTTCAAGTCACGGGTCGCCGCCGTCAACCGTTACCCCGCAGGCAGCAGCGTCAGCTACGACCGCACGTTCACGCTCAAGCGCGACTCGCTCATTGCCAATCTCCCGGTGGGCTACGCTGACGGATACCGCCGCATCTTTTCCTCGAAAGGCCACGTCCTCATCCGCGGTCACCGGTTCCCGATCGTGGGCCGCGTCACGATGAATACGATCCTGGTGGACGTCACCGCCGACCCGAAGGTCCAGGCAGGCGACGAAGCGGTGCTTTTTGGTCGGCAAGGAAGCGCTGTGATTACCCAGGACGAGCTTGAAAAAAGTGCCGGAACAATCTTGGCCGACCTGTACACCATCTGGGGCAATTCGAATCCCAGAATACTGGTCAGGCCCTGACCGCCGCAGCGTGCGTGGAGTGCCTCAGGGCGACTTCAGCGAAGCCAAGATCGCTTTGAGGATGTCGAGTTCTTCCTGCGAAGCGTCGGCGCCTGCCTGAAGGTAGATGACGGCCGCATCCTCCGGGCCGGTGGTGACGAGCAATGCAAAAAAGCGGATGCTTTTCCCGTCATCCGCATCTTGGCCGGTGCCGCTGAAAAGCAGTGCCGGGAACGCCCCGAGTTTCGATTTCTCCGGTGCACCGGTGAGTTTGATCTGCGTTGCGCAATCTCTCAGCAGATGGGGCAGGGAGTCCGTCGGGGAGCGCAGGTCCGTCATATCCTCCACCTCCCAAGCGGCGAGGTAGAGGCTTTGGTCCGCCGGGTAGGCTTCGAGGGTTCCATCCTTATCCACGTCGGTGGTCCATCCCTCCGGGACCGTGAAACTGAACCGTGCGGCAGCGCCCGTGGAAAAACGCAATGTCGCGGCAGACAGGTTGCCCAAGGTCAAGGCCAGTGCGGTAAGGATCAGGATTGCCCATCTCATTCCCCGAATCTGAGGCCGCATCATCCTCCCGCAAGGGAGAACCGTCATTTTTAGAGCATGTTGAAAAGTGGCTCGCGCAAAGCCGCAAAGCCGCCAAGGGGGAGGCTTTCACGAGCGAATCTTTGCGACTCTGCGCCTTTGCGCGAGACTCCTCCGAGGCTTTTTCAACATGATCTTAGCAGGCCGCCCTGTTGGTTGGAACGGGGATTCCGAACGATGGTAGTGAGCACGCGGTGCATTTTTCCGCAAAATGGCGACGCCAAAGAACAAAAAACTCTCCTTTACGGAGAATCGTTTGCGTGAGAAATGAATATCCGAGCCAAATATTCATTCATTCATGAGCAGTCTTCTCACGGCTAAAAAGGACTCCAAGCGATTTCGCATCATCGAGGCTGCAAAGCGTCGCTTTGGTCGTTTTGGGATCAAGGCCACGACAATGCAGGACATCGCCCGTCAGGCGGAAATCGCCGTCGGGACGATCTATCAATTTTTCCCGGACAAGGATGCGCTCGTCCTCGCGTGGGTGGATGAGCACCGGCAACTCCTGCACTCACAGCTCGAAGACATTCTGAGGAAGCCCGTGGCCGCCGACGAAAAATTGCGTGAGTTCCTGCGGATCCGTTTCTGCACGGTCGAGGTGATTCGCAAAGAGCCAGCGATTGCAGAGCTGACTCGCGCGGTGGTGCGGCTCACTCCGCAGTCGGTCTCGGAGATGACGAAAACCGTCCTGCAATATCTCGAAACCATCCTCAAGGAAGGGCGCCGCACCGGCTGTCTGCCATCGGCGGAACCGAGGAAGGATCCGGAGATCCTCCTGTACGCGCTCGCCTGGTTTTTTACGCCGGAGCCGGATCCTGTTCAGGCTCCTCCCACCGAAGAAAGCATGCTGCGCGTCGTCAACTGGTTCATTTCAAAATGGAAACTGCCCCGCCCAAAATCCCGTTCCTGACGCCGCCTGCCGACGTGAGGCCGGTGGAGCCGGGTCGGCGGCCGCTCTTCTCTGCGCGCGGACTGACGAAGGTCTATCCGAGCGGTGAGACGGAAATTCGCGCCCTCGATGGCGTGGACCTTGATCTCTACTCGAGCGAACTAATCGTGCTGCTCGGCGCATCGGGCAGCGGGAAGTCCACGCTGCTCAACATCCTCGGCGGTCTCGACGTGCCCACGGATGGCACGCTCACCTATCGCGATCTCGATCTGGCCGCTGCCGATGAGAACGAACTCACGCGATTCCGTCGTGATTCCGTCGGCTTCATTTTTCAATTCTACAATCTCATCCCGAGCCTCACTGCGCGGGAGAATGTCGCGCTGATCACCGAGATTTCCCGCGACCCCATGACGTCGGAGGAGGCCCTTGCGCTGGTGGAACTCGGCGATCGCATGGATCATTTTCCCTCCCAGATGTCCGGCGGCCAGCAGCAGCGCGTAGCCATCGCCCGAGCCATCGCAAAGCGTCCCGAGGTGCTGCTGTGCGACGAGCCGACGGGCGCGCTCGATGTGAAGACGGGCATCACGGTACTGGAGGCGATTGAAAAGGTGAACCTTGAGCTGGGCACATTGACGGTTCTCATCACGCACAACGCCGTCATCGCCGATATGGCCGATCGTGTCATCCATCTTTCCGACGGACACATCGTGGACATCCAGGAAAACAAATCGCGGCGGCCTGTTCGCTCGCTGGCTTGGTAAAACGCGCATGCTCTCGGCCCTCGATCTCAAGCTCTTCCGCGACATCGGCAAAATGAAAGGCCAGATGATCGCCGTGAGCGTCGTGATGGCCTGCGGGCTGGCGATGATGATCATGTCGCGCAGCCTCATCCTTTCGCTCGAAACGACACGGGACGAGTACTACGAGCGGAATCGTTTTGCCGAAGTCTTTTGCGGAGTAAAACGCGCGCCGAATTCGCTGCGGCCGAGGCTTGCGGAAATCGCCGGCGTCGCCGCGGTGGATACGCGGGTGACCGGTTCGGCGAAGCTCGACATTCCCGGCCTCGCCGAACCTGCGGACGCCACAGTCATCTCGCTGCCGGGCGACCGGCCGCAGCAGCTCAATCTGCTTTACCTGCGCACCGGACGATTCCCGGAAATCGGACACGCGAATGAAATCGTCATCGGCGAAGCCTTCGCGACAGCACACGGCTTTGAGCCGGGGAATGAAATTGACGCCACCATTTATGGCGCACGACAGCGGCTGAAGATCGTGGGTATCGCACTGTCACCCGAATACGTTTTCGAAGCGCGTCCTGGCGAGACGCTTCCGGACAATAAGCGCTTCGGCGTTTTCTGGATGAACGAGCGCGATCTCGCGAATGCCTTCCAGCTCGATGGTGCGTTCAACAACGTGATCGTCGATGTCGCACCCGGTGGCGACGCGACATCGGTGATGGCTGAACTCGACCGGGTGCTCGCACCCTATGGCGGGCTCGTCGCGTACGGTCGGCGCGACCATCCGTCGGCGACGCGGCTCGACGACGAACTGCGTGTCCTACACTCCCTCTCGTTCGCATTTCCGGCAGTCTTCCTCAGCATCGCAGCGTTCATGTCGAGCGCCGTGCTCACGCGGCTCATTCGTTTGCAACGCGAGCAGATCGCACAGCTCAAGGCGTTCGGATATTCTTCGTTCCAAGTCGGCGTTCACTATCTCAAATTTGCCGTCGTGATCGTGGCCATCGCGACGATCGTCGGTGGCGCCGCCGGGATGCTGCTCGGCAGTGGCGTGGTGCAGGTCTATCACCGTTTCTTCAAATTTCCCGAGCTTCATTTCCATCCGAATTGGCCAATGTTCGGCATTGCGTTTGCGGTGAGCGCAAGCGCGGCGTTCGTCGGAGTGGTCGGTGCCGTGCTGCAGGCGGTGCGGCTGCCGCCCGCGGAGGCGATGCGCCCCGAGCCGCCGGCGGAATTCAGGCAGTCGGTTTTGGAAAAAGTGGGTCTTTCCAAACTCGTGAGCACGACCTTCCGCATGGCGTTGCGCAATCTTGAGCGCCGCCCGTGGCAGGCGTTCTTCACCGCATTCGGCCTCGCACTTGCGACGGGAATTCCGATTGTGCCGGGCGCTATGGGTGACGGAATCAATTACCTGCTTTCCGTGCAATGGGACGTGGCGCAGCGCCAGAATGTGACCGTGAATCTCATCGAGCCCGGCTCTGCGAGCACGCTCAACGTCCTCAGAACCCTGCCCGGTGTGATGACCGCCGAGCCTTTTCGCAGCGTTCCCGCGAGGCTGCGCTTCGGTCATCATTCGCGACGTCTCGGTGTCACGGGACTTCCGCGCGATGCGTACCTGAACCGGCTTCTCGACGACAAGGAGCGCACCGTGGAATTGCCGCCCGACGGGCTGCTTGTTTCCGCCAAGCTCGCGGAAATCCTCGGCGCAAAAATCGGCGACCGCATTATTCTCGAAGTGCAGGAAGGCAGGCGCCCGACGCTCGAAGCGGTCATCCAGGGGACTATCACCGACTACGCCGGCATCGGCGCGTATATGGAAATCGGAGCGCTCCGTCGCCTGATGCATGAAGGCGGAACGGTGAGCGGCGCGTATCTCTCCGTGGACACGAATTGCTGGAGCGACTTCCTCGACGAGACGAAAAAAGCGCCGCGCATTGCCGGCGTCGGCATCAAGGAGGCGACGCGCGCGAGTTTCAAAAAAAGCACGGCGGACATGATCGGAAAAATCACCGGCATCTACTTCATGTTCGCGATCATCGTGTCATTCGGTGTGGTCTATAACAGCGCGCGCATTGCACTTTCCGAGCGCAGCCGCGACTTGGCCACATTGCGCGTCATCGGCTTCACCATGCGCGAAGTTGCGTCGGTGCTGATCAGTGAGCTGGCGATTCTCACAGCGTTGGCCATCCCCGTCGGCATGTGCATCGGTGCAATGCTCGCGAGTGGTATCGTCCACACCGCCAGCACCGAAAGCGTGCGGCTGCCGCTCGTGCTTTCCCCGCACAGTTTTGCGATGGCAGTCATCGTCGTGCTGTGTTCGTCCACCCTGTCCTTTGCAGTCGTGGGATTGCGCCTTTCCAAACTCGATCTCCTCGGAGTCCTCAAAGCCAGAGAATGATGAAAACCACCAACCCGACTTCCACCGCAGCCAGCCGCAATTCGCTCCGCAAAAAGCCGGTCTGGCGCCGCCTCATTCCCTACGCGTTCGGTGCCGCGCTGATCTTTCTGCTTTTCCAAGGCCTGCGCACGGCACCGATCGCCGTCGAGACCGGCACGATCACGCGCGGACCGCTCACTGTGACCGTGCTCGAAGAAGGCAAGACCCGCATCCGTCATCGCTACCTCATTACTCCGCCCGTCGCTGGTTATCTCAATCGCGTGCCGCTGCGCGCCGGTGCCCGCATCGAAGCCGGCAAGACGGTGCTCGCGACGATCCAGCCGCAGCCTGCGGGATTTCTCGATCCTCGCGCCCGTGCGGAGGCCGAGGCACGCGTGAAGGCGTCCGAAGCAGCGATGATGCAGCGCGAGACTCAAATCGAACGCGCACGCGCTGCCCTCGATCTTGCGCAGAAGGAATTGGCCAGGGCGAAGGAATTGAAGAAGAGCGGTGCTATCGCCACGAAGGATTGGGACACAGCGGAGAGTCAGGTCTCCTTCCTCTCGCGCGACCTCAATACCGCGCAGTTTGCCATGCAGGTTTCCGAATTTGAACTCGCGCAGGCCCGTGCCGCTCTCAATCAGGTGCAAACGCCAATGACTGAAAACAGTGACCCGCTGAAGATCATCGCGCCGGTCGATGGCTATGTCCTGAGTGTCTTCGAGGAAAGTGCACGCATGGTGATGGCTGGCACGCAAATCATGGAAGTAGGTGACCACACCGATCTTGAAGCGGAGATCGAACTACTCTCCAGCGATGCCGTCGGAGTGCAGCTTGGCGCTGATGTGATCATCGAGCAATGGGGTGGCGAAAAGCCATTGCGCGGCAAAGTGAGTGTCGTCGAGCCCGGTGGCTACACAAAGGTGAGCGCGCTCGGCGTCGAGGAGCAGCGCGTAAAAGTGCGCGTCAATTTCATCGACCCGCTCCCGTCCGGAACCACGCTGGGTGACCGTTTCCGTGTCGAGGCGCGCATCGTCACATGGCATGGCGAAAATGTCCTGCAAGTTCCCACCGGCGCGCTTTTCCGCCGTGGCGGCGACTGGATGACGTTCCTCTTCGAAGGCGGCAAAGCCCGCCAGACGAAAGTCGAAATCGCACACAACAACGGGGTCACCGCCGAAGTCCTCAGCGGACTCGCCCAGGGACAGCGTGTGATCCTCCACGCACCCGACGCCGTCGTCGATGGTGGAAAGGTTGAACCCCGCACGGACTCGGGACGTTAGAGTGGAACGCCAAAGAGCGTGGCCGTTTTTTTCAAGGAGCAGGGGCGCCCTCGCCCCATGTTGATCTTCGGGGCGGGGGCGCCCCGACTCCTCGCGCCGCGGTCCCGACATTTTTAAAGACGCCCTAGCGATAGGCTGAGTCCGCCGGCGCAAATTCGCTGCGGCACGAACCAAAGGGTGTACCGGAAGTCTTCGGCCTGATGACGACGGCTCACTTTACCGTGAGCATCGCCGACTGCGCGGACTTCTTTTCCACAGGCGCGCTCACACGCTCAACGTCCACAGCGACGACTTTGTATTCCGGGCACATCGTGTCTTCGTCGCACTCGCTGCTCGTGACAACATTCACGAGGTGTTCGGGGAAATGGAACGTGGTGTAGAGGATGCCGGGCTTCACTTCGTCGGAGACCTTGGCGTGGATGCGCACTTCGCCGCGCGCGGAGAAGATGCGGACGAGGTCGCCGTCGTGGATATTCTTCTTCGCGGCGTCGTCGGGATGGATGGCGAGCACGTCTTCGTTAACGATGAGGGAGTTGCCGGTGCGGCGCGTCATCGTGCCGCAGTTGTAGTGCTCCAACACTCGGCCGGTCGTGAGGATGAAGGGGAATTCGCCGTGGTGCTGCACGATCTCGTTCGATTCCTTGAACGAGAAGAAGTGGAACTTTCCGAGGCCGCGCTTGAACGTCTCGGTGTGGAGAATCTCGGTGCTCGTGCAGCCGTCGCCGATGGGCCACTGCTTGCCGTTGTCGCCGAGTCCTTCCCACGTCGCGCCTTTGAAAAACGGAACGACGCGCGCGACCTCGGCGAGCACGCCTTCGGGCGTGTAGTCGGGCTGCGGGATGCCCATGCGGTTCATGATGTCCACGACGATCTGGCCGTCGGTCTTCGTGCCGGCGAGCGGTGGGATGACTTCGTTCACGCGCTGCACGCGGCGCTCGCCATTCGTGAAGGTGCCGCTCTTTTCAAAGAATGACGCGCCGGGCAGCACGACGTTTGCATACTTCGCGGTTTCGCTCATGAAAATTTCCTGCACGACGAGGAATTCGAGCGAGTTGAGCGCCTTCTTCACATGCTCGGTATTTGGATCGGTCTGCACGAGATCCTGGCCCATCACCCACATCGCCTTCAGCTTTCCCGCGAGCGCAGCGTCATACATCTGCGGAATTTTGAGGCCGATCTGGTCGGACATTTTTGCTCCGTAGAACTTCTCATACAGCGCGTGGTTCGCCGCGTCGTTCACCTGCAAATAGCCCGCGCCCTGGTGCGGTTGGCAGCCCATGTCGGCGGTGCCCTGCACGTTGTTTTGACCACGCAACGGATTCACGCCGACGCCGCGCCTGCCGATGTTGCCGGTCATCATCGCGAGGTCGGCGATGAGCATGATCGTCTTCGAGCCGTGCGTGTGCTCGGTGACGCCAAGGCCGTGGAACGCCATCGCGTTTTCCGCGTTCCCGTATTCGAGCGCGGCGGCCTTCACGAGATTGCGATCCACGCCGTGGATTTTTTCCAGCTCGTCGAGGTCCAGCGAGCGCAGGCCGGTCTCGAACTCCGCCCAGTTCTCGCAGCGCTTCTCGATGAACTCGCGATCCACGAGTCCCGCTTCCCAGATGTAAAACGCGAACATGTCGAGCAGCGCGACGTTCGTGCCGGGGCGGAGCTGGAGGTGATACTTCGCAAATTTCACGATCTCGATCTCGCGCGGGTCCACGATGATGAGCGGCACGCCCTTCATCGCGCGCTGCTTGATCTTCGCGCCCGTCACAGGATGGCCCTCGGTCGGGTTCGCGCCGATGACGAGCATGCAGTTTGTGAATTGCAGATCGATCACCGAGTTGGTCGCCGCGCCGGTGCCGAATGCCTTCTGCATCCCCCACGCCGTCGGCGAGTGGCAGACACGCGCGCAGGCATCAATGTTGTTCGTGCCGAACGCCACTCGGATGAATTTCTGCATGAGGTAATTTTCCTCATTCGTGCAGCGCGCCGACGAAATGCCCGCGACCGCATCGCCGCCATGCTCGGCTTTGATGCGCTTCAAATTCTCCGCGATGTGATCATACGCCTCGTCCCAGGTCGCCTCGGTGAAGTGCCCATTAGTGCGGATGAGCGGCTTCCGCAGACGATCCTTGTGGTTGTAAAATTTGAACGCGTAGCGGCCCTTGAGGCACGTGTGCGCCTCATTCACCTCGGCGTCGAACGGCGCCTGGATGGACAAAATTTCGTTCCCTTTCGTGGCGACCTCCAAGTTGCAGCCGACGCCGCAATACGTGCAGATCGTGCGCGTCTTCTTCGTCGCCTCGATGGACTTCGATTTGAAAATATCCGAAATCGCCGAGGTCGGGCACGCCTGCGAGCACGCGCCGCACGACACGCACGGTGAATCCTCGAACGAAGTGTCGAGCCCCTTGATGATTCGCGCATCGAAGCCGCGCCCGTGCATCGAGAGCACAAACTGCCCCTGCACCTCGTCGCACGCACGCACGCAGCGCGAGCAGTTGATGCACTTCGAGAGGTCCGAAGTCATGTAGGGATGCGAGAGGTCCTTCGTGCGGTCGAGGTGGTTCTTGCCCGCCGGGTAGCGCACGCTGCGGATGCCGACTTTCGCCGCGACGGTCTGCAATTCGCAGTTCCCGTTCACCTCGCAGGTGAGGCAGTCGAGCGGATGATCCGTCAGCACGAGTTCGACGATATTTTTCCGCAGCCCGCGGATTTTCTGCGACTCGGTGAAAATGTGCATCCCCGCCGTGAGCGGCGTGTGGCACGACGCGACGACACGCCTCGGCCCGTCCGCACTCTGCGCGATCTCGACGGAGCACACGCGGCACGCGCCATACGGCTTGAGCTGCGGCGCATCGCAAAGCGTCGGCACATGCCCGCGCCCGCGATGGCGGTCTATGAAATTGAGCAGCGTGTCGCCGGACTCGAACTGCTGCGGCTGGCCGTCAATGTAGGCGGTGATGGTGGCGAGGTCTTGGACCATGGTGATGGGAGGTTAAGCTGGATGCGTCTCCGTCGGGAGCAGCGAGAGCACGAAATCGTAGATGCGTTTTGCGGCGGCGAGGGCTTCGTCGAATTCAGTGCGGGTCGGATTCAGAGGCACGTAGTCGTCGGGATAACGAAATGAGGTTGCCAGTGGAGTCAGGTGTTCAGCGTCGGGATCGAGAGCCGCAAAGCCCGCTTCAATTTCAAGACACCGAGGTAGCAATGCACGGAGATCGTGAGTTTTTGGAAACTCCCGTTTGTGAAAATGCAGGAAGGCCTTGAGTGCCTTTTCTCCGGCTTGCTGGCAATGATACACGGCAACGTCGAGGGTGACGTCATCCTCTGCCGCGCACCGCCCGGCACCAATCAAGTCGTGCCACGCCTTGCTGAGCCAGCGCTGGGTCGTCTCAATTATTCCCAGAGCCATACACGAGCCTCCCTTCCCGGACGATTTTGTAAGTCAGAGTCGGCTTCAAATCCCGGACGTGATCGAACGCCTCCCTCGTCGGAACGAGAATGTCCATCGCCATCCGCATCCCTCGCAGGCAGCGATGCGCGCGCTGCATTCGTTTGAGCGGCCGTTCATCGCTTTCCGGCACGACGACGAGAAAATCGAGATCACTGTCTTCGTTCGGCTCACCCCACGCATACGAGCCGAAGAGCCAGATTTGCTCCGGCTTAAACTCCGCGACGAGGCGCTCGACGGCAGTGTCAATCGTCGCCTGCACTTCCGGCTTCAATATCGGATGCGTCGGCTTGTTCGCCGTCGTTGGCAGGGCGGCGTTCATGCGTTTCCGTTGGATTTGAAATACGCGCTCATCTCGTCGCCGAAATATTGCAGCGCATTTTTGATCGGCAAGGGCACGCCGCCGCCGAGGGCGCAGAGCGAGGTCTGCTCCATCGTTTCGAGCAGATCGTCAATGAGTGTGCGGTCGATCTTGTAGCTGCTGTCGCTGCGCGCCTTGGCGACGAGTTCCGCGCCACGCGTGCTGCCGAGGCGGCAAGGGAAGCATTTGCCGCAGCTTTCGTCGGCGGTGAATTGGAAGAGGTGCTGGATGTATTCGATCATCGGGAACGACTCCGGGATGCTCACGACACCCGCGTGTCCGAGGAGGAATCCCGCCTTCTTGAACGACTCGAAGTCCACGGTGAGTTCGCCGATTTTTCCCACCGGCACGATGCCGCCGAGCGGGCCGCCGACCTGGATGGCTTTGATCTTCGTCTTGAATCCGCCCGCTAGCGTGACCACGTCGGCGAGCGGCGTGCCCATCGCGACTTCGTAGATGCCGGGCTTGGCAAAATGGCTGTCGAGCGAGAGCAGCTTCGGCCCGGTGCTCTGCGCGGTGCCGACTTTTGCGTAGCCTTTGCCGCCGAGCTTGAGGATCGCGTGGAGGTTCGAGAAGGTCTCGACGTTGTTCAGGATCGTCGGCTTCCGGTAAAGCCCCTCGACCGTTGGGAATGGCGGGCGCACGCGCACTTCCGGGCGCTGGCCCTCGATGCTCGCGAGCAGCGCAGTCTCCTCGCCGCAGATGTATGCGCCCGCGCCTTTGATCGTCTTCAGATCAAAGTTGAATCCGCTGCCGAGAATGTTTTTTCCGAGCAACCCTGCGGCGTGCAGTTCCGCGATGGCCTCATTCACGATGCGGATCGAATCGGGATACTCCGCGCGGATGTAGAGCACGCCGACTTCCGCACCTGCGAACCAGCCCGCGACCATCATGCCGAGCAGCACCGAGTGCGGGCGCTGCTCCATGAGATACTTGTCAATGTAAGCGCCGGGATCGCCTTCGTCCGCGTTGCACACGACATACTTCACCGCACCCTCGCTCGCGCGGCACGACGACCATTTGAAGTGCAGCGGAAATCCCGCTCCCCCGCGCCCGCGCAGGCCCGAGTCCTTCAGTTCACCCGCGAGCCAGTCGCGTTCGCGTTTCAGCAGTGCGCGGAAAGGCTCGTAGTATTGCGCGACGCCGGGAAATGGCGCGGTGAGCTGCGCGGGCTGCAAGTGCGAGACGACTTCATAGCGATCCTCCGCGTCGCCGTTGCCGCTGGTGAAAAGTTCGCCGAGCGCCGCATCCGACTGCCCGGAAAAATTGCGGCCCTCGTATTGGAACGCCCCGCCCTGATGGCAGCGCCCGAGGCAGCAGATGTGCCCGATTTCCTCCTCCTTGAAATTCTTGTGCAGCGCATCGTGCAGCTTCCCCTGCGTCCCCGCGAGAAGACACGCCGAGCCGTTGCAGACGAACACCTTCTTCCCCGCGTTTTCCTTTTTCAAAAAATCGTAGAACGACACCGCGCCGAGCGTGAGCGCATCGCCGAAGAGCGACTCCTCGCCGAGCGCGTGCACCGTCTCGGCATTCGCTGCGGTACCCGTTTTGTCCGCAGCCTCGACCATGCGCTCGAAGACATTTTTGTCCGCGCTTTTGCGGAAGGATAGTGCGCTGAGGTTTTCAGACATGGGGAAGGGAAGTGCGAAGGACCAGTCATTGAAAGCACGGTCGGCGCGACTTTGCCAGCGCTGAGGCTGTCGCCTGAAAACTTCAGAGCCGCGGGGACGGGGATGTCCTCGCGGCTCTTGTTTTGGAGTCGGCCTTCAGACCGGCTATGGGGCGTGGGGCGCAGATTAGCGGCGGAAGAGGAAGCGCAGGGGGCTGAAGAAAGGCGGCTCAAACCGGATTGATGTGCGGCTGCGCTCTTCGCAGACCGGTGCGCGATGATACTCCGGCATGACGACCGGAGCGCGGTGGCAGCGTTCCTCGACCGGGGCCGCGTAGCGCTGCGCGCGGTTCGCATACACGGCGTTGCCGTAGCGGTCGTAGAGGACTTCCGGTTCGTCGTAGCGGGAGACTTCCCGATACTGATAGCCCGAGCCGCCGCGATGATAGCGGTCGTCGGCCATGGCGGTAGCGCCGGCGGAGATGAGGGTGATTGCGAGGATGGATAGTTTGAGGATGAGTTTCATAACTGGAGACTTCGACGCGGACCTCGTGAAGCTATTCAAATGGCATGACCGAAAATTCACGCTGGAGGGTCATTTTTTACCGGCTATGGTTCGCGACACCCTCTCAATGAATACTTCCGTTTTCTTCCTTGGAAAATCCCCGGCTGCATCGCGCCCGATTTTGCTTTCAGCGATTGCGGCCGCTGCTTCGCTTGCTTTGCATGGGCAGGAAATCACGAAGGAGCAGACGGAATTTTTCGAATCAAAAATCCGGCCCGTGCTCGCGGACACCTGCTACCGCTGCCACAGCGCTGATGCGGGAAAGAGCAAGGGCGGGCTCACTCTCGATTCGCGCGATGCGATCCTGAAAGGCGGCGACACGGGCCCTGCTGCCGTGCCGGGCGACGTGGCGAAATCGCTGCTCATCAAGGCGATCAGCTATTCCGATCCCGACCTGCAGATGCCGCCATCGAGCACCGGTGGGAAGCTGAGTGATGCGCAGATCGCGGATCTCACGACGTGGGTGAAAATGGGCGCGCCGGTGCCCGCGAATGCCACCGCGATCAAGAGCAAGCTCAGCGGCATGACGGACAAGGCGCGCGGCCACTGGTCGTATCAGCCGGTGAAGATTCCGAAGGTGCCGATCAATAAAAATCAGCAGTGGTGCCGCACGCCGCTGGACTGCTTCATCCTGCAAAAGACCGAGGCAGCCGGCATGGTGCCGTCGCCCGACGCGAACAAGGAGACGCTGCTGCGCCGTGCGTCCTACGACCTCATCGGGCTCCCGCCATCTCCGCAGGAGATCAATGCCTTTGTTGCCGACAAGTCACCGGATGCGTGGGCGCACGTGGTCGATCGCCTCCTTGCATCGCCGCACTACGGTGAGCGCTGGGGTCGCCACTGGCTCGATACCGCGCGCTACAGCGATACCGCGGGTGAGAATGTGAACGGAATGGACTATCGTTACGCGAATGCGTGGACGTACCGCGATTGGGTCATCAACGCGACGAACGCCGACATGCCTTACGATAAGTTCGTCACGTATCAGCTTGCAGCGGACTTGCTGCCCAAGGAGCAGATCGGCTTTAACGGGGAGCACTTGGCGGCACTGGGCTTCATCACGGTGGGAGAGCGTTTTGGAAATCCGAACGACCTGATCAACGAACGCATCGACACCGTGAGCAAGGCGATGCTCGCGATGACGGTCTCCTGCGCACGCTGCCACGACCACATGTTCGATCCCATCTCTCAGAAGGACTACTACGCCCTGCACGGCGTCTTCTCGAGCATCACCGAGCCGAACGTGAAGCCGCTTATCGGCGCCTTGCCGCCCGCGGATCTGCTCGCAGATTTCATGAAAATGGAGGGCGGGCTGAAAAAGGAAGTCTCAGGCGCTTACTACGATTCCATCGGACATTTCAACCAGAGCTTCCGGCTGAAGTCGCCGCAGTATCTCGAGCTGGTCACACTTTCCCGCGACCCGATCAGCGTCTCGGAGAAAATCTCGCCCTACACAAAGTTCCGCACGGAGAACAAACTTGACGACGAAATCGGACGTCGTCTCGAAGGGCGTGTGAGGAAGAAAGACGATTCGGTCTTTGGACCGCTTGCAGTTTTGTCCTCGCTGAAAGGCGACGAGTTTGCGGCAAAGTCTTCCGCCATCATCGCACAGATTCAGGCGGGACTCATGCCCGGCGCGACGAAGAAACCGATCAACCGTCTGGTCGCGCTCGCTTTCAAAGGCGCGAAGCCCGGCACGATCAAATCGATCAGGGACGTGTGGCAGATTTACGACAACGCATTCGCGATGGTCGCAGGGAAGTCCGCAGTCTGGCTCGATGAAATGGCCGTAAGCTCCGGTGACACGGTGCCCGGTGTGGATGCCGCGATGGCGGAGTTGCTGCAGATTCCCTTCGAGGTGAAGCCCGGTGGTTCGCTTTCGATCGCGGACTTCCGCCTGCTCATCGATCGTCTGCCAAACAACCGCAAGCGCGACGCACAGGGCGCTCTCGCGAAGCTGAATGAACTGGAACTCACTCATCCCGGAGCGCCCGCGCACGCGATGGTCGTCGCCGACAAACCAAAGCCGGAGAACTCGCCCGTCTTCATCCGGGGCCAAGCCAATACCCGCGGCGAAATCGTGCCGCGTCGATTCCTCGACGTGCTTTCGTCCACGGGAAAAGGCACGCCTTTCACTCAGGGAAGCGGTCGCCTCGAACTCGCGCAGTGCATCGCCGACAAGGCCAATCCCCGCACCGCACGCGTGATGGTGAACCGCGTGTGGATGCATCACTTCGGCGAGGGCCTCGTCTCCACGCCCGACGATCTCGGCACGATGGCCGAGCTTCCCACGCATCCTGAATTGCTCGACTGGCTCGCGAATTATTTCACCGAGAGCGGCTGGAGCCTGAAGAAACTGCATCGCACGATCATGCTCTCGCGCACCTATCAGCAGAGCAGCCACATCCTCGTGGGCTCCGACTACACGGACAGGGACCCCTACAACCGCCTGCTATGGCGCACGAATATCCGCCGCCTCGATTTTGAATCCGTGCGCGACTCGCTGCTCGTGATGAGTGGTGACCTCGACCGCAGCATCGGCGGCAAGCCCGTGAACGTCACCGAGGAACCCTACTTCAACGACAGCGGCAAGGCGCGGCGGTCCATCTACGGCTACATCGATCGCGGCAATCTCCCCGAACTCCTGGCGCACTTCGATTTTGCGAAGCCCGAGATGGCAAACTCGAAACGCACGACGACCATCGTCCCGCAGCAGGCGCTCTTTTTGATGAACAGCCCCTTTGCCGTGGCCGTCATCCGCCGCATCGTGAGCCGTCCGGAGTTTCCGCAGATCCAGAAAGGCGAATCCACCGACTATGCGAAGGACAAGACGGCCTACGGCCGCGATCTTGGGAGGCTCACCGCGCTTTATCGCATCATCCTCCAGCGCACGCCGTCGGCAGAGGAATACAAGAAGGGCCTCGCATTCGTGCAAGTCGAATCGCAGGACTGGGGCGCGAACAACTTCGAGGCGAAGAAGATCAGCAAGGACGGACGCAATCGCATGGATGGAAAAGCCGCGATCAAGAACGAAGGCTTCCGCGTCCACCGTGGCCCGCTCAACCAGTGGGAAACGTACGCGCAGGCGCTGCTCTTCTCGAATGAGGCGGCCTACGTGAACTGAACCAAAGTGCGACTTCGATGAGATTCCGGCCCGCTGCGCTTTCTCTGATTCTTGTGCTCACTGCGGGCACGGTCGCGATGGCTGCTGAAGCTCTGCACTGGTCATTTGCGCAGGTGCGCAAACCGGCGGTTCCCGCATTGAAAAATGCCGCGTGGCTCAAGGATGGAGTGGATGTTTTCATCCTCGCGAAACTCGAAGCCGCGGGTCTCTCGCCGAGTCCCGATGCCGATCGCCCCACGCTGCTGCGACGTGCGACATTCGACCTCACGGGGCTGCCGCCGACGCCGGAGGAGTTCGCCACATTCGTGCGCGATCCTGCAACGGACGACGCGGCGTTTGCGAAAGTCGTGGATCGTCTGCTCGCGTCGCCGCGCTTCGGCGAGCGGTGGGGGCGGCACTGGCTTGATGTCGTGCATTACGCGGACTCGGTCGGGCGCAGTTGGAATTCCCCCTTCCTCTACGCGTGGCGCTACCGCGACTGGGTTATTGATTCGCTGAACGAGGACAAGCCGTTCAGCGTCTTCGCGAGCGAGCAGATCGCCGGTGACTTGCTCCCTGCGAGAACGGTCGCCGAAAAGCGCTCGCGTCTCACCGGCACCGGGTTGCTCGCGCTCAGCGCGCTGCCGTTGCAGGAGAGTGGAAGCCTGCAGTTCGCACTCGACCGTGTGGACGATCAGATTGATGTCACGTCCCGCGCATTCCTCGGTCTTACGATGGCGTGCGCGCGCTGCCACGATCACAAGACCGACCCCATCTCGCAGCGCGACTACTACGCCCTTGCGGGCATTTTCTACAGCTCAGTGACACTCTCCGGCGGGCAGCGCGGTTCGTATGTGGACCCCGACTTGCACCACCGTCTGCCGGTCGAAAATATTCCCGTCGCGCAGGTCTTGTCAGCGTCGCGTGGCGCCAAAGTCGCCGCGACGGCGGGCGGACCCGATACGATGATGGCAATGTCGAAGGGCGGCTCTCCGAACGCCGGGATGGATGCGACTGGCCGCTATCGCATGGACCCGAATCTCGCGATGGGCGTGACCGAGGGCGAGATGCAGGATTGCGCGATCCGCATCAAGGGTGAGGCGAACCAGCCCGGCGACACGCCGAAGCGCGGCGATCTGCGCCTGCTCGGACTGCCTGCGCTGCCGAAGATTGGTGAGAAGGAGAGTGGCCGACTCGCGCTCGCGCAGTGGATTGCATCGCCGGCCAATCCGCTCACCGCGCGCGTCGCGGTGAACCGCATCTGGGCGCACCTCTTTGGCCGCGGGCTCGTGCGCACCGTGGACGACTTCGGTTTCACCGGTGAAAATCCCACGCATCCCGAACTGCTCGATCATCTCGCGTTGCGCTTCACCGAGGGCGGCTGGTCGGTGAAGAAACTCATCCGCGCGCTGATGCTCAGCCACACCTACCGGCAGGGCAGCGCGTCCGATCCCGAGCATGCGAAACGCGACGGCGCGAACGAACTTTTCTCGCGCATGAATCCGAAGCGCATGGAGCTCGAGGCCATCCGCGACTCGATGCTGTCTGTCGCCGGTCGCCTCGATTTTGGGCGCCCGGACGGCATCCCGATCGCGGGCAACGGCGGCAAGGGCAAGACCGCCCGCACGCGCGCAACGCTCGACGAGAATTCCAACTTCCGCACCGTGTTCCTCCCCGTGCTTCGCGATCTGTTGCCGGAGATTTACAGGACATTCGACTTCCCCGAGCCGACGCAGATCATCGGCAAACGCGAAGTCACGACCGTGCCCGCGCAGTCGCTCTTTTTCCTGAACAGCCCATTTGCCATCGAGACCGCAGGCGACGCCGCACAGCGAATCCTCGGCGACAAGTCTCTGCGCGACGACGAAGCCCGCATCCGCCGCGCGTATGCCGTGCTGCTCGGACGTGAGCCGGATCGCGACGAGCTCGCCGCTGCCTCCACATTTCTCGCCGCGGAAAAGGGAACGCCGTCCGCAGGCTGGACCTCGCTTGTGCAGTCGCTGATGGCGGGCACGGAATTCCGTTACGTCTGGTGAAACCCACCCACATGCCATGAACAACTGCTCGCACCGCATCTCCGTTTCCAATCGCCGCGACTTCCTGCGCCAGACCAGCGCGGGCTTTGGCTGGCTCGCGTTCGCCGCGCTGCAGGCCGCGGAATCACGAGGCGGAATCCCCGCCGGGAAAGGCTATGTGAGCCCGCTCGCGGCAAAGCCGGGGCATCATCCCGCGCGGGCGAAGCGCGTCATCTTCATGTTCATGAATGGCGGGCCGAGCCATCTGGAGACCTTCGACTGGAAGCCCGAGCTGAAAAAAGTGGGTGCGGGCGGACATCATCAGCTCCTCGGCCCAGTGCTCGATTTCAAGGAATCCGGCCAGAGCGGCCTCATGATCTCCGAGGCCTTCCCGAACCTCGCGCGCTGCGCCGACGACCTCTGCCTTCTTAATGGCATGTCAACGAACAACCCCGGCCATCAGGCTGCCGTGGTAGCGCTCCACACGGGCAGCGAAAATTTCGTCCGCCCCTCGATGGGCGCGTGGATCACCTACGGCCTCGGCACGGAAAGCTCCGACCTTCCCGGCTACGTCACCATCGATCCCATCTCCGATCTCGGCGGCGCGGGAAACTACGGCTCCGCCTTTCTCCCCGCGACCTTCCAGGGCACGCGCATGGGCAATAGCGGACGCGGACTGCCAAATCTCGATCCCCGCGCCGACGACGCGCACCAGCGCCGGCAGATTGATTTCATCCAGTCGCTGAACCGCCGCACCCTCGCGCGCCGCGACCCTGCGAATCCCGAACTCGAAGGTGCGATCCAGTCGCTCGAACTCGCCTACAAGATGCAGACCTCCGTCCCCGGCGTGCTCGACGTCGCAAACGAGCCCGCGCACATCCGCGCGCTCTACGGCATGGATGAAAGCGCCACCGCCAGCTTCGGCTCACAGTGCCTCATGGCGCGGCGGCTCGCGGAAAAAGGCGTGCGCTTCATCCAACTCACGAGCACCGGCTGGGATCATCACAACAACCTCCGCCAGGGCATCACTGGGCGCGGTGCCGCGATTGACAAACCCATCGCCGGCCTCATCGCCGATCTGAAACAGCGCGACATGCTCAAGGACACGCTCATCCTCTGGGGCGGCGAATTCGGCCGCGGCCCGCACGACGACAAGGGCGACAGCAACGGACGCGGGCATAACAACAAGGGGTTCTCCATGTGGATGGCCGGCGGCGGTGTGAAGGGTGGCCTGCGCTACGGCGCGACCGATGAACTCGGCCAGCGCGCCGTGGATGGCGTGATGGACACGCACGACCTGCACGCGACGATCCTCCACCTCCTCGGCCTCGACCACGAGGCGCTCACCTACAACTACGCTGGCCGCGACTTCCGTCTCACGAACGTCTCCGGCAAGGTCGCGGAAAAAATTCTCGCGTAGGTCCTGGCGCTCTCCGCCGTTCGTTTTCTCGGACAGCGCTTGAATTCCGCGCGCGGCCTGCCACCGTCCGCGGCTCGCAATGACGAAAGAACTGCTCATTTACCTCGACGGAAAGATTGTCCCTGAATCGCAGGCGAAGATTTCCGTCTTCGATCACGGCCTGCTTTACGGCGACGGCTGCTTCGAGGGCATCCGCTTTTACAATGGGCGCGTCTTTCGTCTGGAGGAGCACACGCGGCGCATCTACGACAGCGCGAAGTCGCTGCTGCTCACGATCCCGATGACGCCCGAGGAGATGATCCGCGCGACCGTGGAGACGGTGAAGGCGAACGGGCTTCGCGACGGCTACATCCGCACGGTGATCACGCGCGGCGTGGGGCCGATGGGGCTTTCGCCTTACAAATGCCCGAAGGCGTCCGTGTTCATCATCGCGGCGAGCATCCAGCTTTATCCCGAGAGCGCGTATGAAAATGGGCTCGTGATGGCGACTGTCGCGACGCGGCGTCCGCGGCACGACATCCTGCCGCCGCAGGTGAAATCGCTGAACTACCTCAACAACGTGATGGCGAAGGTCGAGGCGATCCAAGCCGGCGCGGAGGAAGGGCTGATGTTGAACGATCAGGGCCTCGTCGCAGAATGCACGGGGGACAATATCTTCATCATCCGCGACGGCGCGATCTCCACGCCGCCGCTCAGCGCCGGTGCGCTGGATGGCATCACGCGCCGCGTGGTGTTTGAAATCGCGGCGACGCTCGGCATCCCGCTGCGCGAGCGCGACCTCACACGGCACGACATTTTCACCGCGGACGAATGCTTCCTCACGGGCACTGCGGCGGAAGTCATCGCGGCGGTGAAGCTCGATCAGCGCGTCATCGGCGACGGCAAGCCGGGTGTGATCACGAAGCGCGTCATCGCGAAGTTCCGCGAGATTGCGAATTCCACCGGGACGCCTGTTTACGAATAGGCGCGTGCAGGATTTTGCGCTGAAAGCTGGCGTCCAAACTC
Organism: Chthoniobacterales bacterium; assembly: GCA_038227825.1. Lineage (GTDB taxonomy): Bacteria > Verrucomicrobiota > Verrucomicrobiia > Chthoniobacterales > Chthoniobacteraceae > SXWH01. The sequence goes on from JBBRPQ010000010.1 coordinate 63,273, forward strand.
GCCGTCTTCATCTTATTCTTAATCGTAATCTTAATCTGCTTTCCGTTCCCATACCGTATGGGAAGAGGATGAAGATTACGATCAGGAATAAGATTAAGAGGCGTGCCGCTCGCACCGTGCTTGACCTTCGCGCGGAGGGTTCCATCTTTTCCTCCGAATGAACTGCGACGTCTGCAAACAGAAACCAGCCACGGTTTTTCTCACCCAAATCGTGGATGGGAAAATGCAGAAGGTGAACCTGTGCGATGCGTGCTCGAAGGAGAAGGGCGTGACGGATCCGAAGGGCTTTGCACTCGCGGATCTGCTGCTCGGGCTCGGCGCATCCGAGGAGATGGAGCGCGGCGGCACGGGGCTGAAATGCCCGATGTGCGGATTCAGCCAGGCGGATTTCAAGAAGACCGGACGCTTCGGCTGCTCGAACTGCTACGAGGTTTTCGCCGACGGACTCGAGGCGATGCTGAAGGGCATGCACAAGGGCACGACGCACACGGGCAAGGTGCCGCAGCGGCTGCTGAAGGCACGCCAGCACGCGGACGAACTCAAACGGCTGCAGCGCGAATTGCGCAAGGCGGTGGATGACGAAAAATACGAGGTGGCTGCGCAACTGCGCGACCAGCTCAAGCATTTGGAACCCGGCGCTGTCGGCGAAGTCTGACCCATGGCACTGCACAACATCCTCGCGGAATCCGGTGAGTGGCTGAGCGGCGACGGGCCGCAGAGTCACATCGTCATCAGCAGCCGCGTGCGGCTCGCGCGCAACCTGCGTAATTTTCCTTTCCCCGGCTGGGCGAAAAAGACGGACCGCATCGCGGTGCTCGAATGCGCGAAGCCGCAGGTCGAGTCGCTGCCGGAGATGGCGGATGCGTATTCCGCATATTCGCAGGATCTCAGCGCGCTGGAAAAGCAGGTGCTCGTGGAGCGGCACCTCGTCTCGCGCGAGCACGCGGCAAAAGGAGTCGGCTCAGCCGTCGTGATGAATCGCAAGCAGACGCTCTCGGTGATGATCAACGAGGAGGATCACCTGCGCATCCAGGGCATCCGCTCGGGCTTGCAGTTGAAGAACGTCTTCAAACTCGTGGACAAGGTGGACACCGCGCTCGGTGAGAGGCTCGATTTCGCATTTCACCAGCAGTACGGCTTTCTCACCGCGTGCCCCACGAATGTCGGCACCGGCATGCGGGCGAGCGCGATGATGCATCTGCCGGGCCTCGTGCTCAGTGAGCAGATCAATCAGGTCATCCAAGCAGTGAACAAGGTCGGTCTCGCCGTGCGCGGGCTTTACGGCGAGGGCACCGAGGCGCTGGGAAATCTTTTCCAAATCTCGAACCAGATCACGCTCGGCGAAAAGGAGGAGGAAATCCTCACGCGGCTGAACAAGGTCATCGAGCAAATCCTCAATCACGAGGTGAACGCCCGCGCGAGTCTGCTGCAAAAAAGGCCCGTGTTGCTGCTCGATAACATCGGCCGCGCTTTCGGTATCCTCCGCCACGCCCACAGCATGGCGAGCAAGGAGGCGCTGAATCTCCTGAGCTGCCTGAAGCTCGGAGTGGACCTCGGCTTTTTCCCCGAGGACGGACGCCTGCTCGTGGACCAGCTCTTCATGGAGACGCAGCCCGCACACTTGCAGAAGAGTTCACAGCAAAAATTGCAGGCCGAGGAGCGCGACACGCTGCGCGCCGACATCGTCCGCACGAAGCTCGCGAAATTCCCGAAGCCCGACGGCAAGAAAGCCATCGAGCGCGGCAAGGACGAGCGGAAGGAAAAAGACGAGAAGGACGGCGGGGAGACGGTGTAGGCGGATAGTCTGCGACCCCTCGCAATTGCGGCAGTGTGTTCACGGGAAAAACGAAGCTGCGGTAAGAGCGCGTGCAGTCGGTGAGGAATTTGGCGCACTCTGATTGTCCAAGGTTGGTTCGCAAAATGAGTGGCCATTTTTCCAAGGAGCCGGGGCGCCCTCGCCCCAAGTTTATCCTCGGGGCGAGGGCGCCCCGGCTCCTTGCTTCGCAACCACGGCCTTTACCAAAACCACTCCAATCTCAATGAGGCGGTGTCCAAGCTCTTACCATTGCCATGAAACGGTGTCCTCGGGCGGTTCGGTGGCATTGGGCTTGAGAAGTTTTCCCTCGTAGCCGTTGCCGCCGGGTTTGCCGTCCTTGCCGAGTGAGAATGCGACGACGGGCTGGCGGATGAGATGCTCCGGCCCGGCGAGATCGGAATACACGGCGCTCAGGTCGAGCGTGCCGGAGTCGTCCATCGTGAAGACGATGCAATACTGCACGCCCCACGGGTCGAGGAGGCAACCTTGCAGCGCGGTGGGATATTCGGCTCCGTCGGCAAAGCCATCGCGTGGATTCTTCGGATCCTTCGCCTTGCCCATCTCAAAATATTTCTGGTGATGCGGATTCAGGGCGTGGTTTGCATTCGCGCCGCGCGGGATGTCGCGGAGCACATCGAAGAGCAGGCTGTTCGATCCGTCGCTGATTTTGCAGGCCGGGTCGCCGATGCAGAACATCCTCTTGCCATTCGGCAGCGGCTTCACGATCTCAGGAAAATGGCCGTAGTCGGTGTGGTAACATTTGAGGGCAGCCACGATATTTCGCACTGTGACCTGCGCTACCTGTCGTCGGGCGCTGTTACGATTTCCACCGGTGCTAACCGGGAATATCAATCCCAGCAGCACAGCGAGAATGCCGAGGACAACCAGCACGCCAAGCAAAGTCAAACCAACCTCACGTTTGCGGGGAGTCATTCCGCACGCTACCTCGCTGCCGTCGTTCTTCAAGCGCCGGGCCTCGTTTCCCAGCGTGCTATTCGGGAAAAAATGTGATGCTCCGCATGTTGCTGGGTGGCCGCCGGGACGGGCGGCGCTCCATGCTACTCCCGCAGCGCGATGGGCGTGACTTTTTTGCCGACGGCGGGGCCGGTGTATTCGCTGAGGGGGCGGTAGAGGCGGTTGTCGGCGAGCTGCTCGAGGACGTGGCCGGTCCAGCCTGCGGTGCGCGCGATGGCGAAGATGGGCGTGAACATGTCCGTGGGCAGGCCGAGCGAGTAATAGACGGTGGCGCTGTAGAAATCCACGTTCGCATTCAGCCCCTTCTTTTCCTTCATGATGGTGGCGATGCGCTCGCTCATGCGGAGCCATTTCGGGTCGCCCGCTTTTTCGGTGAGCTTGATGGCCATGGCGCGGAGGTGCGGCGCGCGCGGGTCGAGCACTTTGTAAACGCGGTGGCCGATGCCCATGATTTTCTTTTTCTGCGCGAGCGCGTTTTCCACCCACGCGTCCACGTTCGCCTCGCTGCCGATTTCCTGGAGCATGTGGATGACGCCCTCGTTTGCGCCGCCGTGCAGCGGGCCTTTGAGCGTGCCGATGGCGGACGTGATCGCGGAATACATGTCGCTGAGCGTGGCGATGGTGACGCGCGCGCTGAACGTGCTCGCATTCATGCCGTGGTCGGCGTGCAGGACGTAGGCGACGTCGAGCGTGCTCACGGCCTCGGCGCTCGGCTCCTCGCCGGTTAGCAGGTAGAGGAAGTGCGCGGCCTCGCCGAGATCCTTGCGGACGGGGAGGAGCGGCTTGCCGGTGCGCGCGCGGTGGTATTGCGCGGCGATGACGGAGATGCGCGAGGTGATGCTCACGGCGCGCTCGCGGTTGCGATCCACGGAGGTGTCGTCGGCGTGGTGATCGTAGAGGCCGAGCATGGAGACGGCGGTGCGGATGACGTCCATCGGGTTCGCGTCCTTCGGCGCGGCGTTGATGAAATCTACGACGCCCTGCGGGAGATCGCGGTGTGCGCGCAGTGTGTCGGTCAGCGTATTGAGCTGGCGCCAATTCGGGAGTTCGCCGTACCAGAGGAGGTGGACGACTTCCTCGAATGAAACTTTTCCCGCGAGTTCATTGATGTCGTAGCCCGCGTAGATGAGCTGGCCGATGTCGCCGAGCACATCGGAGAGGCGGGTGGAGTTGGCGATGATTCCTTCGAGACCTTTGGCGACAACGGGCATGATGTGAAAAGTGTGGCGTGATGTTTTAAGTGAAACCCAGCGCGAAGGCGCGTGTCCCTGCGTGGAAACGAAGAAGTGACATTTCCCGGTCTGCCTTCCGGGTGCAAGTGTGAATACGATTTTCGCGCGAAACTGCGCAAAGATTCGCGTTTGGGCCGGGAGTTACTGATAGCTGTGTCCGATGGTGAAAGTGATCCGACCATCGGGGAGCAGGCGAATGTCATTGATGTGGACGGGGAGCCCGCCGCCGAGGAGGGAGCGCGACGACGGGCGCGTGTCGGGCGTGAATGCGTGGTTCGACGGACTGGGGTAGGGGATGGAGTTCAGGAAGACGCGCGGGCCGACCGGGCCTTCGATGCCGTGGGATTCCTCCAGGATCGGGTGGTCGCCCACGACGCGCCAGATGAGGAGGCCCGCGGCGGGGAGGCCGGTGTCGAAGTCCCGCTGCTGGCGATTTTCCAAGAGCAGATACTCGCTCGCGTCGCGGCGGATGAGCACCTTGAAGCACTCGGTCGCGCTGCTCTCGACTGGTGCGAGGATGAGGCTCTGCTTATCCGTTGGGTCGATGACCGCGGGCTTCAGCCAGCCGAGCTTTTCCTTGCACCATGCGGACATGTGTTGCGGGCGGCCTTTGCCGAGTTCATTCGCCATGAGGCACCACACGCCGACGCCTTCGCTGCCGGGATTTTCCGGGCGCGCGTAGAGGTCGGGCAGGCCGAGCATGTGTCCGAATTCGTGGCAGAAGACGCTGATGCCCGTCATCGTCTTGCCGCCTTCGGGGCAGATGAAATACGAGGTGCGCACCTCCTTGTCCCTGCCTTCGTGGTCCTTGGTTTTGCGTTGGAAATTCGAGCGGTGCGGCCAGTAGAGGCTGCCGCGGTTTGTCGTCGGGAAACGCTCGCCGGCGTAGAGGAAAAAGAAGCCGTCGTAGCCGTCGAGCGCTTCCTTGCCGTCGCGGGCGAGGATGAGATCCATGGCCTCGTTGAGCAGAACGGCTTTCATCGTGGGGTTCGTGCCTTGATTGTAGTCGGCACGCTTTTTCCCGGCTTTCACCCAGTCGAAAACTTTGCCTTCGGCATGAAATGCGCCGCAGGATACTTCCCTGTAGTAGTCGTTGAAGCTGCCGAAGACGGGCTGGCCAGTGGCGCTGTTTTTGCCGCGGTAGGTGCCTTGGCTAAAAATGGAATCGGTCCAGCTTGCGACGGTGATCTTTTCGTTATGCGGCACGTCGGGGAACTCGACGCAGATGATGCCGAGCTTGAACGTGTCTTTTTTCCAAATGTTGCGCGCGGGGCCGACGGCGGAGTCGTCCGCGGCGGCGGCGAGCAGCGCGTAGTCGAGTTCGGTCTCTTTGCTGTCGCGCAGGAGGGTGAGTTTCACCTTGTCGCCGGGCTTGTGGTCGGCGAGCGCGATGCTGATGTCGAATGACGTGCGGATCGGCGAGCCGTCGATTTTTAGCAAAATGTCACCGGCTTTCATTCCGCCGCGGGCTGCGGGCGAGGCATTCAGAATGGTTTTGGCGATCAGGCCGTCGCCATCGGTGCGATCCGACAGGCGGAAGCCGAGGATAGGCTGGCGCTCCGGGAGGACTTTCGGGCGGCTGGCGGCGGCGAGCGTCACGTTAAGGGCGAGGGACCTGCCTTGGCGGGTGAGGTGGATTTCCTCGGTGGCATTTTCGCCGAGCGACTGGAGGGTCTCTCTGAGCACGGCGGCGCTGGGCGTGGCCGTCGTGCCGATTTTTGCAATGCCGTCACCGATCTGGACTCCGGCGGTCTCCGCAGGCGAACCGGGTGCAATTCCCGAAACGACCGGTGCGGCGGAGTCGCTGTTCGCGAATTCTATGCCGAGATAGCCGGGGCGCCCGCCAGATGTGGAACTGGTCTTCTCGATGGTGGCCGTCTTTGCCGTGGAGACGGTGCGTAAGTCTCTATTATATTGCGTCTTATCTACAGCAAAAATAGGGCAGGCCAGTGCAGCGAATGCTGCAAGAAATGATGAAGTGCGGGGAGTCATGGGTGTGATATATGATCGAAACCACTCAAATCAGAAGGACTTTGCGCCGTGCTGGCGGGTAGGTTGAAAGCTTGAGTGGGACGACTTTGTTTTAATGACGGAAATCAGTCACCGAATGATTTCGCCCTTCGTCACGTCGCCGGGGATGTCGAGAAGCTGGATCTGGTTGATCGTCTTGAAATGCGCGTGGTCGGCGAATTCCCAGACGACCTTTTTATCCCGCGTGACTTCGATGGCCATTGGCTGTTCGCCGATGTGCCCGTGGCCGAGATAAACGCAGAGGATCGTGTTGCCATTTGGGAGCCGCTGCGCGCCGGCCATCAGGCGGAGCGGATTGCCCGGGAGGTCGTTTTCGTTCAGCTCCCAGACGACCTTGCCCTGAGCATCCAGCTCGATGACCTTGTGTCCGTCGCCGCACGTGACGAGCAGGTGTCCGTCCGGCAGGATCCACGCGCCGTGCGGGTCGCCGGGGACTTTGGTTTCATGCAGGACTTTGCCGTCGCCGTCGATCTCCACGATTTTTCCCTCGCCCTTGAAGGTCACCATGTAGTGCCCGTTTGCGAGCTTTCGCGTGCCGCGAAACTGGTTGTGCAGCTTCACCTCGGGCGCGGTCGTGAGTTTGATTTCCTTCGTGATTTTCCCGTCGCGCCCGACCTCGATGATTCGGCTGGTGCCACCCTCGACGAGCATCACCTTCCCGTCCGGCAGCGGCTGGCACGAGTGGACTTCCACTTTCACATCCGTCGGTGCCCTGTATTCCCAAGCGATCTTCTGGTCAGGCGTGAGCTCGATCGCGCCACTCACGAAGCAGAAAAGGGTATTCCCATTTGGCAGCCGCCAGATGTCCTGCGGGCTTTTGCACGGGTATTCCCACTCGATCTTCCCATCCGCTGCGACCTGGGCGATTTTTCCGCCATTGTAGTCGCAGCACAGAAATGGATGCGCAGCCTTGGCGCTGGAGATTGCTGCGATGAGGAGGGCGGCGAGGGATGCGAGTCGTGGGAGAATCATCCGGGCTTGGTGAAGCAAGACTGCGCCGGTTGCGAGCGAAACATTTATCGGCGCAGGGTGAGCTTGCCCTGCGCTAGAGTGAGGATTGAATGCCCGATGAATTACTGTTCATCCGTTGAGCTTTTGCTTGTGTGGTTGGCGCGATTGTCTAAAGATGATAAAAATACGCGAGAGCGTATCCCCCCATTTTACTTCCCCCGGTGCCGGACTTTCGGTGCCAAACCGCTAATCCAAATCTCCCCATGCAATCCATGAGAGCCTCCTCGTCCCAGCGTATGAACACACCGTTTCCTCCTACCCGAAGCCTGCGTCACCATTTTGGGGTCATCGGGGGACTTTCCGCGATCGCGACCTTCATCCTCGGCTTCGCAAGTCCCGCGAACGCGGACATGGCGAGCGTGAACAAGTCTGTCTGGCAGATGAAGTATCACGTCTCGGATGCGCAAATCAACGATTCGGTCTGGCTCAATGCCGATGATGACGGCGACGGAATCAAGAACATCGACGAGCTTGCAGCCGGCACCGATCCGTTCAGTGCGAGCAAGACGATCAAGATTTCGAGCATCAGCAAGACTGGTGGAAATGTAACGATCCAGTTCCCGACCGAAGACGGAAAACGCTATCGGGTCCAGACGACCACTTCGCTTTCCACTCCGAGCTGGACTGTCGCGACGCAGACTCCGTCGGAGCTGGTCGGAACCGGTGCCGCGGGGCAGATCGTGCTGACTTATGCCGCGGGAACGTTTTACCGCGTCATCGTGGATGACAAGGATACGGATGCCGATGGCATGAGCGACTGGTCGGAGAAAATCGCGGGCTACAATCCCAACGCGGCGATGACGGACGGCAGAACGCTGGACGGCACCGCGCTCTCGGCGAGCGTCGCATTGCTCAATCAGGTAACGGTGACTGCGACAAAATCCAACGCCACGCAGCCGGCCGATGCACTCACCGCGCCGGTCGAGGTGGGCTCAGTTACGGTTTCGCGGGGGCTGGCTAAGCTCGGCTCGCTGATAGCGCCCAATATCACGGTCAGCCTTCAAAAGCTGGGTACGGCCGCGGAAGGAACCGACTACGACGCGATCAACAGCACTGTTGTTTTCAACGACCCAAAGGTGACGCAGTCCGTCCTGACCATTAATCCGAAGTTTAACACCGGTCGGCGCACGAATGCGACCGCGATCGTGAAGGCCATGGCGGGCACCGGCTACACTTTGGGTTCTGCATCGAGCGGCAGTGTGGTGATCAATCCGGCCGGGGCGGCAAATGGGACTGGATTAACGGCGAAGTATTTCAACACATCGAGTGCAACCTATAGTCCGAACCAAGCCACCACCATCTTTGGTGGCACCGCGAACATGTCGCGCACGGATGCCACGGTGGATTTCGTCAATGGCTTGAATGGCTGGGGAACGACGGCAGGGCCTACGGGAATGGTGCCAGTATCCACCAGTGGTGCATTTTCAGTGCGGTGGACTGGCCAGATCCTGCCGCAGTATTCGGAACCCTACTTCATTGATTTCCGCAGCGATGACAGCGCGAAGGTGTGGGTGAACGGAGTCCTGCTCATCGATCGATGGTTGACTCAGGGCGCAACCGACTACGTCAACACGATCAATCTTACGGCTGGCGTGCTTTATGACATCCAGATCGACTACTGGAATAGTGCCGGCACCGCCGAGGCTCGCCTTTACTGGTGGAGCGCCAGCCAGCCGAAGCAGATCATCCCGCAGGGTCGGCTATTCCCGGCGCCTTCGCTGGCCCAAAAGCTGACGGCGGTCACCAATAACCTCACGGCCGTCGGATATGAGAACACGCCGTTCACGATGAGCATCAGCACGCCAAACATCGGCGGCGCACTCACCTACGCGCTTGATGTCAACAGCGGTTCATTGCCTCCGGGGCTCTCCTTGAATGCAGCGACTGGCATTATCTCTGGCACACCCACCGCCGCCGGTACCTACAATGTCGCCGTCAACGCGCTGAATACCGCCGCTGCAACGGTGACGGGAGGTTCAGTCATCACTTTCACCATTTTCCCGACCGGGAGCGTGACGCGTGAAACCCTTGTTGGAAATACGATCACTGCAGATGGCGCGATCTCGTCCCTCAACGACGATACGAACTACGGGAACAACGTATCACGGCGGCTGCGCGGATACATCGTCCCGCCAAAGACCGGGAATTATTATTTCTGGCTCGCGGCGAATAATACCGCAGAGCTGTGGATCTCGAATGATTCGGAATTTGTGAACCGCGTCCAGCGCGCCACCGTGGCTGCAAGCACTGGGAAGCTGACGTGGAATACTTCCGTCACTCAGAAGACCCAGTGGCTTTCTTTGGTGGCTGGGAAAAAGTACTACTTCGACGTTCTTCAGAATACCGGGACCGATGCGGATGATTACGTGCAGATGGGCTGGTGCCAGGACGACATCGGCACGGTCCCTTCAGTGACTGGCGACGTGAACCCGACTGGCGTGACGCCATTGATTCCGAACGGCGGCGCCGCCCTGCAGGGCTACGCCTTCAGCGGCACGGTGCCCAGCTACATTTTCCAGCCGTATGACTATCCGCCAGTGACTCCATCCACCGGGAAGCTCTATGCGGCGAACCTTGGGCCGCAGGGCGCGGCAGGCACGAAGGCAAGCGGCTCCGCGAACCTTCAAGTCAATGCCGCGCAGTCTCAGGCCATCCTGCATTTCAATTACCAGAACCTCACATCACCCCGGACTGCGTATCACTTGCATACCGATGCGTTCGATGTGCACCCTGCCGGCGAAATCGTCTTCGATATTGACGACATCGACTCCTTTCATCCGGAGTTGAGGACTGCGGATGGCGGCTACATCTGGGATTTTTCGACAGTTGGTACCTTTACCTCGGTTCAGCAGATCCGGGATGCCATCACGCAGGGAAAAATCTATCTGAATATCCACTCAGTCAATTTTGGTGCCGGTGAAATCCGGGGCAACCTGACCTTGGTGGATGGATCGCAGACTCCTCCGGATTCATCCGTCTATGCTGAGCCGCCCGCGACCGACAATGCCACAACGGATGCACACGCCGCCCGTTTCCTGAATCAGGCGACCTTCGGTACGAGCCCCGCGGATTTGGCGTATGTAAAGGCGAACGGCTTCAATGCTTGGATCACCGATCAGCTCACCAAGGCAACTAGCCGCACCTCCAATGACGTCGTCGCCGGCCTGACGGCGGACATTAACACGCCGTATCCGACCAATCTCTTCACTGATGCATGGTGGAAGTATTCAATCACGGGTCAGGATCAGCTTCGCCAGCGCCTTGCGTTTTCGCTGAGTGAGATTTTGGTCGTATCGTGGAACAACAATTCGGGACCACTCCAGTTCAACGGACAGGTCATCGCAGACTACTACGACAATCTCGTGGACTACTGCCTGCCGACTTCCGGCCTGCCAGACAGCGGCAATTTCCGCGGCGTGCTTAAGAGTGCGACCCTCACTCCCGCGATGGGCCTCTACCTCGACATGCGTGGCAACCAGAAGGAAGACCTGACCATCGGCCGTCACCCGAATGAGAACTACGGTCGTGAAATCATGCAGCTCTTCTCGGTCGGCCTGAACCGCGTGTGGGATGATGGAAAACTCGTATTGGATTCCAATGCCGGCCTGGTTCCCACCTACACACAGCCGACGATCCTGGGCATGGCGTCGCTGCTCACTGGCTGGAATTATGCGCAGCCGAATCAGGCCAGCGGCCGTCTTCCGTCCAACTTTGGCCCCGGTGCCGACTATCTGAACGCGATGGCTCTGGTTCCGACTCAGCATGACTTCATCAACTCGAAGTTCCTGCTCAACAACGTGGTCAATCCGGCGGCCACCGGCATGACTCCTCGCGTGACCCTCAGCAGCATTTCAGTCGCGTCCCCATGCGTAGTCACGACCGCCACGGTTCATGGTTTGAAGGTGGGGGATTCGGTGCGGATTGCAAACGTCACTGCCGGGACGTTCAGTTCGCCCATCAATTCGATGCTGGTGGTCACCAATGTCGCCTCGCCCACGACGTTCAATGTCGGCACCTCCATCGCATCGAGCATCAACTGCACCGTCGCACCGACGGCCTATACGAATGCCGCGGTCACAGGTGCAAATGTGACGCCGGCTACTTACACCGGCACTGCGATCGCACCAGTGACGGGCTCGCAGGCCGACAACGCCGGGACTACCTTGCCGCATCCGTATGATCAATACGGTCTCACGGAACTTGACCGAGCGATCGATAACATCTGCAACAACGACAATGTCCCGCCGTACATCTGCCGCCAATTGATCCAGCGCCTCGTCACGAGCGATCCAAGCCCTGGATACGTCTATCGTGTTGTCCAGAAATGGAAAAACAATGGCTCCGGAGTGCGTGGCGACCTGGTCGCGGTCGTGAAGCAGATCCTGTTGGATGGCGAAGCGCGCAGCTACGCCTCCGCTTCCTCGAATGTGGCCTTTGGAAAACAGCGTGAGCCGATGCTTCGCCTCACCGCGGCGGCCCGTGCTTTCCCGGCAGTGCCTTATACCGGGACCTACACGCAGTTGACGGGCATCAATGCCAACAAGCTTCGCGTCGTGACATCAGCCCCAAATGATTTCAGTGCCGGCTTCACAGTGGCATTGAATTTCCAAGGCAACTACACGAGCACAGTCCCGCCGAGTCCTTATACGAATCCCACGAGCACCAATTACGGCATCGGCGCCTCGCTGCCCATCGCCGCGACGCACCTCGATATTGTGTCCGTCGGAACGGGAAATCCGACGGTGATCACCACGTTGCAGCCACATGGTTTGCCCGGGCCGACGAATGTCGTGTGGCCCTTCGGCATTTCCGGAGTCTTCAACGGCAGCATTATCAACGGCGCACCGACGGCCACACAGACGGGCCCGAACACCTTCACCCTTCCGATCAATACGACCACGGCATTTCAGGTCGCATCCGTCACGGTGGGTAATCCCTGCACCGTCACCACAGTGGCACCTCATGGCCTAGCTGCTGGCACCGTGACCGGCGTCACGATCAATGGCGTCAACGGTGGTGCTTTCGTGGGATCCATCAATGCCACGAACCTCACGGTCGTGAATACCGGTGCAAACACGTTCACGGTCACGGGAGTCAGTTGCACCTCGCCGCCGACCAGCTACACCACGTGGCGCGAAACTAGTAATCCCTGCATCGTCACCACTCAGGTGCCGCATGGCCTGATCAATGGCGACAGTGTGACTATCGGGGGCGTCTCTGGCGGCTCATTTACCCCGACCATCAACGGCACCTTCCCGGTGACGATTGTCACCCCCTCCTCCTTCATGATCGCATCGAGTTGCGCTTCGCCATCCACCCCGAACACCGGAAACATCGTCGGCGGCAATACGCTCGATGTGACCGCTACGGGCATGGTCAATGTGACCTACTCGCAGGTGGCGGGCACGAACGTGATGACCGTCAACACCGGTGGACCCCAGACCAATGTCGCCATTCCAGTGCCGAACAGCGGGACGACCACGCTGAAGAGCAAGGTATATCTCGACTTCCTGACGCTGAATACGACAGCCACTGTCGCTGGCGTCTCTGCATCCACCGGAAGTCCCGCCACATGCACCGTCACGACGGCTGCAGCGCATGGATTGACCACCGGGGATTCGGTCACGATGGCAGGTGTGCCGAGCATCGGCACTGCCACGCCCAGTATCAATGGTGTCTATACGGTCACGGTGGTGGACCCCACTCACTTCACTGTTTTTTCAAATTACACGAAGCCCTCAATCGCTTCCATCTCAACAGGCAATCCGTGCACGGTCACCACCTCTGGTGCCCACGGATTAACCACGGGCGATTCGGTCACGATCTCTGGCGTCAGCGGAGGCACCTTCGTTGGGACAGCTATCAATAGCACATTTCTTGTTACTGTGATTGATGCCACGAGCTTCACGGTCCCCACGAGTTGCACGACAGCCCCCACGATTGCGCCAACGGTGATAGCCAGCAATCTGGGAACGCTGGCTGCAGACGGAATCTATGACGTTCAGTCAACCAATGGGACCACATCCTTCACGGTCCAGACGGTTGACACGCCGACTGGGGGGCGCTCTGGCAATGTCATCGTGCCGAAAATTTCGACGAGTTACTCGCCGGTCAGCAGCAACAACGTGGTCCAATACAACTGCAACGTGAATCACAACCTGCTGACGGGTGCTCACGTCTGGGTGGATGTGCCTGTCGTGGGTTCTCCAGTCACGGATGCTGAATACATCATCAGTGCACCTATTACTGGGAGCGGAATCCTGCCGGTGGATGAGGATCATTTCCAGACATCCTACCTCCCTGTCTCGTCCAGCTTGGGAACGTATCCCAAACCTTCTGGCTCGAACAACGGCATCACCATTTACCCGCTGGTGGCACCGCCGATGGGACGCTCGGGAGTCGTGGGCATCAACCAGAGCACGTTCAACCTTGGTTCGACGGAAGGCTCGCTCACGCAATCACCGTTGAACGCGCCGACCGTGTTCAACTACTTCTTCCCCGACTACAAGTTCCCCGGGACGCTGGCGAACAACGGGATTGATTCCCCTGAGTTCCAACTCACGACCGACACGAACATCTCGAACCTGACCAACAGCCTGACGAACCTGATCATCGGCACCGGCGGCGGAAACGGAAATCTGAACGGCTTGAGCAGCTTCAATAATGGCGGTGGCAGTGTCGTTCTGGATATCGGCAGTTACATGACCCTCGCAAAGGCGAGAGACACTGGCATCGATGGCCTGATTGATGAACTCGCCAACACCCTCGTCGGCGCTCCGTTGGAGACGGCTACGAAGGCGACGATCAAGAACTTCGTATCTGGCAAGGCCATCACCGCCATCGCCACTGGGAACCCCTGCACATTCACGGTTCCGAACCACGGTCTGGTGAATGGCAACCTTGTGAATATCTACGGCGTGAGCGGTGGCACATTCAGCGCCACGATCAATGCCACTTTCACCGTGAGCAACGCCACGGCAAATACGTTCACCGTCCCGGTGAACTTCTCGAACAGCACCGGCCTGATCCTGACGGGTGCCGCAATCGGCAACTTCCCGATGAACTATCCGACGACCCCTAGCAATCAGCAGATGCGCGACCGGGTGCGGGCCATCATTCACCTCATCATCACCTCTGCGGAATACGCAGTTCAGAAATAGTCCACCCCATGAAACCCGATAGCCTTCTAACAAACCGCCGCGGATTCATCCGCAACGCCGCATGTGCCGCGCTCGGCACGGCGGCGATGGGCAACTGCCTCCGCGACCTCCACTTCATCAATGCCGCGCTGGCGCAAGGTCCATACTCGGACTACAAGGCGCTCATCTGCCTTTTCCTGGCAGGCGGCAATGATTCGAACAACGTCATCATCCCCATAGTGGCCGGGGAGTATGCGAACTACGCGAACATCCGCACTCCGGTGCTCGCGATCCCGACCGCCGATGGGAGCGGAGCCACTGCGCGCGCTTTCACAAAGGCGGCGGGTGGAAACTACATCGACACCGCGGGCCATGAATATGGCATTCATCCGGGCATGTTTGAACTCGGTGAGATGTTTAACCAGACGGCTGGTTTCAACGACCTCGGCAAGGTAGCCACGGTATTCAATGCAGGGCCGCTGGTGTTCCCGATGACGAAGGCGCAGTATGTCGCCAATTCCGTCCAGAAGCCGCCGCAGCTCTTCTCGCACGCCGATCAAGTCACTCAGTGGCAGACATCCATCCCGGATCAGCCGCCAGCCACGGGATGGGGTGGACGCATGGCCGATCTCATGCACTCTTTCAACCCGCAGAATGGTGCGCTGGATATCCTTTCCACCTGCATCACGCTGACTGGCACGAACACCTTTGAGGTGGGCAACATGGCCCAGCAATATTCGGTGGGCACCGGCGGGGTCGTCTCGCTCTCGAATCCCGCAAATCCCTCGACCGCGACCACGGCACGGGATGCCGCGCTCAAAGCGATTCTGAGCACGGACAAGGCTTTGCCGAATTTCTTCACGTCCAATTATGCAAAGGCGCTCGACAATACCATCGCCACCGGAGCTTCCTTGAGCAGCGGTCTTGGCCAATCGCAGATGGTGTCCTATTGGACGACGCGTGCGAACTGGAGCAAGGATCCTTTAAACGACTTCCGCGTGATCACTCCCAACGGCGGCTCCAACTTTACTTCGGGGCTCATGCAGCAGTTCAAGATGGTCGCGCAGATCATCGAGGCTAGCCAGCGTGCTGCCGGAGTGAACGGTGGCTTGGGCATGAAGCGCCAGATCTTCTTCGTCCAGGCGGGCGGTTATGACACGCACACCGGGCAGACTGGCAATTCCGGTGCGGCGACGAATACCAACGCGCAGGTGGTCGTCGGATCCCATGCGAATCTGCTTTCGGAAGTCAGCCAGTGCATCTGGGCCTTCCAGAAGGCGATGAAGCAGATCGGTATCACCTATGGCGATACGAGTTTCGTCAATCGCGTGACCACTTTCACCGCGAGCGATTTCGGTCGCACCTTCCCGTCGAACGGTCTCGGAAGTGACCACGGCTGGGGCACGCACCAGCTTATCGTCGGCGGAGCCGTGAATGGCCGGCAGACGTATGGCAAGTTCCCGACCCTCACCGTCGGCGGGCCGGACGATACGAGCACCGGTCGCTGGATTCCCACGACCTCTGTGGATCAATATGCCGCTACGCTGTCGAAATGGCTCGGCGTGAGCAGCACGAATATCAACTCGGTCTTCCCAAATCTCACCCGTTTCCCGGGCACCTATGCCGGCGGTTATATGGGATTCATGGCGTAGCGCTCGATCGTTCTGATGTCCGTAAAACTGCGGGTCGCGACGCTTCTCGCCGCAATTGCCATCGCCGCCGGGGCGATCTTCCTCGCCATGGAGTTTCATCGGGAGCCCCCGGCTGTCCAAAACCCGGCCGCACCGGTATTGGACAAGCCTGGCAGCATTCCTGCGATGTCTGATACCACGCTTGCGAAAGTCGAGCCGGCCGGAATCTCAGCTCCTTCATCCAGTGAGAAAGTGGCGAACCCCGTCACCAAGAGCATACCTGATCCGCGGCCTGCTGTGGCTGGAGCGCCGCAGGTTCCGGTGTCCGGCGTGGGACCACCTTCATCCGTGGGGATTCATCCGAATCCTGGTGGCGCGATGACGTCGCAGAGTGCGAATCCTCCGGCGACTGCTGAACAGCGAGAGGCCGTTGTTCTGGACCTCGACAAGGTGACGCTCATGCTCCGGGATTTCCGCACGAGCATGGGAGAGAATCCCACAGGCACGAATTCCGAAATTATGAAAGCTGTGATGGGTGGAAATCCTAAGGGCGCTCGTCTCGGCCCACCGGAGAATCAATCTTTGAACGGCGAGGGTGAATTGGTGGACCGGTGGGGCACGCCGCTCTTTTTCCATCAGATGTCGAGGACGAGCATGGAGATCCGCTCTGCAGGTCCCGATCGGACAATGTGGACCGACGACGACATCCTCGCGCACTGATCGGAAAAGGAAGCGCGAAAGGGTGGCCGGGTGGCCGGATGGCTGCCCACCCTTTATTCCGCCACGTTCACATTGAAGGAGGCGAAGCGCATTTTCCCTCCGATGCTGACTTGGCAGTAGAGGCGGACGAAGCCCGGCTTTGGCGGGAAGAAGACGAAACTCAGGGCGGGGCCTCCGCGTGCTTCGCTGCTCAGCACGTCGCCGCCGCTCGGGTGAACATGAACAATCGTCTGCCTGTCGCCGTAGAAGCCGACAAGATGGGCGAAGGCGTTCATCACCGGTTCCAGCGCATGGACGGGCGCACCGGCGGCATCGGTCACCGTCACCGTCATTCCCCGCGCGGTCCGGGCTTTCGGCGGCGTTTCGTTGCCTCCTCCGAGATCGAGTTTGAAGTGAAAGCCGTCCACCGTGGATTCCATTTGCGTCGCGGTATTCTGGACGGCATCCGGTTTCCCGTCCGAGGGTAGATCGGCAAAGGGCAGCTCCTGCACTCCGGTCGCGACCGGCACGATGTCCGCCCAGATGCGGTACGGTGCCGATTTTTGCGGGATGAAAGAGAACGCATACTCGCCAGGTGTCTTGGTCGGCTTTGGAAGTTCGTGATGGTAGTCCGAGAGGCCGGGTTCCTCGATGAGAAGGTGGATCGGCTCGGTGTGGATCACCATCAGGTCATTGGGCTTTACGGGCGACTTGTCGCCGCGCTCCATACGGATGGTCACTTCGAGTTTTTTTCCCGCCACCACCGGGCCGTTCGGCGTGGCGGTGAGGCGGATGGAGGGTTCGCCGGGCTTCGCATAGACGAAGCTGTATGGGATTCGCCGCACAAGCAGATCCATGGCGCACTTGCCGCAAGGAGTCTTCGGGTCCTGCGCGACGAAGTCCGAATGCATGGGGCAGAAATAGATTTCCGCCTTCACGTCCTTCGGATCAAAATGCCTCGCCATTTCATCGAGGAGGAAGCGCAGTTTCCCGTAGTTCTCCTTGGCGCTGGGGGTGTTTTTTTCCCCCGCGGCACGTGCGATGACGGCGAGCCACCCGATGGCACGTTTTCCCTGGAGTTCCACGTTTGCAATGGCCTCGGCAGTCGTGGCCGAGCGGATCAGAGTCCGCACCGCGGGAGCGATGAATGAAAGCTGCACCGGAATTTCGGTGACACGATCCTCCTCGAAGAGCCGCTCCACATTCGTGGTCGCAAGCCGGATGATGTTCCATGCCTCGGGCGCGTTTTTCGGTTCCATCAGACTGCGCGGCACCGGCGGATCTGCCCGGAGCACTGCGGGCACCGATCCGAGGAGGAGAAATGCGAGCGCCAGCGCGCGCAGGGTGGGGGATTTCATGGCACGAACTATCCAGAGGTGCATCGCGAATGCAAGAAGGCGGTGGCTTCCGAGGCACGCGCCAGCAGGCGGAGCGCCTTTCCGTGGCGCAATTTTCGGAAGGAGTCACACAACTTTTTCACGAACTAGTTGTTGTAGGAAGGCCGGACATCATCCATGTTCGTAAAGTACCTCCAAAAGGTCCATTTTTGCACAGCCTGCTTCAATGCAGGAACCCCTCCGCCAGTCGTTTCCTCGTCAACATTCTGATTCCCCGTCGCGTATGAGCATCCCGTTTCAACACACCTTCCGCCGCACACTTTCAGTGCTCGCCTTCGCTGCATCCGCCTTTTTCGCTCTCGCATCGCGAGCGCATGCGGTCGCGGATAACGTCCTCACCCAGCATGTTTGGAAACTGAAATACGGCGTGACCGATGCGCAATTGGCGGACAACGTCTGGCTCAATTCGGACTCCGATGGCGACGGCATCCTGAACAAGGACGAGATTGCTGCGGGGACGAATCCGTTCTCGGCAGGATCGGTCGTGAAGATCACCAGCATCACACTTTCTGGAGCCAATGTCTCCATCACCTTTCCGACAGAGAACGGGAAGAACTATGTGGTCCAGGGGGCCGCTTCTTTGGCCGGGGCGTTTACCCCAGTCTCGCCAGCAATTTTGTGGAATGGCACCGGTGCAGCCAAAACGCTGACCTTCGCAAGGATAAGCAACAGCGTGACGAATAATTTCTTCCGGATTTTGGTTCAGGATATCGACACGGATGGTGACGGGGTGGGTGACTGGGCGGAAAATGCCGTGACGCTGAATCCGAATCTCGCGCAGACGGTGACTGGCACGAGCGACTACGCCTATATCACAGGGCAGCTTTACCTGAATGGAAATCCGCTGACGCCGCGTCCGAATCTGGTCACCATCAAGGCGACGGATTCTTTCGCTTCCGAAGACGGGCCGCAGCAGGGCACTCTAACGGTCGAGCGGACGATCAATCTTTTCCCGATCACGGTGAATTACGCCGTCGCCGGCAGCACCGCGGTAGCCGGTACCGATTACACCTTGTTCCCGTCCAGCCCAGCGGTGGCATTCACTGCACGCGGAGCGATGTCGCAGGATATTGCCGTCAATCCGGTGACCCAGGCGACCGTGAAGGGCAGTCGTTCTGTGACGGCCACGCTCGGCGCTCCTGCTGTCGGGCAACAATACACGCTCGGTTCGCAGACTGCGGCGACGGTCATTATCAATCCCTCCACCGTTGCCTCCGGCACAGGCCTGCTTGGGCGGTATTATGACACGTCCAGTGGCACGTTCGCTGATGCCGCGAATTTCGGGCAGGCGGGCATGTATGTTTTTACGCGCTCTGCGAGCCCGACGACCAATGGCTCCGCCGTGGTGACCTACATGGGGTCCACTATTCCGGGGTTGGCTGTGGGGACTCAAGTGAAGCTGACCTTTACGTCCGGGAACGGCAGCCTGAATAATGCGACCTTCAATAACCTTCCCTACCCGGTGACCGCGGTGACGGCGTCCACTTTCACGGTGGCTTTGACTTCGGGGAATTCTTTCTCTGGGACTACCTCCACGAATGGGAACTGCAGCTTCAGCATCCAGTCCTTCACGCATCCTGCGGCCGTTGAGCGGCTGGATTCGACGGTCAATTTTGACTGGCAGTATGGCACGCCCAACGGCGCTGTGATCCTCCCGAACAACTCGCCTGACAACTATTCTGCAAGTTGGGAG
Source organism: Chthoniobacterales bacterium (assembly GCA_038227825.1). Taxonomy (GTDB): domain Bacteria; phylum Verrucomicrobiota; class Verrucomicrobiia; order Chthoniobacterales; family Chthoniobacteraceae; genus SXWH01. The sequence continues at coordinate 82,897 of JBBRPQ010000010.1, forward strand.
ACCTATCTGAGCCCCGGCGCTGCTGGAAACTATGTCTTCCAGCTCGATGCAGACGACAAAGCGCAGGTGCTCTTGGATACCGGAGCCGGATTGGTGCAAATCGTGGAGCACAATTGGAATACTCCGGGAGCGGACACGGTTGGGACATTCAAACAGAGCGCCTCAATCGCGCTCGTTGTGCCCGCCAGCCCGGCCCAGCGCTATCGCATGGTCGTGAATCACGTGGAGACCACGGGCGACGCGCGGTGCCGGCTTCAGTGGAATTTCAACGGCGGCACTTTCGTCAATATCCCGCAGGCGAACCAGTTCACCCACACGCAGGCGCTGACTTACACTTACACCGGCGGCAATGTGATCGTCGCCACAAGCCTTGGGCACGCCTTCAGTATCGGCAATACAGTCCCGCTTGCGTTCACTTCCGGGGTGCTTTTGACGCCGGGCTTCGCGAATACTTACAATGGTTCCTACACCATCACCGCCGTGGGCGGCACCGGTCCGGCCGTCACCTTGGCGGGTTCTGTGACTGTTGTGGGAAGCCCGACCATTACTGTGCCATCGACTGTGGGCCTCGCCGTGGGCATGGGAGTGACTGGGACCGGGTTGCCAGGCAATGAATACATCACCGCGATTGGAGCCGGGAAGATCACGGTCACCACGGGCACTGGCGTGACGGCGCAGGCTAGCACAAACCTCACGGCCACCAGCAACTTTACCGTCGCCATCACACCCGCCGCCACGACGAACATCACCGGCGCGACGACCATCGCGGGCAGCAACACGATCACCGTGCCGACCGTCTTCGGCTTGTCCGTGGGCATGGCGATAAGCGGAAATGGTCTGCCTGCGAACGAATTCATTACCGCAATCGGGACGACCACGATCACGGTAACCACCGGCACTGGAGTCACGGCCCAGGCAAGCACGAATCTCACAGCGACCCTGAATGGGTTCGCGATCCCCGTTTCGAGTGCGGCGACTACTGCTGGCAGTCCCGTGGTCGCGGTGCCCTCGGTCGCCGGCCTAGCTGCTGGCATGGCGGTGAGCGGACCTGGCGTGCCTGCCAATGAATTTATTACGGCGATTTTGGCCGGCACAGGGACTTCGCCTGGGTTGATTTCAATCACTACGGGCACAGGTGTGACTACGCAGGCGAGCACGACCCTCACGGCGACTCTCCCGGCCTCGAATACTGGCAGCCTGTTTGGACTCAATATTAATACCAGCTCCACCACCGGGCTCTACAATCTTTGCTACCCAAATACGGCCTTTTCCGGTTCACCGGGAGCGATCCGAATCGATGGGGCCATCACGAATGGAAACAACGGCATCTGGAACTCTGGCACTCCCGATGCGACGAAAATCCAGCCGGACACTTTCTCTGTCCGCTGGACCGGCCAGTTGCAGCCGCAGTTCTCGGAAGAATATACGTTTGTGGTCCAGGCGGACGACGGTTGTGCCTTGTCCATCAATGGCCAGCCTCAGGCGCTCAAGATGCTGCCCTCAGCCAATACGGGTGGCAGCGCCTACACGTATGACAGCACGACGGGAGATCTCGTCATCAACTACGCAGGGCTCGCGGTTCCGGCGAACAATTACACCGTGGGTGAAACAGTCCGGATCGATCCCAGCAGCAGCAACCTGAATCACGCCCCGACCAGTTCCCCCACATACGACTATGTCCCCGCCACCGGTGTGATGACGGTGGACTATACGAATCTCGTGGTTGGCTCGCCTGGCGGGACACGCACTGCGGCCAGCTACGCCATCGGCGAAACTGTGGAACTGGACCCAGTGAGTGGCAGCCTTGGTAACTTGAGCACGCTCCCTTACACGATTACGGCAGTTGCGGGAAATACCTTCACGGTCAGTATCGGCGCGATTAATTTCACGCCTACGATTCTCGTTTCCAGCATCTCCGTCGCAAACCCCTGTGAGATCACCACCGCGCAGAATCACAATCTTGCGAGCGGTACGCAAGTGAGGCTGGCCTCGGTGAGTGGCGGAACTTTTTCCCCGGCAATCAATGGCCTCTACACCATCACCGTCACTGGCCCGAAGACCTTCACGATTGCATCCGACTGCACGGCGGCCCCCACGGTCGGCACGGGAACGTTGAATGCCAATGGTAACATTACGGTCAGTGACAACCGGAATGTCGTCATTACCTCCACTCAGGTTGCTGGCACGGGCACTTATAGCTACGTGTCCGGGACGGGTGATGCCACAATTGATTATTCGGCCTTGGGCATTCCCGCGAACACCTTTCAAGTTGGCCAAAAGGTGGCCCTCGATCCGACCAGCGGCAATCTGAACGCGCTTCCCAGCACCTTCTACACCGTCACTGCACCCGTGACGGCGACCACGTTCACCGTCAATTTCGGCACGACCTTCGCGACGGGCACCGGCAATATCGCCATCATCACACCGGCGGGCGTGGCTGTGCCTGCGGGACTTACCAACGCCTTCACGGTCAACATCGGCGCCGGGGATTACGCAAACAATAGCACGGGAACCATCAATCTCGATATCATCAACAAGCCGCTGAAGGATTGGTCGTCGAATGGCAATGAGCGCTACGTGCGCATCCCGATGGTGGGTGGAGTGCGGTACGACATCCAGCTCGATGCCTACGAAGCCACCTCGGTTGCGCGTTGCCTTCTGTCCTGGTTCAGCGCCAGCCAGCCGAAGCAGATCATCCCTTCGGAGCGTCTCTATCCTTCGAGCCTGCCTAGCACGCAAATCGCAAAGCCGGCGCAAACCAGCCCCACGGATGCAGAGGCACTAGTCAATGGTCTGTTCACCTATGCCGTCTCAGGCAGTAACGGCGGCACGGTGACGGTCAGTGGCAACCCTGCGTGGCTGACCTACAGCGCCGGGACACTCAGCGGGACGCCTCCCGGAGGTTCTGCGGGTGACTACCAAATCCTGATCACGATTACCAATGCGGCGGGCACGAGTACATCCGTGCTAAACCTGCATGTGGATGAGCCGGCTGGTTCCGTTGTGCGTGAATATTGGAGCGGTGTATCGGGCACTACAGTAGCGGCTATCCCCACGACCACCGTCCCCAGCGGTACGGCAACCTTGACCAGCCTGGCCGGGCCGACGGATTTCGGTGACAACTATGGCGCGCGCATCCGGGGCTACATCACCGCACCGACCAATGGGAACTACTACTTCTGGATCTCCGCGAACAACGGGGCGGAACTCTGGATCTCGAATGACAGCGAGCCGGTGAATGCCTTCAAGCGGGCGTGGGTGACGACGGGCACGGCAGCCGCGCAGCAGTGGAATGCGGAGACGAGCCGCAAGTCCGCCTGGCTCGCGCTCGAAGCCGGGAAGCAGTATTACTTTGAAATCCTGCACAAGGGCGGTGCCAGCGGTGATGGCAGTGACAATCTCGCGGTGGGCTGGTCGAAGCCGGGTGAGTCCACCACGGTCCCCAGCCAGGTCGTGCCGGGCTATGTCCTTTCTCCCTATGTCGCGCCGGCCGCGGGCTCGACGCCAGGGACGCTCTACCTCGCCACCATGCTGGCGCAGACCAACGCGATCACCAATGGCGTGGGCACCGCCACGATGCGGCTGAGCGAGGACGAGAGCTACGTCATCGTGAAGTTCGACATCCCGGGATTCCTGATCGCGCCTTACAATGGGATGACGGGACCGATGACCGACTGGCACGTCCACAATGATCCCTACTTCGCCTCGGGTGCTGTGCAGGCCGCGTCCATCATGTATGATCCGACGAACCCGCCGGCCAACAGCGGACTGCAGCCGGACGGCAGTCACAAGTGGACGATCCCTCCTGTGGTTGGTCCGTTCTCGAAGGCGCAGGTCGTGGAACTGATCAAGGAAGGCAAATCCTATATTAACATTCATACGACCGCCTATCTGAACGGCGAGATCCGTGGCAATTTCGCGTTGGCGAATGGCACGCGGACTTTCTCTGCGCCTCCAGCGCCGCCGACTTTTGCCGACGACAGCAATACGAACAATGGGGCCGCGCGCTTCCTGGCCCAGGCCAGTTTTGGAGCCAATATTGCGGATATCACGGCGCTGAAGGCGATCGTTCCGACGGGTGGGAAGACCCGCTACGAGATGTGGATTGACGATCAGTTCACGAAGACTGCAACGCAGCACCTGCCTGAAGTTCTCGCGCGGGAAATCGGTGACGTGTTTGGATCGTTCGATGTGAAGGTGGCTTTTAACACGTGGTGGAAGACTTCGATTTCAGGGCAGGATCAGCTCCGCCAGCGCGTTGCGTTTGCATTGAACGAAATCCATGTCGTCTCCGGCCAGGGGCCGCTTGAGGATAACTCCCGTGGGCTTGCAGATTTCTACGACACGCTTGCGGCAAACGCCTTCGGCAATTTCCGGACTGTCCTCGTGGACACCACGCTGACGCCAGCCATGGGACGCTATTTGGACATGCTCGGGAATGACAAGCCGGACTTGGGCATCGGACGCAGCCCGAATGAGAACTACGCGCGCGAAATCAAGCAGCTTTTCTCGATCGGCCTTTATCGCATGTGGCCGGACGGAACCCTGATGCTGACCTCGCAGGATGCGCCGATTGATACTTATACGCAGCGCGAAATCGTCGGGCTGGCCCACGTCTTCACCGGCTGGTATTATGGTTACAGCGGGGCATACCTAACATCATTCAGCGCGCCCGCCGACTGGACCCGGCCGATGCGTGAAGTCCCTGCCCGCCACTACACTGGGCCGAAGCGGATCTTAAACAACGAAGTTTTGCCAGGGCTGACCAGTGCGGGTGGCCAAGCGCTGGATCCGTATGCGAATCACCTCAGCACGAGCATCAACGATCCTGCCTACCAGGCCCTGCCAAGCCAGGAGCTCAATGCTGCGCATGACATGCTCTTCAATCATCCGAACACCGGGCCGTTCATCTGCCGCCAGCTCATCCAGCGCCTGGTGACGAGCAGCCCGTCGCGCGATTACCTGTATCGCGTGGTGCAAAAGTTCAACGACAACGGCTCCGGGGTGCGCGGCGACATGAAGGCCGTGCTCAAGGCCATCCTCCTCGACTATGAGGCCCGCAGCACCAATCTCCTCGCCATCCCCGCCTATGGCAAGCAGCGTGAGCCGGTCCTGCGTGTTGCCAATGCCGCGCGGGCCTTCCGCCCTCTCAATGTGGCTGGGAGCTATTCACAGACGGCGGCAACGCTCTTCAGCGGACCGGTGAATGGCGTTACTTACGCTGGCGTTCCGGCGATCACCATCACCACGACCACTCCCCATCTCCTCGCCGTCGGCAACAGCATCTTTCTGGAGTTCACGGACGCGACCGCAGGTGGAGCACTCGCCCCGACTACTGGAACCTATACCGTGTTGAGTGTTCCATCGAGCACCTCCTACTTGATTGCCGCGCCCGGCTGGCTGAGCGGAACCTATGCACAATCCTTGAGCACCGTCACAGTCACGATGAGCGGCCACTGGTTGCCAGGTGACAATGCCAACGTGATTCCCGCGGCCCAAGTTTTGCCAGCGGCGAACAAGGGCAGGGCCTATTTTGATTTCACGAGTGGCGGCCTGGCTGGCACTGCGATGGATAAGGCCGTGCAGACGGTCGTCACGTCCACCTCATATGATATCGCCAGCAATGTCGGCAATTCGGCCACGGCACCGAGCATCAACGGGAATACGAGTGGCAGCACGTTCACCTTCACCGCAACGGACAGCGCCACGCGGTCTGGCAATGTGGTGATCTCGCGTTTTCCCGGCAGCTACTCCTGCTCGGGCCGAAATGGCATCATCACCATTGATACATCCTACGGCGGTGCGGGTGCCTATGGCCAGCAGGCGGATCATGGGCTCTCGGTCGGCGATACCGTGTTCCTGAACTTCACCGGTTCACGGGACACCACGTCGGGTGTGGAGACTTCGACTGAGAACGACCTTGTCTATACCATCGCCAGCGTTCCGGATCCGAACACGTTCACCGTCCAGGCCCGGGATTTCCCGAACGCGGCGATGAACAGCGACAATCAGGTTGTCATCTTCCCGCTGAAGACGCAGCCGCTCGTCCGGAATGGGACGCTCGTGTCGCGGCAAAGCACCTACACCTTGGACAATACCGACTCGGATCTCCAGCAGACGCCGCTGAACTCGACCACGGTCTTCAACTACTTCCTGCCCGAATATAAGTTCGCGGGGACGCTGGCTTCGCAGGGGATCACGACGCCGGAGTTTCAGCTCACCTCGGAAACGACGGTCATCCGGCAGGCGAACTTCATGTATGCCGGCATTTTCAATCCGGGAAACACCAATGGCCTCAGCAGCTTCAAGTCAGGCACCAATGCGCTCGTGATGGACTTCACGCCGTGGATGGGTGCGACCGCTGCGGACCTCGGCCTCGGTGCACCGACGGATGCCACAGTGCCTTGGACGCACAATCAGAATCTCAGCGTGCTGGTGGATCAATTGAGCACTTTGCTGACGGCCGGGCAGTTGTCCTCTTCCGCCAAGACGGTGATCAAGAACTTCGTCTCGACGCCGATCGCCTCCATCAGCCTTAGTGGCATGGCCTGCACGGTCACGACCACCGTTCCGCACAAGCTGACCACCGGCGATACGGTGCTCATCAGCGGGGTCACGGGTGGGACATTTGGTGGCACGGCGAGCGCCCTGAACAACACCACCACCACGCGGGTTGTCACCGTGACGGGTTTGACCAACGGAACATCCACCACCTTCACGATTCCCCTGAGCTGCACGATCGTGCCGACCAGTTACACCAATTCGCATGTTTCCGTGATCCAGTACAATCAGGGAACCACGGCACCGAGCGACACGAACAAGCGTGACCGCCTGCGCTCCATCCTTCATCTCATCCTGACCAGTCCCGACTTCACCATCCAGCGATAGCACGTATGAACTCAGACAAAAATCCCCTCCTTCGCACGCGCCGCGATTTTATCCGCCAGGCTTCCTGTGCCGCTGTCGGCACCATGGCGCTGACCAGCACAATCCGGGACTTGCGCCTGATCAATGCCGCCGTGGCGCAGACCGGCATCCCTGCTGGCGGCACGGACTATAAGGCGCTGGTCTGCATCTTCCTCTCCGGTGGAAATGATGCCAACAACTGGGTCGTGCCGACGGACACTGCGACCTACGATCAATACACGGATATCCGCTCCAATCTCAGCCTGCCGAAAACGTCGCTTCTGCCGCTCTATCAGGTGGGGACTTCGGGGACACTTTATACGGACGGTGATAGCCATAACTATGGATTCCATCCTTCCTGCCCAGAGCTCCAGACGCTGTTCGGCCAGGACAAACTCGCGGTGCTCTTCAATGTGGGCACCCTGGTGCGTCCGACCACCCGCGCCCAGTACACGGGATCTAATACGAAGTTCTACCAGCCTCCGCAGCTTTTCTCCCACAGTGATCAGGTCACGCAGTGGCAGACTTCGATCCCTGATGCGCCGCCGACGACCGGCTGGGGCGGGCGGGTCGCGGACATCATGGACCTCACGGCCAACCCCTCCGGCAGCATCTCAATGTCCGTCTCGCTGAACGGGGCGAACACCTTTGAGATCGGCAACCTCGTCTCCCAGTACCAAGTGTCCACCACTGGTGCCGTCGTGGCGACTGGTGACCAGATGACCGGCACCGGTGCCAGGCTTACGGCGATGAAAAACATCCTCGGCCTGTCCGACACGAATCTCCAGCGCACGGCCTATGCCGGTGTGGTGAAGAATGCGATCGCGGTCGGAGACCTTCTGAACACGGCGGTCACCCCGACACTCCTGGACACGTTCTGGACGGTGCCTTTTCCCAATACCACACTGGGCAACCAGTTGAAGATGGTCGCGAGGCTGATCCAGGCGCGTGGCAATCCGGTGACGCCGACGGCCAGCAAGTTCAACATGTCGCGCCAGATTTTCTTCTGCGGCGTCGGCGGCTACGACACCCACACCTCGCAGGTCTCGGTGAACGGCTCGGACCAGCCGACCAATGCGAACGGCGCGCATTACAAGCTCCTCGCCGAGGTGAGCACCTGCATGAACGCCTTCCAGAAGGCCATGGAGCAGCTCGCCATCAGCAACAAGGTGACGACTTTCACGGCGAGCGACTTCTCCCGCACGCTGCCCACGAATAGCCAGGGCAGCGATCACGGCTGGGGCTCGCATCATCTGATCATGGGCGGAGCCGTGAAGGGCGGCCAGACCTACGGCAAGCTGCCCACCTTCGCCATCAACGGCCCCGATGACACCGGGCTCGGGCGCTGGATTCCCAGCACGGCGGTGGATCAGTATTCGGCGACCCTGGCGAAGTGGTTCGGCGTGGACACGGGATCAAACATGACCGCGATCTTCCCAAATCTGAGCCGGTTTCCGACTTCAGACCTCGGTTTCATGCTCTAGGGGAAAAGCACCGAGCGCGCATCTGGCTGCGTCTGCGGCTCCCTCTATTCTCCAGTAGAAAAGCCGACGTCAACAATCCCTCCTGTATCTTTTTTGGGTATGAAACCACGTGTCATTGTCTCGTTTGCGATAGTGCTGGCGCTGGGTGTGGGAGCGTGGATTTGGCTCGGGAGGGAAAGCGCAGGGCCGCTGGAATCCGCACCCAATCCTGAACCTGCGACGGCTGCATCTGCTCCCGTCGCTTCGCGTGATAGCACGCCTCCGACTGCGCCGGTGAATGCACCCGTTGCCGTCGAGCCAATGCCACCGCCACCCCTTCCAGTTCGCACTGCAAGTGCCGTCATCCCTGGAACGCCATTGGTTCGCACGACCCCCACGCCCCAGCCTACTGCCGGGGAAGCGGCGGACGCGGCCTCGAAACGGCCAGCGTCGAGGCCTGATCCTACCGTCGAAGGCAAGGCGGAACTGGAGCAGGTTCGGACGATGCTGCGCGATTTCCGGACCCGTCTCGGACAAAATCCAGTCGGTTCGAATGCGGAGATCATGAAATCCATCATGGGCGGCAATGATGCGAAGGCTAAGCTGGGCCCGCCGGCAGGCCAGGATTTGAACGAACAGGGAGAGCTCTTGGATCGCTGGGGAAGGCCCTATTTTTTCCACCAAATGTCGAAGGACAGTATGGAAATCCGTTCCGCCGGTCCCGACGGACGAATGTGGACTGTGGACGATTTGGTCACAAAGTAGTCAGGGCTCCACGTTCAAATTGAACGGCGCGAGGATAGCCTTTCCATCGATCTGCACGTGGCCATACAGGCGGATGAAACCTGCCTCTGGAGCGAAGAACATGAATCCAAGCGCGGGACCGCCGCGGAGTTTCTGATCCCCTATTTCGCCGCCGGTCGGGTGCAGGTGGACGACCTTGCGATAGTCATCGTAGAATCCGACGAGATGGCAGAAGGCATTCATCACGGGCTCCAGTCGCGTGATTGGCCGGCCTTCCGGATCGGTGACGGTGATGCTCATCGCCCTCGCCTTTCCAGCCACGATCGGACTGTGAATCCCGTCATTGAATGTGAGCGCAAACTGGTATACGCCTGCTGAGGATGTGAGGCGGGTCTCGGTGTCTTCGATGGGTGCGGCCTTGCCGGACGAAGGGAGATCGGTGAAAGGCAGTTCCTGCAATCCGGTGGACCGAGGAACAAGGTCGGCCCAAATGCGGTAGGGCGCGGTCTTTTTCGGCGTGAAGGAAAACTCGTATTCGCCAGGAGTCTTCCCCGGCACCGGGTTCTGGTGATGATAATCGGTCAGGCTCGGGTCTTCGAGCAGCAGGTGAATGGGCTGCCCGTGCATCACCATCAGGTCTGCGAGCAAAACCGGCGACTTGTCGGCCTTTGTCAATCGCACCTTCACATTCACTTTTTTTCCGGCTTCCAAAGGGGCGCTTGCGGTGACCGTCATGTCAATAGTCGGTGCGCCGGGCTTCATATAGACGAAGCTGTAAGGAATACGGCGGGGGACGAGATGCATGCTGCATATTGCGCAGGGCGTCTTTGATTCCTCGGAGAGGAAATCGGGGTGCGTCGGGCAGAAAAAAATGTCCGCGGCGACGGCCTTCGGGTCGAAATAGGGGGCCATTTTTTCCAACACGTCGCCGAGGCTAGTGAGTGCATTTTTTGCACCTACGGGATTGTTTCTCTGTGCCGAGCTTGAGATCGCATTCACCGAGGTAAATGCGCGAAGTGCAAGCGCCTCGACTTTTGGGGAGGAGTCGGAGTCTTTCGTGATCCGGGGCAGGATGCGCAGCCCAGGGCTGCAGTAGGAAATCTGCGTAGGAATCTCGGACAGTTGTTTTTCAACGAGCAGCGTCTCCACATTCTTCATCGCGAGACGGATGAGATTCCAAGCCTCGGAGGCATTTTTCGGTTCGAGCATTCCGCGCGGCAGCGGTGGATCCGCGAGCAGTGGGATGGTGGCCCAGGCGATCAGGAAAAAGGCGAGCGTGAGTGCGCGCAGGGCGGGGAATTGCATGTCGGCAATGATTTCCGAGTTTGCGCTGAATGCAAGAGCGGCACCGGCTTCAAGGGGCCTCACCCCAGATTTAACCGGGATATTCCGAGGCCTTGTGATGATACAAAATAGCGGGAACTTTCGATTGAGAGAATCTCTGCCTGCCCTACTTTTCGAATGTCATTCGCGCACTCCTCGCGCAAGTTCCCTATCCCTCCGTTTCGTAGCATTCCCTCACTCGAACCCCCCGCCGTTTCCATGACTTCCATCCGAAAAATTCTGAGTGCGCTCGTCGTTGGATTTTCCGTGGTTTCACCGCACGCAGAAGCGGCATTTCCGACGATAGCGCTCAAGGCGGTCTGCCTGCAGCAGATCCACTCGCCAACGACCATCGCTTATGCGCCGGATGGCAGCGGGCGGGTGTTCGTTTGCGATCAATTGGGGAAGATCTACATCATTCAGGGAGGCATGCTGCTGCCCACGCCGTTCCTGAATATCGCGAGCCCGAGCAACACGCTTCCTGCGGACCGGGGGCCCGGGCCTGTCCTTGCCTTGAATACGGGATACAGCGAGCGCGGGCTGCTCGGTCTGGCATTTCATCCGGGTTTTGCGAACCCTCTCTCGCCGGGATACAGGAAGTTCTACGTCAACTATACGAAGAGCTATGTTCCAGGCAGTCCCGATTTTGATCCTGCGGCTGCGGGAGTTGGCGACCCGGTGAATTGCGTTACAGTCATCGCGGAGTTTCAAGTTTCCCCGACGGATCCAAACGTGGCGCTTCCGGGATCCGAGCGCCGACTGCTGCGCTACACGCAACCACAGAGCAATCACAATGGTGGCCAGGTGGAATTCGGACCCGATGGATACCTCTACATCGGAGCGGGCGATGGTGGCGGGAGCAATGACAACAATGCAGGCCATGCCGGGGGAAGCACTTTGCTGCCCACGAATAATCTCGGGAATGGCCAGGACAAGACGCGCTTCCTCGGGAAAATCCTGCGCATCGATCCGCTCGATCCCGACGGCGCGGGGCCGCTCACATACGGCATCCCTCCGTCGAACCCATTTGTGGGAGCGGGCGGTGGAGTGAAGGAGGAGATCTATTCGTATGGAATGCGCAACCCGTGGCGGTTCTCATTCGACAAGCGTCCGGGAGGGACGAATCGCCTTTTTTGCGGCGATGTGGGGCAGGGTCGGATCGAGGAAATTAACCTTATCGTCGCGGGCGGAAACTACGGCTGGCACTATAAGGAAGGGCATGAGTTCCCGACTTTCTCATCCGGTGCTCCCACAAATCCGATGCCCGATCCGGGCAATGGCCCTTACATCGCGCCGATCGCTTCCTATGCCCATCCTGGCGTAACCACGACCAGTCCAGTGCTGCCGCAGCTCGGGCTTTCCGTCACCGGCGGCTTTGTCTATCGCGGCCCTGCGATCCCAGCGATGCAGGGAAAATATGTCTTCGGCGACTATGGCTCCACTGCCGGTGCATCGGATGGCCGAGTGATGGGCCTGGAGGAGGATGCGCCGGGCGGCGGAGTGTTCACGCTGACGCAGGCGATCCCGATTTTCGGTCTCGCGAATCCCATCGTGAACCAGCGCATACTGTGTCTTGGTGAAGACGAGTCGGGTGAAATCTATATCGGCATGAAGACTAATGCCGGTGTGCTTGCTCTCGATGGTGGCCTGCCTGCCGGTGGCATCTACAAGATCGTTCCCATCCAGAATGTCTCCAAGCCAATCGTCGCTGCGAAGGACAACACCATTTTCTCCGACACGGTTCCCGTGCTGCCGACCACGGGCTATCCCAGTGACGCGCTCGGCTTTCTTTACGCGGGCCGGACCGGGACGAATCACGGTCCCTATCTGCGCCGCGCGCTGATTTCATTCGATATCGCATCGCAGATTCCTGCGGGAGCCGTGGTGCAATCGGCCCAGTTGAATCTCCGCCTGACCAAACTCGGCCCCGCATCTTTCGGCCAACCCATGACGCTGCACCGGCTGACGGAGACGTGGGGCGAAGGGTTTTCCATGAATCCCAACGATGTGGGAACAGGAGCGCAGGCGACGGTGGGCGATGCGACTTGGGCCAGCCGGTTCTTCGGCACTGCCGCATGGACCACATTGGGCGGGACATTCAATGCGACCGCGACCGCGACTTCCGCGGTGGCCTTTCCGACCACGACGTTTGCCTCGAACGCGCAGATGGTGAGTGACGTCCAGACTTGGGTAAACTCGCCCGCGAGCAATGCTGGCTGGATTCTCCGCGGGAACGAGACCCTGGATGAGACGGCAGTCCAGATTTCCAGTGTTCAAAAAGGCCCGACTCCGCCCACGCTGCAAGTCAGCTATCTCGCAAGCGCGCCGCCGACGCATTTCGAGTCATGGCTGGCTACTAATTTTCCTGCGAATCGCATCGGCCAATACGTGGATCCTTCAGCGGATTTTGCCGGAGATGGCGTCTCGAGTCTCGTGAAGTACGCCTACGCCTTTCCGCCGTTTATTCCCCTTCCTCCCGAGGCAGGGATACAGGGTGTGCTCACGACTTTGGGTGCAAATGACATCTTCACGTACACCTTCCCTCGCGACCCGCTTGCGACCGATCTCACCTACGAATTCCAAAGCACCGAAGACTTGGTGACGTGGTCCACCATCACCACGAGCATCGGGGGCGCGGTGTCGAGCGGCCCCGCTTTCGTCGAGGAAAACGGATCGGACATCCTATATGTGACTGTGCGGGAAATTTTTCCCTCGCCTGCGAAGCGATTTGTGCGGCTCCGCATCACGAGGACGCAATGAATGTCGTTACGCTCGTTGCGAACTATTCCGAGTGGAACGCCGTCAGTTTTTCCCCTCGCCATGATCAGCATCGGCGGTATCGTCCGCGGCTCTCATGGCATTTGATTCCTCGCTTTTCGACTCCTACGCACTGAAGGCCCGCGTGGCCGAACTGCGGAGGTTTCTTTGACGTCCCAAAACTGCAGGCGCGGATCGCGGAGCTGGATGAGTTGATGGCCGGGCAGGACTTCTGGAACAGCCAGGAGCGCGCGCAGGCGACCATTGAGGAGGCCACGGGCATGAAGAAAAAAGTCGAGCCGCTGCTCGAACTAGAGCGGAAGGTTTCGGACATCGAGGTGCTGATCGAACTGACCGCCGCCGAGGCCGAAGGCCCGCAGCAGGACGCGGCAGTGGAGGACTTGCGCAAGGAGCACGCGGGGTTCGTCGCCTCGCTGGAAAAATTCGAGCTTCAGCAATTTTTATCGGGGCCAGCGGATCGGGCGAATTGCTTCCTCATCATACACAGCGGCGCGGGCGGCACGGAGTCGTGCGACTGGGCGGATATGCTCATGCGCATGTACACGCGCTGGGCGGAGCGAAATGGCTTCAAGGTTTCCACCGTGGACATCCAGCTCGGCGAGGAAACGGGCATCAAGGGCGCGACGCTGCGCATCGAGGGTGAGAATGCCTTCGGCTACCTCGCGTGCGAACGCGGCGTCCACCGCCTCGTGCGGATTTCGCCATTCGACTCGAACAAGCGCCGGCATACGAGTTTCGCGAGCGTGGATGCCGTACCGGAGATGAAGGAGGACGCGCCCATCGAAGTGAATGAGGTGGACATCCGGGTGGACACCTATCGCGCGGGTGGCAAAGGCGGGCAGAACGTGAACAAGGTGGAGACCGCAGTGCGCATCACGCACATCCCGACGGGTATCGTCGCCGCGTGCCAGGTCGAGCGCAGCCAGGCACAGAACAAGGCGACCGCGCTGAAGATGATCAAGTCCAAGCTCTACCAGATGGAGCAGGACAAAAAGCGCGCCGAGATAGAGGCCGCGTACGGTGCGAAGCTGGACATCAGTTTCGGCAGCCAGATCCGCAGCTACGTTTTCCAGCCGTATCAGAAGGTGCTCGATCTGCGCACCGGCGTGGAGACTTCGAATATCCAGGCGGTGATGGATGGCGACATCGTGGCATTCATCGAGGGCAAGCTGCGCGGAAAAGTCCGGCAGAAGGGCGCGAGCGACGACGAGGAGTAGCTGCACGCGGAATCCGCGCTGGACAAAGCGGAAGACGTTTCGAGACTCGCGGGCTCATGAAATTTGCAAATCAGGTAGCCATCGTCACAGGTGCGGGTCGGGGAATCGGACGTGCCATCGCCATCCGTCTCGCGAGCGAGGGCGCGCGTGTCGCGGTCGTGTCGCGCACGGAGAAAAATTCGGATCAGGTCGCGGAGGAGATCAATGCGAAGTTCGCCGGACTCGCGAAGGGCTACGCGGTGGACGTGGCGGATCACGCTGCGGTGCAGGCGCTCTGCGAGCGGATTGACACCGATTTTTCCCGCGTGGACATCCTCGTGAATAACGCGGGCATCACGCGTGATGGGCTCTCGATGCGCATGTCGCCGGAAGATTGGGATGTGGTGATGCAGACGAATCTCAAGGGCGCTTTTAATTTTTACCAGGGCGTCGCGCGCGGCATGATGAAACAGCGCAGTGGACGGATCATCAATATCGCGAGCGTCGCCGGGCTGATGGGGAATGCCGGGCAGGCAAACTACGCTGCGAGCAAGGCGGGACTGATCGCATTTACGAAAGTAGTCGCACGCGAACTCGCGACTCGTGGTGTGACGTCGAATGCCGTCGCGCCGGGCTTCATCACGACGGACATGACCGATGTGCTGCCGCAAAATGTGAAGGACGAAGTGGTGAAGCAGATTCCGGTGCGGCGTTTCGGCCAGCCGGAGGACATCGCATCCGCGGTGTCATTCCTCGCGAGTGCCGAGGCGGGCTACATCACCGGGCAGGTGCTGACGGTGGATGGTGGTATGGTGATGTGAGGGTGAATGCAGCCTCTTAATCTTATTCCCAATCTTTATCTTAATCCCGTGCGCGCATCCGAGTGATGCAGGAAAATCACGGGCGGGATTAAGAGTAAGAATAAGATTAGGATTTAGAAAAACACGAAGCACGCCATGCAACTCTACATCCTGCGCCACGCAAACGCTGACACCGAGGCTGCTAGGGATGATGCACGGCAGCTTTCCGAAAAGGGCCGCGAGCAGGCGGAGAAAGTCGCGCAGTTCTGCGTGAGGCATGGCATCCGGCCAGATTTGATTTTCGCCAGCCCGCTCATCCGCGCGCAGCAGACGGCAAAGCCCGTCGCGAAGGAACTCGGCATGGAAGTCACCACTGCGCCTTGGCTCGCATGCGGCGCGACGCCGGAAGGAATCCTCGGCCATCTCTCGGCGCTCAACGATCCCGCCGCCGTGATGCTCGTCGGCCATCAGCCCGATCTTGGTGGATTGATCATGCACCTCGTGCGAGGCGTGGAGAGTGGCATGAATGTCCGCAAGGCCTCACTCACGCTCGTCGAAGTGCTCGTGCTGCGGAAGGGTGGGGGATGCCTCGAGTTTTCGATTCCGGCGCGGATGATGTGATGCGAGGCGGGCGCTGATGGAATGGCTTGCAGGCCGGTCGAAATCGGGTTCCTAATTCGACATGCGCTGGCAAGACCAAGAAGAGAGTTCCAATGTTGAAGATCGTCGTCGGTTGACGCCTGCCAAGGTTGCCCTCGGTGGTGGTCTGGGCACGATCATTATGGTCGGCATCATGCTGCTGTCGGGTGCCGATCCGCAGACGATTATCAAGACGCTGCTCGACCGCGGCTCGGGTTCACCCTCGGCTGCGGTTTCCGGCGGCGGCGCCGCGCCCTCGCCTGAGCAGGATCAACTGGCGAAATTCGTCAGCGTGATTTTGGCCGATACCGAGAAGGTCTGGCATCAGGAATTCCAAAAAATGGGTCGGACCTATGTGGAGCCGAGGCTCGTGCTTTTCAGTGGGCAAACGCAGTCCGCGTGTGGGACGGCGGACACTGCATCCGGGCCATTTTACTGCCCCGGCGATCAGAAGGTTTACGTGGATCTCGATTTTTACCGGGAACTGCGCGAGCGCTTCCACGCGCCGGGAGATTTTGCGCAGGCGTATGTCATTGCGCACGAAATCGGACATCATGTGCAGAAGCTCATGGGCATCACCGATAAGGTGGATGCGATGCGCGGGCGGGTGAGCGAAGTGGAATACAATCGGCTATCGGTGCGGCTAGAACTTCAGGCGGACTTCCTCGCGGGGATGTGGGCGAAACACGCCGACCAACAGTGGAAGCTCCTCGAGCCGGGCGATGTCGACGAGGCTCTGACCGCAGCGAGCGCCATCGGTGATGATCGGCTGCAGCAGCAATCGAGTGGGCGCGTGGTCCCGGATTCCTTTACGCACGGCACTTCGGCGCAGCGCGTGAAGTGGTTCCGTCGGGGACTAGACACCGGGGACTTTTCGCAGGGTGATACTTTCTCGGCGCGCGACCTGTAACCGTGAAGAGTGCAATCCTCTGGAGCGCGGTGAAACCGGACAATTCGAGAAGGATGGCGGGCGGGAAAAATTACGCTTGATTTCCAAACTGCGGCCCCTAGTTTCCCGGCTCCTAAAAATTTACCCATGGCAAAAACCTGCTGGCTCGAACGTGAAAAACGCAAATCCAAATGTGTGGCGAAATACGCTGCGCAACGTGCTGAACTCAAGAAGAAGGGCGACTACATCGGCCTTTCGATGCTCCCTCGCAATGCAAGCCCCGTGCGCCTGAGCCGCCGCTGCAATGCGACCGGACGCAAGCGCGCCTACATCGGCCGTTTCCAGCTCTCGCGTATTTCGTTCCGCGAAATGGCCTCGAACGGCCTGATCCCCGGCGTTACGAAGTCGAGCTGGTAGCCCATCTCCGCTGACCTTTTCACGAGCCGCAGACCGATGGTCTGCGGCTCGTTCCTTTTATAATGATGAGCGCGTTTTTCGAAATTTCCGGCCTAGTTGCCGTGGGTGGCATCCTGCCGCAGCACTGGGAAGACGGGGGGACCGTGATGCTCCGCATCGCCGCGATCGCCTTGCTAGTCGCCATCAACGGATTTTTCGTCGCCGCCGAATTCGCGCTGGTGAAAGTCCGGAGCGTACAGGTGGATGTGCTCGCCGAAGACGGGAGTAAGGGTGCCATCGTTGCCAAGCATGTGCTGGCCCACTTGGACTCGTATCTTTCCGCCAGCCAGCTTGGCATCACTCTGGCCAGCCTCGCCCTGGGCTGGGTGGGTGAACCGTATCTTTCGATGCTGCTGTCGCCGTTGTTTTACAAGCTCGGCCTCGCCAATCAAACGGCCATCCACACGATCTGCGTGGTGCTCGGTTTTGCAGGCATCACCACCCTGCACATTACGCTCGGGGAGCAGGTCCCGAAGATGATCGCCATCCGCCGGCCGCTGCCGACGGCGGTGCTCATCAGCCAGCCTCTGAGCTGGTTTACCGCCGTCTTCAAGCCCGCCATTTGGTTTCTAAACGCGGCCTCGAACTGGATGCTCAAGCGCATCTTCCGCATCGAGCCGGTGAGCGACAGCGAACTCGTCCACAGCGAGGAGGAACTCCGCGTCATCTTCGCCGAGAGCGCGCGCGCCGACGAGGTAAGCCCGATAGGAAAAGAAATCCTCATCAATGCGCTCGACCTGCAAAATCGCGTCGTGCGCGACATCACGACGCCGCGCGGTGACGTGATTTTCCTGAACATTGAGGACAGCTTCGACGAAAACTTGAAGCGCGCGATGGAGTCGCGCCATACGCGATTGCCGCTCTGCCGCGAGCATCTCGACGAGACGATCGGCCTCGTTCACATCAAGGATCTCCTGCGCCTCATGCGCGAGCCAAAGGCCGACCTCACGAGCATCAAGCGCGAGCTGCACAACGTCCCCGAGATGATGCCGCTGGAAAAACTGCTCAGCTTTTTCCTCGCCCGCCACGCGCACCTCGCGCTCGTCGTGGATGAATTCGGCGGCACCGCCGGCATCGTCACACTCGACAACGTGCTCGAGGAAATCGTCGGCGACATTCACGACGAGTTCGACCTTGAGAAGCCCGAGATGCGCCGCGTGAGCCAAGATGAATTCGTCATCGCCGCGACGCTGAGCCTGCATGAGATCAACGACATGCTGGGCCTCGAACTCGAAAGCACCGAGGTGAGCACCGTCGGTGGCTACATCACGCAGCTAATCGGCCACCTCCCGAAGACCGGCGAAAAAACGCGCATCGAGGACTTCGACGCGACCGTGACCAAGGCCGACGGACGCCGCGTGCTGGAAGTGCATTTCAAGCGGAACGTGAAAGGCGAAGGAGAACCGCACCTCAAAGCCTGAAGAGCCCTGTGATGCATTGGCCGGGAAAGGCGCATCGCATTTTGGCCTCAATGCAGGCGTTTCCTGACGACATTCCTTGCGGTCAACGGCGGTTCGGAGCGGTCGATGTTTTGGTGAGTTTGCCTACTCCGGAGTGAGTCCGGCATTCGTGACTGCGCTGCGCGAACCTTCGCGCGGTCTTCGACGATCACGTAGATTTGTGAGCGGAATGCTTCGAATCGCAGGCTCATGTGGATCTTGAAATTGGCGTTTCCGCTTCGCACTTCAAGCAGGTGACCGCAGCCGCGGCTCTCTCCCCATTTCATTCCATGCGCTGCTGGTAGTCGAGGGGACGAATATGAATGGAGTATGGAAAGTATTATAAATTATAGAACGGCATAATGGCTGCTCCCTTTGCGCGCCGAAAATGAACACATCCAATACCAAAAAAACCCGCTCCCTTTCCATCGCCGCCGCGCTCGTCGTCGCCGCCGCCGCTCCTGCAAGTGCCAGTCTCGTCAACGGAAGTTTTGAGACTGGCTTCGCCGGCTGGACCGCCACCGGCCACTGGGACATTCAGCCCGGCGGTCCGGGTGCTGGACCCACGCCTTGGGGTTGGTTTACGGGCGGTGCTCACGCCGGTTCGCTTTACGCTGAGTGCGGCTTCAATGGCAATGAGAGCACCGGCACGCTGCTCTCCTCCCTTGCTGTCGCCGACTACCGTTATCTCAATTTCTGGCATTCATCGAATCTCTCGCCCATCTACAGCCAGGGTACCGCGTCCATCCTTTCGTCCAACATGACCGTGCTCGGCACGATGATGCCGCTCGGACAGAATGACAGTGTATGGCGTGAATGGACGTTCGACCTTCAGGCTCTCGGCCTGAACGCAGGAGATCAATTTTACTTCCAGTACTCCAACGACGCGAGCTGGAGTGTCATCGACGACCTCACCACCAGCGGCCCTGCGCTCGCAGCGGTGCCCGAGCCGGCTGCGCTCTCAGTCGGCGTGCTTTGCATGGCGTCGGCCTTCATCCGCCGTCGCCGGAAGGTCTAGCCCGCTCCACGCGGCGAGATCCGGCGGCAGGCCGGTGTGCCACTCGTGTTCATCGGTGATCAGTGCGCAGGAATGCAATGCATGCCGCGCGAGGATCAGTCGGCTCGCCAGCGCGGGATTCCAGCCTGTCTCGATGAAGTCGAGGTAGCAGTTTTCGTCTGCGCCGTAGATTTTGTCGCCGACGACGGGATGCCCGCTGTGCGCGAGGTGGACACGGATCTGGTGCATGCGTCCGGTTTCCGGAAATGCCCGGATGAGTGTGAACTTCGCGCCGTCCTTCTCGAAGCGCTGCTCGACACGGTAGCGTGTGAGCGATGCCGCGCCGTCGGGATGGACGCTTTGCTTGAGGTAGATTTTCGACGGGCGGATGTCACCCTGCCGCAGCAGCGGCACATCCACGGTCCACTCGTCCTGCGCAGGCCATCCGTGTGCGAGCGCGAGGTATTCCTTGCCGATGCCGCGGCGTTCCATGAGCTGCGAATACTTTTTCGCGGCAGCGCGGTGTTTTGCCACGAGCACGAGGCCGCTGGTCTCGCGGTCGAGGCGGTTGATGATGCTCACTTGTCCGCCGTTCGCGATTTCGTAGGCGAGCAGCGCGCGCAGCTCGTTCCAGAGCGTGTCTGTCTGGTCGGGCTTGCTCGGGTGGATGATCAGGAAGGGCGGCTTGTCCACGACGAGGAAGTCGTCCGTCTCCGCGACGATGCGTGGCGGGTAGGGGAGTTCGAGGATTTCTCCGGGCAGATCGGCGCGCGGCATTTCGAGGGATCATCGCGCGGCAAGTGCAGATGCACAATGCGCGTCGTCGTTGTGAGGCCGATTCATATTTTCTCGCGCAAAGTCGCAAGGGCGCAAAGCCGTTTTCCTTGGCGTCTTTGCGCCTTTGCGCGAGACAAAACATGGAGGCCGAAATCCTGGTGGTGCCTGATTTCATTGGCTAATCGCCTTCGTGCGGGGTAGGTGCGCGGATGCAGAAACGCCCATTTACCGAACTCGGACTGTCGCCAGAAACTCTCAAAGCCGTCGCGCATGTCGGCTACGAGCTTGCGTCACCGATTCAGAGTGAGGCGATTCCGGTGCTGCTGAGCGGGCGCGATGTGGTCGGCCAATCGCAGACGGGATCGGGAAAGACGGCGGCCTTCGCGCTTCCTGCGATCGAAAAAGTGGACGTGACGCTGCGGGCTCCTCAGGTGCTGATCCTTTGCCCGACTCGTGAACTCGCGATGCAGGTCGCGGAGGAGGTGTCGCGGCTCGCGCAGTTCAAGCGCGGCGTGAAGGAACTGCCGATTTACGGTGGCGCGAGCTATGAGCGGCAATTTGCGGGACTGAAGAATGGCGCGCAGATCATCATCGGCACTCCGGGCCGCGTGATGGATCACATTGAGCGCAAGTCTCTCTCGATGGAAAATATCAGCATGGTCGTGCTCGATGAAGCGGACCGGATGCTGGACATGGGTTTCCGTGATGACATGGTTTCCATCCTCTCGAAGGCAAAGCCGGACCGGCAGACGGTGCTCTTCAGCGCGACGGTTCCCCCGCCGATCAAACAGATGATCGCGAAGTTCACGAAAGACCCGGTGAATGTGCGCATCGAGGATCAGAAGCTGACGGTGCCCGACATTGATCAGGTCTATTACGAGGTGAACCGCCGCTCGAAGCTGGAGGCGCTCTGCCGGATCATTGATCTGAATGACCTGCACTACGGCATCATTTTCTGCGCGACGAAGCTGATGGTGGACGAACTCACCGAGCATCTCACCGCGCGCGGATTCATGGCGGACAAGCTGCATGGCGACATCGCGCAGAGCGCCCGCGAGCGCGTGATGCGCAAGCTGCGCGACAAGAAGATCGAGTTCCTCGTCGCAACCGATGTGGCGGCGCGCGGGCTGGACGTGGACGATCTCGAGGTCGTGATCAACTACGACCTGCCGCACGACGCAGAAGACTACGTGCATCGCATCGGCCGCACGGGCCGTGCGGGCCGCAGCGGGCGCGCGATCACTTTTGCGGATGGGCGTGAGGTGTGGAAGCTGCAGCACATCATGCGATTCACGAAGGCGCGCATCCGGCGCGAGAATGTGCCGACTGCGGAACAGGTCGAGGAGCGTCGGAGCAACGCGCTTTTCGAGAAAGTCCGCACGACGCTCGAGAGCGGTGCCTTCAAGAAAAACGACGTGCTCATCGATCAGCTTCTCAACGCAGGCCACACGCCGACGGACATCGCGTCGGCGCTTTTCTCGATGCTCGAAGGCGACGCGCCGAAGCCGGTGGTGATTCCCGAGGATCGTCCCGGCCCGCCGCAACGCGGCTACGAGGGAAAGCGTGACTACCCGGCGTACGAGTCGCGCCCGGGTGGGAAAAAATTTGAGAAACGCGACGGCGGTGATCGTCCGCAGGGCGGGAAGTTCGAGCGTTTCGCACCGCGGGATCAGCGCGAGCAGCGTGCGCCGGAAGGCGATCGTGGCACGCGCCCGGTGTTCCGTTCGCGCGATGATGTTTCGCCGCAGTCGCATGAGCCGGGCATGGTGCGTCTTGCGATGAATTCCGGTGCGGAACAGATGGTGCGACCAGCGGATGTCGTCGGATTCGTGCTGAACGAAACCGGCATGTCCCGCGAAGTGCTCGGTGCGATCCACATCCTGCCAGCGATGACGATGTTCGACGTGCGCGAGGACAGCGCGAAGGAGATCGTGACCGGTCTGCGCGGCAAGCGCTTCAAGGGCCGCAAGCTGATCGTCGGCCTTGCTGCGGACGCATAAAATTTAGCCGCATTCGGCGATCCGGGAGTCAGTCGTTCCGCGAATTCGCTGGCATGAGCAGGTCGCTCTCAAGCGGGGCGACGAGGACTTTTCGCCGTACGCGACATCGGAAGTCGCTTGCCACCGTGGCACTGTTTTCCGACATGGGGAAACAGCGCCCTAAAACTGATACCGAAAGCCGACCGAGACGCTATTCGAGCTTTGGTTTGAGCGGAGCAGTTCGGCGTCGTAGTAGGCGTAGGTGGCGAAGCGTGCGTTCCACTGCACGGTGAAGCCTGCGCCGAGCAGCAGGCTGTCGCGGCCCGTCGCGGGGCCGGTGACGGTGAAGGGCCCGCCCCCGAGCGTGGCGAAGCTGGAGGTGAGCGAGTGGCTCACGTCGCCGTATTCGTGCTGCCATGCCGCACGCACTTCGGGGCGGATGATTCTGCGGCCCACCTTTTTCTCAAAGCTCGCGCGGATGCCGAGCGAACTGCGGAGCGATTCCGAATCTTGCGCCGCGACGCGCAGCGGTGCGAACGACCCGCGCTCGGTGAAGCCGTCGAGGTGCGTATTCGTGTACTGCACGCTCGCCGTCGGGCCGATCGTGAGGCCCTTCCACATCCAGTCGCGGCCTGCGGCGAAAAGGAAGCTCACCTCCGAGCCCTCGGGACTTGCGGTGGCGGCAGTGCTGCCCGGCGTCGCGCGTCGCGTGAAATAGCTGTTGAAGCCGCCCGTCACCGCCGCATCGAAATGCAGCCCGCCATTGAACCACGTCGCATACGCTCCAATGCGCCCGCCGTGCACATCCACGCCGCCGCCGTTCGCGAGGCCAGCAGTGGTATTCATATAGCCGAGGCTGATGCCTGCGGCGAAATGATCCGTGAAGCGATAGTCCACGCCCGCAGTCACGCCGCCCGTGTCGAGATTGATACCGCCGCCATTGGCGAAGCCGCCGATGTGCGTGAAGTCACCGCTGCCCGTCATGAACGCGCCCCAGCGTTCCTCCGGCGCCAGCTCCGCGACTTTGCCGTGCGCACCTTTCGGCCCGTTCGCGCCGCCTTTGTCCGAGCCGAGGGACACATTCACGCTGTTGACCTGCACCACATCGCCCGCCGCCGTGCGGATATCCGCGAGATGATTCTGGATGTTGGCCGTCTGCACATTCGCCAGCGCCGCGGAGAGATTGAAAAGCGAAGTCAGCGCCACCGGGCTGAGCAGGTCGAGCGCCGGGCCGATCGCGCCCGCCGGCAGCGCATCGAGAAAATCCACCTCTGGCAAAGAGCTGGGCTTTCCATTCGACTGTGCCAGAGCACTGTCGAGAGCACCGGCCACCGCCGACTGGCTCGGCGTAAAGGCGAGAGTGTGCGCCAGCGCCATAAACGATCCCTGCATCGCCTCCAGCACGACACTCGTGGTGTAAAGATTCACCACCGGGATGAGCAGCGGACTATTGGTGAAAGCCGCGAGCCCCGTGACTTTGTCCGCCGCCACCGGAGTGCCGCCCGCAGTGCCGCCA
>JBBRPQ010000011.1:0-104544 GCA_038227825.1 Chthoniobacterales bacterium
AAATTCCCGCTCGACGTGGTCAACGCGCAGACCGGCGAAATCATCATCCCGGCGAACCGCAAGATCACCAAGACGCTGCTGCGCAAGCTCGCTGGCGTTTACGCTCACGTGGACATCGATCCCTCGCGGATCTTGTTGCGGATCGGCGAGGGATCGATGTCCACGTGATCGTAAACGCCAGCGAGCTTGCGCAGCAGCGTCTTGGTGATCTTGCGGTTCGCCGGGATGATGATTTCGCCGGTCTGCGCGTTGACCACGTCGAGCGGGATTTTCTCGCCGAGCAGGATGTTCGAGAGCGCCTCGGTGAGTTGTTCGTGCAGCTCTTCCTTTTTCTTGAGGTAATCGTCTTCGATCGTCTTGCTCTGCTTCTTCGCCTCGATGGGCGAGAGCTTCAGGCGGGTGATTTCCTTGCGCGATGAAACCTTGACGTCCATCACGATGCCGTAGGTGCCGGAGGGCACGGTGAGCGAAGTGTCCTTCACGTCCGCGGCCTTCTCGCCGAAGATGGCGCGCAGGAGGCGCTCTTCAGGGGCGAGTTCGGTCTCGGACTTTGGCGTGATTTTTCCGCACAGGATGTCGCCGGGCTTCACTTCGGCGCCGACGCGGATGACGCCGTCGGGTCCGAGATTCATGAGCGCCTCTTCGGAGACGTTCGGAATGTCGCGCGTGATTTCCTCGGGGCCGAGCTTCGTGTCGCGTGCACCGATTTCGAAGTCATCAATGTGGATCGACGTGTAAACGTCATCCTTCACGATGCGCTTGGAGATGACGATGGCGTCCTCGAAGTTGTAGCCGTTCCAAGGCATGAACGCGACGAGCACGTTCT
Organism: Chthoniobacterales bacterium; assembly: GCA_038227825.1. Taxonomy (GTDB): domain Bacteria; phylum Verrucomicrobiota; class Verrucomicrobiia; order Chthoniobacterales; family Chthoniobacteraceae; genus SXWH01. The sequence continues at coordinate 827 of JBBRPQ010000011.1, forward strand.
TGCCGAGGGCGAGTTCGCCCTGCTCGGTGTTTGGACCGTCGGCGATCACTGCGCCCTTCTTGATGGACTGGCCTTTGTGGACGATCGGCTTCTGGTTGATGCACGTGCTCGCGTTCGAGCGCATGAATTTCCGGAGTTCGTACACCTGCACGCCGTTCTCGGGATCGTGCTTGAGCTTTTTGCCGGTCGGCATTTCACCATCCTCAGTGAGAATGATCTGATCGGCGGTGACGCTGGCAACCTTGCCGGCGGCCTCCGCGAGGATCACGGCCTTGGAGTCGCGTGCGACCTTGCCCTCGATGCCGGTGCCGATGATCGGCGACTCGGAAATGAGGAGAGGCACGCCCTGGCGCTGCATGTTCGAGCCCATGAGTGCGCGGTTCGCGTCGTCATGCTCCAGGAAGGGGATGAGCCCTGCGGCGACGGAGACGAGCTGCTTCGGCGAGATGTCCATGTAGTCCACCTTCTCCGGCTCGACTTCGATGAAGTCGCCACGGTTGCGGACGCTGACTTTCTCTTCGAGGAGCTTGCCCTTGTCGTCCATCTTGGCGTTCGCCTGTGCGACGACGAAGTGCTCTTCCTGATCGCCCGTGAGGAAATCGATCTGGTCGGTCACCTTGCCGTTCGTGACCTTGCGGTACGGCGTTTCGATGAAGCCGAAGTCGTTGATGCGAGCATAGGTGCTCATCGAGGCGATGAGGCCGATGTTCGGACCTTCCGGCGTCTCGATGGGGCAGATGCGGCCGTAGTGCGACGGATGAACGTCGCGGACCTCGAAGCCTGCGCGGTCACGCGAGAGACCTCCTGGCCCGAGGGCCGATAGACGGCGCTTGTGCGTGAGTTCGCTCAGCGGGTTCGTTTGATCCATGAACTGCGAGAGCTGCGAGCGGCCGAAGAAGTCGCGGATAACCGCGCTCAGCGCCTTCGGGTTGATCAGCTTCTGCGGGGTCATGATTTCGACATTGGCGTCGAAAAGGGTCATGCGCTCCTTCACCAGACGCTCCGTGCGGGCGAGGCCCACGCGGCACTGGTTGGCGAGAAGTTCGCCCACGGTCCGCACGCGGCGGCTGCCGAGATGATCGATATCGTCGAGCATGCCTTCGCCAGTGCGCAGGCCGATGATGTAGCGGATCGCCGCGACGAAATCTTCCTTCGTCACCGTGCGCTCCACGAGCGGGACGTCGATGCTGAGCTTGACGTTGATCTTGTGACGTCCAACGCGCGAGAGGTCATACTTCTTCGGGTCGAAGAAGAGACGCTTCAGCAGTGCGCGGGCGTTCGGGATGGTTGGCGGATCGCCAGGGCGGAGGCGGCGGTAGATGTCCTTCAGTGCCTCTTCCTCGTCGTGCGCGGGATCCTTCTTCAGCGACTTGATCACGCTGTCGTCCTTCGACACGTCCACGACTTTCACGCTCTTGATGCCGAGCGCGATGACCTGGCGGATGGTCGCCTTCGTGAGCGGCTCAAACGCGCGGGCCAGCGTGATTTCGCCGTCCTTGATATCAGCGGTGAGCACCTTCGTGGCGATGGCCTCGTCTTCGAGGTCCTCGTTCAGCTTCATGTCCTCGATCTTGTAGAAGATCTTAAGGATGTCCTCGTCGCTGCCGTAGCCGAGTGCGCGAAGGAACGTCGTTGCGAGAATCTTGCGACGGCGCTTGCGGCGGTCGAGGTACGCGTAAAGTAGGTCGTTCGTGTCGTACTGGAACTCCACCCACGAACCGCGATCCGGGATGATGCGGAAGCTGAAGAGCACCTTGCCATTCAAATGGATCGAGCTCTCGAAGCAGATGCCCGGCGAGCGGTGCAACTGGCTGACCACGACGCGCTCCGCGCCGTTCACCACGAACGTGCCTGCAGGCGTCATGAGCGGGATTTCGCCCATGTACACTTTCTCCTCCTTCATGCCCTTCTCCTCCTTGAGGTGGAAGGTCACGTAAAGCGGTGCGGAGTAAGTCTGGCTCTCGCGCATGCACTCCCGGATGGACATCTTCGGCTCCGCCAGCTCGTAGCTCGCGAAGTTCAGCGTGATTTTCTCATCGTAGCTCGAGATGGGGAACACCTCGCGGAAAACGGCCTGCAGGCCGGTCTCCTTGCGCTTCGAGGGCGAGATGCCCTCCTGCAAAAATTCCTTGTACGAGTCCGTTTGGAGCTCGATGAGGTTTGGTGGCTCTGCGCCCTCCTTGATGGTTCCGAAGTTGATGCGTTCAGGCATGATATGTGGTGCGGTGTGTGGATGCTTCATCTGGGGACGCCGATTCCCGGGGTCGGGTTTCGGCCTCCCGGAATTGTTTAGAAAATGGATGTCCGCTCGATGGAACGGAGCTGCCGTTGGATTGAACGGCTGTTTTGCCCGGATTGGGCGGACCTAAGCCCGGATTGGGCTGAGCCGAGCCCGAATGAGCTGGATGTGAACCGCTTGCAGCATTGCTGGGACGACATGCTCGAAATCTCCGAGGAACTAACGGATGCCAGGCTGAAAACGGGTGACAGGTACAATGAGAGTTCGCGGTTGGCGACGCCAGTCCTTCCGAAGTCACATTCACAGAGGGTCCGTGCGGCTGAAAAAAGCGGCTTTTTTGGAACCCGGAGAGAAAGTGTGGTCTTCAGCGCTGTGGAATCGTGGTTAAATTTCGGGACGATAAACGCGGGGCACTCTAGAAGAACCCCGCGAAATCGAACCGATTCCTCTAATGGACTAGTCTGAAAATGCAAGAATTATTTAAAATAATTTCGTTTCCACGCATTCCGCGTGCTGGCGGAGAATCGCGAGGGATTTGTGATTTTCAAGCACTGGTAGGCGAAACCAACGCATTTTCGCAAAGGTTTTTCGGGTCCATACGCGCATTGCTGCGACGCGCTGCGAATCAATGGTATGTCCGATCATATTTCCATCGCCGCATTTGATGACGAGGAATCCGCCAAGGCGCTCGCCGCCCGGATGGACGAGGAGGGAATCGAGGCGATATCGAGCGATGACTCCGTGGAGCAATTGCTCATGTTCTGGAACCCGCATCCCCGCGGCGAACACCATGTCCTGGTCCCAGGGCAGCAGCTTGAGTCCGCCTTGCAATGGCTGAGGCGTCTGGATGCGAGTGACCCCATCCTGAGTTCCGCCATTCGCTGTCCCGACTGCGCATCGACCCAAGTCGAGTACCCGCAGTTTTCCCGGAAGACGATCGTCGGTTCGCTTCCCGCCATCGGAGCGGCTTTGGGGATCATCGACCGTCAGTTCTATTGCGCCTCGTGCCATTTTACCTGGTCGCCGACTGAAACTCCCCGAAAGAGCGTTTCTCGTTAGGAATCCCAAAGCAGGCCTCCAGCCAGCCGTTCACGGCGGTACGGCGGAAGTTGCCCGCGTGTTTCGAAGGAAACAAAGAAACCTCCGTCCTTGCGGATGGTTCACGGAAGCTATTACGTCACACCATGTCCGATCTGCCCCGCAAAGAGGTGCCCCCATTTTCCCTCACCCTCCCGAAACCCATCGCTCCCGCGCGCTATCGGCAGCCGAAGAAGAACATCCCGCAGACCCCCGAGGAGCGCACGCAGATCCTCCATGCGGTGCGGAATTACGTCGCGGAATATTCGCCCACGCCGCCCGTCCCCGTCGCGGAACTCGCCGAGCACGCGGACCGCGTCGTGCAGCACCTCGGCATCCTGCCGATCTATCGCGACTACGTGGGCGTGCTCATCAACAACGAACTCTGGCGCGAGCAGCTCGCCGCCGTGCCTTTCGAGCGCCGCCTGCTGCTCATGCCGAAGTGCCTGCGCGTCGAGAGCAAATGCCCCGCGCCCTTCGACGAATTCGGCCTGCTGTGCAAACAGTGCGGCCTTTGCTCCATCCAGGATTTGCAAAATGAAGCCGAGCGCCTCGGCTACGCGGTGCTCGTGGCGGAAGGCAGCGCCATCGTCATGTCGCTCATCCAGACCGGGCAGATCGAGGCCATCGTCGGCATCTCGTGCCTGAGCGTGCTCGAGCGCAGCTTCCCCTACATGGAAGCCGCCGCCATCCCCGGCGTCGCCGTGCCGCTGCTGCAGGACGACTGCATCGATACCACCGTGGACCTCGACTGGGTGTGGGACTACATCCACCTCACCGCCGACGACAAAACGCGCCGCCTTGACCTCGGTTCGCTGCGCAGCGAAGTGGACACTTGGTTTTCCGCCGAATCGCTCACCGCCATCATGGGCGCGCCCGCCGATGAAACCGAGCGCATCGGCCGCGAATGGCTCGCCCGCGCCGGCAAACGCTGGCGCCCCTTCCTCGCCGTCGCCGCATGGCGCGCACTCGCCGGCACCGACGCCGCGCAGCCCAACGATTTGAAACGCGTCGCAGCCGCCGTGGAATGCTTCCACAAAGCCTCGCTCATCCACGACGACATCGAGGACGAGGATGCCACGCGCTACGGCGAGCCCACGCTGCACGCCGAGCACGGCATCGCCGTCGCGCTGAACGTCGGCGACCTCCTCATCGGCGAAGGCTACCGCCTGCTCGCCGCCGCCGACATCAGCGCCGAACAGCGCGCCGCCATGATCGCCGTCGCCGCCGCCGGCCAGCGCGAACTCAGCCGCGGCCAGGGCGCCGAACTCCTCTGGGCGCGCAAGCCCGAACCGCTCACCAGCCTGCAGGTCCTCGATATTTTCAAAAAGAAAACCGCCCCCGCATTCGAGGTCGCGCTGCGCATCGGCGCACTCTTCGCCGGCATCGAGTCGCACGACGAAGTCGCCGACGTCCTCCGCGCCTACAGCGAAGCCCTCGGCATCGCCTACCAGATCCGCGACGACCTCGCCGACCTCGGCGTTCCGGGCAATGCGGATGCTCCGCGCGAAGACACCAGCGACATCGCCGGCCTGCGCCCCAGCCTGCTCCTCGCCACCGCCCACGAGCGCGCCGAGTGCGACAAACGAAAGTTCACCAGCGCCCTCTGGGAACGCCGCCTGCCCGAAGGCGCGACCGTCGCGCAAATCGAGCAACTCTACCGCGACCTGAAGGCCGACGAACGCTGCAAGGAACTCCTCGAACGCTACAAGGAGGAAGCCATCCGCAGCCTCCGCGACCTCGAAAACCCCAGCCTCAAAGGCCTCCTCCGCCGCGTCATCGGCAAAATTTTCAACGACACGGAAATCAAAGGCTGGTGCAAGGAATTCGAGGCAAAGAACCTCCTCGCCGTCACCGGTACCGCCGCCTCGCTGGAAAAAGCCCCCGCTCCGCGTGCAGTGGCCGCTGTCTGAGGCATTGCGAATCCGCGATTTCCTGCTAGCTGTTGCCCCATGAGCCTCGAAGCGATCCAGCAGGAAATTGCAAACCTCGAAACACCCGAGTTGAAGAAGTTGATCGGCTGCGCGATGTCAGCCCTTCAGCGCCGCGAAGATCCCGATTTTCCCGAGCGCATGGCGCGGCTGATTGACGACAAAACTCCCGGACGCTGGCTGACGATGGAAGAAGCCGAGAAACGCCTCGGCATTGCTCCGTCCGCCGAATGAGGTATCGCCTGCTTGTCGCGATTGAGGTGATTGATTTTCTGGAAACGCTCACGCAGGCAAGGCGCAACGTCATCTGGAATCGCTTCCGCCAAATCGCCGCCAGTCCGCGAAATCATTCCGACTACACCGGAAAAGATGCAAGTGGCCGTGATGTGGATGTCAACGTCTTTGCCGGTTTCGCCATCTGATATTGGGACGACTTCGCCGACCGGCATGTGAAAATACTCGAAATCCAAGACGCGGATCGGGGCGCGACACCGTAATTTCCGTCAAATCACGCAGCCTGTGCGACGTCGAAAACGCCAGCCTCAAGGGCCTCCTGATCCGAGTCGTCGGAAGAGTCTCACGCAAAGGCGCGAAGGCGCAAAGATTCCCTCGTGAAAGCCTCCTCCTTTGCGGCTTTGCGCCTTTGCGTGAGCCAATTTTTTAACATGCTCTGAGCCGCCCAATCAACCGACCGATCCCCCAGCTTGCCCCGGCGTGCGCGGTGAAGTATCCATCCGCCATGCCAAATATCCACGACGATCCGGCGGCATTGAAGGCGCTGCAGGACGACATCTACCGCGAGAAAATCCTCCGCGCGCGGAGCATGACGGTCGAGGAGCGGCTGGCTGATGCCATCGAACTCACGAACGGAGTCTTTCACCGGATGCTCGAAGGCGCGATGTGGCAGCTCGGAATCACGGATGAATCGCAAGGCTGGTGCGAAGTTCGCGCACGGCTGAGCCGCCTTTCAGCCGCGCACGATGCGGGCCGATTCGTCACCGAAAAGTCCGCATAGATGACCGTCGAAGAACTGGCCAGCGCCGTCCTGGAAGCGTGCGACGAGGAGGGAGTGCAGCACATGCTCACCGGCGCTTTCGCGACGAGCCTTTACGGGATTCCGCGTTCGACGAAGGACGTGGACGTGGTGCTGGATATTGCCGTCGGCGGCATCACCGGGCGAGTCGCCGCGAGGCTCGGGCAAATCGTGGAGTTCGACCGGCAGGTGCAATTCCACACGCTCACATGGGGCAGGCGAATCGTGGGCGTCGTGCGACAGGGCGAGCCGTTCAAGGTCGAGCTGTTCGAGTTGTTCGACGACCCGTTCGTGCTTTCCCAGTTCCAGCGCAAGCGGCAGCTCCAATCGCGGCAACTCGGGCGCATCGTCTGGGTTCCGACCCCCGAGGATGTCATCGTCCAAAAACTGCGCTGGGGACGGAGCAAGGATCTCGACGACGTGCGCGACGTGCTGGCCGTGCAGGGCACGGAAAGTCTCGACATGGCCTACATCGAAAACTGGTGCGCGACGCACCACACCACCGATCGCCTCCGCGCAGCACTCGCGGGAATCCCGCCACTGTGACGCGAACCGGCGATTGCCCGCTGGCACTGCCCGAAACCAATAATCAGTGTCCTTCGTTCCACAAAATTCAGTCATCTGAAGCAGTGCGGAAACCACCGTCAAAATCACCGGATCTGTTCCAAGAGAAAAAAACGCCGTCCGTTTGTGGAGAAAAGGGATTAATTTCGATCAAGGTGACCGCAAGTTCGTCGCTGGCGACATCGGGCTCGTGCACGTATGTGTCAAAGACGACCGATTCGAGATGCGATGAATGGGCGAAGCGTGGGAAAAAGCTGCGCAGGGCTTGTTCAATCACATCTAGGGAAAGGTGTCTCGGTGGATTGGCCAAGCCCGACCTTCCATGATAGGAGCAGAGTCCGACAAGCCTGCGCTGCTTCATAAAGCCGCGGAATTCAGCCCACGGCGGAATTTTGCGCCATTCACGCAGGAATACACTGGGAGGATAGTTGTGGACCCGAGCCATTTCGCAATCTTGACGAATTCGCCGGGATCGGCGAAGGGCAAGCAACGCATGGCTGGATGTGAGTATCCGCGCGCAACCAACATCCTTCGCGCTGCGTGAGCCAAGGCGAAGGAATGCCCCCTCCGGGAAATGAACGAGGGCGGCGGCGAGCCGAGCCTCCAAGGAATCGAGATTGCGCTTCGTGCATGGATCGGTCGCTAGCGGTCCGGAGAGCAATGCATCCCGTTCTTCGAATGAAAGCGGAATGGCGCGGTGCGGGATTGAGAGGTTGAGCATTGCCGCCGGCCAGTTCTCGATATATGTGGCGGCGATTTGCGAAAACAAGAGGTTCGAATCGGGGAACTGCTTCAAGCGTTGTCGCGTTCCCATTTACCCCAATCGGGAGGTTCCGGCTCCAGCGCCTCGAGGAAGGCAGTGAACGAGGCCGCTACAAACGCCACATTAGGCCAACTGCGGGCGTTGCCCTCCGGTGATTCAGGCTGGAATTTTCTCGACCAAAAGAACATGGCACCGGCGTCGCTACCCCTCAATGCGAGCAAAAAAAGGCTCCCCCCTGGATCATCCGCGATCGGGATTGTTTCGGGCGGGATTCGTCCGGCGAAGTCGGCGAGAGTCTCTCGGAGATCTGGAATCTCAGGGGACATCGCCCGGAGTCGGAGAAAATGGCCGAATGAAGCCGCGTTGCCGCTGGACCGCGCGGGCTTGCCCTGCCATTGGACGCGGACGATACAGCTATCGTCTTCACGCCCACTAAGAATAGGTTGGCCACCGTTGTGCTGGAGGAGGTGGCCGCGGTAGTCGGGAGGGAGTTTAGCACCGATTGATTTCTCGAAAGCAGCGGTGTCTTCCTCAGTGCATTGAGGGCCGTCGTTGACGAAGGTCAGTTTATATTTTGGGTTAGACATGAGTGATGGCGGAGAGGCTAGTATGCGGGATCTTCCACGATGCTTGCGCCGCCAGTGTGGGCCGCGCCGGATTCAGCTTTATTGTGTACTTTCGTGGAGACGAGTTCCATGGTCACGCCGTCTTCCTTATGGTGCCATGTATAGCCTTCCGGCTTATAGCCATTGCCCGGACCAGGCCATTTCGGGTCTCCCAGCTTCTTGCGCATCGCTTCGCGTGCCGCAGCAAAGTCGCTGCTGTCCTTCCCGGTCATCGGAATCTCTACACTGCCCTTGAGCGACTTGGGTTGACTGGTGCTGAAATCGGGATACCCATTCTTGTAATCTACGGAGACGCTTCCGTCCTGTGAAGTCCATCGCGAATTGCCTTTTTCGCCCTTCCACCTTCCGGTGGCCGGCAGGTGCGAACCGAAACGATTCGAAGGCTTCGGGCAGGTTTTGCAGGCCATCTTTGCCGCCGCGTCATCGGCGCGCTTTTTGATCGCGCGTGCAGCGGCGGCGCGGCTGTGTTCGATTTTGCGTGCCGTGCTTTTCAGCGCCTCCACTTTCTTGGTCGCCGCCGCCAGCCGCTTGCCAATCGTCGCGAGTTTCTTGGCGAGGCGCGCTCCTTTGGCCGTCTTTGCAACCGCATCACCGAGATACGGGACCATAGACAGCCCCGACAAGCCGGCGTCCAGCCAGTCACCAGCGGCGATGCTCATCGCCATACTCACGCCGTCGGAAATGGGCGTCGGATCAAAGAGTCCAGCAAGGTCGGCCGCAGCGCGGGCATTCTCAAATTCCTTGCTTTTGACAAGGCTGGCTATCTCGGATTCGGCACTTGAGATGGCCGCTGCATCAGCCTTGCTAAGCTGCTGGAGTTCAGAAGCCATCGGCCTCCTCCTCTTCTTTCAATTCCGGGAACCAAGCGCCCTCGTCGTAAAACCCCGCCTCGCCTGCAGCCTCCCACCCAGCATCGAATTCTAGAGTGAAGAGCCGTTCCCATCGTTCGTCGATCGGGGTCTTAGTTTCTTCGAGCGCTGCCCGAAGGCTCGGTTGCATATCGAAATTCGGTGCGATCCCAAACATTAATGTCACGAAGGCTGTGAGCTGCGCGGTGGTATGCAAACCATGGTGCCGTGCCCGAATGAGCCCGTTGGCTACCATCTCGCGCAGCATGGAAAGAGGGAGGCGGCTGGGACATTCTTCGAGTATATGCTGGAGAATCTTGTTAATGAACGCAGGTTCATCTCTCTGTAGCATTTCATCAATCTGTGAGGCTCGGATCTGAATCATAATTTCTATTTTGCCGAAGCGGCTATTGGCATTGAGGAGGGAAGATTCTCTGCGCGGAGCCTACGCTGTCAAACCGGGACTGGGACGAGGGACTGATTATCCGTTTTAGAAACCCAGTTCCCGCAGCCGTTCGATGCGGTCGCTGTGGGGTGCCGGCTTTGTCGTTTCACGATGGCGACAGGAATTGCCGGATGAACTCCTCCGGCGCGATCGGCTGCGGCTTGTAGCCCGCATTTCGCAGTGCCTTGAAGTGGCCGTCTTCGGTGATGATGGTTTCCGCGTCGGCGGCGATGGCGCAGTCGGCGAAGATGTCGTCGTCCGGATCGGCGGTGATGATGCGGAAATGGAACTGCGGGGCGAAGTGTCGAACGAAACCGGATGCCGTCCCGAGATCGACGAAGTTCATCACCTCCCGCGCTAACACCGGCCCATGCATTGCCGCCGCCACTTCCTCGTATTCGAGAAGGATGGCTGTGGACAATGCGAGTTCGATCCGCCCGCCCATCAGCGCGATCGCAATCGCCCGGAAGCGCGATTTTTTCCGAAAAGCTGAACGAGCGATTCGTGTCAATGCAGGCAATCACGCCTGCGCGCGCCGCCGGGCGCGGACTTCTTCCAGTACGGCGTTGAGCAGCGATTCATTGATATGAAAGTTCGTGCTGCGAAGGCGTTCGACAGCCTGCTCGAAGTCCAGGAATCCGTGCGTGTCGGCAGACAGGAGGATGTTGAGGGTGCCGATGGGGGCGATGCCTCGCTGTTGTGCAGCCAGCGAACCAGCTCGCTCGTCAATGAGAATGGCCGGCAGTTTCAGTTCCAAGGCCAGTGAGATCGCCTCCGTTTCCCCTGGGTCCAATTCCATGCCTGGCAGAAGGACAAGCGGTGCCTGAATTTTCGCCCACGGCGGTAAACTGTCGAGCCAATCGGAAACGGCGCGAGGCGCTCGTGGATGGCGAAGTTCGGCAAAGACTGCTGGCGGGATGAGCACCTCGTCAAAGAGCCGAGGCAGCACTTCGATCGCCTCGATGAGGCACAGATAATTGATCGGCGACGTGTCCGAAACGACCGTGGTCACCGCTTCACAAGCCTTTCAAGCGCGGCAGAGCCGCGATGAAATTCCTCCAAGGTGAGTTTGATCTCGGCACCGTTCCTTTTGAGAAACTCTTCGGTTTCGTAAAAGGAGAGGCCAAGAAGTTCCCCCACTTTGCCGCGCGTAAGTTCGCCCGTCCGGTAGCCTTCGAGCGCGACCATTTCCAAAGCGCGCCGATTGCCCTGCTCCCCGTCGAGGTGCAGTTGCCTGGCAATGGGGTCGGGCACATCCACTGAAACGATCATGGCGGGACTATGGCAAAACGACCGTGTGAAGCAAGAGCAGCGGTTCAGTCTTTGTGAAAAATAATCCCGCAATGCTTCATGCCGTCCGAAAAGGGGGAACGAGAAACTATTCGGACTCATGATTCACAGTTCGGATGCACCGTTCTGCGTGCCGGGAGGGTGTTTGGAATTGACGACTGGCAGTTGTGCTACAAATTTGGAGCGCCATGAAGACGGCGACTGTTCGTGACTCGAGAAGCCACTACGCCAAGCTGATGGAGTGGATCGCGGCCGGGGAGGAAATCATCATCACCCAGCGCGGCAAATCCATCGCGAGGCTGACGCCGGAGCGTGGGGCGGGTTCGGCGAAGGTAAATTGGGCGGACAGCCCTGAGGTGCGCAGGGATCGCCGCAAGGAGACGAAACTTACGGGAGACGAAACTTACGGCCAAGGAGTCCGCCGCACTCATCGCGGAGGGGGGCGGAAAATGGTGATTTGCGGGGAGACGAGCTTTCTTTTTTCGCTCTACGGCAATGATGCGAATTCGCCGAGGGCGGTGAGATGGGCGGCGAAGGGCACCGTGCCGATCACGCTCAGCCAGTACAATCCGTTCGAGTTGGGAAATGCCCTGCGGTTCGCCGAATTCAGGGGAGTCATCCGGCATGGCGAGGCAGCGATGGCTTGGGCGCAGTTTGAGGCCGCCGTGCAAGCCGGACGCCTGTTGAAGCTCCCGTGCAATCTGGCCGATGTGCTGGATGAGGCGACGCGGCTTTCCGCCACGCACACGCTCGCCGGTGGCCATCGCGGATTCGACATCCTGCACGTCGCCGCGGCGCTGGTTTTGGGTGGGGCAGAGGCAGTGATTCTGGCGGTGTCTTTGCACGCGGCTTGCCGTGCTGGCATCGCGCGATAGTGTCGCGCTTTTCGACGCATGGAACCGAGCAAACTTCTCAAACGCATTCAGGATCTCGAACAGGAAATTGTCAGTATTCGGGCTGAGATGGCACCGCAGCGATCCTGGGGGAAGGTGTTCGGCGGGGCGGGGAAGTTTCTGATTTCGTATTGGGCGCTGATGTCGTTCGTGGCGGCGATCGCGACGGCGACTTATGTGAAGTATGCGTTCAATATTGACTACTTCGAGAGCTACCGGAATGCGTCGGCGGTGAAGCGGCTGTCGGAGTTTCACCAGCAGATGGGCGAGGAGATGTTTCTGCGGAGCAACTGGAAGCAGGCGCTCGCAAGCTACAAATTGGCCACCGCGGCGAACCCGGCAAACACCGCCGCCGCGCTCGGTGAGGTGAAGGCCAGCATCCTTCTGCCCGAGCCAGGGCAGAAGTTCGTGGACTCGGGAATCGCGTCGGCCCGGATCAGGAAGCTGCGCGAACTGTATCCGAACGATCCGCAGGTCGCCATCCTGGAGGCGATGCATGCCTTTCAGAATGGCCAGCCGGACGTGAGCCTGGCCAAATGCAACGAGGTGCTCGCGCGCTACAAATCGTTTCCCGGCGGCTATCTTCTGAAGTCGTACATCCAGCAGGGTGATGCGGAATTCAAGGGTGCCTGTGAGACTCTGGAGGCGCTGCTGAAGCTCGATCCCGACAATGGACTCGCCCACGCAAATCTCGGCTATTGCTATCTTTTCACGGGCAAGTCGAAGGAGGCGCTGACGCATCTCGAGCTCGGCCTCAAATACAGCGCGACGATGGTCAATGCGATCAGCCTGGCCGAAGCCTGCCGGATGAACGGAGACATCGAGCGTTCCATGGGGCTGATTGCGAATACCGAGCGTGCCTTCAGCACACCAGGCATCGAGGAGGAATCCTTCGTCGTCGGCGAGTGGCTGTGGAATTTCCTGCCGGAAAAGGAAGGGGACGTGGATTCGCAGAGAAACTCGGTCACCTGCAGCACGGTCGATCAAAAGCGGGCGATCCTGCGCATCAGCCAGGGCATGCTGGCGGCCACGAGCGGCGATACGAAGGCGGCATCCGAACGCTTTGCCGAAGTGCTGAAGCTGGAGCCGCGCTATCAGTCATTCCTCGTGAACAAGATGCGCGCGACGGCGTATGCGGCGGCCTTGCCAAAGGAGATGAAAGCGAAGATGTCCGAATACGCGGATGCGCTGGAGAAGATGGACACAAAGCACTGAGTCGCGAGGGACGTGATGGCGGCGATTCGGAGTTGAACAAACTGGCAAAGCAACAACGCTGAGGAAACCGGTACCAACATCATGGAAACCATCCCCGATCCCTTTCACGATCCACGCAAGGATACTGGTGTGCTGAAGTGCGAATTTCAGGGCGAGAGTGTGCCGATGATTCTGCGGCACGAGGACGTGCGGCGCGCGGCGAAGGACTGGAAGACGTTCAGTTCGGATGCGCCGTTCCGCGTGCCGATCCCGTCGGAGGAGGACGTGCGCTCGATGCGGCAATTGCCCATCGAGACAAATCCGCCGGAGCACACGGAGTATCGGGAAATCGTGGAGCCGTTTTTTGCGCGGGCAAAAAATCCCGAGGTGATTGGGAAGGTGGAGAGGCTGATCGACTCGCTGCTCGTGGATGCACTCAGCCGTGAGTCTGTCGAGGTGGTGAGCGAGTTCGCGCTGCCGCTTCAATCACGCGCGCTTACGCATCTGCTCAACATGCCGGAGTCCGAAGCGGAGACATGGATAGGGTGGGGGATTCACGTCTTCCGCGTGCAGGATGGGGAGCTCGGAAAAGAGAAAGGTGCGGCGCTCGACCACTATCTGCGCAGGCAATTCGACCGGGCCGAGGCGAATCCTGGTGAGGATTTTTTCAGCGCGCTCACAAGGGCCAAATATCGCGGACTTCCGCTCACACGCGACGAGATGATGGGGTTTGCAAATCTCGCTTTCGCCGGCGGGCGTGACACGATCATTCATTCGGTGGCTTGCGCGATCGCGTATCTCGCGAAACGACCCGAGGCGCTGGAGTTTCTCCGCGAGGATCCGAAGCGCATTGTCCTCGCGTGCGAGGAATTTTTCCGCGCCTTCATGCCGCTCACGCACATCGGTCGCGTGTGTCCGGTGGAGACGGATGTTCATGGCGTGAAGGTCCCGCCCGGCGGCCGCGTGTCACTGTGCTGGGCCTCGGCGAATCTCGATGAGTCGGCTTTCGACAAGCCCGAGGAAGTGCGCCTCGACCGAAAGCCGAATCCGCACCTTTCATTTGGTTTCGGCACGCATCTCTGTCTCGGCGCGCCGCACGCGCGATTGCTCCTGCGGACGCTGATGCAAAAGTGCGTCGAACGTGTGGGCGGCATCACATTGATCGAGGCCCGCGAGCGCGTCGAAGTGGAGCCAGCCTATCAGCGGGCGCTCGGATACGAGTTGCTGCGGGTCAAGTTTTCGCCTCTGTGATTCAGGCGCGGGCTCGGGGTTAAAACAGTGCGCGCACAGCGGGCTTCGTGACTTTGCCCATCGCGTTTCGCGGGAGTTCCGGCACGGCGAGGAGTCGGTGCGGGATTTTGTAAACGGAGAGTCGGCCCTTGCACCATTCGCGCAGCGCGGGGAGATCGAGCGCAGTGTCCATTTTCAAGACAACGACGGCGGTGACGGCTTCACCCCAGGTGTCGTCGGGCAGGCCGATGACGGCGCACTCCTGGACATGCTCGTGTTCGAGGATCGCGGCTTCGATTTCGAGGGCGGAGAGCTTGTAGCCGCCGCTCTTGATGATGTCCACGGAGAGGCGGCCCATGATGCGGTAGTAGCCGCGTTCGCGCACCGCCATGTCGCCGGTGCGGAACCATCCGTCGTCGAAGGACTCTGCGCTGGCCGCATCGCGATTCCAATACGCGCGGAAGACGCCGGGGCCTCGCACTTGGATTTCGCCGGGCTCGTCCTCGGCGGCGACGATGCCGCCGCTCTCGGACTTGAGCCGCACTTCCACGCCGGGCAGCGCGACACCGACTGCGCCGGGGCGGCGTTCACCGTGGAGTGGGTTTGAGAGCGCCATGCCGATTTCGGTCATGCCGTAGCGTTCGAGGAGCGCCTGGCCCGTGAGTGCAGTCCACTGCATGTGGACGCTCGCTGGCAATGCGGCGCTGCCGGAAACCATGAGGCGCATTTTTGCAAAGCCTGTGATGATGAGTGCGCGATCGTCTGGCGATGCGGCTTCGAGCGCTTGGATGAGCTTCACGTAGATCGTCGGGACGGCCATGAAGAGCGTGTAGGCATCGCATCGCACGCGGTCGAAAATCGCGGGCAGGTCGAAGCGGGCGAATGGCTCGATGCACGCTCCGCTCCACAGTGCGCAGCCGGTGACATTGATGATGCCGTGAATGTGATGCATCGGAAGGAAGAGCGGAATGCGGTCGGTGGCGTTCCATTCCCACGCGGTCACAAGGCTCTCGATTTGCGCCTGGATGTTTGCGTGTGTGGTCACGACGCCCTTCGGTTTGCTCGTCGTGCCGCTCGTGTAGAGGATCATCGCGCGGCGTTCGGGTGAAATTTCCGGCAGCGGTTTTGATTAGAATGGTGATGCCGCTTCTGCATCCACCAATTGCACGCCGAGCCTCGCGCAGAGTGGCGCGATTTTCACCGCCATCGCGGAGTCCGCGATCACGATGGCCACGCCGGAATCGGTGAGCGCGTATTCCCATTCCGGTTCGGTCGCCGAAAGGCAGATGGGCGCCGCGATGCCGCCCGCGCGCCAGATGGCCCATTGCGCTGAGGTGTATCCCGCACCCGCCGGCACGAGCATCGCGACGCGGGTTTCTTTCAAATCATCAGCATCATCGAGCAGGGTTGCTGCGAGTTGCGCGGAGCGATCGAGCAAGTCCTGGTAGGTGTGTGTTGTCTTGGCCGTGCGGAATGCGATGCGTTCACGATGCAAATGGGCGCGGGCGATGATCGGGATCTCGGGCATGATTCAATTTGGGAAGATTGCCTTCACGGCAAAATACAGCACCGACGTCCCGAGCAGACAGCCGAGGCCAGTGTGGAAAGTGGCGACGAGCGCGCCGTAGGGGACGAGCGTGCGGTCGGTCGCCGCCAGTCCCGCGCTCACGCCGCTCACCGTGCCTGCGAGCCCGCCGAAGACCATCGCGGAGCGCGGCGTTTTCAGGCGCATGAATTTCGCAGCCATCGGGGTCGAGACCATGACGAGGATCGCCTTGATGACACCGGTCGCGATGCTCAGCGCCATCACGTCGGAACTCGCGCCGATCGCTGCACCTGTCACCGGGCCGACGATGTAAGTGACTGCGCCCGCGCCGATCGTCGTGAGGCTCACCGCATCGGTAAAGCCGTAGGCGCGAGCCACGCACACGCCGACGACGAAAGGCAGCACCGTGCCGAGCAGCAATGCGATCGCACCGACCCAGCCTGCGCGCTTTGCCTCCTCGGCTTGCACTTCAAACGCCGTCGCCACGATGGCAAAATCGCGCAGCATGCTTCCGCCCATGAGCCCGATGCCGCTGAAGAACGCGATGTCTGCAAACCCCTTCGAGCCGCCGGTGATTTTCCCGCCGACCCACGCGAGCGCCAGGCCGATCAAAATCGCGATGGCCGATCCCTGAACGCGGCCAAAGGTGAGTTTGCGCGAGAGAAAACCGGACAGGAGAACCACGAGGCCCACGATGGCGAAGGCCACGATGAGTCCGTTTTCTTTCGCCGCCTTTTCTAGGATCTCCCGCATCGCGAGTTACGCCGTTTTGTCCTGCGGCGGCTGCTCCGGCTGCTCCGGTTCGAGGCGATTGATGAAAGACACAAACAGCGCACACACGACGACACTGCCGACCGCCGCGATCACTGCGACGCGGCCGCTCCGCAGCGCGGCGACGACATTTTGCTGCATCGCCATCGCGACCACCACTGGGATGTAGAGCGCGCCCCAGTAATGCACGCCGCCCTCCGAGGTGGAGCAAAGCAGCCCGCGACGGTGCAGCCAAATTCGCAGCGTGATGAGCAGCAGCATCGCGATGCCCACTCCGCCCACGTTTGCCTTCACACCGAGCGCGAGGCCCAGCATATCGCCGAGCACGATGCCGAGCAGATGGCAGACGGCGAGGAGGGCGGTTCCGTAGATGAACATTCGGTTTGGGGGCGTCGGTTCGGCGCTGGCTCGGAGTTATCGGGGATGTTCGTGCAGCGGAAGCGCTTTCTCGTGCGAAGATTGTGCGCAGGGAGAAAGGACACGCCGCTGCCGAACAAAGTCTCGCAAGCCGCACCTAAGTGAAGCGAAGCTAACTGACTGTTTCCCGCACATGCCCGGACGTGTTGAAAAGCAACGCCGTCGCGACTCCCCAGCCGCCGCAAATCCCCGAATGAAATACCTCAAACTCCTCATCGCTTCGCTCCTCATCCACATCGCTGCCCCGCCGTCCACTGCCGCGCAGCCGAAGCTGATCGTGACCATTCTCGTGGACCAGCTCCGCTACGACTACTTGGAGCGATTTGCGGATCAGTTTTCCGAGCGCGGCTTCCGGCTGCTGATGGACAAGGGCGCGTTCCTCACTTCCGCGCACTATGACTACTGCCCGACGGTGACGGGGCCCGGCCATGCGAGCTTCCTGAGCGGCGCGCCACCGTCGGTACATGGCATCATCGCAAATGACTGGTTCGACAAGCGCACGCTGAAGATGGTCAACTGCGTGAGCGACCCGGACGTGAACGGCGTCGGCTGCAAGGACACTGAAGGCAAACGTTCGCCGCGCAACTTCATCGGGTCGAATTTTTCCGACGAGCTGCGTCTCCGGCATCAGTCGAAAGTCGTGGGCATCTCGCTGAAGGATCGTGGCGCGATCCTGCCTGCGGGCAAGAAGCCGGCGGGAGCTTACTGGTTCGATTCCGGGAGCGGAAATTTCGTCACGAGCACCTACTACATGGCCGAGTTGCCTGCGTGGGTGCGCGAGTTCAACGATCGCAAGCGTCCGGCATCTTTCGTCGGGCAGACTTGGAAGCGACTGCTCGATCCGAAATTCTATGCATGGCCGGATGCCGCCGCTGGCGAGGGTGTCGCCGGTGGGGAAAAGACGCCCACCTTTGATCACATCGTGCGTCCCTCGCCGACCGAGGGATTCGAGACATTCGTCCCGACGCCATTCGGCAATCAGCTCCTCGCGGAGTTCGCGCTCGCGACTCTGGATGGCGAGCATCTCGGCACGGGCGCGCAGCCGGACATGCTGTGCATTTCATTTTCCTCGATCGATGCCGCAGGTCACCGCTACGGCCCATATTCGCAGGAGGTGCAGGACATCACACTGCGGCTCGATCGCGAACTGGAGGGACTTTTCGACCAGCTCGAAAAACGCATCGGCCTCGCAAATGTCACCATCATCCTCACCGCCGATCACGGTGTCGCGCCCACACCGGAGTTTGCCGCCGCGCAGGGATTCGACGGCCAGCGTGCGGACATGACGAAAATGATGGCCGATCTGCAGACGAAGCTCACCGAGCGTTTCGGCGACGGGAAAGTCCTGCTCACGCCGCGCCCGATTGATGGCAATCTCTACTATAACCACGACACGCTGCGGGACAAAAAGCTGTCGGCCGAAGTGCTCTCCGCCTTCATCCGCGAGTGGGCGCTGGAGACGGGGAAATTCCAGGCGGTGTTCAGCCGCGCGCAGCTCCTCGACGGCCGCGCGCCGGGTGCGCTCGGGCAGCGTGTTTTCAATGGCTACAACGCCGAACGCAGCGGCGACGTGGTGCTCATCTTCAAGCCCTACATCATGCCGCTCGGCGGCAAGAGCGGCACCACGCACGGCTCGCCCTATGCCTATGATACGCACGTGCCGGTGATCTTCTTCGGCTCCGCCTTCCAGCCGGGCCGCTATGCGGATGCGTTCAATATCACCGACATCGTGCCTACGCTCTGCGCCGCGCTGCACATCAATGAGCCGCCGGGTGCCATCGGCATGCCGCTGGTGAAAATCATCGCGCCGGATGCTTCCGGCGGCCAGTCGCCGCGCTGAGAGATCACCGCGTATATTCCACTTTCATCACTCGATCATGAAGCGTCTGGCCCGACATGCCGCGTTGCTCGTTGCTTTCTGCCAGCCGCTCGCAGCGGCCCCGGCGAGCCCCATCGCTGCTGTGCTGCAGTCCCTCGTGGAACAGCATATCGCGCCCGGCGTGGTCGCGCTGGTCGCCAACAAGGACGGCGTGATCGCGCTGGAGAAGGCTGGTTATGCGAGTCTCGCGGACACGACGCCGATGCGCGAAGATGCGATGTTTTGGATCGCCTCAATGAGCAAATCCATCTGACTGCAAACCAGACTGGCAGTGTGCCGGTGAATCCGCAGGAGGCCTACGGCATCGGCTGGTCCGTAAAGCTCAAGGACGACGAAGGCCCGAGCGTCGGAAGCTTTGGCCACCGCGGCGCGCGCCGCACCGCGATGTGGGTGGACCCGAGAAACGGACTCGTAATGGTGACTCTCGTCGAGCGGTTCGACATGACGGGAGACGAGCAGAAGGTGATGTACGGATCGTTCATGAAGACCGCGGTGGAGAAATTCGGAGCGGCGAAAGCGGCGCGCTGAAGCACGCAGTCACAATCGCAACCAGCGTCGCGCGCACTTTCCTCGGACTGCTCACATTTTACGTCGGCATTGCGAGCAGCCAAGCGAAGGCATTTGGTCACTTGGAGCATCAAATTCCTCGCAGTCAGTCCGGGTCAGTCCTTTCGCAGAAGCCTCCAGAGCCACTGTCGTGTGCGGCGGAGCGCCTTCCGAGGGAAAGTGTCGGCAGCGCTCTGGCGTGATTTTGCCTTGGCGGCGATGGCGGCGGCGAATGGTTCGTGGCGATCCCACTGATGTGCGATTTCGCTGATCGTGCCGTCCGGGTTCACGAGTGCGGCTGCTTCGTTGAAATGAATCTCGTCTGGTGCGACGTAGTGAAGCGTCGCGACCCTTCCGAAGTTTTCCATCGCGCGGCCTTCCGGCAGCAGTCCGCTGTGGACGAGGAAATTGTGTATGCCCTGATCGCCTGGGTAATCCATGCTGGCACCTTCCGGCAGGGCGAGCATGAGAATCTGCATCTGCGCGAGGTAGCGCAGGATGCCGCGCATTTTACCTGTCACGGTACCGGAGCAGGTGATGCGGCCGCTGGCGAATCTTGCAAGCGCCGCTTCGCCGAAAAGATTCCGGATCCATCCGCCGTTGCAGACGCACTCGCCGATTCGGAGTGTGGGTGATTCGAGGTGAAATTCAAGCTCCGCGCAGGGAGTCGCGAAGAGCGGCTTTTGAAACGTCACGTCGCGCGTGTCTGTCAGGAGGATGTTGCGCCATGACTTGCCTTCGTGGAGGCGCGCCTGCAGCCAATCGAGGTAGAGGATCCAGCGTTGAAAATACATGTTTCCGGCAGGTCTCGCACCGGTGTCGAACAGCTCGACGCGCACTCCGCGATCACGCAGATAGGCCGACAGTTCAGTGTCGTCCGGCTTCGTGAAAAGCACCGTCTCGCCGCGATAGGCGCCTGCGGTGCGCAGGGATTCCACGAATGGCCGCACCGCCTCGATTTTGTAACCCATGGCGAGGCCCATCACCAGATCCCGCGAACCTTCCCCGAAACCCTCGGGCACTTCCTCCATGAATGTCTGCAGGCCCGCGATCCGCGCACGGGCTGCAGCAGGTGCGTTTCGGACATGGGTGTCGGCGAGATCCGGATCGAATGTTCCGCCCAGGAGGTCGGACATCGGGACTTTTGCTAACCCCGTGGTTTCGTCTTCGGCGCAATTGTTCGGCAGGTGTGCGAGCCAAGCGCATCGAGCTATGGACCGTGTATCGCGACTGACCGGGATCACCGAGCGTGCGGAAAAATGCCCGGGAACAGACTCAAACGTCAGGCCCATCGCCGCGCGCTCGCGCAAAGGCCATGACGAAACCCCGAAACTCCCGAGCCGATCCAATGAACGCGAGGCCGCGTACTCGCGCGCAAGTTCCTGATCGAGCACGAAGGCACCGCAGTACGGGTTGTCGAGAGCGATGAAGTTGAAAGGTCCGCTCCGTGCGTAGGTCCGTCCTTCGAGACAGTTTGGTGCCGTGTTGTCCGTATTCACGATTGTCCCGGTGACCGCCTGTAATTCCGTGCGCACAAATCCAGGCACGAGGCCGTGAATCGCGAGAGCCGCGCGCGCTGCGATGAAATAGCTGAAGTTCTCAAACTCCATTTGCTCGTCGTCCTCGACGTGGATGAAATGCGTGAACTGCTTCCGCTTCCCGAGAAATTCGTCGCGGATGAGATCCTTGTGCGCCCGCGTGAGTTCGGAGGGATGCTGCAAATCGCATACGCTCTTGATTTCAAACCGGAGCGCGGAATCTCTAAATAAGCGGCTAATCGCAGCCCGCTCGCGGGAGCCTCCTGCATTGGTGAAGATCACCACCTTCATAAGCGCCACACGGTAGTCGGTGAATGCACGCAGAACCTGCAAAAGACTCGGCAGACGCTGTTCCGAGAAGTGAAACGTCACGGCGACAAGTATGCGCGCCGCGCGCACCTCCTTCTGGTTCGCCAAGATCATGCAACCCGGACCGCCTCAGAGAATGAGTGCAGGGAATCGGCGCGTCCCCCTGATGCATTGAGACACCGTGTCTTTTCCTGCGGAATTTTGACCGTCATTTTCGAGAATCGAACACTCGCGAAAACTCGGAAAGCGGAGGTCGCTTGTCGAACCATTGGGCCGCATACCGTTGATCGTTGCACGCCTTGGTTCGCGGGGCAGGCACCCATTGGTCATCTAGGCGTTGGCTCCAAGGGTTCATGTGCGATAAAACGCATATTTAGCCATATCTTTAATATTTCCCATAATTTTGCACAGCCTCTGCTATTTCGATTCTGCGTAACCATGAATAACCAAAACCCAGAACACAATGCCGTTGGCCGAACCGGGATTAGCCCCCGGATCGTCCGCCTTCCCGTCCCGCCCGTTGCCCCGCAGGGACACAGCTCCACTTTCACCGGAGGGCATCAACTATGAAGCCCAATCTGGTCAGCTTCGTCATCCCTCTCAAGGACGAGGAAGAAAGCATCCCCGAACTTTTCACCCGGATCTCCACGGAGATGACGGAGCTGGCGCTGGACTACGAGGTCATCTTCGTGGACGACGGCAGCACGGATGGGAGCTGGAATGTGATTCAGGATCTCTCCCGCGAGCACCCCGAGGTCGTCAGCGCGTGCCGCTTCCGCCGAAATTCCGGCAAGGCGCAGGCGCTGGCCGCAGGCTTTCAGGCGGCGCACGGCGATGTGGTCTTCACCATGGACGCGGACTTGCAGGATGACCCGAAGGAGATCCGGCGCTTCCTCGCCAAGCTGGGCGAAGGCTTCGACATCGTGAGCGGATGGAAGCGCAAGCGCTTCGACCCCTGGCACAAGGTTTTGCCGAGCCGCGTCTTTAACAAGATGCTGAGCACGCTCGTCGGGGTGCAGCTCCACGATCATAATTGCGGCTTCAAATGCTATCGCGGCGAGGTCGTGAAAAACGTTTCGCTCTACGGCGAGATGCACCGGATGATTCCCTCGCTGGCGAGCATCAAGGGCTATCGTTCGACGGAGATCGAAGTGGAGCACCACGCCCGCGTCCACGGCGTGAGCAAGTATGGAGTGAAGCGTTTCCTGCGCGGCTTCATGGACATGCAGACGGTGTATTTCCTCAAGAACTTCCGGGAGCGCCCGCTGCACTTCATGGGCGGTCTCGCGATGACTCTCCTGATCGCCGGCGGTGCGCTGGCACTCGCCACGCTCGTGCCGTCACTCAATGTCGCCATTTCGCAAAAGCTATGGGCGCTCGCACAGATTCTCCTCTCCTGTCCGATTCCGCTCATCGCGATCGGCTTTGTGGCTGAGCTGTTCGTCCATGGGCTCGAGGAAAAAGGCCGCCGTGCGATGATCACCGAGGTCATTCCGGGACGCCATGCGCTCAATGCCGGCTCGGCGAATGCACTCGCGACTCCCGCCATCCGCATGCTTCCGTCGCCGAGCGAGACAGCAGCCGCGAAATCAGCAGCACCGGGACCGCAGGTTCTGGTCGTGGATGATGACGCGGAGATTCGCGAGACTCTCCGTCTCGTTCTGGAGAGCGAAGGATTTGCAGTCGCGGAAGCGGCGGACACCGAAAGCGCACTGGCCGCCGTGTGCGACGACACCGCCGTGGTCCTGCTCGACATGAATCTGTCCACACCGCTCGACGGGCTCAAATGTCTGAAGCAACTCCGCAAGCGCGACGCCGATCTCAAGATCATCATGGTCTCCGGCCAGCAGGAAATCCAGACGGCCGTCGAGACCATGAAAATGGGCGCGTGCGACTACGTGGTGAAACCCTTCCACACCGCGCGATTGATCCGCTCGGTCAGGCGAGCGTTGGAGATCCGCCGGATCACGGAGGGGAACTTCGAGATCGAGCCAATCCCCGCGAGCACCTGCAGCGAAATCACCGCCGCCGCCTGCTGATGAACCCTTCAGATTCCACCCCGCGCCAGCCGCTGAAAATCGCGGTCCTCGGCTCGACTTACGCGCGCTCGGAGAGCGATTCGCAAGTGCCGTGGCTCCGGGAATCCGTGAACCGGCTCGCCGCCCTCGGGCATCAGATGACGGTCATCGTTCCGTCCTTCGAGGGCTTGAAGAATCACTTCATCGACGGCGTGGAGGTACTGCGTTTCCGCTATGCCCCGCGCTGTTTCGAAAACCTCACGCACGACGAGGGCGCGCCGAACAAACTCCGCAACCCGCTCTACCAGCTCCTCGCCGCGCCGTACATCGCGATGGGCGCTCTCGCGACGGCACGCTGGGCGCGGCAGCGGCGCTTCGATGTCATCCATTGCCACTGGCCATTCCCGCACGGGCTCATGGCGCTCCCGGCGGCGCGATGGTCGGGAGCAAAAGTGGTCTCGATGTGCCACGGCGCGGAACTCGCGATGGCCCGGCGCAAACCCTGGGTCCGCAAAATTCTCCGGCAGTGCCTCCTGAAATCCGATATCCTCGCGTGCAACAGCTCGCACACCGGCAGCGAGATCGAGCGCCTCTGCGGACGACAGGCCACCGTCATCCCGTACGGCGCGACACTGCGCGAGGCCGCCACCGTGCCACCACCGGAGCCACCCGGTGACACGGCGACGATCCTCTTCACGGGGCGTCACATTCAGCGCAAGGGCGTGCCCTTTCTCCTCCGCGCCATGCCCGCGATCCTGCAGCGGCGCAAGGTGAGGCTGCTCATCACCGGCTACGGCGATCGGCGGCAGGAATGGGAAGCGCTAGCACGGGAACTGCATCTCGGCGATGCCGTGCAATTCCTCGGCATCGTCAGCAACGAAAGACTCGGCCAGCTCTATCGCTCCTGCGATGTCTATGTGCTGCCGGCGATCTTCGACGACCGCGGCGACACCGAGGGCCTCGGCGTGGTGCTCATCGAAGCACTCCAGAATGCGCGCCCCGTCGTCGCTTCCGGCGTCGGCGGAATCGTGGATGTCATCCAGCATGAGAAGACCGGTCTTCTCGTCCCGGAAAAGAATCCGCAAGCGCTCGCGGACGCCGTGCTGCGGCTGCTCGACGATCCCGCGCTGGCCCGGCGACTCGGACAGCAGGGGCGCGCCGAAGCCGAGCGGCAATTTGACTGGGATCGCATCACCAGCGAGACCGAACGGCTCTATCGCAGCGCACTCGGCGAAGTCACCGCGGTCAGTGATTTTCAATCGGCACCCGCACCGTCCATCGCATGAGTCCGAAGCCCGCGGCCCACGGACGTCTCACTCGGTGGAAGCCCTGGCTGTTCGCTGCACTCGTGGTCGCCGTCGCGTGCTGCATCTGCGGCGCGCTCCGGCACGCGGGAGTCGAAGTCCGCGCAAAAGTCTCGCACGCGAGACCTGAATACCTGCTGCTCGCACTTGGGATCTGCATCGTCTATCGGATCGCAAATTCGACCGGCTGGGTTTTCGTGCTGAGGTCGCTCAGTTTCCCCATGCCGCTGGCGCGCGGTGCCCGCATCTGGATCATGTCCGAGACCATGCGCTGGCTGCCCGGCAGCGTGTGGGGATTTTGCTCGCGCGTCTATCAGGCCGGAAAAGCGGGCGCGCCTCCAGCCGTGACGACCGCGAGTCTGCCGCTGGAATTGCTGCTCACCATCGCCGCGTGGACGATCACCGCCGTTGCCGCCGTCTTCGCATCCGGCCTGGCGTTCGATTGGTTCGCACTCGCCAGCCCGCGGGCGATCGCGCTGGCTGCCGGAGCACTCGTGCTTCTCGCCGCTGGCGCTGCCTTCGCGCTCTTTCGGCTGCCCCGGCATCGGCTCCCGAAAAAGATCGCCGGCCTGCTCGGACAAATTCAATCGCTGACGCGCACGCGCCCTCGTCTGCGTCCGCTCGCCTTCACGCTCGCACTTTACACCGGCCTCTGCGCCGTGAACGGCCTCGCCTTTTTCTTCGTGCTGCGCGCGCTGACGGACGCCCCGCTCAGCCTCACCGCTGCCATAGCCGCCAATGCGTGCGGATGGCTCGCCGGCTTCTTCGCCGTCGGTGTGCCGGGCGGCATCGGAGTGCGCGAAGCCAGCTCCGCGATGGTCCTCTCGGCGGTCGTTCCCATCGAGACCGTCGTCGCCGGAGCACTCCTCTGGCGACTCGTCCTCGTCGCGGATGAACTCTGCTGCCTGGGCGTGCTCCTCGCGCCCACGGCGTGGAAACGCATCCGCAATGGACCGGGACGTGCTTTATCACCATTGGCGGACCTCCCTGGTCCGCAGACATGACCGTATCAAAGCACACCAGACCCAATCTCGCCGTCCTGGCCGTCATCGTCGCAACTTGCGCAGTGGCGGTGTTTCTGGGCGTGAGGGTGATCGCGCCCGCCTACACGGAACCGTCGAATGGCAGCTACCCATCCCGATTTGGCTACCTCGCGGTGAAGCGGCACGCTGGCACGCCATTCGAGGTGCAGACCGCCATCGTCGCCAGCCGCTCGATCACTGAGGCCCAGCTCGGCGAAGGCCGCATGGTCGCGGAGCCGGTGCGGGTCACGGTGATTCCCATCGGGAAAATCGCCGCAGTCCATGTCCGCGCGGGCGACATCGTGCAGGAGGGGCAGCTCCTCGCGACTGTGGATCGCAGCGCCACGCAATTCCGCCTGAACACAGCAAAGGCGGAACTCGCGGTGGCCGAGGCGGAACTCGAACGCGTAAAGATCGGCTCCTCGCGCGAGACGGCCTTTGAGCGGCCGGAGCGCGAAAAAATCAATCTCGATGCAGTCCGAAAGCAAACCGCATTGCGGTTGGAAAAGGCTGCGGCAACGAAGCAGCTCTTTGATCAGGGACTCGTCTCGAAGACGGACTACCAGGAGATGCAAATCCAGATCGCGGAAGCGCAGCGGGAACTCCAGGCGAGCGAACTCAGCGCGAGTGCCTCCGCCGCGGGCAACGCCCAGAGCGCCACGATCGCGGAGAGCATCGCCAGGGGGAAAAGATTCGTCGTGGCGGAGTGCGAGCGTGAACTCGCGGACTGCGCGGTCCGCGCCCCGGCGGGCGGCGTCATCGAGCGCGTCCTCATCCATCCCGGCGAATACAACCGCTCGCCCGGCGAGACCGCATTCGTGATTGCCTCCGGGCTGTGGTTCGAGGCGCATCTCGATCAACTGGCCATTCACAAAGTGAAAGCCGGCGACTCGGCCACGGTGCAACTCGAGGCGCTGCCCTCCCGGCCGCTCACCGCAACGGTCACGGCCGTCGTCCCCATCGTCACCTATTTCCCCGGCGGCCCGGAGTCGTCCCGCCCCGTCCGGCCGATGGGCGGCGGCGCACCCGAATGGCCGACGACATTCACGGTCCGCATCGAATTCTCCGAGCAGGATCGCGCCTTGCTCGTGCCGGGACTCACCGGCTTTGCCCGCATCGAAGCCAGCCGGGAAGTGCTCGCTGTTCCACAGCCGGCGCTGAGTTCCATCAATGCAAACTCCGGCATCGTGCATGTGCTCGGGAGCGATGGCCTGCACGCCGTGCGCCGCGTGAGCACGGGCAGCGTGCGCGATGGCTGGGTCGAGATCGCCTCAGGGCTCGTCGCCGGGGAAAAAATCATCACTGCGGGCCACGAGGATCTGGAGCCGGGGGACCGCGTCGCCGAGCTTGGCGCGACGACAGTCACCGCCCGATAGGAAAACGTGAAAGGATTCTTCCAGCGGCTCAATCCGGCTGGCGGTCTGCCGGGGCTGCTGGCGACGGCCGCGGGGTTTCTTGGTCCTGTCCTTGTCGTCCTCGGCGCATTTCTGTCGTGGTTCCTCGTGGCGGAATATGTTCCGGCAGATGCGCCGCTCGAGGGCACGGTTCGAGGCATAGAGCCGGGAGTCACTTTGATTTTCCGTGCGGTGTGCCTGATTGCCGTGACGGTGCTCATCGTGGCCGCGCGGTTTCCGCAAGCTCGGCGCAAACACGCCGCCCGCATCGCCGCGGCCCTGCTGCTCGCCCTCTTGCTCTATCCCGCCGCGGTGCTGCATTGCTCGCCAAACTCCGCCGCCCGCGCGGCGTGGCTCTGGAATCAGCACGACCAGCTCACTGGCTACGCGGGCGACATTTACACCTCGCAGGAAGTCCGTGATGCGACGTGGCAGCACCGCATCCTCGTCGTCAACGATCCGCTGGATAATCGCATCTTCAAGCTGCCAACATGGAGTGCGTTGAATTTCGAATGGGGGCGGTTCTTCGAAGTCGCGGACTGGCTTGGATTCTCCCTGTGGTTCAGCCAGGCGCTCGGGCGCGGCTGGGCGCTCGCAGTCGGCGGCGCCCTCCTGATCCTGCTGGCCCTCGGTCGCGAACGGGCGCTCGTCGAGCCGCGATTTCTCCGACGCTTCGTCGGAAAATCGCTCGCGCTGTTCGCCGTCGTCTTCGCACTCGCCACGCTCCCGTTTTTTGCCGCCGCCCATTTCCTGACCCGTGCCCGCGACTCAGTGCGAAGTGGCGACTACGAGGCGGCCCTCGCGACGCTGGATCGCGCCGCGACCGTGCTGCCATCCCTCCGCGAGGACGGGGTGTTCTTCCTGCAAATCGGCCGGCTCGAATTCGAGCTGCGACGCGCCACCCCCGCCGCGGAATTCTTCCGCACGCAGCGGCTGGCCGAAGACGGCTTTGCCGAACAGGCCCAGGCCGCGATGCTAGCCGCTCTGCCCACCGCAAAGCCGGACTCCGTCTGGCACCGTGAGTTGGTGAAAGGTCTGATCATCCGCGCGATTAACGATCTGAATTCCGGCCAGACGAATCCTGCGATCGAATTGCTGGAAACCGTTCTCGCCGCCGATCCTTGCAATTTGAAAGCAAACTACGCGCTACAGATCGCCTGCGTGCGCGTGGGACGCCTCGATGAACTGCGACTTCTGGCCGCACGAATGAAGCAGACCTACCGCTTTCTCAACACACCGACGAAGCGCGCCGTGCTCGCTTCCGCCCAGGAGTTCCTGGCCTCCGCCGAGTTGCAGCACGGCGAGCCGGCACAGGCGCTCGCGCATTGGCAATTTTCCAAGCGACTGCCGAAATGACTATCCGCCGACAGCCCGCGACGCTCGCCATTGCGACCCTGCTGTTCGCGGCCTTCGTCGCGTACGCCGTCTGCCGCTGGTGGTTTCCCTTCCGCACGGTGATGCGGCCCTTTGCGATGGATGCGCCATGGATCGCCGCGGAGGGCGGGCCCGTGAGCGAAGCCAGTTTCCGCAGGACGGTGTTGCTGCCCGCCGAGACGCGGAACGCGTGGCTCGCGATCGCCGGTGCGGATTCCTACGAGCTCACGGTGAATGGGGTCACGGTCAGCGCGCTTCCGCTCACGCGTGCCACGTCGCCCTTTCAAAAATCGCTCACCGAAGCCGGCCAGCAGGTGGGCGGCAGCCCGACGATGCTCGTCCGCAACCGTCCGCGGGAATACCAATGGAGCGGATTTCGGAACTGGCGCGTGCCGGTCTTTGTCGATCTCACGCGCCACCTTCGTCGCGGGCAAAATGCCATCTGCATCAGCGTCGAATCGCGCACCGCCTCCGCGCAGCTCTGCGCGGAAGGGGAGATTCTCCTGCGTTCCGGTGAGCGCATCCACATCCACTCGGATGACTCGTGGAAAGCCGCGGCTCTGCCGCCGCGCAAGTCGGGACGGACTTGGACCGAGCGAGATTACCCGGATGAGGATTGGGCTCACGCGACACTGGCCTCAGCGCCGCCCGGCGGGATGCTGCGCGCGTTTGATCCCGGGCTTTTTCGCGACCCGTTCTCCGGCGCATGGGTGCAGTCGGCGACCGCCCCGCACAACAGGCCGGTCGTCTTTGAAACGTCGTGGCAGATCGACGACCCGCCCCAGGAGGCATGGGTCCGCATTCTCACGAATCGCGGCTACGATCTCGCGATCAACGGCCATCCGGTCCGTCCTCCCGTGAACGGCTCCTTCTCCCCGCGCAACGGCGCATGGCTGCTCGACTCGGCCGCACCCCACTCCGGCACGGCGCGCACCGTGACATTCGATTCCGATGAGGTGGATTCGCTTTTCGAAAGCGAGCCCGGCAGCACTGACGACGTCGCCGATGCCGTACTCACGCCGCTCGCGCTGACGCGGAATCAGGAAATCGGCGCGTTCGATCTTTACAGCGTCCCGTGGCTGCTGAAGCGCGGCGAGAACCGCATCACCGTCCGCCTGAATCCGACGAAAGAGTCGCTTGATTGGAATCCGCGATTTGCACTCGATGCGAAAGCGATCGGCGCGGGCGGCACCGTCCATTGCTTCGCATCCGGCGCAGGGTGGCAGTGTCGGATGGATGATCCCCAAGGCACCGGCTCTCCTGCGGAGGATGCGGTCACGCTCGGTGCGGCAGACGCGGCCGGAGCCGCGCTCCCTCGGAAAATCTACGTGGGAAACGCGTGGGATGCCGGCGACAAATTCCGCTGCTGGCTGGCGATGTCCCTCGCGATTTTCGGCCTCGTCGGGATCACCGTCGGGCTGGCCGCCGTCTGCCTTGCCGGTCGCTCGCTCACACGGCTCACGATGGTCCTGATTGTCCCGACCGTAGTCCTCTTCGCCGCCGTGCTCGTGGAAAGCTCGTGGATCGAGCGCGAGGAGGCTCTGGCCTTTCTCTCGCCCAATGTATGGGGCCTCATCCTTGGCGGTGCCGGACTCGCCGCTGTCGCCACCGCACTGCTGTCGTGGCAGCCGAAAGGGATCCCCATTTTCCAAGGTCGAACCATGCTGCGCGCGCACTGGCCGAAATTCGTCCTCTGCTGGATTCTGCTGCTGTGCGCTTTTCTCCGCGCGAAGGACCTCGATTTCCAGCCGCTCGATCCGGACGAATACGCTTCGGTGCAGGCAATCCTGTCGATCGCGCACACTGGCACGCCGCAGCTCCACGAGGCGATCTATTACACCCGCAGTCCGCTCTACCACTACCTCGTGGGCGGGATCGTATTTCTGTTTGGAGAAAATATCTGGGCGCTGCGACTGCCCTCGGTCCTCTTCGCCGTCGCGACGACGGCGCTGCTCTATCTCATCGGAGCGCGACTGCTCCGCAGCCGCTGGACTGGGCTCGTGGCCGCCGCGCTCTACACCATCCATCCCTTCGCCGCTTTCTCCGGCTATCTCGTGCGCTTCTACCAGCAGCAGCAATTCTTTGCGTTGCTGACGGTCTATTTTTTCTGCCGTGGATTCGTGATCGGGCAGAGCATGCGGCACCGGTATCTCATGCTTGCCGCGTTCTTCGCCACGGTGCTGAGTCAGGAGCTGAGTCTCACGATCGGCTTTTCGCTGCTGCTGGGCTACGTCCTGTTTGCGAAGCGCAAGGAGTGGGCATCGGAAGCCCGATTCGCCGTCACGGCAGGCTGCGTGCTGGTGCTGGTCATCCTCGATCTCGTCGTCTTCCAGACGCGGTGCCTCACCCGCCCGGACGGCACGTCGCCATCATTGGAGCCGACGCTCGGCCTGAACTTCGACTCACCATCGAATCTGCTGATGATCTTCATGGTGTTCTCAAGGCTGCACATCGCGCTGTCAGTGCTGCTGGTGCTGAGTTTGCCCTTGCTCATCCGCGATCAAAACCGCGCCACGCGCGCCCTGCTCACGATTCTTTTTTCCGGCATCGTCTTCACCGCGCTCTGCGTCACGGGAAGCGGCCTGCGCTATCAATACTGGCTCATCCCGCTCTGGCTCGTGCTCGGCGTCCACGGCGTCCGAATGCTCGGCGCATTTCTCCTCAATCATGCGCCGCCAGACGAGCGGCGTCCCGCGCTCCGGCCTGCGCTCGGCTTCCTGCTCATCGGCGCCGTCGCACTCACCTGGTCGCCGTGGAGGCTGTTCGCATCCTCCACGACGCGGATTCAGACCGACTCCACCGGTGCCCTCAGCTACGTGCGACGGAACGCCCGCGCAGGCGACGCGATCATGGTCAGCGCACCCCACACGCAGAGCGCCCTGCTCGAGATCGGCCGGGTTAACTACGACCTCGCGATCCCGCTGCTGCACGACTTTTTCTATCGCAACGATGGCCGCCTCATTGACCGCAACGCCGGAGCCGAAGCCATCCGCAACCTCGACATGCTCCAGGAGAAATGCGCGACGCATGAACGGCTCTGGGTGCTCGTGAATCGCGAGGACATCCTGCGTTCGCCGGGCAACGATATCCGCTGGCACCTGCCCGGAGGCCGCACCGATCTCTTCCTCCGAACGAATCTTGAACTCATTTTCCGGTCCTATTGCTGGGATGTCTTTCTCTGGGACGCCACCGCCGGCCGCTTCCATACTTTTCGCCGCCATCGCTGACCTAAAACGGCATGCCGCGCATCCGCCTCAGCGGGAAAATGGACACATCCGCGGACTCCTCACCGGCCAGTGCCGATCTCTTCTTTGAAGAGCGCGCTTGAATGACTTTCGTTCGCCATGCAGCCGTCATGCAGGCCACCCGAGCGCCCTGAACACCGCATGAAATATGGCGACCCTAACGGGATTCGAACCCGTGTCCTCGCCGTGAAAGGGCGATGTCCTAACCGCTGGACGATAGGGTCTCTTGAAAAAGAGGAGCGGGAATATGTGAAGCCTTCGTGTTCGCGGCAAGCAGTTATTCGAAAAAGTCAGTCGCGGCGTCGCGGCGGCTGGGGACGGCGTGGCGATTTGCTCCATGCCGCGGTCTTTTTCCGCCCAGCGGGATTGGCGGTTGCGACTGGCTTGTAGGCCGATGTGGGCTTCTTCTTTGCTGCGGACGGGCGAGGAGTTTCGTGAACTTTCGGTGGCGCGGGGCGTGGCTTGATGGCTGCCTTTGGTTTGGCCTTGGGCTTTGCGGCGCGCAGCGCGGCGACTTCCTTTTGTGAGAGCAGTCGCCATGCGCCTCGGGCGAGGCCTTCGATCAAAATCGGGCCGATGCGGATTCGGAAGAGGCGTTTCACCTCGTAGCCGAGCTTGTAAAGCATGAGGCGGATCTGCCGCTTCAGCCCTTGCGCGAGGATGAGGCGGAGGCGGTCGGCTTTGATCACTTCGACGCCTTCGCACTTTGCGTAGCCGTGCTCGATACGGAAGCCTTTCAGGAGTTTTGCGCGGTCGTCGGGCGCGAATGGCCTGTCGAGCAACACGTCGTATTCCTTTTCCACCTCGTGGCTCGGGTGCGTGAGGGTGTGCGTGAGGTCGCCGTCATTTGTCACGAAAATGAGACCTTCGCTTTCTAGGTCGAGCCGCCCGACGTGATGCACGCGGGGCCAGTTCGGCGGGAGCAGTTGGAAGATGGTGCGGCGCTCGAACTCGTCGTCGGCGGTGCAGACGAATCCCGGTGGTTTGTGCAGCACGGCGTAAATCGGCTGCTCGGTGCGAATGAGGCGGCTGCCGACTTTCACGGCGTCGGTCGGGAGGATCTGCGTGGCGAGGTTCGTGACGACCTGGCCGTTCACGCGGACGCTTCCCTGGGTGATGAGTTCTTCGACGCCACGACGTGAGCCGAGGCCGGCGGCTGCGAGAAAGCGGTTCAGGCGCATTTTTAAAAAGTAATTGGTGACTAGTGACTGGTGAATGGTCGCCGTTGCGAGAAGCGCGGCGACGATGACGCGACGGTGGCAGATGCGATCCGAATGATCACGCGCTCACTTCGCCTTCCTCCACTGTCGGCGGCGGGACTCGGAGGAAGCAGAGCAGCACGCAGTCGAGTGCCAGCAGTCCGGCGCTGAAGAGGAATGCGACGTGGCCGTAGGCGCGCACGCCGTCGTATTTTACGAGCGCGTAGCCGATCATGGGACCGAGGAAGCGGCCCATTCCACCAGCGCTCTGCATGAGGCCCATGAGGCGGCCTTGCGCGTGTGCTTCCACGGCGCGCGAGGCGAGGCCGTTGAGCGTGGGTGTGGAAAGGCTGTTGCCGATGGAGATGCCGGCGCAGGCGAGAAGGAGGAGGCCGATCCCGCTGCCGGTGGGGAGCATTCCGAGTCCGGCCATGCTGACTGCGAGGATGGCGGTGCCGATGATCGCGAGCGGCTTCTCGATGGGCTTGTGCAGTAGCCGCCTCACGACGCCGCCCTGCATGAGCGCGCCCAAAATCCCGACGTAGGCGAGGACGTAGCCGACGTGCGCGGCGTCGTAGCCGTAGCGCTGCGCGCAGAAGAGTGCGAAGAGCGCTGTCATCACGGAGAAGCCGGTGACGCCTGCGATCTGGCTGAGGAGTGTGATGACGACGTTGCTCGCATGGCCGCCGCCGAAGACTTCGCCGAGGCTCGCCTTTTCTTTCGCCCTCGCGCGGATTTCCGGCGTGAGTGTTTCGGGCAGTCGCCACATCACGAGCGCGGCGTTCACGAGCGCGAGGCCGGCGGCGAAGTAGAAGGGGAAGCTGAGGCTTACTTTGCTCAAAATGCCGCCGAGCGCGGGGCCGATGACGAAGCCGAGGCCGAACGCCGCGCCGACGAGGCCCATGTTGCGCGAGCGCTGTTCCTTCGTCGTGCTGTCGGCGATGCACGCCATGGCGGTGGAGATGTTGCCGCCGCTGATGCCATCAATGACGCGGCCTATCATGAGCATCGTGACAGTCGTCGCCGCACCGAGCACCGCGAAGCCGATGGCGGTTCCGCAGATGCTGACGGCGAGGACGGGCTTGCGACCGACGCGGTCGGAGATTTTGCCGATGATCGGTGAGAAGAAGACTTGCAGCAGCGAGTAGATGCCGACGATCCAGCCGAGCTGGCTCTCGGTGGCGTGGATGATTGATCCTTTTGCCGAGCCCTCGGCGTAGAGAGGCAGTACGGGGATGACGATGCCGAAGCCGATCATGTCGATGAACAGCGTCAGGAAGATGAGACCGAGCGGGGAGCGCGGCTTTTTTTCAGGCGGGTTTTCCAAAGCGCGCGGATGAGAGCGTGCGCGGTGCCCGAGTGCAAATGGCAAATGCTGACGCGGGCGAAAGTGCGCCGTGGTTGCGTGCCGAGTGCCAAAAGCCGGTTTTCAACGCCGAGGCGCAGAGTTTGAATGGAGAGTTTCGCAGAGGGGGAAATGGGAATCCCTCCGTGCAACTCACCACTTTTTTCTCAGTGCCTCTTCGTTGAAGCAGAGTTCCTGTGCGTGTCCTCAGTGACACCCGCAGCCGGTGCCGCACGAACCGCCGCCCATGTTGCGCTGCATGTCGGCGTGGCGCGGGGCGTTTCCTTTTCCCATGTAGCCGAAGCCGCCGGTGATGACGCGGCGTATGGGCTCGCCGGTTTCCGGGTGCTTGGTGAATGGGTCGTCCTTCATACTCTGCTGAATCTCGAAATGGCGCGGCGGCTGCGTCTCGTCGGTCGTCTCGTAAATGTAGGTCGGCATGGAGAGAGTCTGGCGCATCGCGGTGTGTGCGGCAAGATTCCGCGAGTGCTTTGCGACTACATGCCGAGCCAGCGCATGAGCAGCAGTGCTGCGATCCCGCCGGCAGCAAGCTCCAGCCCGGTTTTTACACCGAGCGGATCGAGTTTTGGGTGGAAGGGGAATTTCCTCACGTTCATATGCATAGCATCGGATGTGCCACGGCGGCTGCGTGCATGGGCAGCAGGGATTCACTGTCAGCGGTTCACGCGGGTTCGCGATTCCCTCCATTGCGCGAATTGCCAAGGCAGGGCGAGGACCAGAAAGAAGAGCAGGCCGGTGAGGTCGATCTGCATCACGTAGAGCCAGCGGGTGTCGGAGAAAAGGTCGAGCATGCTGTGAATGGTGGGTCGCGCGCTGAGGAAACCGTAGTTGCCGCTGGTGAGTGCGTTCGCGGCGAGGGCGCACACAAGATAAACCTGCGACCAGGCCACGATGCGCAGGAAGGCTCCTCGCTGGGGTCGCATTTTGAACTCGAAGATGAGCCACAGCACGCTCGCTGGGATGCCGGAGTGGACGACGAAGAATGCGAAGATGCGCCAGAAGCCGGTGGAATCGAGCGCCGGTGTGATGAGCGCCTGCGCGGTCCCGGCGAGGCCCCAAAAGTATGCGAGCTCGAAGCAGAGTTGCCGCCGGAGCAGCAGCGCGACGACGGTCGAAAGTAGCGCCCAATCGCATAGATGCATCGGCAGCGCGTAGTCTGGGGTGAGATTGCCTTCGCGCCAGACGTCGATGGTCGTTCCGATTTTTGCGGTAAGCATCGCGATCGCGAAGAACCAGCATATGCCTTTCGCAAATCGCTCGGAGTCGAGATGGCGGCTGAGAATCCACAGCAGCAGGGGACCTGCGAAGGTGAAGATAAGAAAGGCGATCTGAATGCCGGGCATCCGGATGACTTAGCGAGTCCTCGCGTGGGTGTCCAAGCGCACTTGGCCGCGTGCCAATTTTGATAGGACCGTGGCGAACTTTGAGCCGAAATTAGGGATTGAAACCGCGCCGGCGAGTTTCAGCATCCGCGCAAAACTCCTCCCCATGAAAAACACAGACTCCGTCGGTGCGCTCCTGCGCGAAAAAGCTGAACTGCGCGAAAAGACTTCCGCCACGCAGACCATCCCACCTACTGCGACCGTATTCGATGCGATCTCGGTGATGGCCGAGCGGAACATCGGTGCGCTCCCGGTAGTCCAAGGCGGACGCCTCGTGGGCATGCTCAGCGAGCGTGATTACACCCGCAAGGTGATGCTGATGGGCCGCACTTCGCGTGACACGCTCGTGAGTGAAATCATGACGCAGAAGCCCGTGACCGTCAGTCTCGGCCATACGGTGAATGACTGTTTGGAAATCATGACCGAAGACCGCGTGCGTCATCTTCCAGTCGTCGAGGATGGCGAACTTGTCGGCATCCTTTCCATCGGTGATTTGGTCAAGTGGGTCATCTCCGCGCAGACCGCGACCATCGAGCACCTCACGCGCTACGTGTGGGGCGAACAAGTGGGGTGAGCGACCGTCTTGACAGCGGCGGCGGGAGCGCGGACACACGCGGCGTGCCATTGCTCGAAGTCCGCAACCTGAAGGTCTATTTTCCGATCCGCACCGGCGTTTTCCGCCGGCACACGGATGATGTGAAGGCGGTGGATGATGTTTCGTTTTCCATCGAGAAGGGGACGACGGTGGGGCTCGTCGGCGAGAGCGGGAGCGGGAAGACCACGATCGGTCGTGCGCTGCTGAAGCTCATACCGGCGACATCGGGCGATGTGCTGCTGGAGGGGCGCGATGTGCTGCCGATGAGCGAAGGTGAGTTCCGTCCTTACCGGCGGAAAATGCAGATGATTTTCCAAGACCCGTTTGGCTCGCTGAATCCGCGGCTCTCGATTTTTCAAATCGTGGGTGAGGCGCTGGAGATTCATTTTCCCACGATGTCGCGTGAGGATCGCCGGGTGCGTGTGGCGGAGCTGATGAAGCAGGTGGGGCTAAAGCCGGAGATGATGGAACGGTATCCGCATGAATTCAGCGGCGGGCAGAGGCAGCGCATCGGCATCGCGCGGGCGCTGGCGGTGAAGCCGGAATTCATCGTGTGCGACGAGCCGGTGAGCGCGCTCGATGTGAGCGTGCAGGCGCAGATCGTGAACCTGCTGCAGGACCTGCAGGACGAGCTTGGGCTCACGTATCTTTTCATCGCGCACGATCTCGCGGTGGTGGAGCACATCAGCGATCAGGTGCTGGTGATGTATCACGGCAAAATCGTGGAGAGCGCGCCAGCGGAGCAGATCTACGAGAGCCCGCAGCACGACTACACACGCAAGCTGCTCGCTGCGGTGCCGAAGTTTGCCTGAGGTGCGGGACATTCGCAGATGACTCCGCTGCTGAGAAAACTTCTCGGGATGAACTGGCTGCTCTTCGTGGCAGTGGTTGTCATTGCGCTGGCTGGGATCCTCTTCATCCACGGCGCATCCTATCTCCAGCCACAAGAGCACTACTGGCAGATGCAGGCGAAATGGGTGGGGATCGGACTGGTGATTTTTTTTGTGGTGACACTCACGGATTACCGATGGGTGAAATGGCTCGCGGTGCCCATGTATCTCGGAAGCGTGGGGCTGACGGCACTCACCCACACGGGGCTGGCTGTGAAAAAAAACGGTGCGGCGGCCTGGCTGCGGCTGCCGGTGATCGGAGTCTTCCAGCCCGGGCAGATGGCCGGGGTCGCGGGCATTCTCGCCATCGCGCTTTTCCTGACTTACGCGCGACGCTGGCATCCCGTCCTCCGGATCGCTTGCACCGCAATCATCGCCGCGCCGCCGATGGTGCTGATTCTGACGCAGCCGGATCTCGGCATGACGGTCGCTTGGGCGCCTGTGATCCTCACGATGCTTTTTCTTTGCGGGATGCCGCTGCGATGGCTTGCCGTAGTGATCCTCGCAGGTCTGACCGTTTTGCCGCTAGTGATGAATTTCGCACTGAAGCCGTACCAGCGCGCGCGTGTGGTGACGTTCCTGGATCCCGATGTGGACCGGCAGGGCGCGAGCTACGGAGTGAACCAGTCGCTCATCGCGATCGGATCGGCGGGGCTGAAAGGGAAGGGCTTCAAGGCACCCGATACCCAGCTCGAACTCGGCCTCATCCCGAAGGACGAGGCGCACACGGATTACATTTTTTCGACCATTGGCGAGCAGTGGGGATTCTTCGGGGGCGTGGCGCTCATCGCGACGTTCGGCGTCCTCATCATTGCGTGCCTGCTCACGGCCGTGCGGGCGACAGATCTGTTCGGCGTGCTGATCGTCGGCGGGATCACCGCGCAACTTTTTTTCCACGTCTTTCAAAATATCGGCATGACAATCGCCCTCATGCCGATCACCGGCCTGCCGCTGCCGCTCATCAGTTACGGCGGGACTTTCGCGCTGGTGCTGATGTTCAATTTCGGCCTCGTGAACAGCGTGTGGGTGCACTCCACCGGCGAGGCTGAAGACCCGGAGGACTGAGGCCGCCTACTTCCGGACACTCTTCTGCAGGCGCTTGAGCTTGCCCGCCAGGCTGGTGCGCACGGCGGAGTTCATCCGGTCGATGAATAGGACGCCATTGAGATGATCCACCTCGTGCTGCACCGCACGCGAAAGGAGTCCGCGGGCCTCAAATTCGATTACTGAGCCGTCGAGCTTCTTCGCCTTCACTTTCACAGTCGTGGCACGGACGATGTCACCATTCAGATCGGGGAAGCTCAGGCAGCCTTCGACTCCCTCCTCCAGATCCTTGCTCAGCTCGATGGCGGGATTCACGAGGATCAGCGGCATGAATGCGGTGATCGAGACGCTCTTGCCGTCCATGATCATCTCGCTTGGGCGATCTTCCACGCCGCTCACATCGATCACCGCGAGCTGGATCGGCACGCCGACCTGCTGCGCGGCGAGGCCCACGCCATTCGCATGGCGCATGGTCTCGATCATGTCATCGGCAAGTTTGTGTGCACGTTCGTCGCCGTCGCTGACCATGAGGCCTTTTGCGCGCAGCACCGGGTTTCCGTATTTGACGATTTCGAGGACCATTTGTGACGTCGGTTAAAAGCAATCAATGAATGGGAGTGCGAGCGGATAATTTGGCGATTGCTGCATTTTCATCCGCCGACACTCGCGCCGGGTTGCCATCTGCGCCGGATACGCTTTGCTCTCCGGCATGAAAATCCTCCCTGCATTATTTGCAACTATTGTGCTGACTTTCACACCTTACGCTCTCGCCGATGAAGCGAAGCAGCCTGCAGGTGCCGCTGTGGCGGCGGTCAAAGACGTGACGCCGGACGAGGCCGCGACGCTGATGAAAGGCAAGTCGCCGGTGCTCGTGGTCGATGTAAGGACGGCGGATGAATTTGCCGAGGGCCACATCCCCGGTGCGAAGAACGCGGATTTTCTCGGCGATGATTTTGAAAAGCAGCTCGCTGCCCTGCCGACCGACAGGCCGCTGATCGTGCACTGCGCTGCGGGAAATCGCAGTTCCAAGGCGGTCGCCAAGCTCTCTGCGCTGAAAAATTCCGCGCAAATCTTTCATCTCAAATCGGGCTTCAATGGCTGGAAGGCCGCTGGCAAGCCGATCGAGATGAAGGCTGCCTCGAAGTAGATTCCACACCGCGCTTGTTTCGCGCTGGCAACTCGCTAGCCATTTTCGTCCCTGCCCCTTTTTTCATGAAAAAAATCCTGCTCCCAATCATCGCAATGACCGGCTCCGCTTTTGCGGCCGACCAAGTATTCATCGAAGCCGAGTCTTTCAAGGATCACGGCGGATGGTCGCTCGATACGCAGTTCATCGACAGCATGGGCTCGCCGTATCTCCTCGCGCACGGCATGGGCGAGCCGGTGAAGGACGCGGCGACGAGCGTGCATTTTCCGAGCACGGGAAAATATCGCGTGTGGGTGCGTACGCTCGATTGGGTCGCGCGCTGGAATGCGCCGGGCACGCCGGGAAAATTCCAGGTGATCGTGGATGGCAAGCCGCTCGCGGAGACGTTCGGCACGAAGGGCAAGACGTGGGGCTGGCAGGATGGCGGCGCGATCGAGATCGCAAAAAGTGAGACGACGCTCGCGCTGCACGATCTCACGGGATTCGCGGGGCGATGCGATGCGATCCTCTTCACGAAAGACGAGGCTTTCACTCCGCCAAACTCGAATGATGTGAACGACGTGTGGCGCAGGACGGCGCTCGGTTTTCCTGAAAAGCCGGAGGATGGCGGCAGCTACGATCTTGTGGTGGTCGGGGGCGGATACGGCGGGACTGCGGCGGCGATTTCCGCAGCGCGCATGGGGTGCAAGGTGGCGCTGGTGCAGGATCGCGCGGTGCTCGGCGGCAATGGCTCCAGCGAAGTGCGCGTGTGGGCTATGGGCGGCACGCGGCGCGGCAAGTATCCGATGCTCGGCGAGATCGTGGAGGAATTTCAGGACCAGGCGAAACTGTCGCCTGGGACGTATGAGGAGTTCGGCGACGACAAGAAGGAGCAGCTCGCGCGCGCGGAAAAGAATCTCACGCTGTTTTTCAACAACCGCGTGATCGCCGTGGAGATGAGGGACAAGCAGCACATCGGCGCGGCGATTTCGCTCGATGTGCGGACGGGCGCGAAGCGGAAGTTCATGGGCAAACTTTTCTGCGACGCGACAGGTCATGCGACTTTGGGCGCGCTCTCTGGCGCTGAACATACGATTCGCGAGACCGAGCATCTCGGCATGTCGAACATGTGGCGGTGGAAGGAAGCGGAGCAGCCGAGCACTTTCCCCGAGACGCCGTGGGCGCTGCCGCTCGACATGGATGACTTTCCGTACCCGCAGCGCTCCCATGCGCCGTGGTTTTGGGAGAGTGGGTTCAACAAGCATCCGATCCTCGGACTGGAAGACATGCGCGACTGGAATTTCCGGGCGATCTACGGCGCGTTCAACGCGATGAAAAACCTCGGCGGCAAAGCGGAGCATCCGAATGCGAAACTCGAATGGGTCGCCTACATCGGCGGACCGCGCGAGAGCCGTCAGCTTCTCGGTGATGTGTTGCTTACTGAGGACGACATCGTGAGCAAGAAAGAGTTTCCCGATGCGACGGTGCCGACGACGTGGGACATCGATCTGCACTACCCGAAGGAGCAGTATGTGAAAGGTGCGGCCAAGGACGACCCGTTCATCTCGAAGGCGGTCTTTGGAAAAGGAGTCGATCGCAAGCATGGCTACCCGGTGCCATACCGCTGCTTCTACTCGCGCAATGTGGAAAACCTTTTCATGGCCGGACGCGACGTGAGCGTGACGCACGAGGCGCTCGGCACCGTGCGCGTGATGAAGACCGGCGGCATGATCGGCGAAGTCGTCGGCAAGGCCGCAAGTCTGTGCGTGAAAATGGACGTGATGCCGCGTGCGATCTATGAGCGTTACTTTCCTGAACTGGATCAGCTCATGAAGCTCCCCGGCGCCGCCCGTCGCGCGACGGTGAATGAAATGCCGAAGCTCCCGGAGGGCTACGTGCCGCCGCCGCTGGTCGGCGACAAGCATGACGGTCCTGCGGGCATCCCGGTGAAATCGCTCGCCGGTCTCGCGCTCGACGACAGCCAGGCAAAACTCACCGGCAAATGGGCCGAGGGCCACGGACTGCCGGACTATTACGGCACCGGCTACCGCTACCGTGCGAAGGCCGAGGCTGGCTCGGCGCGCTATGAATTCACCATCGAAAAGGCGGGGAATTACGAGGTGCGCGTGAGCTACAGCCCGCACGAAAACCGCGCGACCAATGCGCCCGTGACCGTGGAGTCCGCCGATGGTGTTAAGAAATTAACAGTCAACGAGCGCATCCCTGCTCCGATCGCAAAGGGGCTGGTGAGTCTCGGGAAGTTCAGCTTTGCGCCTGGAAAACCCGCGGTGGTGATCGTGGGCGACGGCATTGCGGATGGGAATGTCGCCATTGATGTGATTCAGTTGGTTCCAGTCGAATAAAAGCCACGCACACCCATGAAAACGCTGCTCATGTTTCTCGCCTTGTCGGTCATCGCTTCCGCCTTGCCGCCCATTCGCATCACGAATCGCGAGTATCCCGATGGCTCCGGCAGTTCGCGTGAACTGGACCCATTGAAGAAGCAGTCCACCGAGTCGTTCTATGATTCCAGCCGGAGGCTGACGCACAAGGTCGTGCAAAAGCTGGACGAGCGCCTCGCACCGGTCTCCGCAATCACCTATAATGCGAAGGACGTCATCACCCAAAAAAGCACGTACAAGCTGGATGGTGAGGATCGGGTGATCCAGGAGGTCATCTATGACGCAAGGGGCAATTTGCTAGGCACCAAAAACTATCACTACAGCATACGCAACGGCACTGCCGTGGTGATCGATGTGGACACCTACGATGCGAATGGGAATCTCATTCAGGCACCGCGTTACTCGAAGTCTTCAAAGAAATCGAAGTAGGCAATTTTATAACCCTCCGCAGAAAAAATTCTTTGGTTCCCGCTTGACGGAATGCACCGCTTGCAGAAGAAGTCCCGCCCCTCGATTCAAAAATGAAAAACGCACCATTCCTTCTTTCCTCATTTCTGGCGCTCGTGGCCGTCATCCTCAGCGTCGTCAGCTATACCACTGCGCAGACGAACAATGGGCTGCAGGATGAAATCCGCCGCAAGCAGTCTGAAATCCAGGACCTCACGCAAACCGTCACGCTGCAGAATCAGGACTTTCAGCGCATGAACGAAATCATCAACACCGGTGCAACCGTCGCGCAGAAGGCCGGCCCGCCGATCCTCCGCGACTTGGGATATTTCGCCGCAAAGGGTGACAAGGACATCCTCGCGATCATGAAGAAGTACAAGCACGATGACTTCGTGATGAAGCCCGAGGACGTGAAGGAAGTGGACAAGCAGATCGCCGAACTCCAAGCGAAGCAGGGCGGCACCAAGCCCGCACCGGCCCCGGCACCTTCCGGCACTCCCGCACTTCGCCCATAATCTAACCCCTAGAATCGCACCAGCCATGGATCACCAAGATAACAGCAATCCCTTCGTAAGCATTCACGTCCCAGTCGCCCTTTTGGCCCTGGCGATTTCGATGCTCTTCTTCAGCCAGATCAAAGGCGTCGCCACTTCCACGGAGACGATCAAGTGGCAGAGCGGAAATGCCGACAAGCAGATCGCCGCGTACAAGGACGGCAAGGAAAAATTGACGAAGGCCATTGCCGAGCGTCAGCCGATCGTCGCCCAGTCTGAGGAGCTTCAGAAAAACTTCACCGAAATGATGAAGGAAGTGAAAGCCTCCGCCGACAAGGGCAACGAGAACGCCAAGAAAATCATCAACGGCTACGGCATCCAAGTCGCCGACGCGCCGAAGGCGGCCGAGGGTAAGAAATAACTGTTACCCGCACCGCGCTCATTTACGAAAAGGGCTTCCCGAAAAGGGAAGCCCTTTTTGCTTTCTTGGCGAAGCGGTTACAGGCGGACGGGCTGAAGGTATGGTTTGGGCGGAACGCGGCCTCCGGGCGAGCAGCGCGGCCAATGTGAGCCAGCAAATCCGATGCGGCTTAGGCCGCCTCCATTTTGCCGGAATTCCACTCCCACCTCGCCGGGCCATCTCTTGCAAACACAATGTGTCACCGGTGGATCGGCGACTCCTCCACCGTGCTCGCCTCCGCCGCCAGCGGGCTGTCGCTCCTGACCCAGAACGCTCTGGGCTGGCTTGTTTGCGGGGCCATTCACCCTCAGCGGTTCAATGGGAAATCTTCGTGCCTTTGCGGCTTTGCGCGAGACTCCTCAAAGATTTTAAGTCTGCTCTTTGCCTGCTGGGCCACGCGACGCTTGACGGTGCAAGCTACGGCTGAATGCGGATGAGCTGGGCTGCCCGGCGGGTCGCGCGTT
The DNA here is from genome assembly GCA_038227825.1 of Chthoniobacterales bacterium. Classification (GTDB taxonomy): domain Bacteria; phylum Verrucomicrobiota; class Verrucomicrobiia; order Chthoniobacterales; family Chthoniobacteraceae; genus SXWH01. Next base: position 44,192 of record JBBRPQ010000011.1, read on the forward strand.
CGAGCAGGGTTGCGGTTTCGCTCATGGCTTCGGCGATGGTGAACGGGCGGTCGGCGATGGGGATGAGGGCATCGAAGAGGCCCGCGTCTTCCGCGGCGGCGGTGATGGAGCCGCCGAAGCCGATCACAGGCTTGCCGGCTTTTCGCGCGAGGGCGGCGATGCCGGCGGGGCCTTTCCCTTCGAGTGTTTGGTCGTCGATCCGTCCTTCTCCGGTGATCACGAGGTCGGCGACGGCGATGCGTTCTTCGAGGTGGAGCGTCTCCGCGATCAGGTCGAAGCCTGGGCGGATTTTTGCCGCGCAGAAAGTGAGCAGGCCGAAGCCGAGACCGCCTGCGGCGCCAGCACCGGGGACTCTGCGATGATCGTGGCCGAGGTCCGTTACGCAGACTTTGGCGAGTTGGGAGAGCGAGGCTTCGAGTTTCTCGACGGTTTGTGCATCCGCGCCTTTCTGCGGGCCATAGACTCGCGCAGCGCCACGTTCGCCGAGGAGCGGATTTTGCACATCGCACGCAGCGAGGATCTCGGGCAGGTGCAGCCCGCCGGGAGATTCGATACGGGCGAGCGAGGCCAGATTCTGCGGTGAAGTCGAAAGCTCGTGGCCCTCGCAATCGAGAAACCGAAACCCGAGCGAGCGCGCCATTCCTGCGCCGCCGTCCGTCGTCGCACTCCCGCCGAGGCCGACGAAAATCCGTTTTGCCCCGCGTGCGATGGCATGGGCGATGAGGAGCCCGGTCCCGAAGGTATCCGCGGTGAGCGGTGCGCGTTCGTGAGGCGCGACGCGGTGCAGCCCGCTGGCTTCGCTCATTTCCAAAATCGCGAGGTGCTCGCTCTGCAGCCATGCGTAGCGCGCTTCGATGGGTCTTCCGATCGCGTCCTTGCTCGGGACTTTCACCCACTCTGCGCCGAGGGCGACCGCGAGTGATTCGGCAAAGCCCTCGCCGCCATCGGCAATGGGTGTGAGGTCGAGCTGTGCATCGGGCCACACGGAGCGCAGTCCGCGCGCGATGGCCTCGGCCGCGGCGGGAGCGGTGAGTGAGCCTTTGAATTTATCGGGAGCGATGAGGATGCGCACGTGCGGCGGAATGGGAGCGGGTGGTATCACCGTTGGAGTTTGCAGCGCAAGGCGCGCGGCTATCTACTTGACGCTAAGAGTTGACTCTCCTGTGCATCGTTTACTCTGATTCACTCATTCCATCATCCCTCCTTGAGCGCCCCTTCCACGCGAGATCATCTTCAATCATTCGGCATCGCCGCCGGATTTGCAGCGGTGTGCGGGCTGGCCACGGTGCTGCTGTGCGCAAAGGCGGAGGATCGCTACATCCACAATTTTGCGGATGAGTTCGGAGATCTGAAGCTGCAGGGGGTGGCGCTGCAGAAGACCGCGTTTGCGCAAACGGATCTGCTGGTGCTCTACGGCAGCTCGGAACTCGTGTCGCCGGTTCCGGGTAAGGCGGCCGAATTCTTTGAGCAGTATCCGACGGGGTTCCGTCCGTTCCCGGTCGGCAAGCCGGGCACGACCTCGCTTGCCATCATGCAGAAAATCGCGTCGCTCGGGCGATACATCGAGGGACGCAAAGTGGCGTTCTCGATTTCGCCCAGCTACTTTCTCTCGGAGAAGGTGAACCAGGATTATTACGAGGGAAATTTTAGCGGACTGCAGGCGATGGAGCTGGCATTCAGTACGCACCTTAGTGCGGATCTGAAGCGCGATGCGGCTCGCCGGATGATCGAATATCCGGAGACGGCGGAAGGGAACTGGGCTCTGGAATTTGGGCTTCGTCGGCTGGCTGGTGACACTTTTCTCGACCGCGTGCTCTACGCGGCGATCTGGCCTCTCGGCAAATTGGAAAACGCAGTGGGCCGTGCGCAGGATCACATCGAGGCCGGCCTGCACATCGCGGAAAATCTGGAGGAAAAGAATGCGAAGCCGCACCGGATCGCGGGACTGAACTGGAAGGAGATCCTGCGCAAGACGAGCGTGAAGGTGAAGGCGACGCGCCCGCCCATCGCTCCGCGACTCACGAAGCGACCGAAGGGCTCGCGCGATGCCGATTTTTTGAAGACGCTCAAGAATGCCGACGAGTGGGATGACTTTGAGCTGTTGCTGCGGACGCTGAAGGAAATGCGGACCGATGCGCTGCTTCTCTCGATGCCGCTGCACGGTCCGGATCTCGAGACGACGGGAGTCTCTGCCGAGGCGCGCAAGGCCTATGGAGTGGAGCTGAATCGCCTGGCAGGGCAATACGGGATGCAACTCGTGTACTTCAGCCAGTACGAGGATGACCCGACATTTTTCGCCGACAATCTTGACCACCCAGGCGAGCGCGGATGGATGCTTTTCAATAAAGTGCTCGACGATTTTTATCACCAGCCGCAGAAGAAAAACAACTAAGGGCGAATCCTCCCATCGCTCCGCATAAAAACATGGCCACAGCGACAAATGAACAGATTCTCGATGTCCTCGCACGCATCGCCGATACCGAGGAAGTGCGCAGTAATCCCAGCCTCGCGCTCTACGAGTTACAAATCCTCGACTCGATGAAGACGGTCGAGTTGATCGTGGCTCTCCAATCGGAGATTGGCGTGGATATTTCGCCAGCGGAGTTTGACCGCGACGCGTGGGCTACGCCTGCGAAAATGGTCGAGGATGTGCAAAGGCGGCTCGCGGCGTGATTGGCTTTGCAAAAAACTGGCTAGACGCCCATCCGCACGCGCGGCCTGCGGTGCTCGCGCTGTACTATCTCGCGATCATCGCTGTGCTGGTTGCGATGTACGGTCGCGGGAATTTTGAGACCCCCGAGTTTGTTTACGCGGAATTCTAGCCATGCATCTTCTCGATCGGATCGAAAGCCACGGACGCATCTCACCTGACCGCCTTGCGCATGTGAGCGGGGATCGGAGGATGACGCACGGCGAGCTTCTCGCAAAAAGCAACGCGGTCGCTGCGTGGCTCGACACACAGCTCGGCGACCGGCGCAGCCCTGTAGCAGTGCATGGTCACAAGGAGCCTGAGATGCTCGTGGCCTTTCTTGCTGCGGTGAAATCTGGCCGGCCGTACGTGCCGATTGACTACATGACTCCCGCCGCGCGCATGGAGCGTGTGGTGGAAATCGCCGGTGCGGAAATCGTGCTCACGCCGGCGAAAGTCGCGGAGATCGTGTCTGCTGCAGGTGCGGTGAACTACCAGCGCAAGCCGCTCGAAACGTCCGACCCTTTCTACATCCTCTTCACCAGCGGCAGCACCGGTGAGCCGAAGGGCGTGGTCATCACGCTCGCGAACTTGAATCACTACCTCGCGTGGATGCATGCGGATGGAAAGTTCATCGAAGGAGGCGAGGTATTCCTGAATCACGCGCCATTCACCTTCGACCTCTCGGTGCATGACATCTACCTCGCGCTCAGCTCGGGGAATACCATCTTCAGCCTCACCAAGGATCACATCACAAACCTGCGCGCGCTTTTCATCGCGCTGCGCGAATGCGGCGCGACTCAGTGGATGAGCACGCCGTCCTTTGCGCAGATGTGCATGATCGAAAAGGGATTCACTGTGGAGATGATGCCGCACATGCGCGCGTTCTATTTCTGCGGCGAGGCGCTCGCGCCGGAGACCGCGGCGAAGATGATTGAGCGATTCCCGAATGTCCCAGTCTGGAACACCTACGGTCCGACTGAGGCGACGGTCGCGATGACAAAAGTGGGCATCACGCGCGAGGTCATCGCTCAGTGGAATCCGCTCCCGATCGGTCACGTGATGAACGGCACGCGAGTCATCATCCGCGGCGAGGATGGCAAGGCCGTGCCATCCGGCGAGCGAGGCGAGATCGTGATCGTGGGGCCAAACGTGAGCCCCGGCTACCTCAAGCGCGACGACCTCACGGCGAAGGCATTTTACCCAATCGACGACACGCGCGCCTATCGCACCGGCGACTGGGGTCGCGACCGCGACGGCATGATTTTCTGTGAGGGCCGCATGGACAGCCAGATCAAGCTCCACGGCTACCGCATCGAACTCGGCGATCTGGAGGCGAACTTGCGCGCTCTTCCTGACATCGCCGATGCGGTGGTGCTGCCGGTGCGAAAGGGCGAAATCATTGACTCGCTCACGACCTTCGTAGTGCTGAGCGGCCCGAAGCAGGGCACTGACTTTGAGCAGGCCGCGAAGCTCAAGACGCAGCTCGCCGAACGTCTGCCAGCCTACATGGTTCCGCGGAAGTTTCATTTTCTCGACAGCTTCCCCATGAACAACAACGGCAAGGCGGATCGGAAAAAACTCGCTGAGATGCTTTAGCCACGCGGTCAATTCTCGATGACCCCCTTTGCGAACTGGACCTTCTTTGGCCTGCTGCTGATCTACGCAGTGCTGCCGATCCTTGCGCTCGGCCTCACGCAATCTCGATGGTCGCGCATTGCCGCAATGTTGGGTGTCGTCGTGGTGGTGCCATTCGTCGTCACGGTGATCGTCGGTGTGATCTATCCGATCCGGGACGTGGGAATGTGGGAGCAGTTTGTCCGCCAGATGCAGGCGAGCTGGTCGTTCGCGCTTTTCCTGCTGCTCGCCGCGGCGTTTGGCAATTCGAGTGCGCGGTGGTGTTTCTTCCTCACGCTGCCGATTCTTGGATTTGTCTTCGCGCATCATGATAACACCGTGTTGCGACTTGCCGGGGTGCATCTTCCGCATGCTGGCAGTGCGCTCACCAGCCCGTGGACGAAAACCTCGGCGGGCGTGGAGTTCTCTCCGCTCTATCTTTTTCTGCTCTGCGTAGCGTGGCAGCTTTGGGTGCCGTTTGCGTTTTTGCGGTGGAAATCAAATCGCAGCTTCTACGTCGCAATGCTGCTGACTCTGGTGCCGCTTCTGGCAAATCGGCTCATCCCGATGGTCTCGCACGAGAGCGTCTTTGGATACATCGGCATCAGCTACGTCACCTTCCGCGCGCTTGATGTGATTTTCTCCATCCGCGATGGCGTGGTGAAGTCGCTCGCTCCGGGTCAGCTCTTCGCGTTCTTGTTTTTCTTCCCGACCGTTTCCTCCGGCCCGATCGATCGCTATCGGCGCTTTGGGCAGGACTGGTTGAAGACGCGCACGCGCGGCGAGTTCCTCGACGATCTCGACTTTTGCATCCAGCGCGTGATGCGCGGATTCCTCTACAAGTTTATCATCGCCGCGCAGATCGACACCCATTTGCGCGTGCCTCTGCTGAAGGTCGCAGGGCTCCCCGGCTACGTGGGCTACATGTACGTTTACACGTTCTACCTGTTCTTCGACTTCGCGGGATACAGCGCATTCGCGGTCGGCGTGTCGCGGCTCATGGGCGTGAAGTCGCCGGAAAATTTTAACCTCCCATTCCTCGCGCGGAACATCCGCGATTTCTGGACGCGCTGGCACATCAGCCTGTCGTTCTGGTTCCGCGACCACATCCACATGCGCTTCCAGCTCGCGGCGATGAAGGGCAAGTGGTTCAAGGGCAAACACACTGCGAGCTACCTCGGCCTCTTCCTCACCTTCGGCCTCATGGGCATCTGGCACGGCTTGAACTTTCACTACATCGCCTACGGCATGTATCACGCGATTTTGCTCACCGGCTACGACGTGTTCGCGCGCTGGAACAAGCAGGCCAAAGTGTGGGGCGACGGCCCGTGGTGGCGCGCGCTGAATATTGGCATCACTTTCCACATCATCGCGCTCGGCATGCTGCTCTTCAGCGGACGCCTCACGCCGCCACCGCCGCCGCCATACGAGGCCGTCGTCGAGGAGGCGGACTACCACGGCGTCTCCGGCTACGTGTGGCAAAAGGACAGGGGCACTGCCGTGATCATCGTGGACGTGTATGCCGATCACACGTGGGTCGCGCGCGCGAAGTGCGAGCTGCCGCGGCCCGATCTTCGCGAGAAGGGCTACGGCGACGGTGCCATCGGCTTCCGCGCCGAGATCCCCGCGTGGCTTCGTGATGGCCGTACCCACACGATCGAGGTGCGGGTTCCCCCGCCAGCCTTCCGGCTCATCGGAAAATCAAAGTCCATCGCCTTCCCGAACGAGCCGTGGACGGATCCCTCTGACGGTGCACCGCAGCCTGCAGAGCCCGCCGGAACTAACCGCTGAGCTTCTCGCCAATGTAGCGCCGACGACTCGTCGGCGCATGCGTCCGGCAGCACGAGCAGGCTCAGGAGCACGCTGGATTTCGCGCGCCAGGATCGACGACTCGTCGGTCCCACATTACGCCCGCCGTCAGCCGCTGATCTTCTGCCAGTCCGGCTTGTGCTCAAAGACCCAGCGGTAGTAGTCGCGCCGCATCAGTTTTTCCGCTGCTGCTTCATTCACGATGCACTTCGCCACGGGATGCATCTGCAATACGCTCGCCGGGTTCATCGCGGTGATTGGCCCCTCGACTGCCGCTGTCACCGCATCGGCCTTGTTCGCACCGAAGGCCAGCAGCAGCACCTCGCGCGAAGCCATGATCGTCCCGACGCCCATCGTGATGCAATGCAGCGGCACCTGCGCGAGATCGCCGCCGAAGAACCGCGCATTGTCCGCGCGCGTGCGCTCGGTGAGCGTCTTGATGCGCGTGCGCGACGCGAGCGATGAGGACGGTTCGTTGAAACCGATATGCCCGTCCGTCCCGATGCCGAGCAGTTGCAGATCAATACCACCCGCCGCGACGATCGCCGCCTCATAGCGCGCACATTCCGTGGGCACGTCGCGCGCCATGCCGTCCGGGATGTGTGTGTGTCGCACGTCCACATTCATGTGCCGAAAAAAATTCTCCGCCATGAATGCGCGGTAGCTCTGCGGATGTCCCGGTGGAAGGCCGACGTATTCATCGAGGTTGAACGTGGTGACCTTTGAAAAATCGAGCCCGTCCTCGCGGTGCATGCGGATGAGTTCGCGATACGTGCCCAGCGGCGTGCTGCCGGTTGCAAGCCCGAGAACGCAGTCCGGCTTCGTGCGGATGAGCTTGGCGATGATCTGCGCGGCGATGATGCTGCCGGCTTCGGGCGTTGGCTGGATGATAATTTCCATGGTCGTGAAAGTGGAATTTACGAGCGGCTAATTTCCGAGTCGCTGGCGGAGCTTTGTGGCGACATCGTCGCGGAAACGATCAATCGCGCCGGTCACGTAATCTACGATGTCGAGCGAGTCGTCGTGTGCGAGCGGCGTGAGGTCCATTGCAAAGGCGAGCGCGTCGCTGCGGTCCACGCCGTGGCTATGGAAAAATGTGGCGTTCGCGCGGCGGCGGCCAATCACGGCGAGGTCGTAGCGTTTTCCTCCGGCGATCTGGCTGTCGAAGATTCCGTTCAGCGCGGCGGCGAGGCTGTCGTTGCCGCCCACGTCGTGGACGATTTTCTCCGCGTCGCCGAGCCAGTCGAGGTCGCGCCAGACTTCGCAGCCGTGGACGGCCTGCGGACGCTGTTCGCGCGGCAGATCGCGGATCGCCTGAATCACCGGCACGACGACGGCGATGTGCGTGTCGTGCTTGTCCGCCGGGTTGTGCGTGTAAACGACGCGCGGCTTCGATGCGGCGAGGATCGCACGCAGGTCTTCGCGCAGCCGGGATTCGCTCGCGTCCCTGGCGATTCCGCTCGGGTAATCGAGCTGCACCATCGCGCCAAAGCGTCCAACGATCGCCGCCTGCCGCTGCTCCTCCTTGCGCACGCCCATCATTTTCTCATCGGTGAAATCCGCATACGGGCCCGTGCGCGCGCTGCCGCTGCCATTCGTGCAAGTCACGCCGCCAAACCATTCCGTGTCGCTGTGAAAGCACTGGAGGATGCCGTGGAACGCCATGAACTCGAGGTCGTCCTGATGCGCGCCGATGCCGAGGTGCGTGACGCGCGCGAGCGCGTCGGCGGCGGGCAGTCCGTCGGGGATGAAAATTTCCGCAGAGGGGAGGTGAAACTTCATGCAGCGATTTTCGTCGGCTATTTTTGCAGCGCGGGCAAGCTCGCCGCGGCGACGGCCTGGCCGTGGCGCTTATCCTTTTCGTCGGGCGTGCGGAGCTTGATGCGTTCGGCCAGTTCGGGGAATTCCGCGCGCAGCACTTCACCCGCCTTCGCGAGTAGCAGGTTTCCGCCTTCGCCGCTCGTCACGCGGCCGAGGATGAGCAGCGTGCCAATGTCGTAAAATTCCGCGTAGTGCGCGATGGCGTAGCCGAAGCAGATGCCGATGGTCTCGTAGATGCGCCGCGCGCGTTCGTCGCCTGCCTTCATCAGTTGCTGCACCTCGACGAGTTGCTCCGCAAATTTCATCTCCTGCGGAAAGGCGAGGCCGGCGAGTGGTGCGAGTCGCGCGACGCCTTGCTGGCAGAAATACTGCACTGCACAACCGCGATCCCCGCTCCACTCGTCCACCGGAGCATCGTCGCGGTAATCCACTGGCGCGAAGGCGAGTTCGTTCAGCCACGGCGTGATCGCGCCGCTGGCAGTCACGTAGCCCGCTGCGACGCTCGTGCCCATGCTGATGCCTAGCACGCGATTTTCGCCGAAGCTCATCGAGGCCGCGAGCGCGGTGACTTCGCCGTCGTTCGCGACCTCGAACGGCACGCCGCCCCACTCGCGCTGGAGGTCGAAGAAAATCCGGCGGATGCGCTTTTCAAACAAGTCCGGAGGCACGCCGCGAAACAACGATCCCGCGCGCGCCTCGCTGTTCACATACACGCCCGCCGCGCTGCCGCCGATGGCGTCCACGCGCGGCAGGTGCGCGGCGGCGCGCTTCAGCGTGTCGTTGATGCCGTCGTAATGATACTGCGGGTCGCTCTGGAAATACGGGTCCCACGCGATCTCCTCGGAGAAGACGACCTTGCCATCAATCACCGCGGCGCATTTCCGATCCGAGCCGCCGAGGTCGAAGCCGATGCGGCAGCCTTCGAGATGCCGCCCGAGGGGGATGGTGCCTTCATTCTCCGCGGGCACTTCGGACGGCGCGCAGGAGATGACCTCGATGGCATGGCCATACGTCCTCATGCCGACAAAATCGCAGTCGAATTTCCGCTCCCCGTCCGGCACATAGATCGCGCGCAATTTCGCGGCGATGTCCGCATTTCCGCCGATGAAAATGCGGAAGCCGCCGCGCGACCACAGCAGCGTTTTCACGAGCCGCTCGACATGGCGGAAATTGAGCGCGCAGGCTGCGCCGCTGTGCGGGAGGATGCGCGTGTCGAAGCGCGACACCGTGCGATCCGGTCGTTCCAGCGCGACGACGAGCGGCTCGAAAGCGGTGGCGCAGAGGCAGCGGAATTCGCGGTTCCAAAGAGCAGCGTGAATGACGCTGGGATCGAGCGGGGGAATGATGGCGGGGGAGACGCGGAGCACGCGGCATGGGATTCCGCAGGCCCGTATTTTGGCGAGCAGTTTTTTCGCCCAGCGGATTCTTGCCATGCAACCAAAGGCACCCATGTGGCGGCAAACGCCGCGCACTGGGAGCGGCGACATTCCTGTCGCTGTCCCGCACATGCGCCGGAGGCGCACACATCGGGGAAAGGTGGCAGTGGTGCGGCGCGTGATGTCGCACGCTGCCCATGGCCAAAATTGGTGCGCCTCCGGCGCAAGCGAGGACGGCGACAGGAATGTCGCCGCTCCCAGTTTGCGCGTGTCGCTTCAAGTTGCGAATGCTCCGTGAGCGGGTGTCACCCACGGGCTCACGGCAGCACTTCGGCCTTCACGACGGCAAGTGGTTCGAGTTTGCGGATGCGCTCTGCGGCTTCCTTCGCGTCCTTGCAAGTCCCGCTGGCGAGCAGCCACGCGGCGGCGATGTGTGCGCTGCGGCCGAGGCCGAGGAGGCAGTGGATGAAGACCGGGCCACGCGCGAGATGCTCGCGGATGATTTCGCAGGCTCGGTCGCATGTCGCTGCGTCGGGCTCGGTGAGGTCGAGCACGGGGAGCGGGAAGTAGTGCGCCTGCTCGCGAAAGGGCGTGGCTTCCTTGCTCTCCGCGGTGAGATCAATCACGGCGAGATTGGGGTGCCTGTTGAGAAGTTCACGTGCTTCGGAATCGGTGAGTTGGCGCCCGAAGAAAACGCCGGGGGCGACCTCGTGCCATGCCGGTGTGCGGCGCAGCCAGCGCATCTGCCACAGCCGCGCGATGAGAGTGACGGGCAGCAGGATCCACTCGGCGGCTGGCGTAGGGCAGCCGGAGCACTTTTGCAGCCAGCGCGGATTCGCCGTGGCGTAGGCGAGTGCGGTGAGGCCGCAAGCGATCGCTGGCCAGCCGAACCCCAGCCACGCACCGCCGGGGAGCGCGAGCAGCGTGCAGGCGACTGCGCCTGCGCCGTAGCGCAGTGCGAGACGTCGCGAAGATGCGCTTATTTTTCCCAGACACCCGCGCGGGCCGGGCTGCGTGGTGCGATCCGGCAGCAGCGCGACGATCGCGTAGGCCATGAGGAAGCCGGTGACGACATCCATGAGGTGATGCTGCCACACGAGCAGCGTGGATGCGCCGATGAGGATGAACCACCAGCGCATCGCAGTCCGCGGCCAGTCGCGCAGATGCCGGCCGTACGTGATCCAGAAAAGACAGCGCAGGCCGATGTGGGCCGACGGCGCGAGATTGTAGGGCAGGTCGTTTGCGTAGAGCGCTTGGAAAAACGGTGCCGTCGAGCCGGTCGGCGTCGGGCGTGGGAGATCGAATTTTAGCGGCCAGATCAAAAAGCACACGCACGTGAGCGTGATAAGGGTGAAGATGCGCGTGCCGAGGACGCGCAGTTCGGCGCGGGTGCGTGGGAGAAAAAATGCGATGATGAAAAGCAGGTCGAGGGACCAGTATGGGACGACGAGTTCGGGGACGAAAGGGACGTGCTTTTCCCACTCCCAATACCACGTGCCGACATCCGTGCGGCGCGAGGTGAACCAGTTGCAAAATCCGTAGGCGATGAAGAACCATGGGCCGCAGAGCGCGAGCCACGCGAGGCTGCGCCACCGCAGGCCGGGCTCGATCGTTTCGCGCTCGCCGCTCACAGTTTGCGTGCGGCGGCGACGGTGAAGATGCCGAAGTCGTCGGTCCACTGCGCGGCCTTCGTGAAGCCGGCTTCGCGCACGAGTGAGTCCATCTCGCCCTGTGCGCGGCGGCGCATGATCCACGGTTCGCCGTCGCGATTCGGCAGCACGCGCGCGATCATCTCGACCTGCGGATGCCACGGCTGGCAGGTGTAGAGCAGCCAGCCGTTGCGCGGCAGCAGCGCGTGCAGCGCGCTGAGCGAGCGGCGCAGCGGATCGTTCGCGGGAAAAAGTTCGTAGAGTCCCGAGACCACGGCGATGCCGGGCTGCGGCGAGATGGTGGCGATGGATGCGGGATCGAAGGCGTCGCCCTTTTCGTGCGCGATGCGCATATCGAGGCCGAGCGATTCGGCGGATGCGCGCCCGCACGCGAGCGCAGTCTCGCTGCGGTCGCGGCATGTGGCGGAAAAACCTTCGCCCTCGGGCGAGGCGAGCAAGTCGAGGAGGTAGCGCCCTGCGCCTCCGGCGATGTCGGCGACTTGCAGTGGCAATCCATCTTTTCGCACCGCGGATGCCGCGCGCTGGAGTGCGGCGCGGAGCATTTCACGGCGCTGGCGGATGCCGCGCCAGCCGATCGCGTCGAGGTAGCCGCGGTCGATCATCTGCCCGATCACGGGAAAGCCGCGCGCCTCGTTGCGATAGACGTAGTCGAGCGATTCGCCGGAATCGAATCCCGTGCGGAGACCGACGGTGATGCCTTCGCTCATCTTGCCCATCGTCTTCATCGAGAGTCGCTGTATGGCAAACGACAGGCCCTTGAGCGAGAGCGCGGGGAGCGGCTGGCGCAGGGTGTCGTATTCGTATTTCGTCGGCCCGCGCTCGTCGCCGTGCGAGGAAGCGGGCACGCCGTCGGGTTGCGCTTGCACAAATTTGCGGATGCTCGCGCATGTCTCCTCGCGGCAGAGATCGTGAAAGACCGCGTGGCGTGCGAATGGAAGCGCACAGTGCTCTTTCACAGTCGCGCCGCTGCGGAGGAAAAAGCGTTCGTGCGCGGTGTTCTTTACGACGCTGTCGTCTCCGGCAGAGAAGAGGAGGAGTGGCTGAGTCATCACTGCGGCATCGGCGATCACGCGCTGCGCGGAGTCGAACAGTTCGACGAGGATGCGCGCGGAGATGTCTTTCGAGATGGATTTATCCGCGTCGTAGGCGCGCTGCTCCGCTCCGTCGCGGGTGAGCCATGCGCCGTTCACGTAGCTCTTAATCGTCGCGTCGGGCTTCACTTTCAGCAGCAGTCGCGTGCCTGCCAGCGCACCCGGCACGTAGAGCTTCACTTCAAAAGCCGGAGTCGCGAGCACGAGGGCCGCAAGCGGAGGCGCGTAGTCGTGCGCCCAGACCGCGGCCACCACCGCGCCTACGCTGTGCGCTACGATGGACATGCGTTCGCGCTGCACGCCGTGCGTCGCAGTGATGTGATCCGCGAACGTCTCCAAATCTCGGACGTACGCCATGAAGCCGGGCGCGTGCCCGCGTCTTCCCGGCGACTGTCCGTGGCCCCGTGCCTCCCATGCGAAGATGGCTGTGTCCGGCAGCATGAGATGCGGCACCACGGCGTCCCATCGATCGGCGTGCTCGTGGCCTCGATGGAGAAGGACCATCGCTCGCTTGAAGCCGTCGGCGGGTGCCCAGATTTTGTATTGGAGAATCTCGCCATCATCGGCGGTGAAAGTGGCGCGCGTGCCGGTCGAAGGAGTGGCTTGAGATGGAGAGGCAGGGTCAGTCATGGCGGTGGCGATTGGATTTTGAATGCGGACTCGCGAAGTGGTGTGTTTGCGCGTTGGCGCGGATTTTTCAGGTCCAGATCCAGCGCACGATGTGGAAGAAGACGGGTGCGGCGAAGCAGATGGAATCGATGCGATCGAGCACTCCGCCGTGGCCGGGGATGAGTTCGCCGTAGTCCTTTACCCCGCGGTCGCGCTTGATCGCGCTCATCACCAGACCGCCGAAAAATCCCATCGCGACAATCACCGCGGCGAGTCCTGCGGCCTGCAATGCATTAAACGGCGTGCTCCACGCTAGCGCGGCACCGACACCGACCGCTGAGAGTCCACCGCCGACGAGGCCCTCGATGGTCTTGTTCGGACTGAGCTTCGGTGCGACGGGATGTTTGCCGCAGAGTTTGCCCCAGACGTATTGCAGCACGTCGGAAAGCTGCGCGATGCACACGAGAAAAAAGATCAGCCGCACGTTTCCGGATCGCGTGCCGGTGACATCGAGCATGAGCAATGCGGGGACGTAGCTCACACAATACACGCAGAGCATCAGTCCCCACTGCGTCTTCGCGGTGCGCTCGAGGAAATGCTCCGTATCGCCAGCGAGCGCATTCCGCATGGGGATGAAAAGGAACGCATAGACCGGGATGAGGATCACGAAGAGCCCATACCACGCGGTGCCGAGCGTCCAGTAATGCAGCGGCAGGATGATGAAGAAGGACCAGAAAAGTGAGCGATGATCCGCGCGCCGCGTGGGGGTGAGGGTGATGAATTCCCGGAGCGCGAGGAACGACGTGAGGGCAAACATGATCACGAGGGCAATGCGTCCCAGTGCGAGCGCGCTGCCGAAGATGATGGCCATCATCCACCACGCGCGTGTGCGTGCGTTCAGATTGTCCACCACGCGTCGTCCGCTCTCGGTCTTCACTCGCATGGAGAGCACAGCGCCGATGATGCTGGAAATGATCAGCAGGGCGAGCACGCCGCCGAGGAGGATCAAGGTCTGTCGGTCGAGATTCATGAAGGGCGCAGTGCGAGCATCGCGTCGCGTGCGCGTGCGAGGAAATCAGGTTTCGCTTCACCTTCCGCGAGGCGCACTGGTTCGCCGAAGCTCACGGAGCAGAGCATCGGCACGGGAAGGATTTCGCCCTTTGGCAGGACGCGATTCAAATTGTCGATGAAGACCGGCACGAGCGCGATTGCGGGCTTCGCTTTGGCGATGTGGAAAAGGCCGGGCTTAAACGGATTCACTTCGCCATCGGGATTGCGCGTGCCTTCCGGGAAAATGATGAGCGACTCACCGCCAGTCAGCGCTTCCAGCATCGGCGTGAGCGGGTTGTTTTCGCGTGTGACCGTTCGCCGCTCGATGAGGACCGCGCGAAAAACGCTGCCGGCGAGCCATTCGCGCACGCCGCCTTTCCAATAGTCGCGCGCGGCGACAGGGCGTGTCTTGCGTCGCAATTCCAAGGGCAGCGCCGACCACAGGAGGACGAAGTCGAGGTTGCTCGTGTGATTTGCAAAATACACGCGCTGCTCGGGGATGGGCGCGCAGCCGTGCCATCGCGCGCGGACGCCGGTGAGGACTCGGGTGAACCATGCAATGCAAGATGCCGTCATATGGAGCGTCGGTAGGCCCGCACGATGCGCCGCGCTGCCGTCACGGCTGTGCCGAGGATGATGAAGGCGAGAGCCCACGCGAGGATGTTGCCTTGGAAATGACAAAGGGCGCCGACTGCCGCGCCGAGTAAGCCGACTGTGAGGAAAAACATGCGCTGCGGCTTTGCAAGCGGGCCGCTGAAATCCTGTCCTTGGCCGAGAGATGCCCCGAATGCGCGCACGTACGCGGTGAAGACGGCGAGGAGCGCGGCGACGAGGCCGAGTGTCAGATGTCCGCAGGCTAGTCCTGCGCCACTGAGAAAAAGCGCGTCCTCGATACGATCGGGGATTTCATTGAAGAGGTCGCCACCTTTGGATTTCAGTCCGCCTTCCACAGCAACGAGGCCGTCCATCATATTGCACATTAGCCGGCCTTGCACGCAGACTGCGGCGAGGAGCATCCCAAGCCACGCGGCGATCCATCCGCGGGTGACTATCCAAAGGATCGCAAACGCAACAATCGAGAGTGCCACGCCGAAGACGGAGATGCCGTTCGGTGTGATTTTCGCTCGCACGAGCGTCGCTGCGAATTTCCGCACCCAGCCATAAGATCGCGACTTGAGCGGACGCCGATCAGCCGCTTCGGAGTTTGGCTCTGGGACTTCCATCACGCATGGCTTAGCGATTGCGGGTGCCGGGCACAAGTGCGGGGTGTGGTGCGCGACACTTTTCTGACGGCGCTTTCAGTCGGGCAATGCTTGCGTCGCGGTGTGCGTCGGGTGTTCATCGCGGCGACGATGGAATCTGCCGAATTCGACAAGCAACATGTGTGGCATCCGTTCACGCAAATGCGCGAGTGGAATACCAGCCAGCCGCTGGTGATCGTGGAAGGAGAGGGTGCGGTTCTGCGGGATGCGGATGGGCGCGAATATCTCGATGGGAATTCGTCCATCTGGACGAATCTGCACGGACATCGCAGGCCGGAGATCGACGCGGCGATCCGCGAGCAACTCGGGCGCGTGGCGCACACTTCGTTTCTCGGACTGACGAATGGTGTGGCGCCGCAATTCGCGCGTGAGCTGCTGCGTGCATTTTTGCAGAGCGATGAGCCGGAGGGCTGGCGTGTGTTTTTTTCTGACGATGGATCTACTGCGGTAGAGGCGGGGCTGAAGATGATCCACCAGGCGCGGCAGCAGCGCGGGGAGAATGAGCGGCGGGTGTTTGTGTCGCTGAGCTCGGGGTATCACGGCGACACGGTGGGCGCGATGAGCGTGGGGCACAGCGCGCTTTTCCACGGGACTTATCGCGGGCTGATGTTTGAAAGCGGCGAAGTCATGTCGCCCGCGTGCTACCGCTGCCCGCACAATCGCGCGGTGCCCGAGCGTGGCAGCGATGCTCGCACGACGCGGCAGTGCGAGTGGGAATGTGTAGGCGAAGTCGCGAAGGCGCTAGATGAACTGGGCGACGCCGCGAGCGCATTTGTGATGGAGCCGCGGGTGCAAGGCGCCGCGGGGATGACGATGCACGCGGAGGGATATCTTTCCCGTGTCGCCGAAGTTTGTCGCGAGCGTGGCGTGTGGCTGATGCTCGATGAGGTAATGACGGGCTTTGGGCGAACGGGCGCGATGTTTGCCTTCCATCATGAGGGCGTGACGCCAGACGTGGTGGCTCTGGGGAAGGGGATCACAGGCGGCTACATGCCGCTCGCTGCAACGGTCGCGAGCGCGGAGATTTTCGCGGCGTTCGATGGTGAGTATTCGGACGCGCGGACGTTTTTCCACGGGCACAGCTACAGCGGGAATCAGCTCGGCTGCGCGGCGGCGCGCGCGAGTCTGCGGCTACTGGAGACGGTGCATCCGATGGCGCATGTGCGTGCGCACGGCGAGAAACTGTGCGCGCTTGCGCAGCGGTTTTGGGAGCACCCGAATGTGGGCGACGTGCGCTGTGAGGGGATGATCTGCGCGGTGGAAATCGTGGAGGATTTCGCGACGCGGCGACGATTTCCGGTCGAGAAACGCACGGGTTTTCTCGTCAGCGAGGCGGCGCGCGCGTATGGATTGCTCACGCGCTGCGTCGGGGATGTGCTGGTGTTGATGCCGCCATTTTGCACCACTGAGGAGCAACTCGCGCAGGCGGTGGAGGCTCTGTGGCTTGGGCTGTGCGAGGTATTGCCGGCGTGACGAAGCAGGATGGCGTGCGTCGGGGTAGCTTGGGCGTCCCGCCTGCCGTGCTGCGCGTCCCGCCTAACACCCGGCTGATGATCACAGGCATTTCTCACTCAAGCGACGTCCGAGTGTATTCCGCGGGACGCGCAATACGGCAGGCGGGACGCCCACGCTACCCCGAGGCATACCTCTCGTGCTGGCTTCGTTTTTTTTCGACGCTGCTGCATCGTATGAGAGAGGCCTGCCTCCTGCCGTCGGTGGCTACAGCAGGAGCTTCAGTCCGGCAGTCACGAGCGACTCCACGGCTGCGTCCGGCGTTTTTGATGCCGCCTGTTTCACGGCCTTGTGAGCATCCACCTGCTTGTATCCGAGGGCGATGAGGGCGAGCACGGCGTCGTTGATCTTTGTCTCCTCGGGCGAAGGCGCGTGCGCGCCGCTCGCGGCTTCCCATGCGGCGGCGATGCCGACTTTGTCCTTCAGTTCCACGATGATCCGCTCGGCGGTTTTCTTGCCGATGCCTTTCGTCCGCGAAAGTGCGGCCACGTCGCCAGCGACGACGCAGGCTTTGAAACTCGAGACGGTGGTGCCGCTGAGCACGTCGAGCGCGGTCTTTGGGCCGATGCCGCTGACGTGGTTCACGAGCAGGCGAAAAAGGTCGCGCTCGGCGGCGGAGATGAAGCCGTAGAGTACATGCGCATCCTCGCGAATCGCGAGGTGCGTGAGGATTTTGAGTTGCGCGCCTGCGAGCGGGAGCTTGTCGTAGCTCGAAAGAGGAATGAGCACGTGATAACCAACGCCGCCGACATCGAGGACAATATGTGTGGGGAGCGCTTCGGTGAGCGTGCCGGAGAGGTGCGTGATCATGCGCGCAGCGGTAGCAGGCTGTGGCGGAATCGGGAAGTGATTCGCGCGGTGCTCACATTCGCGTTGCTTCTGCTGATGGCGTGCTCTGGTTCGTCGAACGACTGGTTTTTCCTGCCGGCTCCGCGTTTCATGCGGCACGAGGTGTCGTTCCCGGTCAGCGGTGCAAAGGACACGGTCCTCGCACCGGCGAAGCACGGGGAATCGGGTATCGAATTTCCCACAGTCGCTGCATGGCATGAGGCGCGGCTAGACGAGGATGCGATCCGCAAGGTGACCGCACGATACGCTTCAGAACTGCTGCGGCATGTGAAAGTGGAATGGATCCGGAATTCGAAAAACGTCGTGGAATACGCCACGCTCCGTTCGGAAAAATTCCCTGTGTGCGTGACGGTTTTTGCTCCGCTTTTTGTGAAGCAGTTCGCCGATGTCTTCGGACCGAAGGTCACGGTGGTGATTCCGAACCGGCAGACAGTGTTCGTTTTTCCCGGAATCGGCGTGGATTTTGGGGAGCACGCGGCGATCATTTTGGAGGCTTGGCGAGGCCCGGCGGCGAAGGTGAGCCTGGAAGTTTTCGAAGTCGATGAACTCGGCCTCAAGGCAAAGGGGAGGATCGAGGAACCGTGAATTTCGGGCAGTCCATTTTGCGGGCTCAAATCCGTTCCTAACCCACTTTGCGAGCGAGGGATACGAGTGTGTGTGGCAAGGTGAAAAATTTCGCTCGTTTGAATACGGATTTCTGCTAGTCTGCCTACCCTATGTCTATCACGAAGAAACCTGCATTCAGTCGTCGTCTCCCTGATTTGGTGACGGAGGAACTCGCCGCGGTGCTGTCGGGAAAGGCTGGCTACGAGTTCAAGGATCTTTTTGATGTGGTGCACGAGAATCTCAAGGCCCGCAACGCTGCCAGCGGTGGTGAGGAAATGCTTCGCCTCCGTTCTTACGAGAAACTTCAAAGTCTCGTTGGGCGCGGCATGGTGAAAATCACGGTCGGCAAGGATGGCAAGAAGAGCTATAAAGGCCTGCCGAAGCAGCTTGCCACGCTTCAGACGAACGTCACCCCCGCCGTCTAAGAGGTGAAGGATTTTCTGCCCATCCTGTTGCAAGTCGGGATCGTCCTCGGCTTTGGCATCTCCGCACTTTTGATCAGCGTCATTCTCGGCAAGTCCGCGAAGCGCACTCCGATGAAGGACTCCGCCTATGAGTGCGGCATGCTCCCGCAGGGCGGGGCACAGCCGCGCTTCACGGTGAAATTCTACCTCGTCGCGATGCTGTTCATCCTCTTCGATATCGAAGTGGTGTTCCTGTATCCGTGGGCCGTGAATTTCACCGCGATGCTGAAGGTGCATGGCTCGACGATCTTCTGGGGCATGGCAGGCTTCCTCGCGCTTATCACGGTTGGCTACGTCTATGCCATCCGGAAGGGCGTGCTCGATTGGAAAAAAGGGTAAGCCGAAATCTCAGCGACAAGCTTACGACCCGGCAGCTCCTTGTGAGCTGACCGGGTCGTTTCTTTTTTTGCGATCCGTTGCGAGGACGCGGCATTTTTCGCGGCATGGAGAAAACCGCCTCGACGAGCGCGCGGCGCGTTCCGCATGTTGAGTTCATGCAGGTTCCGCTACTCGATCTTCGCGCACAATACGCACCGCTCAAGTCCGCCATCATGGCGGAAATCGAGGCCGTCTGCGACAGTCAGGCTCTCGTGCTCGGGCCGAAGACCGAGGCGCTCGAAAAGGCGGTCGCGGCGTATTGCGGCGCGAAGCATTGCATCGGCGTATCTTCGGGAACGGACGCACAGCTTGTGCTGCTCATGGCGCTCGGTATCGGGGCGGGCGATGTGGTCATCACCACGCCCTACACATTCTTCGCAACTGCGGGCTGCGTGAGCCGGCTCGGCGCACGCCCGGTGTTCGTGGATATCGATCCCGCGACTTTCAACATCTCGCCGGCCGCGCTCGAAACGGCGCTCCAAAAAAATCCGAACGCGAAGGCCATCATTCCTGTCCACCTCTTCGGCTGCTGCGCGGACATGGCGGCGATTCTCGCACTCGGAAAAACTTATGGTGTTCCCGTGCTTGAGGATGCAGCGCAGGCCCTCGGTGCGCGGCATCCGCTCGGCGGCGCGGGAGCCATCGGCGAGGCCGGGTGGTTTTCATTTTACCCGACGAAAAACCTCGGTGCATTCGGCGATGCCGGCATGGTCACCTGTGCGGATGATGCGCTCGCCGCGAAAATCCGCGCACTGCGCAATCATGGAATGGAGCCGCGGTATTTCCACAAGTGGATCGGCGGCAATTTCCGCATCGATGCGATCCAGAGCGCGGTGCTCTCCGTGAAACTCCCGCACCTCGACGAATGGGGCGCAGGGCGGCGGAAAAACGCGGCGCGTTACCGCGAGGGTTTCGTCGCGCGCGGTCTCGATAAGGCGCTCGGTCTGCCAGTCGAGCCGTGGAGCGGCACGGGCACGGAAAATCACCACATCTACAACCAGTTCATCATCCGCTCGACGAAGCGCGATGCGCTGAAGAAACACATCAACGACGCTGGAATCGGCTCCGAGATTTACTATCCGCTGCCGCTGCACCTGCAGGAATGCTTCCGCGATCTCGGTTATCGCGAGGGAGACTTTCCCGAGAGCGAGCGAGCGTCGCGTGAATCACTCGCGCTGCCGATCTATCCCGAACTGGCGATGGAGCAGGTGGACTACGTCGTTGAGCAAATCGCGGAGTTTCACGGGTAGGGCCGTTTTGCGAGGAGCCGGGGCGCCCTCGCCCCGTGTCTAGCCTCGGGGCGGGGGCGCCCCGGCTCCTTGTTCACGGCTACGCCGTGATTTCGGTGCCGATGCCCTTGGTGCTGAAAATCTCGACCAGCAGCGCGTGCGGCGTGCGTCCGTCAATGAAATGCACCTTTTCCACGCCCTGTCGGAGCGCGCTTGCGGCGCTCTCGACCTTTGGAATCATCCCGCCGGTGATTACGCCGTCGGCGATGAGCTTTTCGATCTGCGCGAGCGTGACGCTCGGGATGAGGGACTCGATGCTGTTCGGATCACGCATGAGGCCGGGCACGTCGCTCACGTAGATCATTTTCGCCGCCTTCAGTCGGCCGGCGACCCCTGCTGCGGCGATGTCGGCATTGATGTTGTAAACCACGCCGCTCTCGTCGCGTGCGAGAGGGCTGATGACCGGGACGACTTCGCGATGCACAGCGTCTGCAATGGGCGTGGTGCGCACGTCCACGACTTCGCCGACAAAACCGAGATCCACCTTTTCCGAACCTTCATTTTGCAGCGGCAGCTTCTTTCCGACGAGCACTGTCTTGCCGTGGATGCCTTCGGCACGTCCGCCGAATTTCACGATGCGCGCGGCGATGTCGGCATTGATGACGCCATCAAGCACGCTCTCGACGATGGAGATCGCCTCGGCGTCCGTCACGCGCAGGCCGTTCACAAAACGCGGCTTCTGCCCTGCGTCGCGCATGCGCTGCGAGATCGCCTTGCCGCCGCCGTGGATCACGACCGGGTTGATGCCGACTGCTTCGAGGAAGACGATGTCGCGCAGCAGCCGGTCCACCACGGCGTCGTCCTCCATCGCGCTGCCGCCGTATTTGATGACGAAGAGCTTGCCTCGGAATTGCTGGATGTAGGGGAGCGCCTCGATGAGCGACTCGACGCGGGATTGGACGGAGACGGACATTTGCTGTGCTGGAAAAACTATCGCGCGGCGTCCTAGCCGCCGGTGCCGTCGCCCATGTTCAGCTTCACATAGTCCTGCGTGAAGTCAGTCGTGTACACGATGTGCTCGCTGCGCCCGAGATTCAGATCCACGCAGACCGTGAAGCGCTTCTGCCGCACGATTTCGCGCAGTTTCTCGAATGGCGTCTTGGCCAGCATGCCGCCTTTCACGGCGAGCACGCCATCATAGTAGATGTCCACGAGTTCCTCGCGCATTCTCGCGCCGGAGTAGCCGAGCGCGTCCATGATGCGGCCCCAATTCGGGTCCTGTCCGAACCACGCGCATTTCACGAGCGTGCTGTTGGCAATCGCCTCCGCTGCACGGCGCGCATCCGCGAGCGAGGCGGCACCATTCACGTGGACCTCGACAAATTTCGTCACGCCTTCGCCGTCCTTCACGATCATCCATGCGAGTTCCCGTGTCACATCGTCGAGGGCGGCCTGGAAGGCCTTGAATTCCTTCGAGCCGTACTTGAGCGGCTTGTTTTCCGCCGCGCCATTTGCAAGCGCGATCACGGTGTCGTTCGTGCTCATGTCGCCGTCAATCGTGATGCGGTTGAACGACTGCTCGACGGAAACGCTCAGCGCCTTCTGCAGGGTCGCGCGGCTGATGTTCGCATCAGTCGTAATGAAGCACAGCATCGTCGCCATGTTGGGGTCGATCATGCCCGCGCCCTTTGCGATTCCGCCGATGCGGATTTTTTCTCCGTGGGCGGAAAATTCGACTGCGAATTCTTTTGGGAAAGTGTCGCTGGTCATGATGGCCCGCGCGGCGGCGGCGCTGCCGTTCAGGCTCAGGCACTGCGGCGAATTCGCGAGCGTCGCCTCCATTTTCTCGATGGGAAGCTGCACCCCGATGCGGCCGGTGGAGCATACCATCACTTGGGAATCGCGCAGTTCGAGCGCCTTTGCGGTCGCAGCGCACATGCGCTTTGCAGTCTGAAGTCCCGGCACGCCGGTGCATGCGTTTGCGTTGCCGGAATTCGCCACGATGGCGCGCACGTCTGGCGAGCGCATGTGGATGCGCGAGACGCGCACGGGTGCGGCTTTCACCTTATTCGTCGTGAATGTCCCTGCTGCGACTGCCTTCGTGGTTGAGACGATGAGCGCGATGTCAGGGCTGTTTTTGTTCGCCGCCTTGATGCCGCAATAAATGCTGCCGGCCTGGAAGCCTTGCGCGGCGGTGACACCGCCCGGGATTTCTGAATGGGACATGTTTCTGAAGGTAATGCGCGGCGCCGGGGTTCCAGCGGATTTGCGACCGGCCTGTATGTTGGGAACATTCATGAAGATCAAACGGGAAGTTCGATCGCATGTGCGCACTTGGCGCGCGCCACATGCCCGCTATGTTGCGTCGAGATGCCGCGCATCATTTTTTTCATCTTCATCATCGGAGCCATCCCGTGGGCCGTTTTCACGTGGTGGGAAATGATCCGCTCGCACGGCCCGCGCGAACGCGCGTGGGTCGGGCGCGCGAGTGTCGGGCTGTGGTTGGGCAGCCTGATCGGCATGCTGATTTTCTCGCAGTTTCTGATGCGCGGCCAATTCCTCGCGCTCCCGCTGCTCGCAGTCGGCGGACTCGGCGCGCGCTACGGACTGCGCAAAGTTCGCGCGCGGATCCGCCTGGAGGAGAGCGATCCCCTCAGTCGCGCGCGGCGCTTGAATTGACGCGCGGGAAAAATGCACGATGATTCCGCACCGAACATGAAAACCGCCTCCCTCACCATTTTCGCCGCCATCGCCATCGCCGTGTGCGGCTGCAACGCTGAAGACAAAGACAAACCCGTGAACGACACCGCGCCAAAAGACCTGAGCAAAGCCAGCAAAGAGGAACTCGCCAAACACCTCGACAAGGAGGCCTACAACGTCTGCATCATGGGCGGCACGGAGCGCCCGTTTGAGAACAAGTATTGGAACAATCACGAGTCCGGCGTGTACGTGGACGTCATCAGCGGGAAGCCGCTTTTTGCCAGCAGGCAAAAGTTTGATTCCGGCAGCGGCTGGCCGAGTTTTTTCGAGCCGATTGACAAGTCGGAGGTGATCGAGAAGCGCGACACCTCACACGGCATGGTCCGTGTGGAAGTCCGCGCAAAGACCAGCAATGCGCACTTGGGCCACGTCTTTGAAGACGGCCCGAAGCCGACCGGCCTGCGTTACTGCATCAACAGCGCTGCTCTGAAATTTATCCCGAAGGCAAAACTCAAGGAATCCGGCTACGCGGCACTTGAGAAGATTTTCGAGGGCGAAAAGTAGGTCGGACCGAAGCGGGACTGCAGGCAGGATCGAGAAGAATTCGGACGACGTGTTTTCGTGGAAATAGCACCTGCACGCGAGGGGGAGTTGCCCGCCAAATCCGGTGGAGATTTGTTAAACTGCCTGCCTCAACGGTGACTCGCTGGAGTCCGCCGAGGATGGTTTTCGCGATGCGTTTTGGAATCCGCGTGTTCTATTTTTGACTCGCCGAATCGGGCGAGTGCGCGTCGAGTGACTGGATGAATCCCCTGAAGCTTTTTCTCATTCCTGCGCTCATCATCACGGCTCGCGCGGAGACTGTCGAAAGTGAAGTCGTCATCTACGGCGGCACGGCCTCAGGGGTCTCGGCAGCATGCACTGCGGCACGGCTTGGAAAAAAGGCGGTGGTCGCGGAATTCGGCAATCATGTGGGCGGGCTTACCTCGGGTGGACTCGGTTGGACGGACATCGGGAACAAGGCGGCGATCGGTGGATTCTCGCGCGATTTTTACAAGCGGCTCGGCAAGCACTACGGCAAAGATGAGGCGTGGTTCTTCGAGCCGTCGGTGGCTGAGCGGGAGCTGCGCGCGCTGCTCGCGGAGTCAAAGGTGTCGGTGAAGTTCGGGCAGAAGCTCGCGACGGTAAAAAAAGATGGGGCGCGGATCACCGAGATGACGATGGAGGACGGGACAGTGTATCGCGGGAAAATGTTCATCGACGCGACCTACGAGGGTGACCTGATGGCGAAGGCGGGCGTGAAATACATGGTGGGCCGAGAGGCAAATGAGCGGTTCGATGAGACGATCAATGGTGTGCGCGACAAGACGCCGCATCATCAGTTCGTGGTGCCGGTGGATCCTTATGTGAAGCCCGGCGACGTGAAGTCTGGGCTTCTACCGTTCATTTCTGCAGAGCCCCTTGGCACTCCCGGTGCGGGGGACGCGTGCGTGCAGGCTTATAATTTCCGGCTCTGTCTCACGAAGAATCCGGCGAATCGGCGTCCCATCGAGCCACCGCCTGGCTACGATCCGAAGCAATACGAACTGCTCGGGCGTTACTTTGACGCGCTGAAGCTGGCGGACAAAAAGGCGACGCTGAAGATGTTCCTGAAGATCGACATGGTGACGCCGGAGAAGACGGACATTAACAACAACGGCGCATTTTCCACCGACTACATCGGGAAGAACTACGCGTATCCCGACGCGGACTATGCGACGCGGGCGAATATTTGGAGGGAGCACGAAAACTACATCCGTGGCCTCCTGACTTTCCTCGCCACGGATGTGCGCGTGCCTGCGGACATGCGCCGCGACATGGGCGAGTGGGGATTTCCGAAGGATGAATTTCTGGATACTGGCGGCTTTCCTCACGCGATGTATGTGCGCGAGTCGCGCCGTATGCTGAGCGACTACGTGATGAGCGAGCGCGTGTGCAGACAGGTGGAGAAGGTCGAGGATGGTGTCGGGCTCGGTGCCTACAATATGGATTCGCACAATTGCCGCCGCATCGTGCGCGACGGACACGTTGAGAATGAGGGCGACGTGCAGATCGGCGTGAAGCCGTATCCGATCAGCTTCCGCAGCATCGTTCCAAAGCAAGCCGAGTGTGAGAACCTTTTTGTCCCCGTATGCCTGAGTGCGACGCACGTCGCATATGGGAGCATCCGCATGGAGCCGGTGTTCATGATCATGGGGCAGAGTTCAGCGACCGCCGCATGCATGGCGATCGATGCGAATGTCCCCGTGCAAAAAATCGACTATCCGGCGCTGCGTGAGCAGTTGCTGAAGGATGGCCAGATGCTCGAATGGAAAGTAAGCGCCGGACTGGAACCCGCACCAAAGCTCCCCGGCATCGTCCTCGACGACACCGATGCAAAGCGCGACGGCGAATGGACCGATGGCAGCCTCAACGGCTCTCAGCGTGTCGGCACCGGCTACATTCACGACCACAATGAGAACAAGGGGAAGATGAGCCTGACGTGGAAGATCACCATCCCCGAGGATGGGATCTACGACATCATTTTCCACTACCCGCCGAATGCGAACCGCGCGACGAATGTGCCGGTGAACATCGAGTTTGGAGGAGAGAGCGTGGCCTTCTCCACGAAGGTGAATGAGCGGGAGAAATCCGGCGTCGCTGTCCTTGTCACCCGCGCGATAAAGGGCGGAAGCAGCGTGAGCATCACGATCTCCAATAAGGATACCGACGGCTACGTCGTTGCCGATGGGGTGCAGTTGGCAAAGATGAAGTGACCTGCGTGAGGACGGAGTCCACTGCCTCTGGAAGATACTTCGCGCGACGGGAAGTTGGGGTCACGACATTGATTCCTAGGGTGGTCATTCTGAACCCCTGAATGGTGCAGCCGTGAGGAGTCGAACCTCAAACCTTCTGATTCGTAGTCAGATGCTCTATCCAATTGAGCTACGGCTGCGTTCCCGATTTGGGACGCGGAGAAAAGCACATGGCCGGGGATGTGGCAACTTTTTCTGCGCAGAACCTCAAAACAATTTCCGCAACAGGGCAGCGGATGAAATTTTTCACATGGCGGTGTTGCTGAAGAAGTGGGCAAAATCGGAGCGTGATTTTGAAAATATGGGGTGGAAACCTTGCGCGGCACCTTTGCGGATTTGCGCATGATGGTTCAGAACACTTGCCATACCCGCTTCGCGCGTTAAAGTCCGCGCCAGTTTTCCCCGGTAATAGCCTAAATGAGTGCACTTTTTCTGAAACGATTTCTACGGAGCCCCTGGCGTGTGGCTTCGATCATGCCGAGTTCCAAGACGCTCATCCGCAAGGTGTCCGACAAAATGGACCATGCCGGACCGCGTGTGATCGCCGAATTCGGTCCTGGCGAGGGATGTCACACCCGCGAGATCGCACGCCGCATGCACCCGGACTCGCATCTGCTGCTTTTTGAAATTGATGCCGAGCTTTGCGATCATCTTCGCAAGCAGTTTGCCGACGATCCGCGCATCAGCGTTCACAACGACGACTGCGTGAAGCTCCCGGACGTGCTTTCCGCGAAGGGTCTGGCACACTGCGACTACGTCGTTTCGGGCATCCCCTTCAGCATTCTCGAAAAGGCGAAAAAGCGAGAAATCCTCGACCACACCTTTGCCGTGCTGGCCCCGGAGGCGCATTCGGCGTTTATCATTTATCAGGTCACAAACGAGCTGCGGACGCGCGGCCATTGCGACCATTTTGCACATGCCGAGAGTGAGTATTGCCTCCGCAATGTGCCGCCGATGTTTGTCACGAAATTTTTCAAGACGAATGCAGAAAAGGTGGAAAAGGTGGACAAGCCACTGAACGGCCACCGCAAGAACGGCCATGCCGTCGGCAGCGGAGTCTCGGGTAACGGCAAGCACTGACCGCATTTTCTCCGGCGGAGAAAATGCCGCGCTGTCATTTCGCTCGACACATCTCTTCGCACGCCGAACAGAATCGGGGTTCACACATGAGCACCCGTACTGAAAAAGATTCCATGGGCCCGATGGAGGTCCCCGCCGAAGCACTTTACGCCGCATCCACCCAGCGCGCCGTTCTCAACTTTCCAGTAAGCGACTACCGCTTCAGCCGTGAATTCATCCGCGCGCTCGGGCTCATCAAGGGCGCGGCGGCGAAGGCGAACCTGGAGCTTTCCCGCATCAGCCCTGAACGCGCCGCGCTCATCGAGAAGGCCGCGGATGAAGTGATGCAGGGAACGCTCGATGCGCAATTCCCGATCGACATCTTCCAGACGGGCAGTGGCACCTCGACGAATATGAACGCGAACGAGGTCATCGCGAACCGTTGCTCGCAACTCGCGGGCAAGCCGATCGGATCGCGTGATCCCGTGCATCCAAACGATCACGTGAACATGGGGCAGTCGTCGAACGACGTGATCCCCACCGCGATCCACGTCGCTGTCGCCGAGCAGCTCCGCATCACGCTCGTCCCTGCGCTAGACGCACTGCGCGTGGCGCTCGATGCGAAGTCGAAAGAATTCTGGGATGTGATCAAGATCGGCCGCACGCATCTCATGGACGCCACGCCCGTGCGGCTCGGGCAGGAATTCGGCGGCTATGCGCGGCAATGCGAACTCGGCGTTGAGCGCATCCGCGCCGCGATCCGTGAAGTCGAGGAGTTGCCCATCGGTGGCACTGCTGTCGGCACCGGCCTGAACTGCCATCCCGATTTCCCCGGCATCGTCGCGAAAATCCTCAGCAAGGGGACCGGCAATGAATTCCGCGAGGCGAAGGATCACTTCGAGTCGCAGAGCGCAAAGGACGCGCTTGTTTCCGCGAGTGGCACGCTGAAGACCGTTGCCACGAGTCTCACGAAAATCGCGAATGACATCCGCTGGCTGGGCAGCGGTCCCCGTTGCGGTATCGGTGAAATCTCGCTGCCCGAGACGCAGCCCGGCAGCAGCATTATGCCCGGCAAGGTGAACCCCGTGATGAGCGAGGCCGTGCTGCAAGTCTGCGCGCGTGTCATCGGCAACGACGCCACGGTGACGTGGGCCGCGGCGCAGCTCAGCAATTTCGAGCTGAACGTCGGCATGCCCGTCATCGCGCACGCAATGCTTGAGAGCATCCGCTTGCTCACGAATGTCGTGCAGATTTTCCGCAAGCGTTGCGTCGAAGGCATCACCGCGAACAAGGAGCGCTGCGCCGAACTCATCGAATACTCGATGGCGATGGTCACAAGTCTTGTGCCTGTGATCGGCTACGACAAATCCGCCGAGATCGCGAAGGAGAGCGCGAAGACCGGCAAGACCGTCCGGCAACTCTGCCGCGAAAAGAACGTGCTGCCTGACGATCAACTCGCCGCCGCACTTGATCCCGTGGAGATGACAAAGCCCGGCGGCGAAGGCGCAGGGGGCGGGTAGGCTGTAAGCCGGCTCAGTCAGGCGAGATTTATCCTATCATCGGAGCTTGAAGCTGCTCGGAGCGGTTTTTTGCGCCGTTCTTTAGTGCTGAGTGGCTCCGAAGGTGTCGTTTGGGCGCGAAACGGCAATCGGGCACGGTTTGTGCATGTGAAATCGGGGAAAGTGAAGGACCGCTGGAATCCGTTTGCTTCCCCGCATCACACTCAGACCATTGAACCCAACTCTCGACATTCGCGAATCAGAGACCACAGGCGTGTCGCAACGGGATCAGGTGGCCAGTGCGGACGGGGAAAGAATGGCGGGTAGCCAGGGGGCTTTTCGTGAATTTGGGTTATCGGGAAAAAAGGAGAATCAGGCCGACAAATGCGGTGGCCGGGTTCTGCTTCTCGATGACGACGTCTCGTTCAATCAGATCATCACCGATTTTCTGACCGAATCCGGCTACACGGTCGTCTCGGTGCAGGGCGGTGCGGATGGCATCCGTGAAGTGTTGGCTGGTGATTTTGCGGTCATTCTCTGCGATATGGTGATGCCGTCGCTTTCCGGCGACATGTTTTATCGCGCGGTGGAACGGGTGCGCCCGCATCTTTGCAGCCGGTTCATGTTCATGACTGGCCATCGGTGCGATGCGAAGATCAACGATTTCATCGGGAGCATTCACGCCATTGGACTGCGGAAACCTTTTCATCTGGACGATCTGCTCTGCACGATGCGGCTGCTCCAGATGTGCGGGCGATTCTCGGAGACGTCAGCTTTTGCATCCATCGCAGTCGCGAATCCCGATCCTGTGCCCATTCCCGTCTTACGAGACGAGGGGAACATGATTCCTTTTGCGGTAACACTCGCCGCCAAAACAGAACCAATCCCATCCTCGGTGAGAAAGGCTGCGCTGCCTGTTGCTTCTTTGGAACGGGCGGCAGTTGTGGTGGATTCTCAGCGAGGACAAAAATGGTCGTTTCTCAGCATGGGGAAGATTGTGTTCTTCGCGGCGATCCTGGCGGTAATTCCGGTGTGCCGGTATTTTTTCCTGGTGCAGCGTGCCGAAGCATCCTCTGCCACACTTTCGCTTCTCCAGTGGCAAGCGGAGCACGTCTCCAAGCTGGTGCAGGATGGAAAGGAGGCGCGACGAGGCCTGGAGGAAATGGCGCGTGTGCCCGAGCGGCTCGCGGCGGAACGCAACGGTATGAAATGTACGTCTGCCCTCTGGATCGTGTCGGGTGCGGCGCGTGGAGGCATCGAGATGACCGGCATCGATCTGCGTGGTCCGAAGGATTCGGCGGAGATATCCGTGCTGCGCGTCGATGGCGTTGCAACCGCAAGCGGACCGCAGAAGGTGGCCGAACAATTCAGGAGTGAGCTTGAGTCGAAATTGCGGCAGCAGTTCGAAGGTTGGATTACGACCGCCCGTTTTGAGCGACTCGATGTGGAGTCGCGAACCTCCGTCAAAGTCCCAGGGCAGAAGAGTGTGGTCTTCTCCATCGTCGTCACTTTCAGTCCGGGTGCGGCGCGCCAACTCACATCGAGCAAGAAACTCTGAGCATGACTTCCTGGAAACTAACGAGCCATCGATCTCTGGTCGCCGCTGTCATTTGTCTCGGCGCGGCGTGGTTTTTCTACAGGCAGTTGGTCCTTCCGGTTCAGGCGCGTGAAAAGGATGCGCAGAGCAAGATTGCCGAATTCCTCGTGCAGATCGATTCGGCGAATAAGGAGCTTGAAGCGATGCAATCCCTCAAAGATCGGGCCTCGCTGGGTACTGCGGAACTGGGGCGACTTCGTGGGGAAGGTCGCGACGGTGCAGTCATGGCTTGGTTTCCGATGCGGGTGCAGCAGGCTTTTGCACAGGCTAAAACCGCCCTCACCTCGGTGCGGCTGAACACAACACTGCTGGCATTTGGACTCCCCGGATGTGAACGGACTTACTGGCAGATCGTCGCACCTTGCGAGCCAGCCAGGCATGGCATTGCGGGAGTCCTGTTTGCGGTGAATGAAATCGAACGGCAGGATCCATTCGTGAGGCTCCTCGATTTTTCGGTGAAGTCAGATCCCTCGGGCACGGGTAATGGAGTTGCGGAAATGAACTTCGTCGTCTTGGCCGAGCAACTGCGCAGCGCAGCCGATTCCTCCGCGAAGTGATGGGCTTCCGCCACACACGGCCGGCGACATTCTCATTCTGAGCGTCCTTGCTGGTGGGCATCGAAGGTGGCCACATGATGCCAGCGCGTTCAGCAAGGAATCGCTATGAGCTTTGCAGGAAACATCCGATTGAGTGGACGCATTTGCTCTGTGATTTGGCGGTGGACTTTGCATGTCGCGAAGGTTGTGTAATCTGCCGCAGGTGCGATGCTGCGAAAATCGAAAGGTCTTCCCCATAGACTCCCCAGCTCCGAAGCGGATCGCTTTTCTCGGTGGATACGAGCCACGCCGTTGCGGGATCGCGACGTTCACGACCGAGGTGTGTGAGTCTGTGGCGGCCGCCGCGCCAGGTGCGGAATGCTTTGCGGGAGCGATGAACGATCGTGTGGAAGGCTACCGCTATCCGCAGAGGGTGCGGTTCGAGATTTTTGAGAAGGACTTGGATTCCTATCGGCGCGCGGCGGATTTTTTGAACTTCAATAACGCAGAAATTCTGTGTGTGCAGCACGAGTTCGGCATCTTCGGCGGACCTGCGGGGAGTCATCTGCTCGCGCTGCTCAAGGAAGTGCGGATGCCGGTGGTGACGACGCTGCACACCGTGCTGCGTGATCCGAATCCTGCGCAGCGAAAGGTGATGGAAGAACTGGTGCGCCGCAGTGATCGCGTCGTGGTGATGGCGCGCAAGGGTGCGGAGATGCTGCGCGATATTTACGCGGTGCCGGATGCAAAAGTGGATGTGATTCCGCACGGCATCCCGGATATCGAGTTCGCCGATTCGAGCGTCCATAAAGCGCAATTCGGCGTCGAGGGGCGCATGGTGCTGCTCACCTTTGGTCTGCTCGGACCGGGGAAGGGGATCGAGCATGTCATCGAGGCGTTGCCGGAGATTGTGCGGCGGCATCCGAGCGTCGTTTACCTCGTGCTCGGTGCGACGCATCCGCATCTCGTCGCACGCGAAGGTGAGAGCTACCGACTGAGCCTTGAACGGCTTGCCGACGATCGAGGCGTGAAGGAGCACGTCATTTTCTACAACCGATTCGTGACGCTCGATGATCTGAAGGAATTCATCGGCGCCACAGACATCTACGTGACGCCCTATCTGAATGAACAGCAGATCACCTCGGGCACGCTCGCGTATGTCTTCGGTGCGGGAAAAGCGGTCGTCTCCACGCCGTACTGGCACGCGCAGGAATTGCTCGCGGACGGGCGCGGGAAGCTCGTGCCGTTCCGCAATCCGGCAGCAATCGCGGAGGCGGTGTGCGAATTCCTCGATGATCCGGCGCAGATGGAGCGCACGCGCTGCGCAGCGTACGCGATGGGTCGGGAGATGATCTGGCACGCGGTGGCGCAGCGCTATCTCGAGTCCTTCCAGCGTGCGCGCGCGGACCGCCGCGCCATGCCCCGCGCGGCCTTCGCGGGATGGACGCTCGCGAGCCGGCCATACGATTTGCCGCCACTGCGGCTGGATCACATCATCCGCATGTCGGATGGCACGGGGATTTTTCAGCACGCGATTTTCAACGTGCCAAATTTTCACGAGGGATACTGCACGGATGACAACGCCCGTGCATTCATCCTCTGCAATCTGCTCGATGAAACCAGCGGCGATCTCCCTGTGGAAAATCTGGGCAAACTCGCAACGAGCTACCTCGCCTTCCTCGCTGCGGCGCTGAACAACGAGACGGGGCACTTTCGGAATTTCATGAGCCACGGACGGCAGTGGCTGGAGCAGGCAGGTAGTCAGGACAGTCACGCGCGCGCCCTTTGGGCCGTGGGCGCGGGCGCGGGCCGCTCTCGCAATACCGGGCATCGCCGACTCTGTGCGCAGCTCTTCGAGCGCGGGCTGAGCATCGTCAGCGCATTCTCTTCGCCGCGCTCGTGGGCTTTCACGCTGCTCGGCATTCACGAATATCTGCGCGGCTATCCGACCACACCTGCCGTTCTCGCTGCGCGCGAATTGCTCACCGGCGAGCTCGTGCGGTTGTGGAAAAGTTGCGCCACGGAGAAATGGCCGTGGTTCGAGCCGAGCGCGACTTACGACAATGCGCGCATCTGCCAGGCGCTCATCCTCAGCGGCCAGTGGATGCCGGACCCCGAAGCGCAGGAGATCGGGCTGAAATCCTTGCTCTGGCTCGTCTCGATCCAGAAAACGCAGGCAGGCCATTTCCGCCCCATCGGCAGCAATGGATTTTACCATCGCGATGGCGCGCGCGCGGACTTCGATCAGCAGCCCGTCGAGGCACAGGCGATGGTGAGTGCGTGCCTCGAAGCCTTCCGTGCGACGCAGGATACGATGTGGTCACGCGAGGCGAAGCGCGCATTCGAGTGGTTCCTCGGGCGCAACGGCCTCGGCGTGCCGCTCTACGATTCCACCACTGGCGGATGCAGCGACGGCCTGCACGCTGACCGCATCAGTGAAAATCAGGGCGCCGAGTCATCCCTCGCCTTCCACCTCGCGCTCGCAGAAATGAACTACGCCGAACATCCCATCGCCGAACCACTGCGCACATGACATCCATCCGAGTGCGCCGCCACAGCGCGACCTTCCAGCCTGAGAGTGCCCGCGTGATCATCCGTCCGTTCATTCCGGGAAATCCGCAGATCGTCGCCAGCATGCTGAATCGCGTCCTCGCGCTGGGCGAGGCGGAGGCCGATGCGGAGTTGCAGGCGATCCTTCTGGAGTTTGCCTCGCGGCACTTCGACATCGAGTCGCTGCTGCTCGTGAACTACGAGAAAGTGCGTCCGGCCATCTCTGCCCCGGCCCCGCTTTCCCGTGTGCGGCAGCTTCTCATCGGCGCGCTTTTCTCCGGTGAATACGCGCTGGAATCCGCCGCGCTCTTCAATCCGTCCATGGTGCCGCATCCCGATCAAAGCGGGGTGGCGGAGGGCTGCATGCGATTCATCATGAGCCTGCGTGCCACGGGTGAAGGACACATTTCCTCGATCGAGTTCCGCACCGGTATCATCGCAGCGGACGGTACGATCGGTGTGGAGCCCGTCTCCCGTTTTGTTACCGTGCCGGCGCTGGTGCCGAATCCCACTTATCGTAAAAAAAGCTTCAGCGTGAAGCTCCAGGAGATGGGCTTTGCGGATGGCCATGCCGCCGCCGTGATGGAGCCGCTGTCGGACAGCTTCACACTCCAGCAACTCGATGAAAGCATGGCCCGGGTGCGCCGTGAATCGAAGCCGGTCAGCCGCGATCTCCGCCGCGCGCTGGAGGGCTTCCGCTGGCTCGCCGATTCAAACTACGAGATCAACTTCTCCTCCAAACTTGCACTCAGCGAGCGCATTATTTTCCCCGTCTCGCCGAATGAGAGCAATGGCATCGAGGACGCGCGCTTTGTCCGCTTCACCGATGATGATGGCACGGTCCTGTATTGCGCGACCTACACGGCTTACAATGGGCGTGCCATCCTGCCGCAGTTCATCGAGACGCAGGATTTCCTCCACTTTCGCGTGCTCACGCTCAATGGAAGCGCCGTGCAAAACAAAGGCATGGCGCTCTTTCCCCGCCGCGTCGGGGGACGCTACGCGATGCTCTCGCGGCAGGATGACCAGAACCTCTTCGTGATGTTCTCGGAGAGCCTGCACCATTGGAGCAATCCGCAGGTGATCCTCCGCCCGTCCGAAATGTGGGAGTCCGTGAAAATCGGCAACTGCGGCTCGCCCATCGAGACCGAGGCCGGCTGGCTCGTCATCACGCATGGCGTCGGGCCGATGAGAAAATACTGCATCGGCGCAGCGCTGCTCGACCTCGAGGATCCCACAAAGGTGATCGGCCGCCTGCGCGAGCCGCTGCTTTCACCCGAAGGCAACGAGCGCGAAGGCTACGTGCCAAATGTGGTCTATAGCTGCGGCTCGATGCTGCACGGTCGCGACCTCATCCTGCCTTTTGCGGCGAGCGACAAGGTCACCGCCATCGCCACTGTTTCGCTGGACGATCTGCTCGCTGCGCTGAAGCCTGTCGTTCCGTCGTAGCCAGTGTGCGCCCAACTAGGGCATCGCAAAAATCTTCGTGAGGAAAGCCAGCGAGTCTGCGGTTTCCTCGATCACTTTGCTCAAAGCAGTTCCCGCTCCGTGTCCGGCGCTGGTCTCGATGCGGATCATCACGGGAGGGCCGCCAGCAGGCTGCGATTCCTGAAGGCGCGCGGCGAATTTGAAGCTGTGTGCGGGGACGACTCGGTCGTCGTGGTCGGCGGTCATCACGAGTGTCGCGGGGTAGCGCGTGCCGGGTTTGAGATTGTGGTAGGGCGAATACTTAGCGAGCGCCGCAAACTCCTCCGCATTTTCACTGCTGCCGTAGTCGCTCTTCCACGCCCAGCCGATGGTGAATTTATGGAAGCGCAGCATGTCCATCACGCCGACAGCGGGGATGGCTGCGCCGAAAAGCTCGGGTCGCTGCGTCATCGCTGCGCCGACGAGCAGGCCGCCGTTGCTGCCGCCCTGAATCGCGAGCTTTTCGCTGCGCGTGTATTGGTTCGCGATGAGCCATTCGGCGGCGGCGATGAAGTCGTCGAAGACATTTTGCTTCTGCAATTTCGTGCCGGCCTTGTGCCACTCCGCGCCGTATTCGCCGCCACCGCGCAGCGTCGCCACGGCATAGACGCCGCCCATTTCCATCCACACGGCGCGCGACACGGAGAATGCGGGCGTGAGCGAAATATTGAACCCGCCGTAGCCGTACAGGATCGTCGGCGTGCTGCCGTCGAGCACGAGGCCGCGCTTGTGCGTGATGAACATCGGCACGCGCGTGCCGTCCTTGCTCGTTACGAAGACCTGCTTCGTCTCGTAGTCGGCGCTCGCAAAATCCACCTTCGGCTTCTTCCACACGTCGTATTTTCCACTCGCGATCTCCATGCGGTAGATCGCGCCGGGCTCGGTGAAGCTCGTGAAGCTGAAGAACGTGTGCGTGTCCGTCGTGCGTCCTCCGAAGCCGCCGACGGTCCCGATGCCCGGCAGCGCGAGTTCCCCTGCGGGCTTCACGGTGATGTCGGTGGCGTTCACATCGAACAGCCTCACCGCCGTGCGCGCATCCTTGAGATAGCTCGCGATGAGACGCCCGCCGGCGAAGCTCGTTTCCTCCAGCAGTTCTGCGGCCT
This sequence comes from Chthoniobacterales bacterium, assembly GCA_038227825.1. Taxonomy (GTDB): domain Bacteria; phylum Verrucomicrobiota; class Verrucomicrobiia; order Chthoniobacterales; family Chthoniobacteraceae; genus SXWH01. Next base: position 79,569 of record JBBRPQ010000011.1, read on the forward strand.
GCGGCACCAGCTCGCGCCACTTCGCGCGCTCGGGTGTGCGCGTGTCCACGGCGATGATGCGATAGCGCGGCGCTTCGAGATCGGTTTTGAAAATGAACACCGGCCCGATGTTTTCCGCGAAGTGGTACGATGCATCGAAGTCGTTCAGCAGCTCGACGACCTTCGCATCCGGCTGCGCGAGGTCTTTGTAAAAGATGCGGTTCTTCGTGTCCGTGCCCTGCGAGACGTGGATGATCAGGTAGCGCCCGTCGTCCGTCACGCTCCCGTGGAAGCCCCAGTCAGCATGATCCGCGCGTTCGTAGGTCAGCGTGTCCGCGCTCTGCGGCGTGCCGAGTTTGTGAAAGTAAAGTTTTTGGAATTCCACTTTCCCCTTCAGCTCCTCACCCGACTTCGGCTCGTCGAAGCGCGAGTAGAAAAATCCGCTGCCGTCCTTCATCCATGACGCCCCGCTGAATTTCACCCATTTGATCACATCCTCGCGGTCCTTGCCGGTCGCCGTGTCGCGCACGCGGAATTCCTCCCAGTCGCTCCCCGCCCGGCTCAGGCCATAGACGAGCAGCGCGCCGTCCTCGCTCGGCGTGGTATCTTTCAGCGACACGGTGCCATCGGCGGAGAGCGTGTTCGGGTCGAGCAGCACGTGTGGCGGCGCATCAAGGGAATCAGCGGTGTAGAGCACGCGCTGGTTTTGCAGGCCGGAGTTGTAGGTCCAAAAGTAGCGCCCGCCGCGCTCGAATGGCGCACTGAAGCGCTCGTAGTTCCACAGCTTTGAGAGTCGCTCGCGGATTTGTTCGCGCTTCGGGATGCCCGCGAGGAATGCGGAAGTCACCTTATTCTGCTCCGTCACCCAAGCCTTTGTCTCCGCCGCATTGTCGTCCTCCAGCCAGCGATATGGATCCGGGACTTTCGTCCCGAAATAGTTGTCCACCACATCCACCTTGCGGGTCTTCGGGTAGTTGAAGTTGGGCGTGTCGGCGGCGAGCGCGGCAGTCGTGAGCATGATGGTGAAAAGGAGCGGCTTCATGGTGGGGTTTTTTCTGCGGGACGAAAGTGTGCGGCGCACTGCGCAGTCTGATGCCCGGCGGGGCGCAATCATTTTTCCACCGTGGCGGGGGCCTCGGGGAAGCGCGACGAGATGAGTGCAAACACCGCCGCGACCACCAGCATGAGAGCCACATACAGCAGCATTTCATTCGATGCGGAAATGCGCCTCACCATTTCACCCGCCGGGTTTTTCATGCTGTTCAGTTCCGTGACTTGGGACGCCAGCTTATTGCCGATCGCCACGGTGAGCAGCCAGAAGCTCATGATCGTGCTCTTGAGCCGAGCGGGCGCCATCGAGAATGCAAACTCCAGCCCGGTCGCCGAGATGAGCACTTCGCCCGCCGTCATCACGCCATACGGCAGGAGCTGCCAGAGGATGCTGAGATGTTCCCCGCCCTCGATTCGCTTTTGCAGCATTGCCGAGATGAGGAATGCGACCGCTGCGAGCACCATGCCTGCGCCCATGCGGCGGAGCAGCGTCGGTCGCAGACCCATGCGCGACAGTGCCGGGTAGAGCCACGTGACGAAAAGCGGGATGATCGCCATCACGAAGATCGGATTCGTGGACTGCATCGTCTCGCCGTCGATCGTGTAGTCGCCGAGCTTCACCGGCACCATCTGCTGCCCCTGCTGCACCCACGTCGTATTCTGCTGGTCGAACAGCGACCAGAAAACCGTCACCGGCAGGAACACCAGCGCGATCCGCCACAGCGTCGCACGGTCCGCCACGCGCGTCGCCGCATCCACCGGCGGCAGCGTGGAGGTCGGCGGCTTCATCACGAAGCTCTTCCGGCCCGAGTAGAAAATCGCCGTCGCGAGCAGCATGAAGATTCCCGGGATCAGAAACGCCACCGAGTAGCCCGCCTTTGCCCGGATGTAGGGCAGGCACGAGAATGCGAAGAACGAGCCGAAATTGATGCTCCAATAAAACAGACTGTACGCCTTCGTTATCTGCTTCTCCTGCCCCGGCCCGAACTGATCGCCGACAAACGCCGACACGCACGGCTTGATCCCACCCGACCCAATCGCCAGCAGGATGAGCCCCGAGTAGAGCCCCCACTTCGTCCCTTCCGTCGCAGACAGCAGCGCATGGCCCGCGCAGTACGCGAAAGAAATCCACAGGATCGTGCGATAGCGCCCCCAGTACCGATCCGCCACGAACGCCCCGATGAGCGGCAGCAGATACGTGAGGCTTTTCCAATCATGCACGATCTTCTTCGCCTCGATGCCCCCCTGTTCGCCACCGCCGAAAAGCATCGTCGCATACCCCGTGAGAATCGCGACGACGCCATAGTAGCTCAGCCGCTCACACGCTTCATTGCCTACGATGTATTTGGTCTGCGGAGGGAGGCGGTCGTTGCTCATGGAGAAAAGGGACGCCCGTTCTGCTAGTCGGTCTCAACGCATCATGCCATTCCGCTTTGCGGAAATTTCGCGGGCCACCGCTGACGGCTGGATTTTGCATGTAAGGAAGCTTCGGTGGCATGGGAACTGTTTATTTTCCGCCACCATCCGATGAAGAAATTGACCCTCCTGCTGATTTGTCTGAACTTCTGCATCCTCAGGGCGGAAGCTTACGATGATCCTCTGGCGGATGTGACGAAGCGCGCAATGTAGAGCGTGGTGCTGGTCCGCAATGAGGTCGGTTCCGGCAGCGGATTTCTCGCACAGTATGGCGGGCAAAAATGCCTGTTCACGAACCAGCATGTGGTTGCCGGCGGAGTCAAAAATACCTTCACGCTGAACGATCAGAGCGAAGTGCGAGTCGGCACTGCGGCTGCCGCGGTGGAACATGACATTATCGTTTACGGATTGTCGGACGAGACGGAGGCCTTGGAGGTGATGATCGGGGTGGACCAGTCCGTTGCCGTCGGCGATGAAGTTGCCGTCATCGGGAATCCTGACGGGATGGGCGTCATTCATCCGCTGACGGGCAGGATCGTGGGAATAGGTCCGCAACTTGTGGAGATTTCAGCCGAGTTTGTCCCTGGGAACAGCGGGAGTCCTGTGATTCATTTGAAGACGGGCAAGGTCATCGCAGTGGCGACCTATATTATCTTTTCAAAGGCAGATTTTGCGCACGGCAGACTTGACGATCAGGTGCGCCGCTTTTGCTACAGACTCGACAGCATTAAGAAATGGGAGCGTGTCCGCTGGAACGATTTCCAGGACGACGCGGAGACGGTGGCCAAGCTGCGTCGCCGCACCAAGGAGCTATTTGCCGTGCTGATGTGCATATCGAAACTTGGCCGGATGCAACTCGATGTCATTCAGGATGCGGATATCCGATCCATCATCGCCACCTTCCAGGGCCAGATGAAAATCGCGCAAACCGAGCAGGAGCGGAATGCAGCAGCGTCATTGCTTCTGAGGGGACTCACGCTCGCCTCCAGAAGCGACACGCAGAGCGCGCCGCGCAGGATCGTGTACGATCACTTTTCGAAAATGCTGGCCACGGAGACAGAACTGCGGGAGCCGGTCGCCATCATGTGGGACAGCCTGCGGTCGCAGCTTGGGATCATCGGTGGCGAGGATCGTCCGTATTTTGTGCCTGAAGCTCGGAAGCACCGATAGCGGGGCGGTGCATCCCATCCGGCCACACGAGCCGGCACGCCGGGCTCTATTTCTTTGCCGCCATCGCGACACGAGCGTCTTCGATGAATTTCCGTTCGTCCGCACCAAGGCGGTCGAGCGCGATCTCGAATGGTTTCGAGTTCACGAGCACGCGGGCATTGCCGCCACGCACCACGGTCGGGTTCTTTGGCACGGCTGGCGCGGTCGCCGCATTCCCCTCCTGCACGATGTCCTCAAATGCGATCAGCTTGCCGACGAAAAACTTCCCGTCCGTCATCTTCCACTGCCGCGGTTCGCCGAGCACGATGTGCGTCACGGTCCGCACCGTCGTCTGGTTGCGTTGCGGCGCGACGTTCACCGTGCTGCCGCCAGAACTGAGCGCATCACCGAGTCTTCGCGTGTCGAATTTCGTCGGCGTCACCGGCACGACCTGCGCTGAGAGCGGGAGCATGGCAAGGGAGGCGAATACGGCGGCGGGGAAGAGCGAGTTCATCCGGGAAAAATGCCGCTTCATTCCGCTGGTGCAAGGGCGGATGCGTCCCTCGCGCGAGCCGGTTCGCTTGCGCAAGGTGGAGCGCGGAGTATGCTTCCGGCCTATGAGCACACAGAACATCGTCGCAATGTCCCCCGGTTCGAGAATCGCCGGGCGCACCGGCAGCGCCTTCGCCTGCCTGCTGGGCATCCTTGCGGTCCTCTTCTGCGGCACTGTGGCCAGCCGCGCAGCCGGGAGTGGGATTCTGGACAACGCCGGATTTTTCTCCGAGCAAGCAAAGTCCGACGCCTCCAAAGTGGTCGCGGAACTCGAGCGCACGCTGCACCAGGATATCGCCATCGAGACGTTCAAGGAAATCCCGGCTGACCTGAAGACGGGCGTGAACGTGCAGGACAAGGTCGCCCTTCATCACGTCTTCGAGCAGTGGGCCTCGCGCCAGTTCAAGCAAAAGGGCGTCAACGGCGTCTATATCCTCCTCGTGAAGGATCCCGCGCATCTCCAGACGAATGTCGGCAACAACACGCAGCGTGTGGCTTTCACCCTGAAGGACCGCGACGCGCTGGTCTCGATGATGACCGCGAAGCTCCATGCGCACCAGAACGACGAGGCGCTGCGCGACGGCGTGAACTTCATTTTTGCCACGATGAAATCGCACGCGCCCTCCCGCACCCACACTGGCACCGCGCCCGTACCCATGGCTTCGCGCCCCGCGCAGTCATCGGGCGGCGGAATGGGCTGGCTCATCCCGGCCATCATCATCGGCCTCGTGGCGTGGGTGGTCATTGGCATCGTCCGCGCGATCACCGGCAGGGCGAGCGGCGGCAGCCCGATGATGGGGCAGACTGGCGGCGGCGGTGGATTCCTCAGCTCACTTGTTGGCGGCATGTTTGGCGCCGCGGCGGGCATGTGGATGTATGATCAGTTCTTCAGCAACCACGGCAGCAGCGCCTACGGTTCCGACCGCAACGACATGAACAGCGGCGACAGCGGCTTCTCCGGGCAGGACACCGACAGCTCGGGTTCCGGCGGCGACTTCGGCAGCGATTCTGACAGCGGAAGTTCCGGTGGCAGCGACTGGGGTGGAGGTGATTCCGGTGGTGGCGACTCGGGCGGCGGCGGGGATTTCTAACTGCGAGCCGGAAGCTTTTCGCAATCCCTACGTGAGCCCCGGAATCGCTTCTGCGTCGTACACCGTGTGCGGGCGATCCAGCGGGTCGTGCCACTCGATGTCGCGCGGCAGGCCGAGGCCTTGGTAAATGGTCGCCGCGAGATTCTCCGGCCGCTGCGTCGCTTCGCTCGGATACGCGCCGATTTTGTCCGTCGCACCGATCACCGTTCCGCCGCGCACGCCGCCGCCGGCGAGAAAGACAGTCTGGCTCGCGCCCCAGTGGTCGCGACCGGGGAGCGTCGCGCCTGCGATTTTCGAGATGCGTGGCGTGCGGCCGAATTCCCCGCCCATCACGATCAGTGTCTCCGAGAGCAGACCGCGCGAGTCGAGATCATCAATGAGCGCACTCACTGCGCGATCCATCGGCGGGAGCAGGAAGTTCTTCAGGTTTGGAAATGCCGCCTGATGCGTGTCCCAGGTCTCGTTGTTGCCGAGATTCACCTGCACGAGTCGCACGCCCACCTCCACGAGTTGCCTCGCCATGAGCAGCGACCAGCCGAAGCTGTTGCGCCCGTAGCGGTCGAGCCACTTCGGCTCCGCGCGGCTCATGTCAAAGGCATCGCGCACTTTGCCATCCGTGATCAGCGACACCGCTGCATCACGGTATTTGTCGAGGCCCGGATCGTCCACCGTGCCTTCGAGCAGTTGCGACTGGCGCTCCAGCTCGCCGCGCAGCGAAACGCGGTCCAGCACGCGCGCCATGCTCAGCCCTTGCGGCAGTGAAAGGTGCGGCGCCTCGTAGAGCAGTCCCGCGTCGCTGGCCGGACCTTTTGCGTGGTGAAAAAGAAACTCCGGATACGCCCCGTAGTGCGCCGGATGATATGGCGACATTTCGAGGAACCACGGATCGTGCTGCTTTCCCATCTGCCCTGCGAACTGTCCTGCGAGCATCCGCCCTTCGCGATGGCGCAGCTTTTCCGGCAGCACCACGGCGGGCGGCAGATTATTCCGCTGCGGCAGCACGCGGCCCGCGACCGCCGCGATGCTCGGGTAGTCGGTCGCCTTCGGCTTCGTCGGGTCAAAGCCCAGCGGCAAATCGCTGTGTCCCGTGAGCATGATGTGATGCGCCGCCGAGTGGTCATTCGACGGATGCGTGAGCGAGCGCACGAGTGCAAATTTGTGCGCCCGTTTCGCCAGCTCCGGCAGGTGCTCGCAAATCTCGATGCCCGGCGCACTCGTCCGGATCGGCTTGAACTCCCCGCGCACCTCCAGCGGCGCCTCCGGCTTCATGTCAAAGCTCTCGTGCTGCGCCAGTCCGCCGGAGAGGAAAATGTAGATCACCGACTTTGCCTTTGCAGTCTGCGGAGCGCCGAGCGCACGCAGTCCCGCGAGATGATTCATCCCCAGCCCCAGCAGCCCGATCGTTCCCGCCTGGATCGCGGTCCTGCGCGAGATCCCGCACGGATGCTGTGCGCCGTGATGTGTGGAAACTGGGTTCATCGAAGAAATGGAGGGATGCGCATTGGCACCGGAAAAACTCAGGGCGCTCGTGTGCTTCTGTATTCACCGGAAGTCGCGGTGCGCCTTTGAACAAATTTCCTCATTCGATCTTCATTGCCTGAACTCATTCGTGAAGTGCGTTTGTGAGAATGGCGACTTCCGTCTCTGCCGCACACTGATTGGACACACGAGAAATACCGGGGCCGAATCGCGGGTCCGTCCTCGCAAAATGCCCGAAGATGGCGGAAGAATGTTCATCTTCACCCAAATGCAACTGCCCCCATCGCACTGCTCCTTCCCGCTATGAAGCTCACGAGTGGCAACCACCTCCTGCCCTTCCTCTGCATCCTGATCACGGCTGGTTCCGCAGGATGCAAAAAGGCACAGCAAGCAGCCCAGCCTCCGGCATCCGCCATGCCTGCCGCTGCCGTGATTTGGCCGGCAAAGTGCAAGACGGAACGAGGGAGCTTCACCGTGACGATTCAGCCCACGGGCGGTGGTATCACGCTGAACAAACACTTTTCGCTCAACATCACGCTCACGCCAGATGAGGGAGCCAGCGTCCCGACCAGCGTCTCTGCGACTGCCGACATGCCGAGTCATGGCCACGGCATGAACACCGCGCCGGAGACCATCCATGAGGGAGGGCAGCGCTATCGTGCGAATGGCATGCTTTTCCACATGGCGGGTGATTGGTCCATCATGGTCGAGATCACCGCGGGAGCAAAAATCGAGCGGGCGTTTTTTCCGATCACCATCGAATGACTGCGAGGCGACTGGCGTTCATGGCCGCGGGTGTGGCCGGGTTCTGCGGCGCAGGATGTGACCGGGTGCCGGAGAAAAGCCGCGTGGCTTTCACGGAGGAAGAGACGCGCCAGATACTCAAGCTTTCGCCGCTCCCGGAGATCCCCAAAAATCCGACGAACGCCTTTGCGGACAATCCCGCTGCGGGCCGGCTCGGGCAGCGGCTTTTCTTCGATGTGCGCCTCTCCGCCGACGGCCGGTTCTCCTGCGCGACCTGTCACGATCCTGCGCATGGATTTTCCGATCCGAAGCCGCTCTCCGTCGCGATGGGCACCACCGAGCGACACTCGATGCCGCTCTGGAATGTCGCCTATCAGCGCTGGTTTTTCTGGAATGGCCGCGCCGACTCCCTCTGGGCGCAGGCCGTGCAGCCGCTGCTGCACCCGGATGAAATGGCATCCTCGCCCGAGCATGTGTTCGCGGTTTTGTCCGGCGATGCTATTTTGAAAGCCGAGTACGAAGCGCTCTTCGGCCCGCTGCCTGCCGCTGCGCGGTCCCGCACGCCCGAAGCGGATCGGCTGCTCTCGAATTTTGGCAAGGCCATTGAGGCCTACGAGCGCCGCATCATCAGCACGGCGTCGCCATTCGATCGGTCCGTCGAGGCACTAAGGAATGGAAAAACGGGCGGGCAATCCGACAGGATCAGCGAATCCGCGCAACGGGGACTCCGGATTTTCACCGGCCGCGGGCGATGCGTGCTCTGCCATGCGGGGCCGAATTTTTCGGACGGCGAATTTCATAACATCGGCCTGCCGGGCATCTCGGTGGATCAGGGCCGTTTCGAGGGCATCCTCGACGTTCGCGACGATCGGTTCAACGGCCCCGGAGTTTTCAGTGACGACCGGAGTCCCGCGACGAACATCAAGCTGCGCTTTCTCACCATGAAGATAAATCATCTCGGTGAATTCAAGACGCCCACCTTGCGCAACGTCGAGCAGACCGCGCCCTACATGCATGATGGCCGCTTTGCCACGCTCCGCGCGGTGCTCGATTTTTACTCCGAGCTGCCCGGCGATCCAGCCTACGGACACCGTGAAGAAACGCTCAAGCCGGCGCATTTCACCGAGCAGGAAAAGGATGACATCGAGGCATTCCTCCGCACGCTCACGGGTGCCCCTTTGGATGATTCGCTCACCCGGCCGTTCCCTGCCGCCGAATCCAAGCCGGTCGGAAGATAGGTCGATTCCACGTCCTGAATCCTGGCTCGCATTTCAGCGAATCTGGGAGACGATGCTGTGCCATGAACCTCATCCTCCCTGCCGGTAACATGCCTCTCCTCGCGCGTCGTGATGTCTCTCGGCGCGATGTTCTGCGAGCGCTCGGCGCGACTGCGCTCGGCGCTGCGCTTGGCGGTTTTCAGAATCTGCGCGCGGACACGACGACGAAGGATTCGCTCACGATGCAGTTTTACAAAAGCCTCACTGACGAGCAGCGCGGAGCGATTTGCCTGCCGCTGGATCATCCGAAGAGGCAGTTCGTCAGCAACTGGTGGTATATCTGCCCGGAGCAGCGGCTGCACACTTTCTACACGAAGGACCAGCAGGATCTCGTGAAGCAGATTTTCGAGTCGCTGCATTCACCGGAGTATCGCGAGAAGATGGACTGGCAGGTGCAGAAGGATCTCATGGGCGACATCAAGAACACGCCCTCGGTCGGCTTCTTCGGCGCGCCGGCGGACAAGGATTTTGAGTTCATCTACACGGGGCACCACGTCACGCGGCGCTGCCATGCGCTGGCGGAAAAAGGGCAGGGCTTCGGCGGCAGGCCGATTTTCTACGGGAACTTTGCGAAGGCGTTCCGCGAGACAAAGGATCACGAGGGGAATCCGTTCTGGTATCAGGGGCTGCTCTTCAATGAATTCTACAGCGCGCTCGACGGCAAGCAGCAGGAGAAAGCGCTCGTCGCCCGCGAGCCGCGCGGGGAGAAGCCGTCGGAAGTCATCGCAAAGCGAAAGACAGATCTGCCCGGACTCAGCGGCGCGGATCTGAGCAAGGACCAGCAGGCGAAGCTGCTCGACATGATGCGACGCATGCTCGCGTGTTTCCGCACCGATGACGTCGCCGCGACGATGAAGACCATCGAGGACAACAAGCTTGTCGAGAAGCTCTTCATCTCGTGCTACGGCGGAGCGTTCGACATCGGCAATGACAAGGTCTGGGACACCTGGCAGATCGAAGGCCCGGACATGGTGTGGTATTTCCGAGGCGTGCCGCACATCCACGCGTATTTCCACCTGGCTGTGTAGTTGGACTGGCCGCGTCGTCGGAGCAGCTCGAGCGAATGGTCTCCAGCGTAATTTTTATGCCAGCATCCCCACACGTGAGGCGATGCCGCAGAGCTCGGCCACGGAATGCGCGCCGAGTTTGGTCATCATGTGTTCGCGATGGTGGCGGACGGTGTGTGTGGATACGCCCAGCATCTCGGCCATCTGTTCCTTGCTGAGGTCTTTCACGACGAGGCTGAAGACGACGTGCTCGATGTCCGTGAGCTTCGCGAGGCCGTCGTGCGGTGCGTGCCTCGCCATGTCCGCGATGTAAGGGGAGAAATAGCTGCCGCCCTCCACGGCGGCTTCGAGCGCCTTTTGCCAGCAGCACAGGTCGTCATTTTTCGAGACAAAGCACGAGGGGGATGCGGCCATGCCTTCGCGGATTTGCACGGGGTCGAGGCTACCGGTAAAAAGGACGGCGGGAACGGATATTCCGCGAGCTCGGAGCAGTCTCAGGAGCCCTGGTCCATCGAGGCCCGGCAGGCACATATCCACCCAGAGCACATCGGGCGTGACGGCAGGGATGGCCTTGAGGGCGTCGTTCGCATTCCGCGCGGTCCCCGCAATCGTGCAGGGGAGCAGCAGGGGGAGGGCGCATTCCAGCGTCCTGAGGATGGAGAGATGATCGTCCACGATGAACAGTTTCGGCTTCATTTTGTTCGCAGTGAGAGGCATCCGGTTTCCACGACAAACGGGAGCCTGCTTTCGGGAGGCGATGCAATCTTAAACCGAGCCGAAACTCGGACAAGCTGAGTGGGCGTCGTTTCGGAAAAGGGCTCGGTGTCTGCCCTTGCCTCCAGACTGGTGGGAGGCCGGAGATGGTGGTTAAGCTTCAGCGGGACTGGCATATAGATTCGTAAAGCGAAGGGGGGGTAGCTCCGCTTTCTTACTTCTTAAAATGAGCGGAAATGAAGCGTCACGCCAGGGGAAGGCGGTTGAGAAATTCCGACCAAGCATAGGATGAGCGTCCTACACAAAAAGGGACGCTTATCCCATTTCAGCCGAGTTAAGGATTTGAGAGTCTTGACGAAAGGCAGCCTCCAAGGAAAAGCGTCCTCCTGAAAATCCTTCACCTTCAGACCCCAACGCATCGCCGCCGGAAATCCAACCGCTGCTTTTTCAAACCAATCATCCATCGCCACATGAAACCGAATTCCCCACTTCGTATCTTGAGCCGTCGGGCTTTACCCGTAATCGTCGCACTCGTCGGGCTCAAAGTCGCGCTATTTGCCGATCCGAACCATCCGCTCGCACCGGAGGCCGCTCCGCCGGTACCCGCAAAACCCGCGCCTGCCGCACCGGCATCGGTGGCACCTGCGAAGAACGTGATCTACGAGCGCGTGAAGGCATTGCAGGCAAAGGCCATCCCTGGTGAGCCGCTCGATGAGGCGCTCGGTGGCAAGACGATGAAAGGCACGCCCATCACGCCGCGCATCCCGGAGTGCTTCCCGGCGGAGTCGCGCGATCTTTTCTGGCAGATGGACATGGTCTCGGCGGGCAAGGACTCGCCGATGCAGCCGCTGAACTTTGACATGAATGGCGATGGCAAGATTGATGACCAGGAGCGAAACGCGATCCGCGGGCGGAACACCTGGCTGCTCTGGGGCGGGGGTAATGAGGGCTTCTGGAACTGGCTCGCGCAGGATGGCTTCGGCATCACGGATTTCCTGGTGATGCTGGATTCGCGCAGGCGGAACGGTCGCTTCGTGCGCGCTGGTCTCATCAACCAGCCGGGCTACGTGGCGAATGCCGACCCCTCCAAGCGCATTCTCGGCCTGTATCTCGACGTCGCGGGTGACGAGTCTGCGCCGAATTCCGACCTTCCCGAAGGCTATGCCAGCAAAGGCCATCTGCTGAAATCCCCGCCGTGGGATCCGGAAGCAAAACGCCCGCAAAGGCCGGGCGACCATGCGGGGTTGGAGCTTTTCGAGCCCGGCGACAGGCCGCTCTACGAAGGTATCGTGGCGAGGCTTGCTGCGATGGGCGACGGCGTGGACTACACGGTCTATGGCTACCCGAGCGGCATCTTCGGCCTGCGGCTTTTTCCCAATCCCGATTTCTTCGGCAAAGGGGACGCCCCGGCTGCTGCGCGCACCTATTGGAAGCAGCAGGTCGAGAATACCAATGACCGCTACTATAGTGACCCGACCATCCAGCAGGATCCGAAGCTAGTGCGGCCCTTCCGGGTGAGTGTTTCGTGCGGCTTCTGCCACGTGGGGCCGCATCCGCTGAATCCCCCACGCGACCCGGAAGCTCCCGACTGGGCAAATCTTTCCTCGACCATTGGCGATCAATATTGGAAGCCGCAACCGGCTTTTGGAAACCTGCAGACCGGCAATAGCTTCCTGTTTCATTTCCTGGCCAGCCAGCAGCCCGGCACAGTGGATACTTCGCTGGTCAGCACGGATCACATCAACAATGCGAATACCATCAACGCGGTATTTGAAATCAACCCACGTCTCGCACGCGCAGGGCTGAATCCCACGGAACGCCAGAGCGCCGAAAATGTCCTCGTGAAAAGCATCGAGGATCCGAGCGTGGCGGTAAAGGGCGACAATCAGGACTGGCGCCATACGCCGCGCGTGCTGCTGGATGGGTCGGATTCGATAGGTGCATTTGGTGCGCTCGCCCGTGTGTATCTGAATATCGGGACATTCTATGAGGAATGGTCCACCTGCCACAATCCGCTCATCGGGTTCAAAAAACAGCGCCCGTTCCGTCTCGCCGTCTGCCAGAACAATTCGGTGTATTGGCAGGTCAATGAGCGCTACCGCACGAACTATTTGGCAGCATTCTTCACTTTCAAATATAATGCCAGCAGCGCGAAGCCAGCCGAGGCCCTGACTTCACCGTCCACGTCGCCGCATTCCACTACGCAGCCGATGAAGCTCACCGCGGCAAAGGAAGCAGATGGCAAGACGATGAGCACCGCGGCTTCCAAAGTCCTCGATCTCGACACACCCGAGCAACGCAAGCGCGGGCGTGAAGTATGGATGGAAAGCTGTGCAATCTGCCATTCGAGCAAGCAGCCTGATGGCTTTGCACTAACATTTTCGCGCAAGGCTGGCGGGGAATCCTGGGATACGCAGGCTGCGACTAAGGACGCGCACTATGTACTTCCGATGGACAGCAGCGATTGGCTGCAATTCAAACGCAGCGCCTCGTACACGGATTACAAAATCCGGTTGTCGGAACTGGTGAAAAAGGATGGCCCGCTCGACGGCGACCCGCTTGCGGACAATCACGCCTTCTGGACCAATAACTATCTCGCCACCGACATCCGCGTGCCCATCACACTCGTCGGAACGAACTCCGGGCGCGCAATGGCCACCAATGGTATCGGCGGCAGCGTGTGGGATAATTTCAGTTCGCTCACTTACAAGGAATTGCCCGCAGTGGGGCCTGTAAGTTACTTCAATCCGTTCAGCGCGAAGAATGCGACCTATGATGCACCCGGCAACGGACGTGGATACTACCGTCCAGCCTCCCAGGTGAGCCTTTGGGCGACGGCGCCGTTCCTGCATAATAATTCTTTGGGCGTCTATCTCGACGATCCCTCGGTGAAAGGACGCATGGTGCAGTTCCTCGATGCGGCTCGCCGGATGCTGTGGAGTGCGAAACGCTCCAGTCGCTCGCTGGTCCTCTCAGCCAAGGAACTGCAATGGCTCAATGATGTGCAGAGCGACGGAAAGATCACGATCCCTGCGGACATGGTGGTCACTCGCCCGGGCGATTTGCGCGGCGGCGGTTCCGAGGCTGCGGCAAACGATGCAGGATTCATCTACCGTCTCCCGCAGGATGCGAATATTGAATTTGCCGCCCCGTTTGCGCGCCCCTTGCTTGAAGGTGTTGCTGGAAGTTTTGTGGTTTCACTGGTCTCGCGCTGGCTGTGGATATTGCTCACGGTCCTCCTGCTCTGGCTCGCCTGGAAGCATCGGCCGAGGTATCTAGGAATCACGCTGATCGGCATCGCTGTGCTGGTCGCAGGCCTTTTGGCGCTTAGCGGTCTCGGAGGCGGCGGCAGTGTGGTCGGCGTGCTTCTCATGGGCGCGACGAGGCTGCTGGAGTTCAGCTCTTGGCATTGGTGGGGATTGGCTGGGGTGCTCGCAATCCTTGGCGTGATTTTCATTCAGGCAAAGCCGGGCTGCGACAAGAGCGCGCGCGCCCTGCAGCTTTTGGTGCTCGCTGGAATCGCGTTCGCAGTGGCGCGAATGTCGCACTCCGCATGGATTGGTATCGTCGCGGTGGTTGCCGCGTTGTTGATTGCACAGAAGTGGAAGCCGACGCTCGCGGGATTCTCCCGTGCGTTTTTCCTGCTGCTGGCGCTGCTGACGGCAGCCATCGGCTGGGCGGCGGATTCCTTCGTGAATGCCCGCCCGATCCTGAGCATCCCGCTAGCTAATATTAAAATCGGTCCCTTCCCGGTGAAGGTCGGGCCGATTCCGCGCGGCACGCCCGTGAATCTGATGATGAACATGGACCCCACCTCGCCAAAACTGCCCAATGCCATCGTATCGATGATTCTCGCAACAGCGGAAATCAAGAAGCGCGGACTCGCAGGCGAGGAGGCTTGGAAAGTCCTCTCGCAGCAAGCGGGCCAGGCGCTGCTGGATGCTAGCAAGTGTCCGGACTTCGTGCTCGATCGCGGCCATCTCTTCGGGGAGACGCTCGATCCCGATCCGAAGAAGAATGATGAAGACAAGGAGGCGCTCATCGCATTCCTCAAGACGCTCTAAGTCTGTTACGGAAACCCCGACCGCTTTCCAATCTCATGAATGAGTCAAAGACAACCGGCACCAAGGCCGCGGAAGACTCGACCGTTCAGGCCATGCTCGAACAGGCGAAGCACAGGAAGGATTCGCCGTTCGACTTCATCATCGTGGGCTCCGGGGCGGGCGGTGGTCCTCTTGCCTGCCGGCTCGCGCTAGCTGGCAAAAAGGTGCTGCTCATCGAGGCTGGTCAGGACCCAAAGGCCGCGGGTGAGGTGCATGATGCGCCCGGCTATCACGGCGCCTCGACCGAGCATCCGGAGATGAGCTGGCAGTTCTCCGTGCGCCATTATTCGGATTCTGCACGGCAGAAAGACGATCACAAATACGACACCGATCCCAAGCGTGACCCGGATGGCACCGGCGGCATCTTCTATCCCCGTAGCTCCGGGATCGGGGGCTGCACCTCTCATCATGCGATGATCGTGATCCGGCCGAACGACCGGGACTGGGAACACATCGCTGATATCACGAATGACGATTCCTGGCGTGCCAAGAACATGCAGCCGTATTTCGCCAAGTTCGAGCAGTGCCTCTACATTGATGAATACCGCGGATTCCTGGCTAATATACTAGGAGTGGTGTCGAGGACGTGGGCGCGCTTCCTCCGCTTTGCGAATCCAAAGTCCGTTCTGGATCAGGGCGGGCACGGTCGGGAAGGATGGCAGCCGACGAGCTTCATCTCGCCGCAGCTCATCCAGAAGATTACGGCGAATGACAACCAGTTCGCGACGGTCCTCGTGAAATCGGCATTCAAGGTGATCGAGGGAAGCAGTGCGATCACTGCTTCCATCAAGCGTCTGCTCATCTCGCTCGGCTTTGTCCGGCTATTCGATCCGAATGACGTCTCGACCCGTGCTGCGAGCACCGAGGGCGGTGTATTTTTGATTCCGACAGGCATCGGCGGGCCTAGCAACCGTGACGAGCAGGGCGAATCGCTAAAGGGAAGGCGTGCCGGTGTCCGTGAGTTCATCATGAAGACGCAGGAGGCCCATCCGGATCGTCTGGTCATCGCGAAGGGCGTGCATATCAAGCAGGTGATTTTTGATGACACGGTGACGCCGCCGCGCGCGATCGGTGTCGTGGGGGTGAAAGGGGATTACCTATACAAAGCCAGCCCGCTGCACCGGCAGGCTGCGGGCGCTGACTCGGAGTTTTTCGTGAGCGCGGAATCCGGTGAGGTCATCCTGTGCGGTGGCGCTTTCAATACACCGCAATTGCTGATGCTCAGCGGCATCGGCGACACGGCGGAACTCAAGAAGCTCGCCATCAAGACGCGTGTCCATTTGCCCGGAGTCGGTAGGAATTTGCAGGATCGCTACGAGGTGGGTGTGGTCAGTGAATTGCGCGAGGATCTGAAGACGCTGGACACGGCGAGCTTCACGCCGGGCGATGTGAATGACAAAGGGCGCGCCGAGTGGATTGAGAAAAAGGAAGGACTCTACGCGACCAATGGCGGCACGCTCGCGATCCTGCGGCGTTCGCGGGCGGCGGATGGAAATGAGCCGGACCTTTTCACGTTCGGCGCACCTGCGGCATTCCGTGGCTATTATTGGAAATGGTCCGAGGAACTTTTCAGGCCACTGAAAGGAGCGCCGAACGTTCAGCGCAATCTTTGGACTTGGGTGATCTTAAAAGCCTACACGCGCAACGATGGCGGCACTGTCCGGCTGCGTAGCGCGGATCCATTCGAGACGCCGGCCATCTGCTTTCATTCGTTCGACGAGGGCGGGACTGAGGATTGGGAAAAGGATGTCGAGGCAATTGCCGAAGCCGTGGATGCAGCGCGCGAGATCAATGCGGTGGCCGGCTCTCCTTTTGTCCGGGAACTGCAGCCTGCTGGATACCTCAGGGAAAAGAACGCCGCGCGCGCCGCGCAAGGCCTGCCGGAGTGGTCGCTGAGTGACTGGATCAAGAACGAGGCATGGGGGCATCACGCTTGCGGAACATGCCGGATGGGCAGCGACAAATGGACGGGGAAAACCTCGGACCTCACGGACAAGAATGCAGTCCTCGACAGCCACTTCCGTGTGCATGGAGTGCAAGGGTTGCGCGTTGTTGACGCCTCCGTATTCCCGAAAATTCCAGGGTATTTCATCCTCGCGCCGATTTTCATGGTCAGCGAGAAGGCTGCCGAAACCATCCTGCAGGAAACCCGGGATGCCAGTTACCCGGATGCGGTGCGAATTTTCGAGGAGGAGGCGATTCGCAAACGTCGCGACATCGCGATGGTGGCGGAGGATAATGCGCGCGCAGTGGAAGGAAAACCACTCGCCTCATCGCTCCTCACAGCATCGGTCGCCGCTTTGCCGAATATCGCAACGAAAGCAGTAGCCTCGGAAAAGGGTGACAGGCAGCCGAAGAACCGTGTTGGCCTTGCCTTTTCCGGAGGCGGAGTGCGGAGCGCCACATTTTCGCTCGGGGTTCTGCAGGCATTAGCTAGTCGGGATCTCCTGCGACATGTGGACTATCTTTCCACCGTTTCCGGAGGCGGATTCACCGGGAGCTTTCTTGGCCGTCTTTTCACGCGTTCCCGTATCTCGGTCGCGGGCGATCCGGTAGGACGGGCACAGGATATCCTGAAGGAAAACGACAGCGGTCCTCTGCGCTGGCTCCGCACGCAGGCAAACTACCTTTTCGCAAGCGGGACCGATGACTGGCTGATGATGCTGGGCATCTTCTTCCGGAATCTGTTCACGGTTCATCTTGTGATCGGTGTCCTTTTGCTCGCCATCTTCGGGACGCTGGCGGCGGTCGGGCCTTGGATGAATGTGAGACTTGGGCTCGCTCCGAGAGACGTGCCGGCTGCGATTGGTTCGGAGGCAAAGCCGGGGTCTCTCATTTCAGACCCGGCTGCAGCCGGCAGTCGATGGGAGCCACGCGAGGTGGAGGGCGGACCGAGGGAATCGAAGCGTCCGTCCATTGACTCCGCGCGTTCAGAGCCATCCCTGGCACCTGGGAAATTGCAGTTTGGGAAACTGGATTGGATCACGCTGTCAGCATGGTGGTGGCTGCCGCTCGCTGTATTAGGATTAGGCATCATCCCGATGAAGCTAGGCTATTGGTTGGCCCCGAAAAGCGGTGCCTACCGTGCTCATCCGCCTCACCCGCTGGCTGCATGGGTCATCCTTTTGGCCGCCGCTTCAGCAGGGCTGACACTGCCTGGGAATGCGAAGTGGGCGGGGGGGGCTCTGGTTGTCCTTGCGCTGTCTTGGGCTTGGCAGGAAATCGCGCGCAGTGGACTTCCGGAAAAGGAAATTCAAGATTGCCGAAAGGGAGGTGCCACTGTGCGTAATCGCCTTAGCCGCGGGGTGGGCGAGGCGCTGATCATCTTTGCAGTGCTTTTCGTATGGGTCGTCCTCGACACGCTTGCAGGAAGCATCGCCAGCAGGCGCCATCTTCCCGGGATGATCGCGGGGCTGGTCGCCCTTTCACCTGCTTTACAACTGTTTCGTTCGTGGGCGATGAAGGTGCTGCCGAAAGGCGATGGACCAAGTGCATTCACCCTGATGAAAATGACAGCGCTGGTCCTCGCGCTGGCGCTGCTGTTTCTGGTGGACGTCATTGCGCACAGCTTGTTCGCGGGCGGCGACGTGGGGTGGGCATGGTTCACGGTGGTCGTGGCATATTTATTCTCCGCCGCGCTGGGGAGGGCGTTTGATTTTCTGAATCTCACATCACTGCATGCTACATACGGAGCGCGGATCACGCGCACTTTTCTGGGAGCATCGAATGAGGCACGCACTGCTGGCGCGGGAAATATCGCCGCCGATGTCTCGGTTTCCGATCCGGGTGATGATGTGGCACATCACAAATACCGCCCCGAGGAGCAGGGTGGACCTTTGCACCTGATTTCTGTCTGCGTGAATGAAACCATCGATCATGCCTCGCAGCGCGAAATCCGGGAATACAAGGGCCTGCCGATGACCATTGGCTCCTTCGGCGTCAGCGTCGGCAGGCGGTATTTCGCACGCTGGACGCGGGAAGGAATCAGAATGCCCGGATGGTTGAGTTGGCGCCGATGGATTGAAGGTCTGGATGGGGATGACAGCACCGCGCCTGGGCTGGAGGCCATTCGGCTGAATGCCGACCCTAATACTTTCCATCCGCTCGCGCGTCAGGACAATAGCCCGGCCGTTGTGCAGTCGCTAACATTGGGAGACTGGACTGCGGTGTCCGGCGCGGCTTTCTCCACCGGGCGCGGGCGTGCGTCGAATCCGCTGGAGGCGCTGTTCATGGGGTTGGTGAACTTGCGGCTGGGATTCTGGTGGGATTCGGGAATCCATGCGACCGAGCGCCCGGGAAGGTTCCCGGCAAATGTGTGGCGGCGCATCAAGGAACTCCCAGGAGCGCTTTTCCGGGCGCATCAGCTCTTGCTTCGTGAATGGCGCGCCCGGTTCGACGGACCGTCCAAGGAATTCTGGAACCTCACCGACGGCGGGCACATGGACAACAGCGCGGTGTATGAACTCGTGCGTCGCAGACTTCCCTTCATCATCTGTACAGATGCGACCGGGGACACGGACTATTCATTTGCGGACATGGCCACGCTGGTGCGGAACGTGCGGGTGGATTTCGGGGCGGAAGTGGTCTGGCTGGATCCGAAGGCAACCAAGCTCCCCGACCTGGTGGCGCAGTGGGTGAACGCGGAACAACTCGGCCGAATCGACGAAATCAAGGGCAACAAGGCGCAATCCGGGCCGGGCACGAAGTACGCCGCCCTTGCACGCATTGACTATGCGGACAAATCGGAAGGCTGGCTGCTCATGATCAAGGCAAGCCTTACGGGCGCTGAATCCCTGGACATTACCCAATACGCCGCGGCGAACCCGAAGTTCCCGCAGGATTTGACCAGCGATCAGATTTACGACGACGCGCAATGGGAGAGCTACCGGAAGCTTGGATTCATCGCTGCGGACGCCGTCATCCGGGGATCCTAATCACACGCATTCATCACGCATCATGCAATATATCACCTTTAAGAAAGGTTCCATTCTTCTTGCGCTGGGTGCGCTTCTTTTGACTGCCTCCGCCTCGGATCACGCTGATCCGATGAGTCTGAATGCATTCAAGCCGCAGGACGACCCTGTGGCTAATATCACAGATTTGCATGTCTTTGCCGTGGACAAGGACCGAAAGCCGATCCTGACCCCGGAACACGTGAAGGATGCAGACCAACTCATCGTCAGTCTTTGCGTCCGTCGCCGGCTGCTGCCTTGGCAGATCGAGGGCATCAAGGATGACGTGCCAAAGTATTCCTTCCGCGTGCATCTCGATTTGAATCCGGAGGTGCGCTTCTTTGATCCCGCGAAGACCCGGGACGGCAGGAATTATCAGGCGGTCCTGGCGGATGCGTCGAAAGAGATTGCTGCGGCGACCGAGGCACGTGATGCCGCTCGCAAGGCGTTTCCCGGCGAACCCAGTCAACGCGAAAAGACCGAGCAGGCGAAGCTTGAGCAACTGATCGCGGCGCGCGGCGCGATCGTTGCGCAAAACCAAGCGGACGCCTCTGCGCAGGCTCTCTACGGCGGCATCCTTGGCAACGCGAATGCGATCGCCGAGGAGGCCGTGCTCGATTTTCACCTGAACTTTTCGCCCGACGGCGAAAACTCGGAGGCATCGCTTGCCAGCTACCGTTTCGACGGGATTCCCGGCGAAGTGAACATGGTCAGTGAGGCGCGACGCTCGCTCGACGGCATGAGGGACATCGTCGCCGCGAGGCCGTGGAAGCCTGGTGCGATCAATGTTCAGGTGGGCGTGTTTGATGATCCGTTTATCTTCCCCCGCTTTTTTCGCAGCAATGTAGTAGGGATTGTCTCGAGCATTCCTCTGAAAAACATTCGTCGTCCGGACGGCGCGACGGCAGCAGGGGGCCCGATCCTGGCGTGGGCCACGACACACAATGGCAATGGCAAGCAGAGCGATCATGTCGGACGCTCGTTGCGCTCCCAGTTACCGCGCTTCGGATATTTGAACGAATTGCACCCTTCGAAGCACGTCGCCGAAATCACGAGGGTTCATGCTGCGCCCACGCTGATGGAGAATGTGCTCGCCACTTTTCTTGCGCCCGTGGAGGCGCACCGCCACTTCGACAGCGCGCCGGACGTGATGATCTACGATTTGCGCAAGCCGGCGAAGTTTCCGAATGGCCGCTGGCTGGAGGATGACGTAGCCGGGATTTTGGCGGATGCTGGCGAGACCCTGCTGCTGGAACTTTCCTATGCCGAATCGCGTCAATTCCCGAGGGCAACTACGAATGACAAGCCGTTCCGCAAAGATTTCCCGTACCTCGCGCCGCGCTGGACTACGCAGGAATCGAGTGAACATGCGGCACCGGGCACCACATTTGATGGAGGATTTCTAGTTCCGAATGCGCCGGATGGTGCGGCCATCGGTTTGCCAAACTTTGTCCCGGAAGTCTGGAAGAGCCTGTGGCTCGGAATCGCGGTCGGGGTGACCATCTTCGCACTCCTCGCGTTTCTTGCAGTGCGCGGTATTCTGAAAAAGACGGCGATAGTGATCCTGGGCGTCTGCGGTGTGATGATGCTCGGCCCGATCAAGGCACCACAGCTAATGCCCATGCAGAAAGGTTCTTCCGATCAGCCGCAAAGGAAACTTGTCTGCGTTCTGCTGGGTAGCGGGCTCATTGCGGCGTTTGGCGTGGCAGCCCTATATGCATTGGGCATTCGGCGTGGCATTACCATCGCGGCTCGTGAAAGTCTGATGCCATTGGGTGAGCAGGGAGAGGTGCTTGAGGATCGGCAATACACGGGCTCCACGTTTAAGGAAGTGCGGGATGCGGTGATGGCCGAACCTTACTACGGGAGCACGTGGGGCGAGTCTGGGCAGAAGCCGTTGCCGGATTATCCGACGAGTTTTGAGAGTGTTGCCCAGGGGTTGTTCAAGTTCTCGAAGCGGTTCCTTTTCATGGACGCCGCGGCCCGCACCATCGCCAGTCATGCGGACCTGCGCTGGGGTGGCCCGGAGAAACGGGGCGTGCAGCGACTGGTGCATCCAAATGGCATCTGTCTCTCGGGCACTTGGGAAATCGAGGAAGACTTCGGCTACACGGGATTCTTTGCGAAGGGCGCGAAAGGCCTCGTCATTGGTCGATATTCCTCCGGTCTTGCCGCACGGCGCGGGGCGGCCCGAACGCTCTCGATGGTCGGCAAACTCTATCCGACCACGAATCCGCAGGAGAAGCACCGGCCCGCAAGTTTCATCACGCAGGAGGATCTCGGTGGCAGCTATTCTCCCAGTATTCAGGATGCTCTGTTGAGAAATGCGCCCGACATCAGTCCTTTGCGTCGCGGCTTCGGGCTCGGGACTCTGTTGCTCACCGTGTTTGCATTTTTGCGCGTTGATCGTCGCACGGCGATTCGGCAGTTGTATGAAGTGGCGGAGCTCAGCAAGCCGCAAGGCACGCCGACGCGGTGCCCGGAATATATGCAACTGCGGGTCATCAGTCCGAAGGTCGGAGGCGACGATGAAACTGCGGACTTTCGCGAGGAGATTCTCACGCACATCTATGACCGCGGAAGTCAGGCACCGCAGCGCAGACTAGTTTTCCAGATTGAGGTATCGGATGAGGGAAAGATGATCGGACTCATTAACCGGCGGCTCCAAGTAAAGGACTGGAAGCCGATTGGCAGGATTACCTTCGACTGCGCGGCTGCGTCGTATAACGGCGACTTTGTGATCCACTTTCACCATCCCAAATGGCGCGATGATCGCAATGCCCCCGGCTCTGAGCCAGGGCCCGGAAAGCTCGGGCGGTTTATCAATTGGGTAAGTGGCAAAATTTCCACCGTCGGGGGTCTTTTCGCGAAGAAATCCTGATGGTCTCCAGCAGCCTCCAGTGAAGACCCTCAGCCGCTATTTCTGCTCGCCGGGATCCTTCTGTATGTATATGGCTGCGGGTGTCTTCCCGGCGCGATACATGGATGCACCATATAGGATTGCCGCCGTGCCTTCATCGGCGTAGCGCACCTTCTTCAGCTCGGCGTCCCAACGTTCCAGGTAGGAGCAATTCGCGGTCTTTTTACTTCCAGGGATCGGCACGTAGCGCACCGAGGTAAATGTGAGGAACGCCGGTTCGCCTGGCAGTGGGAAAGGTGCGGCCCAGTTTGGCGACAGATTCACGATGCGATGGCCGTCCAGATCCACGGCAAAGACCGTGTCCCCATCCGTGCTGCCGAGGTGTAGTCCGAAAAACGCCAACCGCATCGGCGGCACGAGTAGAAAGTTCGCCTTCTTGTCCGCGCCGAGTTGCAGCAGATCGACTAGTCCCACGAAGCCTGGCAGCTTGCCCATCTCCCATTGTTTGTCCGCCTTCACATCTCGGAGGATGAAGTGCTTCCCGTGGCCGGGCCCGTTCACCTCGTCATCTTCGTCGCCCTTTACGGTATTCAGAATCAGCTCCGAGAGCCCGTCGGGCGAGGTGAATCTCGGCGCGGTTGCCGGATCGTCTGAAGGCTTTGCGTCGCCTTCCTTTCGTTCCTCCCATTCCGGGTAGTGGAAATACGGGGCGCTCTTCGCCGTCGCATACCACTCCGGCGGCGAAGCGAGCTTGCGCAGATTCTTTCCGAGCGGCTCCACGCTCCAGTATTCCAGTGCCGTTTTCACCTCCCGCGTGAAGACGATCGTTTCGCCATTCGGCGAGAACAGCGGGTCACGATCCTGCCCGCTTTCATCCTTAGTGAGCTGGCGCAAAAGTTTCCCGTCTTCGCGATAGAGATACACGTGCGAATGGCTCACGCCCTCCGGCTTCAGGTAGCGAATCGCCACCGCAAGTTCTGCAGGCCGCTTCTGTGGCTCGGTGCCCGCACCTTGGACGATACTCGCGACGAGGAGCAGGCATGGCAGTAATTTCATCCCGCACGACTATGCCGCCGCGTGTGTATGTTCAAGCGCGGCTCGATCCATGCGCGGGGTATGCGGCGAGGCATTCGCGATTGACGAGGAAATGGCGGAGTCCAAGTCTGCGCAAGAACCGTTCAACGAACGATGCCACCGAGCGACCATCCGCCAGACAAAAAAAATTACCGTGTGCGTCTTGTGCAGGGCTGGAAAGTGGTGTTGGCAATGGTGCTGCCGCCTCTACTGATTTTGCCCTGCATCTATCTTCTCGCGCAAATCCATGGGCTGTCGGAGCCGATTCTTTTCGGTGTCATTGCGGTGATGGTGTTGTCGCTGTGCGGTGCGGCCATCTGGCTGGTGTTCCGGTGCATCTCGCTGGTGGACTACTCGATTGGGGAAGATCTGCACGGAGTCGAAGTGGTGCGGCCCACACTTCTGAGCGTGCGATCATTCGATTTCAGAATCGCCGAGGTGACTGGCTTCCAGATTTGTCAGTCGAAGGGGAGACTCTACTTCACGGTGATGACGCCCGGGTATCCGGGGAAGTTCAGCATTAACGCGGCATCGGACCGTGAGGAGGACGTGGCGCAGTTCGAGGAACTGATGGCGTTCGTCGCCGCCAGGGTGAACGCACGGAAGGAGGCGATGCGTGCGGCGGTCGAAGGGCAGGGGCCTGCGCGCTGAACACGAAGGACCTTTCAGAAGGGCGTGCCGAAAGAGCAGGAACTGCGGGGATGGTCCGCGGATGGCGCAGATTTCCGCAGATGGATTCTCATCAAATCTGCGTCCTTCTTTGCCAATTTGCGGATCAAAATATCCCTTTTCGGGACTTTCGGGAAACACACTCAGGGAAGCCTCACCGCTTCTATTTCTTCCTCGCCGGATGCAGCGCCCAGCGTCCGTCTTTTTTGCGGAGTCGGAGCGGTGAGGAGAAAGTCTGTGTGAGTTTCGCGCTGGTGAGGATTTTTTGCGCGGGGCCGTTGGAAATGACTCGGCCTGCACGCAGCAGCAGCGCATGCGTGATGGCGGTGACGATTTCCTCCACGTGGTGCGTGACGAAGAGCAGGGTGGGGGAGTTCTTCCGCGCTGCGAGCCGCTGCATGAAGCCGAGGAATTGCTCGCGCGCGACGGGGTCGAGGCCGGCGCACGGTTCGTCGAGGATGAGCACGGCGGGCTTCGCCATGAGCGCGCGGGCGATGAGCACGCGCTGGCGTTCGCCCTGCGAGAGGACACCCCAATTCCGCTCCGCGAGATGCGCGCACTCGGTGGCGCGCATGGCCTTCGCGGCTTCGGCACGGTCCGCGCGGGTGACGCGGCCCCAGTAGTCGAGCATGGCGTATTTTCCGCCGATGACGACGAGGCCCGCGGGATCCCAGTCGGGAACTTTCTGCCGGATGGCGGAACTGACGAGGCCGATGCGTTTGCGGAGTTCGCGCCAGTCGGAATTGCCGTAGGTCTCGCCGAGGAGTTCGATTTCGCCGGCGCTGGGCGTGAGGTAGCCGGTGAGCGCGCTGAGGAGCGAAGTCTTGCCGGAGCCGTTCGCGCCGAGGATGACCCAGTGC
>JBBRPQ010000012.1:0-103318 GCA_038227825.1 Chthoniobacterales bacterium
GACACGCTTAAGACATGTGGGGGACGTTTTCCCACGGAGCCGGGGCCCCCCCCCCCCATGTGCACACGGGGGGGGGGGGCGCCCCGACTCCTTGCGCTGCGGCTACGACATTGTGTAAATTGCTCTAGTTTAGGAACCCCAGCCGCCCGCGGAGAATCAGCAAGAGCTTCGTGAGTTTCCCGAGCGAGTAGCGGCGGTCGAAGACGTGCCAGCGGTCGAAGCGCATTTTTTCCAGCAGGCGCGAATAGACGGCGCGCATGATCTCGGCAGCGACGAGTGCCTTGCGGTCTGCTGCAGGGCGCGCGGCGAGGGCGGCGCGGTAGAATTCGTCGGCGCGGACGGACTCGAAATCCATGAGCGCGAGGAAGGCCTCGCTGCGGTTGCCGGCGGCGAGGTCTTCGCGCGTCACGCCGAAGCGCAGCATGTCCTCCTGCGGGAGATAGACGCGGCCCTCGTTGGCGAAGTCCTGGCCGACGTCGCGCAGGATGTTCGTGAGTTGGAAGGCGAGGCCGAGCTTCAGCGCGTATTCGCGCGCACCGGGGTCCTTCGCGCCGAAGATGCCGAGGCTCACGAGACCGACGACGCTCGCGACGCGGTGGCAGTAGAGTTCGAGTTGCTCCCACGTCGCGTAGCTCGCGCCGTCGAGGTCCATCTCCATCCCGGCGATGATTTCGAGGAAGTGATCCACGGAGAGTTTGTGCCGCGCGATGATCTCTCGCACGGGCGCAGCGAGCGCGCTTTCGCCCGGCGTCTCCGCGCGCACGGCGCTGCACCACGTCGTGAGCGCGGCGACTTTTTCCGCGCGCGGCGCGGGCTCGTCCACGATGTCGTCCACCAGCCGGCAGAACGCGTAGAACGTGCTCATGTCGCGCCGCCGATCCTTCGGCAGCGCAGCAAATGCGAGCGCGAGGTTCGACTTGCTCGCGCGGGTGATTTTCTCCGCCTCCGTCACGAGGCGCTGCTGTAGTTGCGTTTCACGTCGTGATTAAGCAATGCGGCGAGCGTGCGGCGCAAGCAAAGTAGGCGAGATTTCCAATCTCGCGCGGCAGGATGGGCGGCGGCGGCGGCGGGATGGTGCCGAGCACGGTGGAGCGCCGCCCGTCCCGGCGGCCACTGCAACACCACGCGCAGCGTCACATTTCCTCCCAAACGATTGGGTTTCACACAGTCGCTGAAAGAAAGTCAGGCCTGCGGCGCATGGCGTGGCCGCCGGGACGGACGGCGTTCCATGCGCGGCGCTCGCCCGCGCGAGGTTGGAAAACGTCGCCTGCTGTGGACAATGCGACGCCGCGTCCTCTCGCGAGGACGCGGCGTGCATTTGATCAGGCTGAGTGCTGCCGCAACCGACGCAGGGCGTCAGTCAGCGAGGACGGGGCCGGAGCCTTCGTCGCGAATCTGTGTTTTGTCTTTGTCGCTCATCGGATGGTTCGGGCTGAGGTGAAAACTAGCTGCATCCCTGGCTGGTGCCGCACTCGGTGCAGCAGCCGCACGCGCCGGCGCGGATGACTTTGCTGCTGCCGCAGTGCGAGCAGGTGATGTCCATGAACATGTTGCCCAGCGCGTCCTTGAGCCGCTCGGCGTGTGTGGTGGGCTCCTTCGGTGCGGTGCCGTTTTCGCTGTTGCCCTTGTAAGACACGATATCAATGACGCCGACTTCGCCGGTGCGCTCGAGATCGGCCACGGGGCGATTCACGGAATCCTTTTCAATCGCGGTCAGCTCTTTCAGCGGCAGCTCGGGCTGCGTTTTGCTCGGCGAGGTAGCCTCCTTGTAGCCCTTGATGAACTGGCAGCCGAGCCAGCGGAACACGTAGTCGGTGATGCTGCTCGCGGTGCGGATGTCGGGGTTCTTCGTGAAGCCGCTCGGCTCGAAGCGCGAGTGTGCAAACTTGCGGACCATGCTCTCGAGCGGCACGCCGTATTGCAGCGCCATGGAAGTGAGCGCGCCGATGGTGTCCATGAGGCCGCCGATGGTGCTGCCCTCCTTTTGCATCTGGATGAAGAGCTCGCCAGGCTGCTCGTCGCCAAACATCCCGACGGTGATGTAGCCCTCGTGGCCGGCGATGTCGAACTTGTGCGTGAGCGACAGGCGCGTGTCGGACATGCGACGGCGGCTCGGCTGGTCGGCCTGCTTGCGCAGCTCGATGAGTTCTTTTTCGAGCTCGCCGATGCGGCCTTCGAGCTCGTTCTTACCACTGAGTTCGGCCTCCACTTCGGCGACCGCGCCCGCATTGCCGCTGCCGTGCTTTTTCTTGTCGGCGGAAAGTGGCGCGCTGCGCTTCGAGCCGTCGCGATAGATCGCGATGGCCTTCAGCCCGAGCTGCCAGCCTTCGATGTAGGTGTTCATGATGTCCTCGACGGTCGCGGTCGAGGGCAGGTTCACCGTCTTGGAGATCGCGCCGCTGAGGAACGGCTGCGCGGCGGCCATCATCTTGATGTGTCCGCGGTAGTGCAGGCTGCGCTTGCCCTGGTGCGGCTTGAATGCGCAGTCGAACACCGGCAGGTGCTCCTCGCTGAGGCCGGATTTCACCACCGCGCCGGTGTCCTCGTCCTGCACGTCCTCGATCGTATCATACTTTTCGATGTGCGCGATCATGCGCTCGACTTCGCTCGCCGCGTAGCCGAGGCCCTTGAGCGCGGGCTTCACGGTCTGGTTCACGATCTTCAACATGCCGCCGCCGGCGAGCAGCTTGTATTTCACGAGCGCGATGTCGGGCTCGATGCCCGTCGTGTCGCAATCCATGAGGAATCCGATCGTGCCGGTCGGCGCGAGCACGGTGACCTGCGCATTGCGGTAGCCGTGCTTCTTGCCGAGGGAAATCGCGCCATCCCACACGCGACGCGCCTCGTTTTTCAGCTCGGCGAAACGGTCGCTCACGCCGATCTGCTCGACGCTCTCCCGGTGGAGCTTCATCACTTCGAGCATGGGCTTCACGTTGTCCTTCGCGACCGGCTTGTCCACGCCGCTGCAGCGCGCGTCCTTGTAGCCGGGGAACGGCCCCATCGCCTGCGACATGCGCGCGCTCTGCTCATACGAATGACCGGTCATGATCGCGGTGATGGCACCGGCAAGCGCGCGACCTTCGTCGCTGTCGTAGCCGAGGCCGTAGCTCATGATGAGCGAACCGAGATTCGCGAAGCCGAGGCCGAGCGTGCGGAAAATGTGCGAGTTTTCCGCGATTTCCTTGATGGGATAGCTCGCGTTATCCACGACGATTTCCTGCGCGGTGATGAAGAGGCGCACCGCGGCCTTGAAGCGCTCGATGTCGAATTCGCCGTCGGCCTTCTTGAACTTCATGAGGTTCAGCGACGCGAGATTGCACGCCGTGTTGTCGAGGAAGAGATACTCGCTGCACGGGTTCGTGCTGTTCTGCCGCTCGGTGCCCTTGCAGGTGTGCCACTTGTCAATCGTGGTGTCGAACTGCATGCCCGGGTCGCCGCAGGTGTGCGTGCCCTCGGCGATCTTTTTCAGCAAAGTGCGCGCGTCCTTTTTCTCGCACGGCTTGCCGTCGGTCACGCGCTTCGTCCACCACTCACGGCCCGCGACGGCGGCGTCCATGAATTCATCGCTCACGCGCACCGAGAGATTCTCATTCTGGAACATCACCGATCCGTACGCCTCACCGTTGAACGATCCATCGTAGCCCGCCTCGATCAGCGCCCACGCCTTTTTCTCCTCCTTGGTCTTCGCCTCGATGAACTCCTCGATGTCCGGATGCCAGTCCTTGAGCGTGTTCATCTTCGCCGCGCGGCGCGTCTTGCCGCCGGATTTCACGACGTTCGCGACCTGGTCATAGACCTTCAAAAACGAAAGCGGACCGCTCGGCTTGCCGCCGCCGGAGAGCTTCTCACGCGTGCTGCGGAGCGACGAAAGATCAGTGCCCGTGCCGCTGCCAAATTTGAACAGCATCGCCTCCGAATGCGCGAGGTGCATGATGGACTCCATCGTGTCATCCACGCTCTGGATGAAGCACGCGCTGCACTGCGGATACTCGTATTGCGTCGGTGCCTTCTGCGCGATCTTGGTCTCGCGATTGATGAAATAGTTCCCCTCACCGCGGCCCACACCCGTGCCGTACTGCTGATAGAGCCCGCAGTTGAACCACACCGGCGAATTGAACGCGCCAAACTGGTTCACGCAAAGCCACGTCAGCTCGCTGTAGAAAACGTCCGCCGAATCCTTGTCTGCAAAATAGCCGTCCTTCATGCCCCAATCCGTGATCGTGCGCGTGACGCGATGAATGAGCTGCTTCACCGAGCGCTCGCGCCCGCCCTTGTAAGGATCGGTGCCCTTCGCGACATCGCCGTAGAAGTATTTCGACACCGCGATTTTCGTCGCGAGCGGCGACCACGATGCGGGCACCTCGATGTCCTCCTGCTTGAAGAACGCCTTGCCCGTGTCGTCGGTGATTTCCGCCGTGCGGAGTTCCCAGGTGATCTGATCAAATGGCGCAACTTTCGCGTCGCTGAAAACGCGTTCAAATTGCAGGCCATTGGTGGACAGGCGGAGAGCCGAGCGACGGCTGGAAGGAACAGCGGGATGAACGCTTTTGGAGCGACGGGAAGACATCAGTTTGGGCTTGGTGGTTGGCATTGTGAGTAACTTGGTGAAAACGTTGCGATCCCACGCCCAAGAACCGGTGAATTGACGGGGGTGACCCTGTGAACAACCACACTATCTTGGGCGTGGGGAGAGATGGAACCACAACCCGTAGCGCTATCCAAGAACAAATACCGGTATCCCAACAAAAACGTTTTGGCCGTGAATTTGTGCTTGCCAGCAGCCCATTCAGCCGCTCCCCAAGACAAAAAAACGCTTCCAGAACACCCCCGCCGTGGAACCCGCACCAAATGCCACTTTTGCGAGCAACGAGGCCCGGAAACCGGCGTCGGCGCAGAGTGGAACGTTTGCATGGCGGTTCGGCAAAATTCCGGTTACGAAAACCTCGGCCCGCCGTTGCCGGAAATCAAACGGAGGAATCGGCATTTCTTTTCAACGACGCGATCCCTCGCCCGCACCAAGAACGTGCCCGAAACGGAACCGGCTTGCATCGGGTAGGGCGGGTTTTCAACCCGCCGTGCCGAGTTTCCAACTCGGCACCCCGGACGTCGCAAACGCATCGCATCGCAACACGGATTCGGACAACGAACGCAACCAGAGGAACGATGCGCCGGGTAGAATTCCCGGCGCGGCGGGTTGAAAACCCGCCCTACCCGGACGCATCCGTCATTCCAAATCTCCCGCCGCTCGCGTGTCACCCGTAGGCGTGGGCGGAAGCCCACGCCCGCGCGCTCTCCCGAGTGCGCCTACGATTGATCATCCGTCATTCGCCATCCGTCATCCGTCATCCGTCACTTCACACCTTCCACCGCTTGTGCATCCAGATCCACTGCTCGGGATGCCGCAGCAGCGCCCGCTCCAGCGCCGCGTTGAACGCCCGCGCCGTCCGCCGGATCGCCTCGCTCGTATTCTCGTGCTCGACCACCGGCACCGGCTCCTCGAAGCGCAGCACATGCGTCCCGTCCGCCTCACGCCAGCTCGTCGCGGGAATCACCGGCGCACCCGTGTCCATCGCGATGATCGGCAAGCTGCGGAAAGTATTCGCCGGCTGCCCGAGAAAATCCGCCACCACTCCCTCGCGCGCAGTCGCGTGCTGGTCGTAGATGAAGACCACGATCCGTTGCTGCCCGAGCCGGTCGAGGATCGTGTCGAGCGAGCCGCGTTTCGCGATCGTGCCGAAGCCTGCTCGGCGAAATCGCCAGGTCACATACGCGTTCAGCGGCGCAGGCTTCAGCGGCTTGCGCACAAAATAGAACAGCCCCTTGAACTGCGAAAACTCCCCGATGCCCGCGACCGTCGCGACCTCCCAATTTCCAAAATGCCCCGTGAGCAGCAGCAGCCCCTTCCCCTTCGCATACGCGCGTTCGACGTTCTCAATCCCCTCGATGCGGATCATCGCGCGCTTCCGCTTCGCCGACATCCACGGCAGCCGGAAAAATTCGCCGAGGAACCGCGCGAAGTGTCCGTAGAAAGCCTGCGCCAGCCGCACGATATCCGCCTCCGAGAGCACATCGCCAAACACGCGCCGCATGTTCGCCAGCACCGTGCCGCGCTTGATCGGCAGCAGCCGGTAGAAAAGTTTCCCAAACCACGGCACCTCGATCTTCCTCGTCTCCGCGACCGCCACCGCCGAGGCGCTCGTCTCCGTGTGCGTGAGCGACAGCCGGATCTCGCTGATGAAATTGCGATCCATCGCCGTGCGCGCCACCGCACTCGGCTCGATGCCCGGCGCACCATAGCCGTCCTTCCGCACGGAAAAATCGTACGGCTCGATCGTCCCGAGCGCCGTCTCGCGCGGGAACAGTTTGCAGCAAGCCTCCTTCGCCGCGAAACGCGCCGCCAAGCTCGCCGCACGCCCCGCACCTTCGCCAGCATCGGCAAGTTCCTGTTCGCTGAAAAATCTCCGCAAGTCCTGCGTCGCGGTGTCGCGCAGCAGCTTTTCGATGCGCGAGACTTCCACCGTATCAATCCCGCATCGCGTCGAGGGCGGCGCTTCCATCACGCCTTCGCCGCGCGCACGATGAGCGCCACGTTCATCCCGCCGAAACCGCGGCACAGCACGAGCGCGATGTCGCTGCGCGGCGTCTGCGCCTCGCGAGAGACAGGCAGGGTGGAAAATTCCGCGTCCACCGAGTCCAGCGTCGGGATGCCGGGAACGACGTTTTGCTTCAGAGCCTCAAGTGCGATCACGAGATCGAGGATGCCCGATGCCGCAAGCGAGTGGCCGACGCACCATTTGAATGCCGTCACCGGCGGCGGATTCCCCCCGAACGCGCGCAGGATTCCCTTCGCCTCAGATGCGTCGGATGCGCGCGTGCCGTTGCCATGCGCGACGATCATGCCGACATCCGCCGCGGCGATGCCCGCATCCCCGAGCGCGAGCGCGATGGCCCGCGCGGGGCCGTCGCCATCGGGCCGCAAGTCCACGACGCCCGTGCCTTCCGTCACGCAGCCGTGACCGAGAAATTCACCGAGCAGCGTCGCACCGCGCGCCTGTGCATCGTCGAGTTTCTCCAGCATCACCGCCGCCGCACCTTCGCCAAAAATCGTCCCGCTGCGCTCGCAGTCGAATGGCCGCACAGCATCCGATGAGAGCAGGCCGAGCTTGTGATACCCGAACACCGTCTCCGGCTCGATCGGCGTGTCGTGCCCGACTGCGGCGATGCGATCCGCCTCACCCGTGCGCAGCGACTCCACCGCCTCGGCGACGGCGAGCACGCCGCCCGCACACTGGTTCGTGATGCACGCATTCGTGCCTTTAAACATGTGCCGGATGCCGACGTGGCAGAGCACGTTGTTCGGCAGATTTTTCAGCAGCCACATCGGGTTCACATTCGCGCCGAGTTCCGCGCCGAATTTCCGCAGGTCGTCGCCCGACTCCGTCATCAGTGGGAAGTATTCGTAGTTGCTCCTGTAGGTGCCGCCGCCGGAGCCGACCACGAGCCCGCTGCGGTCGTTGAAAAGCGCAACCGTCGCGGCATCGAGCGTCTCGCGGTGCGCGGGAATGCCGGACGATTTGATCGCCTCACCGCCAGCGTAGATGCCGAAGAGGTCCGTGCGCGAAATGCTTTTGTGCAGCTTGCGATCCTCGACGAGTTCCCGGTCACTCACGCCGTTGACGCCCGCGGCGATTTTGATCGGCCAGCGCTCCGCGTCCCATTGCGTGATCGGCGCGACTGCCGACTGACCGCCAATCACCGCAGCGAAAATTTTCTCCACGTTCATCCCCGCGCCGCAGACTGCGCCGGAACCGGTGATGGCAATGCGAGGTGCAGTGCTCATGTCAATGTGGGGCCGACGACTCGTCGGCCCAGCGCGCGCATTACGGAGTTTGCATTCAGAAATTCGCAGCCCGTCGAAGAGGACGCGCAACCCACGACCGAACGACCAGCGGTGCTCACACCATTTGGGCCGACGAGTCGTCGGCCCCACATTGTGCCGCGCTCCGTTCGTTCGGTGGTTGTTTGGAAATCAGCGTCCATCTTCATGCGTCCACGAGATCAGGATGCCGGAATGTGAGCGAGCTGTTCGAGCCGCCGAAACCGAGTGAATTCGAGAGCGCGGCGCGGATGCGCATCGGGCGCGACTGGCCGGTCACGAGATTGATGTTGCTGCACTGCGGATCGGGCGTGCCCCAGTTTGCATTCACGGGCGCGATGCCGTCGCGGATCGCGAGCGCGCACACGGCGGCCTCGACCGCGCCCGCGGCGGCAATGAGGTGGCCCATGCAGCTCTTCGTCGAGCTCACGGCGACATTCGGCAGGTGTTCGCCCATCACCGCGCCGAGCGCGACGCACTCGCTCCGGTCGTTCATCAGCGTCGAGGTGCCGTGCGCGTTCACGTAGTCAATGTCCTCCGGCTTCAGCCCCGCGTCGGCGAGCGACTGGCGGATGGCCTGGATCGGCCCGTCGCCATCCGGCGGCGTGTCGGTGATGCGGTAGCAGCTCAGCGAATTCCCATCGCCCGACAGCTCGGCATAAATTTTCGCCCCGCGTGCGCGTGCGGCCTCCCATTTTTCGAGCACGAAAAAACTCGCGCCTTCGCCGAGCACGAAGCCGTTGCGCGATCCGTCGAATGGACGGCTCGCGCGCTCGGGCGTGTCGTTGTCCGTCGAGAGCGCGCCGAGCAGGCAGAAGCCTGAGAGGCCGATCGGGTTCAGCATCGAATCGAAGCCGCCCGCGATCATCGCATCCACATTTCCTCGCCGCATGACTTTCAGCGCGGTGCCGATCGCCTGGCCGCCCGACGAGCATGCCGTATGCACAGCCGTCGAGTAGCCGCGGATGCCGAAGTTTTTCGTGAGCAGCGAGAGGCCGGTGTTCGTCTGCGTGCGGCAAAATGAAATCGGGTCTGCCGGGTAGTCGGGCTTCAGAAGATCGTCGGGATGAAAATCGCCGTCCGCCGCGGCGTGGCGATGCACGCTGCTCAGTTCCTCATACGACACGCCCATCATCCCCGCGCCGACGGAAAATCCCCAGCGCTCCGCCGTCTCCGCAGTCGGACGGATGCCCGCGTCGGCGAGCGCCTGCTCCGCGGCATTCAGCGCGAAGCGGTGCGAGCGCGAGGCGAGCTTCAGCAACTTGCGGTCGGCGATGGCGTTTTCAAAATCGAAGCCCTTCACCTCCGCCCCGATGCGCGTGGAAAATCCGCTCGCGTCGAAAATCGTGATCGGTCCCGCGCCCGGCTTGCCGGCGCGCAACGCGTCCCAGGTCGCCGCCGTCGTATTCCCGATCGGCGTGACCATCCCGATGCCTGTGATTGCGACGCGCACGCGGCTCATGGCAGGCAGTAGCGTAGCTCTCCAGAGCTGCGCCTTTTGAAATGCTCGTGACAGAGCAACGCCGCGCAGCTCTGGAGAGCTACGCTACGAACGCTGCGCGCCGCCTGTTCGGTAGCATTCCACATTTTCATCGTGCGACCTCCGGCGTCAGCTCGACGCGTGCGGCACCGAGCCGGCCTTTTTCGTTCCGCGTCTCGACGGAAATTTTCAGCGCATCGCCGTCGAGCTTCATCACCTTCGCCTCAAGGCTCAGCAATTCGCCCGGCGAAATGAACTCGCGCAGCTTCATGTCCACGACCGCACGCGGCGTCCACACACCAGCACGCGACGGCACGCTCGCGGCGAGCGCGGTAACGAGCTTCAGGTTCATATTCATGAGCAGTGTGCCGGGAAACACGGGACGTTTTGGAAAATGGTCGCCGAAGAAAGCAGCCTCCGCCGGAACCTGCAACGTCGCACGTGCAGCACGACCTTCCTCGATCGCAAGGCCATCTAGCGAAAACGCGGGCACTCCGCCGAAGGCGCCGGGCACCGCGCCTTCACCGCGCAGCAGCGCGAGGCGCGCGCGGAGCAGGTCGGGATCGTCGAATTCGCCAATCGGCACCATCGGCCCCATGCAGTGATGCAGCCGCAGCACCGGCTCGCCGTTCACCGTCGCGACGCCGCCGTAGGCCACGTCATTCGTGTCGGCGTTTTCGAGTTCGGCGGAAGTCTCCAGCGTGTCGCCGGGCCGCACCTGGCGCAGCAGTTCCACGCGCCCCGCGAGTCCAGCGACCGGGCGGTGCGAAAAATCAATCGCCGCCATCGCCGCCCACGCCGCGAGCTGCCCCGTCGCCTCCGCGACGAGCGACAGCGGGAACTCCGCAAGCCCCGCAGGAATCGTGTATTTCCCCGCAATCCGCACGCCAGGCTCGAACGCAGTGATGCGATCGACGAAGGAGAATGCGCGGAAGTGGTGGTCCATGACTGAGCGGTGATTACTCCAATTCACCAGCCAGCCGCAACGCTTCCGCACGCAGGGCGCTGCCAAAGCGGAACTCACGGGCTTCCAGTGCATCGAGAAGCGGAGTTACCGCCGTCACCAGACCTTCGCTCTTTGCCTTCACAATAAGCCCGATGGTGCCGGTGACAGCGATGCCAAGCCGCTGCGCCACGAGCCGGCCTTTCGAGTCATCAATGATGAGGCGCACACCTTTCTCGTAAGCGAGTGTGATGGCTTCCGATTCGCCGAGATCCACGATCAATCGCAAGGCGGCGACCATGCCGCGATCCGATGGTGTCACTTCGGTGATCCAACCGGGGCTCGAGCCGAACTCTTGAACCACCGCAGGCAGAGCCATGATGGGTTCCAGCAAAGCCGACAAAAGATCCAGTCTCCCGATGCGCTCAAGGCCGATGAGGCAGGCGCAATCCAGAACGGCGGGGATCTTCACCACGCGATCTCAGAGGCGAGTTCCGATGCGGGGTAGTTGACGACGGGGGTGCCGTGATGCCCGAGCACATCCATGAACCCGCGCACCGAGTAACCCGCGACTTCCGCAGCCTGCGCCAGCGTCGCACGTCCGAGCTCGAATATTTTCATCGCCATGAAAAGCCGCCCTTCGTCACTGCCAACACCGAGAGGCATGGCGCTCAAATCCTGACTTTGGACTGCGGTGTTCATGCGGCCAAGCATAGGCGGTCGTCGCGATTTGACAACACCGCACCTACCCCTGTCACGGTCGCGCACCCGCCTACACCGCAGGCGTCGCCTTCTGCTGACGGATGACCATCTTTGCGAAGGTCTCGACTGTGAAGAGCTTCGCAATCTCGGCGGCTTTCACCGGGGACTTGATGCGGTCGGCGGGGACTTCGCTGAGGAATTCGCGCAGGCGCTGCTCCCCGGCGGGCGTGAGCGTGCCGCCGCTCTCGAACTCGGCCTCGGACAGGCTGCCGCGTGCGTCCTCGATGATTTTGCCGCGCGGGATCTTCACTTTGAACGCGCGCTCAAGGCGGAAGACGATGTCGAGGAAATCAATGGACTCCGCGCCGAGGTCGCCGATGAGCGAGGAGTCGGGCTTCACATTTTCGGCATCGCAGCCGAGCGCGTCGGCGATGGTGTCGGCGACTTTTGGGAGGATGGCGGAGATTTCTTCGGCGGTGATGTTGATGGTGCTCATAAAATTGGGGTCGGTGTTGGTGCCGTGCGGCGGAGTCTTATTCTTATTCGTAATCTTATTCTTAATCCTGTTCGTGATTATCGGTGATGAGGCTGCGCGCGGGCGAGGGATTAAGAATAGGATTAAGAATAAGAATAAGACGCTGCGCTCACTCCATCTTGAAGCCGCCGTCCACGGACAGGACCTGGCCGGTGATGTAATCGGAATAGCGCGAGGCGAGGAACCACACGGCGTGCGCGATGTCCTCGGGCTGGCCGATGCGCTTCAGCAGGATGCGCGCGGTGATTTGGTCGCCGGCGATGTCGCGCACGGTCTTCGACATTTCGGTGTCAATGACGCCGGGCGCGACGGCGTTCACGCGGATGTTGCGCGGGGCGACTTCGCACGCGAGCGAACGCGTCATGGCGTTGATGGCGCCCTTGCTTGCGGCGTAATTCGTCTGGCCGCGCCCGCCCTTTTCGCCGGAGACGGAGCTGATGTTGATGATGCGCCCGCGGCGTTTCGACATCATGAAGGGCAGCACGCTGCGGCACATGTTGAACGCGCCCTCGACGTTCGTGGCGAGCACGGTGCGGATGTCGTCGTCGCTCAACATGCCGAGCAGTCCGTCACGGATGACGCCGGCGTTGTTCACGAGCACGTCAATGCGTTCGGTGCGATCCGCGACTTCCTCGACGAAGGCCGTGCATGCCGCCAAGTCGCGCACGTCCACGCATTTCGCGGAGATTTTCGCACCGGGAAAAGCCGCGACGGTTTCCTCCGCCGCGGCCGCATTTCCGAGATACGTGAAGACGACCTCCATGCCCGCCGCCGCGAGCGTGCCGACGATGGCGCGACCGATGCCGCGGCTGCCGCCGGTGACAATCGCCACGCCATCAGCGAGGCCGGAATCTGCGAGCGAGGGGGAGATCATTTTGGAAGAAGGATGTCCACGGAAGGCACGAAAGGGCACGGAAGGCGGCGCAATGCAGGTGAGGTTTGAAACCTTGCGCGTGCGAGCGGAGCGTGGAGCGCCGCGCGTCCCGCCGGCCACGAACTGCGCCGCAGGCCTGATCTTTTCTTCGGAGCCTGAGTGGAGCTGGACGCCTGTGAGGAGAAGTGACGCTGCGCGTGGTGTCGTAGTGGCCGCCGGGACGGACGGCGCTCCAGACGCGCTCCATGCCGGCTGCTTTCCGTGTCCTTCCGTATGTTCCGTGGACGAATCATGTGCGGCGTCACTTTCATCCCGAGATGCAGTAGCCACCATCCACGACGAGCGTGTGGCCGGTGATGAGCGCGGCCTCGGGCTGGCAGAGGAGATACACGGCGTCGGCGACGTGCGCGGGCGTGAGTGTCTCGGCCAGCGGTGTGCGACGCGCGGACTCGGCGAGGAGTTCCTCGCGGTTGGGGAAATGTTTCAGCGCGTCCGTGTCCACGACGCCGGCGCTGACGATGTTCACGCGGATGCGGCGCGAGCCGAGTTCCTGCGCGAGCGCGCGGGCGAGCGATTCGAGCGCGGCCTTCGATGCGCCGATGAATGAGTAGTGCGGGATCGCGCGCAGCGAGCCGAGGCTGGAGAGGCCGATGAGCACGCCACCATTCGTCATCAGCGGCACGGCCTGCTGCGCGAGGGTGTTGAGCGCGAGCGCGTTCGTCTCCATGCAGCGACGCCAGTGCTTGAGCGTGAGTTCCATCGCGGGCTTCAGCACGCCGATGGCGGCATTGCTCACCACGATGTCCACGCGGTCGAACTGCTTCCGGAATTCCGCGAACGCCTCCGCGACAGTCGTCGGATCGCTCACATCCGCCTGCACCGCGAGCGCGCGGCGGCCCATATCGCGGATCGTTTTGCAAACCGCCTCCGCCTCCTCATGGCTGTTGAAATACGCGATCGCGACATCACAGCCAGCGCGGGCCAGCTTGAGCGCGGTCGCGCGCCCGATGCCTCGCGCGCCGCCGGTGATGAATGCAATTTTGCCGGAAAGTGTTTCGGACATTTTGGAAAAGGGCGCGGAGTGTGTGGGCCTCGCGGGAAAAAATCAACAGGCGCGGTGAAAGAAACTCGCAACTCGGAATACCGTAGCCACCGACGGAAGGAGGCGGGCTGATCGCCGAAGCTTGCCCAAGGGCGCGAGTCGGGCGGAATATTTTGCAACCTACCGTCAGTTCCGCTGTAGGTCAGCGGCGGGGAATGTAGGACAGGCTTCCAGCCTGTCCCGAATGGAAGGCTGCCGTTCAGAATTCGATTGCACGCGGTGATTGCACGCAAGCGGACAGGCAAGATGCCTGCCCCACATTGGCCCGCCTCCTGCCGTCGGCGGCTACAGTTTTGGAAAAATCCGCCCGGTGCGTGCGATGTGTGCACGGTAGGCGTTGCCATGCACCGTGACCAGATAGGCTTCCTCATCGGTCGCCTTTACCCACAGGCACAGGAGATGAAATGCGAGCAGCACGAGTGAGCACGCCGTCGGCAGCAGCAGCAGCGCCCCGGCGAGCATGAGCACTTGCAGCGCGTAGATGGGATGCCGCACCCGGGCGAACGGTCCCGTGGTCACAAGCTGGTTTTTTTCCTTCTCGTCCACGCCGATGCGCCACGCGGCACCCATGATGGCGTAGCACCACAGCGTGCCAGCATAGCCTGTCACCACCAGTGCGAGACCGGTGAACATCAGCGCGACGTGCATCATGCGCGGGCAAAGGCGCACAAAAACCCACGCATTTTCCCCCGCAATAAACGGCTGACCGATCCACGTGGCGATGACGAGCAACCACCCGAGCCAGAGCAGGCGTTCCTTGCCTGTGCGCGGCGTCATATTGGGCGAACGCCCGATCTGCTTTCTCACACGCCGAGCCTGGATGAGCACTCCGGCCCAGTAGACGAGGCCCGAGCCCGCGACGACTGCCTTGCGCAGCAGCAATTCGTCAGCGGCCATGATTCGTCGTACGATGCGCGCGGATGAGCCGCTGGAGTTCGATGACCCAGTGCCGCTTCACGCTTTTCCACACGTCCGCGGCAAAGATGATGCCCTCGGGATTCTCAAATTGCTCCGGCTGCACGGGTTTTTCAGTCGGCGTGTAGTTATTGATCCACGCGACCGCGCGCGGGTCTGAGAGAAAGCGCTCGGTGTCGGGCGTCTTGCCGTGGGTGAGCAGATTGCCGGTGGGGATCTGGACATTGCGCACCTTTGCGCGACCGAGCGAGTGGTAGTGGTTCGATGGACCGTAGCCGAAGTAATCGCCGCCGAGTACGTCGAGGCCTAGGTAGAATCCCGTGAACTCCTCGACCGTGTCCGGCACGGAGCGCAGGGAAAACATCATGTCCCATTGGTTCGGGAGCACACGCGTGGCACCGCCGCCGCCGAGTGCTGCGATGTACGAGACTTTCAGCCCCACGACCGGGCGCTTTTTTCCCGAGAGCGGGTCGGTGATTTCCGTGCGCTCTTCGGGTTTCCAATTCAGCGGACTCCACACGGCAAGATGATCCGCCGTCTGCCCGGCGAGAAGCTGGAGCGTCTTCACCGCCTGGAAGGAACCTTGGCTGTGACCGAGGATCATCGGCTGCATCCCTTCCCTCTCGTAAAACCACGCGATGATGCCCGCAAACATCTCGGCGTCGTAGTAACAGCTAATCGTGTATCCGCCCGTGGCCGGCTGCCGGATGGCCTTGTCCGGGTAGCCCATGCCGGCGAGGAATCTCGAAAATGATTCCATGCGGCGCTGCACCGGCGCGATGCCGCCGTGGATATTGATGATGCGCGGCGCAGGCGCTCCGGCGAGCACGTTGCGCACGTCGGATTCCGACACGCGCTCTGGGTTCAGCGCGAGGAGGCGATTTTCCTGCTCGCGGGAAAGATTCGTGGAGACGGTGCCAGTCGCCGTGGCGATCTCGGCGACCTGCGAAGGGTCGGTCGGAGTGAGATCATATTTTGCACAACCCGCGATGACGACCAGCGCGACAGACGCGATCGCTGCGTTGAAAATTCCGCGCTTCATTTCAAATCCCCCAGTGCGGCGACCGCAGCGGCAAAACGTCCGCGCACGCCGGAGATTTCCGCCTTTGAAAAAACCGAAGTGCGATACGACATCGAGACATTCACGCCTTTCCCGAAGGTCGTAATCGAGAGCACGAGCGGCGTCACCGGCCCCGTGGAGACAGTGCGCAGGTAATCCAACGGCTGCATGGCCGGACCCGCTGGAGGTTGTTTCAGGTTCATATTCGTAAGTCCGCCCCAGAGCGGGTAGTTCTTCGGATAGAATCGCCGCCTCTGTTTCGTCGAGAACAAAGACATGAGCCGGAGCACGAGCCCCATCTCCATTGCGTTCGCGAGATGGAGCCCGCCGCGCTTGAAACGGCGTGTCTGAGCGGCGACCGAACGCGCAAGTGCGGTAAAATCGGACGTGTCGCCCAGGGCGCACGTCACGGAAAATCCACCCAGCACCAGACCGAAACTCTCGGTGCCGTCCAGGCCAAGGTCGCGCCGCGCATTCACGATGCAGCCGAGCGAAATGCAGTCGCGGCCCTGGCGCTGCGTAGCTTTGCAGAGCGGCGCGAGCGACCCCATCATCAGCGCGAGAAACAGATCATTCACCGTGACAGCGATCCGCTTGCCTGCGGCGATCAGCGTATCCAGTTCGGCACCGCTGAGGGTGAAAAGCTCCACACCATTTCCAAAATCCTCAGCGTCGGTGCCATCCGTGCGGATGGCCTTCCTCATCGCGCGAAACTGCGCTGGCAGTGCAACAACCTTCCGCAGCCAGAGCCACAGCCGCGCAGGCCCGCGACCCCGCGTATCCGCGTGGCAGTTCCATCGGTCGAGTTTTGTCGGCGTGCCAACGTTCGTGAGAGCCGCGACGAGATCCATCGCCAGTCGCACGATCGGCTCGGCATCGGCGATCGCGTGGAAATAGGTGATGCCCAGCCAGAACGACGCACCATCCGGCACTGCAAAAAAGCGGAATGGCGTGAATTCCGAGTTGGAGTCGAATCTTACATTGATCTGCCACTCCATCTCCGCACGCAGCGATTCGCGCACATCCCCGACATCGTCGCACACGGTGAGATCGATCACCGCAGCGCCGCCGTGGAATTCAAATCCGCGCTCCTTCGCATCCATCCGCAGCCCCGTGATCCCACGCTCTTCCAGCACCTTTGCGAGCACCGCACGCAGGCGATCCACATCGAGCGCCGCAGGCACACGCGCGATATGCACCGCGTTGTAAGCGTGCATTTCATCCCACAGCAGCATCGTGCGCTGGAAAGTATTGAGTCGGCCCGGAAAAGGCATTCTCGCGAGATTGCAGGAGATGCAGGCGGGGTTCAACTGTGGCGTTCGCGCGCAAAGCAGTCCCGCGCATCCTCACGACCCTCACGACCGCATCCAGCGCATCGCGAAGAACCTCCTCGACGGCGCAATCAGCGCGTGACGGCGACGTTCAGCGCGCATCACGCCCAATAGCACACAGGAAAAATGGGAGCACACGCTTGCAGCGTGTCCTTTCCGGCATCCTGCCGGAAAGATGCACCGGGCTGCGGGCCTGCGACTGCTTTTCCTTCGCCGAGAACGGCAAACCCCACCGCCTTCGCCCTGCGTCC
The DNA here is from genome assembly GCA_038227825.1 of Chthoniobacterales bacterium. Taxonomy (GTDB): domain Bacteria; phylum Verrucomicrobiota; class Verrucomicrobiia; order Chthoniobacterales; family Chthoniobacteraceae; genus SXWH01. The sequence continues at coordinate 17,070 of JBBRPQ010000012.1, forward strand.
GGCAAGGATGCCGGACGCGGCACGCTGGAAGCGTGCGCTCCCGTTTTCCTGGGTGCATCCGGGCGATGGAAACTGGATGCGCGCGGCATTCCGTCGCCCCTGCCGGGGCGGGTTCTTCTTTTTTCCGGCGATCCGGTGGTTTCGCTGCGCCGCGTCCGACGCGACTGCGCTGCACCACCGGCTCATTTCCATCAGCCCTCCAGGCTGTCAGCAACCCTGCCAGCGCAGCGACGAGGAACGCGTGCAGCGCATCACGAAGAACCTGAACTCCCGACAATCTTCCGGAAAGCCTCGGTTTTTGTCCAAAAAGCACCGGCAGTTTTCCCAAAAGCTTCGGCCTTTTTCAAAAAAGCTCCGGACTTTTTACAAAAAGCCTCAGCTTTTTTCCAAAGACTTTCGGCCTTTTTACAAAAAGTTTCGGCTTTTTCCCGAAGACTTTCGGGCTTTTCCAAAACAGCCTCGGATTTTTTCCGAAAAGCCCAAGCATTTTCAAGAAATTTCCTGGAATTCAAACAACTCCTCTAGGTTTTTTCACAAACTTTTGGCATTTCTCTGTAAGACTACATCAGTTTATCAAACAACTTTGCCATTGTTTCATACCATTACGGAATTTTTCCGTAAGTAGTAGCCAATTTCCAGAACATCCACACAGTTTCGCCAAAAACTCAGGCAGGAACGCCGCGAACCCATACAAGATTGCACGCACATCGCGGCAAATCGCCCGTAATCTGCGGCAGTTTGCCCGCGACCTGCCGCGGGTTCTAGGGGAAGCCCGGCGGTTTGCCCATCAATCCTTCATCTCAGCCCTGAGGGCTGACGGAGATTAGCCGCCCTTGGAGCGAGCGCAGCGAACGAAACCACCGGATCACGCCATCCATCAAATATGCACCCCGGCAGGGGCGATGGAAACTGAATGCGTGCGGCATTCCGTCGCCCTGCCGGGGCGGGTTCTTCTTTTTTCCGGCGATCCGGTGGTTTCGTTCGCTTCGCTCGACCACCGGCATTTGGTCCGTGGTAGATGCGCAAGCGACGCCTAACAGGTGATTATACGACTGGAAAGAGAATGCACGCGGGTATCGGCATATGCGCTCTTTACAGATCGCCTACCCCAGCGTCCACCCCTTGCGATACTCGCGGCGGAGGAAGCGCTCGGCGTCGGGGGCGTTGGGGATTCGCATGGCGGCGGTGTCCCATTCGAGTTTCTTGCCGGCGCGGTAGGCGATGTTGCCGAGGTGGTCCGCCTCGGTGAGGCGGCCGCTGTAGGCGAAGTTGCACATGGTGGGCGTGCCGTTCACGAGCACAAACTGGTATGATCAGGGCCGTCAAATCTACTCTGATCAATTCCGCAGAGACTTTGCGGAACGATTCGAGAAGCGGGAAGGCACGGGATTTTTCGACATCTATTTTGCGATCTCTGGATCCCATTCGGGATAGATTTGGCTCCTCCAAAGTCGCGGCATCCAATTTTCCACATACCACCGGGATTATCCCTGTAGCCCCAACGCACTACCCCTGAACATGAGACCCGAACACTCCGACGCCGACACCGACGCCTCCGCACTTTCACGACGCAGCTTTTTGAAATCCTCCGCCACTGCCGCGCTCGGCAGCACGCTCGCTGGGGTGAAGGCAGAGGCAGCGACGGAGAAGCCGCACGCCGTTTCCATCCGCGAGGAAAACGCGAAGGAAGGCGCGCGTGACTGGCAGCTCACCCGCGTGCGGCTCGACAAAGCCCTCGGCGTTCGCGCCTCGAACATCGAAGGCTACTGCTCGAAGCAATCCATCCTCGCCGGCGAGTCGCTCGACATCATGGTGAGCACGAATCCGCCTGCGAATTTCACCATCGAGATTTTCCGCACCGGCTACTACGGCGGACGCGGCGCACGGCACATGACCACACTCGGGCCGTTCGCGGGCAAAAAGCAGCCCGATCCCGAAATCGGCGACAAGCGACTGCGCGAATGCAAGTGGGAGCCGAGCACTTCGCTGAACATTCCCGCCGACTGGCCGAGCGGCGTCTATCTCGGACGGCTCAACACCCTGCCGGACGCCGCAGACAAGCCGTATTGGCAGAACTACGTCATCTTCATCGTGCGCGACACACGCAAGGCCGACATCCTCTTCCAGTGCAGCGATAACACCTGGCAGGCCTACAACAAATGGCCCGACACCTATTCTCTCTATACCGACCCGCGCGGCGCGCACGCACGCGGCGTCTCCGCGAGCTTCGACCGGCCCTACGGGAAATACTCGCAGATCTACGAAAACCCGCAGTCGCTCGGCAGTGGCGAATGGCTCTGCTTCGAGTTCCCCCTCGCCTACTGGCTAGAGCAGCAAGGCTACGATGTGACGTATTGCTCGAACAGCGACTGCCTCGACGCATCGCAGCTCACGCGCTACAAAACTTTCCTCAGCGTCGGCCACGACGAGTATTGGGACTTGCGGCAATACGACGCGGTGAAAGGCTCGATTGAGTCGGGCGTGAACGCGCTCTGGCTCTGCGGCAACTCGGTCTTCGCCGTGAGCAATTTTTACAAATCATCCAGCGGCGCCCCGAACCGCATCATCACACGCGACGGACATTTTGCCGGACTCAGCAACGACGAGGTCGCCATGGAGCAGGCCGTCTTCACGAACAACTACGAGCGCATCGGCCCCGACGAGAGCTTCATCATCGGCGCCCGCAGCATCGTGCCCTTCAATGGCGGCGGCGACTGGACCTGCACAAAGCCCGAGCACTGGATCTACGAAGGCACCGGCATGAAAATGGGCGACTCCATCCCCGGCCTCGTCGGCTGGGAACACCACGGCGCGCCCGCGAAAATCCCCGGCCTCGAAGTCGTCGCTGAAGGCACGAGCTGGAAAGGCGGCACCACGCCCGCGCACTGGACCGCCACGATTTTTCCCGGCCCGAAGAACAATTTCGTCTTCAACGCCGCAACGATCTGGTGGCCGCAGGCGATGTCCTCCCCACCCGGCCACATGCTCCCATGGTCGCACTGGTCCCGCCCACAAGGCCCCGACGACCGCGTCCAGCGCATCACGAAGAACCTGATCGACCGGTCGCTGGCGTAACAGGCAGTCGGGAGCTTTAGCCTGGTCGGCGGCGATCTCAAAAAGTGGGCCCGCCGGGATTCGAACCCGGAACCAAGGGATTATGAGTCCCCTGCTCTAACCGTTGAGCTACAGGCCCAAAAACTGAACTCGCCTCGTGTCGCGAGTCAGAAATTATGGGGTTTGAATTGCATGCGGTAACATTTTTCCGACTGCCAAAAGAGTCTGCGGCTTCCACCAAAAGGCGGGGGAATAAATCTCTTCTGAATCTCGTTTGAAATGCAACTGGGCGGTTCTATGCCAGAGTGGATTCGGGGGCAACGAACTTTGAAATGTTCTCAATGGGAGCATTCAGTGGAATCCGGAACGGCGGCGGCCCGTATTGCACTATCCCCCTTACCATCCATCAAATGCAGGTCACATATCCCGTCCATTTTTTGGCATCGGTTTTCCAGAGAGCCTCTTCGCTCGCAGGCACGGACTCAGCGCTGAGATTTGCGCTGCCCTGGCACTTTCGGGAGAGAGCTAAAAGTGGCAGGCGACACCGAGGCCGAGGCCCACGGTTTGATAGGAAGCACGGGACTGAGTGGAGTCGTTGTCCACAAAGTAGGCGGTCGCATTGCCACTCCAGCGATTCGTGATCTGATAGACAAGATTCAGGCCGACCAGATTGCGCGAGTCATTCCGAAGAACGCTCGTGAAATCGCTGTATTGATAGGAATAGTAGAGCTGTGCGTGGAGGGATTGCCGGAGTTGCTGGGTCACGCCGACGGTGACTCGGTGCGAGTTCCGGTTATCCGCAGACGGGAAGCTGAAATGATCGGAAAAATTGTAGCCGACGAAGAAAATCGTCCGGTCGCGATTAAATGCCCATTCCTTCTGGATGCCTGCGGAAACTGCGAGGGCTTCCGCAAGCTGGTCGCCACTGCGAATGCTCGCGTACCACGAAGGCTCGATCCCTGCGTAAATCCGGATGGAATCCTTGGTCGGCTGATAGTTTAGGAGGACGGATCCGCCGATGCCCCAGAAGCTGGATTCATCGAATCTCGAATAGATGAAGGACTCGATGCGGGCGTTCACCGAGAGTGAAAGACCATGAGCGAGTGGCTGCTCGAACGCGGCATTGATGCTCGGGAGGAGGAGGAAATCACCGCTGCCGTGGTTTCCGGTGGAGAGGGCGTTCGACACGTATTCACCGCGAAGCGCCACGGAGACGCGCATTTTTCGAAAAAGCGATCTATCCGCCAAAGGCCGAATGTCTCCCAAGTCTTCGACGATGGCCGGCGACTGCTCAGTCGCACCGCGGGAAGTCTCCACGATTTCTGTCAACTGGAGCGCACTAGCGCGATCGGCAAAGGCCGTGGCAGCAAGACTGGTTACGACGAGCAGTGATGTGAGGAAGGGATGTGGTTTCACGGTGTATTGAAATGCCGGGGAGTTTTCCCGCGCTGCCTAAATTTGTATGGCAGGCGGAAAAATGACATCTCTTACCGGCGGTGGATTTACCACAGGTGCGGGTTGCGCCACCGGCGCAGGCGCAGGCGCCACCGGTCGCGGCTGCACGATGACGGGCCGCGGGATGTCGATCGGCTGCCGTACTCTGGGATTCACCACTGCGGCATCAATGGCTCCTGCATGGGGCAGGCCGGGAAAATGAAATGCCGATCGGGCCTTTTGGATCTGGATCCCTGGATCCTCCGGCAGCGGTCCCATCGAGTATAGCTTGCCACGGTTCGCCTCGTTCGGATCGAATTGAAAGAGTTGCGCCTTGCGATTGAATACCTTCACCGCCCAACCGGCCGGAACTTTCACGCGTTCGCCATTGACTGTGACAGTGATCGATCCACGCAGGACTGCGACCATGTCGGGTGTGACTTTGCAAAGCGTACCGGTGATTGCCGCGGTCAGTGCGGGGGTCTTGATGGTCCCCGTTCCCTGCCCTGGGGCGACGTAGAAAAGCATGTCTCCTTTGTCCAGCGAGAGCGTGCGGGACTTCGCTTCGAAGGAAAAGACCGAGTTCTGCCCGACACGCACGAGGCTCGTGTCCTTGAACTGCAGTTCTGCACGCGATTCGCTCCCGGTCTGCACAAAGTGATTTGCCTTCACGACTGCGGAGACGACTGCAGTGCGCCGTGCGGATGCCTTTCCTCCGGCAATATCGCCGACAGTGACGGTGTTCTCCACTCGCGTGATCGTAGCCGACTCAAATGGGCTCGCAGACGCCGCCATCGTCGCAATCCCCAACATGAAGGCCGTTGCCAATCGCATGGCGTAAAGTGGACGCGTTTTCATCAATGACTGTGTGCGTTGCGCGCTGGACGCAGTCAAGACGGTCCGTCTGGTAACAGTTCGCCTCTCTTTGAAAATGCGGCGAAAAAACGAAAGCCAGCGCATCACTGACGCAGTCCGAGAAATACGCCGGTCAAATCAAATATCCCGACCAGCCCCTCGGGCAGGACCTTCGTGACTGTATCCCGCGGGACTTGCGCGGCGCCAAATGGAAAACGTTCGGTGACATTTCCATAGTTGGCAGTGGTTGCAAAAATCGACGTCTCACTCGCCCATGGACTGTATAGCGAAATCTTTTCCTCCGCATCGTCCGGCAGTTTTGTCCATTCCACGAGTTTGCTCCGTTCCCTGGTCCACTCCTCATCAAAAGCACCGGATCGATACCCGATGAGTCTGCCATTCACTTTCTTCACAGCATTATGATCCGTGCCAGCCTCGAGCTTCATGGTCATTTTCTCGCCGTTCTCGACGTAGGTGATCGTCACCGTGCCCTCAAGCACGAGGAAGCCTGTCTCCTTGACTAGCACGACAGTCCCCGTGAGCGCCGCAGTCAGAGCCGCAGTCTTGATCTTCACTCCACCTGCACCCGGAGGGAGGTAGAAAAGCATCTCCCCCTTTTCGAGCGTGAGGGTGCGGGATTGGGAATCGAATGAAAAAATAGTGTTCGACCCGACGCGCGCCAGACTCTTGTCAGGGAACTCCAATTCCGCGCGGGCATCGCTTGCCGTCTGAAGAAATTTGCTGGCCAGGACCACATCATCGACGGCAGCGGGACGGGATGCCTTCACTTGGCCACCGGCGAGTTCCGCGATCGTGGCTTTGTTTTGCAGGCGAGTCACGGTTGCAGAGCGGAATGGAAGAGCGCCCATCGCCATTCCCGCGGTGAGAAGCATGAGCCCGAATATCCGACAACCCGTGAGGAGAACGGCACGTGCATTCATTTCCGCAGTCGAGTCAGGCACCAACGGGAAGTCAACTCCCGAAACGGCGGGACAAACTCCAGGCTCCCAGTCACCATGCGACTTGGGAAACCCCTCCGCTTGATGAACTTCCTAAACCGTCACCGCCGCGCCTTTCTCATCGTGGTCTGCGCCATTTGCACGGGCATCGTCGCGTTCGCGCACTGGATCAATTTCCTGCCACTTGTGCATTTGGAGGGGCGAGTGCGCGATTTTCTCACCCAGCACGGAAGGCGCTCACCCACGCAACCTGATCTCCTGTTTCTCGCCATCGATGGCGTGACGGTGTCGCTGGATGACGCCTTTCCCGAGGAGATCGCGGAGTCCCCCGCCCTGCGCTCGATGAAGGACTCGGGCTGGCCGTGGTCGCGCGACACCTATGCAAAAGTGATCGAACGGCTCGTGAATGCTGGCGCAAGACTCGTCGTGTTCGACATGCTCTTCCCGACCGAACGGCCGGGCGACGACGAGCTCAAAGCTGCACTGGATCGCTATAGGGACAAGGTCGTGATCGGCGCGAATTTTGTCGATTCACCCGATGAGAGGACAGGCACCAGCACCAAACGAATCATCGTCCCGACCCAGTCCTTGGTTCCTTCCGGAGATCCCCTCGATGACCGGGTGGGATACGTCAGCTTCTGGCCGGAGCTCGATGACATCGTGCGCACCTCACGCTACCGCATCACCGAGTATGAGGTGAATGGCTGGCAGCCCGCGCCGGATTCCCGACTTCTCCATTCACTCACTGGCCGCGCACTTTCCAAGCTCGGCCACGAGGAACTAGTGCCACGCGATCCCCGCTGCATCCGCTTCGCGAAAGGATTCACGACACGCCCACTATGGGAAATCTTCTCAAAAATGTGGGAACGCCCCCCATACAACAAAGGGGAGCTTTTCCGCGATAAAATCGTCCTCATTGGCCCCTTGGGCGACTGGGCTCACGACGTTCTCAATACGCCGCTCGGCATCATTCCCGGACCGGAACTCCACCTCCACTCCCTCAACGCCGCGCTCAATCGCGACTTCGTGCACGAGCCCTCGCGACTGGCGAATCTCGCCTCCATTGTCCTCGCCGGCTTCGCCGCATGGGCGCTGAGCACATTTATCAGGCAGCCCTTCCTCCGCTTCACCCTCTTCATCCTTGGAAGCGCCGCATGGTATTTTCTCGCCCACTTCGTCTTCAGCCTGCACTCGGGCGCGACGATCCTTAGCATCGCGCCGCCGCTGCTCGCGGCAAATTCCTCCGGCCTCGTGTGGCTCATCCTGGAGCAAGTGATCGATCGCCTCGAAAAGGCGCGCACCCGCCGCACACTAGAGCGTTACGTTTCCAAGGACCTCGTGCGCGAAATCCTCGACAACCCCGCCAGCCTCCTCACCGCACTGGGAGGCGTGCGCAAGTCCGTGGCGATCCTCTTCAGCGATTTGCGCGGCTTCACCACACTCACCGAGGAGGCGGACTCCGCACAGCTCGTCGCGCAGCTCAATGAATACTTCACCGCGATGGTCGAGCGCATCTTCAGCAACAAGGGCATCGTGGACAAATTCATCGGCGACGCGATCATGGCCGTGTGGGGCGAAATCCAGAGCGACGGCCCGGCAAACGATGTCGAACGCGCCGTGACCGCCGCCCTGCAGATGCAGACCGCGCTCGCAGAGCTGAACGTCGGCTGGGCCAAACGCGGCATCCGCCCCTTCCGCATGGGACTCGGCATTAATTTCGGCCCTGTCATCGTCGGCAACATCGGTGCCACCGGCGCCACCGAGAAAATGGAACTCACCATCATCGGCGACCCGGTGAATCTCGCCTCGCGCCTCGAAAGCCTCACGAAGGAATACCACCTCGAACTCCTCCTCGGCGAATCCGCCGCCGATCTCGTCGCGGACATCTTCCCGCTCCAGCTCGTGGACCTCGTATGCGTGAAGGGAAAGACCAAGCCCAACCGCGTCTATACCGTCCTCGGCGCACCGCGCGAACCCCTCCCCGAAAATCTCCGCACATACCTCGCGCGCTACAACGAAGCCTTGCAGCACTACCGCTCGTGCGAATTCGCCGCCGCCATCGCATCGTTCCACTCCAGTATTGAGTCCCGTCCCGATGACCCACTCGCCAAAATCTACATCGAGCGCTGCCATGCCCTTCTCGAAAAACCACCGAAGCCGGAATGGGATGGCGTCTTCGTGATGACGAAAAAGTGACCACAGGGGAGCGGTGACTCACAACTCGCCCCCGCAAGATTACTTGGCACCGTCCCTACTTCGCCGGTGCGCCGGTCATGTCACGCAGCATGGCGATGTTTCGCTCGATTTGCTGCATGTATCGATTGGGCCCGTCAGGATACGGCCTGCTTAGAAATTTAAAGAGCCCCCCGAAGTCGATCTCCAGCTTCGGCAACACATAGCGCTCCCAGAATGCCGGCGTCTTCCGCATCATGTCCTCTACACTCGAAAACGGGCACACGCGCTTCGCATCCACCCCGTCCACATTCGCCGCCTCGGCAAACTCCGCGTATAGCACCGGCAGCTTTTCCACATAGTCCGGAGCCGCCATCTGCCCGAGCAGATCCGCGGAACTGAGCGCGTAACCCACCATCTGCTCCTCTTCGCTCTGAAAGGGGATCGCCTTCAAATCCACATTCACTCCCGTGCAGCGGATCATGTTTTGTATCGCCGTGATATTCGCATCCGACCATCCCTTGTCCGAAAGAAAATCCCTCACGATATTCGCACTGCGCATCACATGGATCGGCGTGTACTTCGCACCGGTTCCCTCAGTGTCATCCCTCTTCTTCAGATAGCCCGTGTCGTGGAAAAGGATCGCCAGCAGTCCCAGCTCAAATCCTTTCTGCGAGAGCGCTGGCTGCACCTTCGCATCATGCCGGCCCTGCAGCACACGCACGAGACAGAGCGTCCCCTGCAGCGTGTGCTCGAAGTCATGGTAACGCGCATCAATGGGAAGATAATCTTCCACCTTCCCCGTGAAAAACATATCCGCCCATTCGAACGCCTGCCTCACAAATACCGGATCGCCATCAGGGAACATGCCCAGATAAATACCCGCAGCACACTCCTCCGTTTCCCGAGGCACTCTGGTGTCAACCGCGTCAAACATGTCCAAACGCTCAAGTTTTTCAGCAATGGTTGCAAGTTTTCTTGCAGCTTCAGAGATGAAGTAATTTTCAGTTTTCAGATGCCCAATCCGTCCCGAATTCAAATGAAGAATATGAAAACCCTTCTCGCATCTTTTTTCATCATTGTGATCGCGATCGGATTGGTCCGCCATTTTCGAATTGGTGAGCGCGCGAGTGAAAGCGCCCTGCCTCCGACCACTGTCCCGGCCGATCGGCGACCGAGGGAGCACACTCCGATTGGCATTGCGGCGACACGGGACTCGACCGCTCATATTTCGCCCAGCAACCACGCAATTGCGCAAGGCGGCGCAATGTTGAAAGCACAGGGACTCGCACCTATCCCGCTCCGCAATCGGGATGATGCGCTGTCAGAATTGACGATCGATGGAGCCATCCAACGCGCGGATCTTTCCGACTTGGACAAGGCGCAGCTTCTCGTCGGAATGCTGCCCGGACTACCTCCCAAGGTGCTTGCGCGGGCGGCGGAAGAAGCGGCAACACGACTCCCCGATGCCAACTACGTGACGGCGCTGCGTCCGACGCTCATCAATCCACAGACGCACGGAATGGCGATGAGCGTGCTTTTTGCCGATCTCATGCAGCGCCCGGATGCGATCGCGCTGCCCATCCTCGTCTCCATCGCGCAAGAGCCCAAACATCCGTACGCGCAAAGCGCACGGGATAATCTGCAGTATCTACTCAGAAAGGATTTCGGGAAAGACTGGGCGAAGTGGAACGAGGCGATCCGCGAGCGCCTCGCTTCACCGCAGCGCTGAGGCGGCAGGCACGACCGGCTGCGGCTTGAGTTCGATGCCGGATTTCGTGAAGGCCTTTCCGCGTTTCGCAGAGACGTCTTCGACGCGGAAAAGCGAACCGTCGTCGTGCCGGAGAAGGGCGCGCATTTCATCGAGATGGAGCGGGCGTGAGCCGCGACGACCGAAGACGACGGTCTGCCCGCCAGTTTCGTCAGTGACGCGATCACGATCCAGTCCGCGCGAGACGGCGAGCATCGGCTCCTTCGTGGGATACGTGGCGATGAGGCGCGGTGAGGGGCGCGGGCTGAAGCCGGAGGCTCCCTCGACCGTGTCGGGCGAGATCAACTGGAGCACGCGCAGTCCATTTTTCCCATCGGCGACAAGCGCATACATCGAGGCGGCGACGGAGCCGATCTGCACGGCGCGCGTGTCGTTCAGTTCGCCGCCCGCGTTAAACATCTGGTCGAGCCGCGGCTTCTCGGGATTCTCGATGTTCACAATGGCGAGGCCTTCCGCGCCGTTCGCCACATAGGCGTAGGTGCGCGCGACGTAGAGCTTGTGCGCGTGGCCGAGTCGGACGCTCGCGCCAGCGACCGCGCGCGGATGATCGGGGTCGGCGAGGCTGATCACTTTCAGCCCCTCATCATCGGTCACGAAGGCGTAGAGGAATTGCACCGCGATGGCGCGCGGGTTCTTCAGGAAGCTGCCGGTGAATTCGCCGACGAGACGCGGGGCCTCGGGCTTTTCCACATCCACGACGGCGATGCCGCGCGGTGTGCAAATGTACAAGCGATGACCGGCGCACACGCCGTAATCCGCGCCGGTGAGCACGCCGTCCGGATTATACTCGGCGATCTTTTTGACGAAGTTGTTCTGCGGATTGCCGTCGAGCAAAGTGCGCACGTCGCAGACGACGAGGCCGAGCTTGCGATCGGTGACGAATGCGTAGCCGTACCACGCAGGGATGGGCTGCTCCTCATTCGCGGGATTCTGGATGCGCATGGGATCATTCAGCAGCGTGCCCGGCAGCGCGACCGAGGTGGCGAAGGGCGTGCGCACATACGTCCGCTGCCCGAGCGGCGAGACGGGCGAGGAGACGATGCGCTCGCTGAAGTCCTTCTGATCGATGTTCGCCACGTCGAACACCTCGAAGCCCGCGGGCCCGTTCGCCGTGTAGAGGTATTCGCCACGCAGCGTGAGGTCGTTGATTTCCTTCGCGTGATGCTCGTGGCCTTCCTTCAGTCTTTGCCCGCGCGCGAGGTGCTCGGCGTAGTTTCGCGGATACGCCTTCTGGTGCAGCGAGCTGCCGATGACGGATTGCGGCTCATCGGCCTCCGTCCACACCACGCCGTGCAGCGCGCCCTCGCCGCCGGTGTAGGCGTAGCGGCCAAAGAAATTCACCGTGCCCGTGCCGAAGCCGAGCAGTTGTGTCATCCACGCATTGTTGTCCTTCGCCTTCGCGAGATGGCAGTCGGTGCAGTTCTTCGTCGTGCCGACGCCGCTCGTCGTGTGCGCGAAATGCGGATTGAAGGCCTGCCCGCTGTAGCCGTCGCCGCTCACCGTCTGCTGCTGCGAATAGACCCACCCGCGATTCTGCGTCTGCGAACTCACGACGACGGCGCTCGACGATCGAATCACCGCGAGCCGATTCTTTTTCACCGTGCCATCGATGCCGAGCATGAAGACGTCGTCGCGCACGACCTGCGGGTTGTACGTCGTGTAGTTGCGATCCAGCGTGCCTTCGAATTTGTTCAGCGGCACGCGCTGATTCGCCTTCATGGAAAGGTGGCAGCCGAAGCAGCTCGTGGCCCACGACGTGTGGCACACTTGGCAGTCCATGCTCTCATTCGAGTGCGCGAGCTTCGACTTGCACTTCGCCAGCTCGGGGATGTCGCCCCACGTGTCGCCATCGCGCTGCACGGTCTTCGCGTGTGCCGCCTTTGCGTTGTACTTTTTCGAGAGCGGATTCACCACGTCGATCGTCTGCGGGATCTCCCAGCGCGCGTCCTTCGCCATCGTGGAGTTTTGGAAAAGGCGATCCCCTTCCCACTCGAAGCGCGGCTTCCACGGCGTGATGCTCTCCGCGAGATTAACCGGGGTGATCTTGCGGCGATCCTCCGGGTCCGTCTTTCCGCCAGCACCACTCGTGATGAGCGTGGGGCGGGCATTGATCGTGCCGTGGCAGTCCACGCACGTGACGGTCGTGGCGTTGCGCGGCTCGCCGTAGAGCAAGCCGTTTCCATGCACGTCCGTCTCGAAATGGCAGTCCACGCACTGCATTCCTTTTTCGAGGTGGATGTCCTTCAGATGCACGGCGCGTTTGAAATCGCGATGCGCGACAATGTTGTCGTCGAGGTCGAGACGGTTGCCCTTTTTGTCCTGTTTGAACACCGCGCGGAATATCCAGCCGTGCCCGTGGTAGTCGGCGAACTGCGTGTGCTTCAGCTTCGGATTGAGCTCCGCGACTTTCTCCAGAAAATCGAGACTGCCCCACAGCCCGCGCGCGGCGGCGGCTTCGGGATTTGCGACCGTGGAGCGCACGAGTTCTTCATCAGTCGGATCGTGCTGCTCCTTCGGATACATGAATTCCGCATCCGTCTCCTGATCCCACCACGTGTAGCCGAGGAAAGGATTCACGAAGAGATTCCCCTGATGCATGTGGCAGTTCATGCACTGCACGCTCGGGATGGATCGCGTGAACTGATGCAGCACGGGATGCGCGCGCTCGTTTTTCGGAATGGTGGGATCCTTCGAGAAGCTGAGACCCTGGTTTCCGAATTTGCTCCACCATCCAGAATTCGTCGGCGAGCGATCGTTCGCATATACGACGTGGCACGCGCTGCAACCGCTCGAGCGGTAGTCGCCGGGATGATCATTCGAGCCGAGGAAGCCGAGCAGCGGATCGTGCAGGCGCGTCTTTTGCGCGCCGAGGAAAATGGGATCGGTGCGGTTCAGCGTGCCGAGTCCGCGCGGGGAGAGGCGGCGCTCCGGTTTTCCCGGCGGCTCGTCCACCGTGGGGATGCCGGTCGAGAGTTGCTCGAAGCCGCCCTTTTCAAAAATGCGGAAGACGTTTCCCGGCTGGCTGAGATTGAACCGCGGCAGCGGGATGAGCCACGGCAGGATTCCCTGAGCACGCGTCTGCTCGGCGGTCGGCACGAAGGGATTCAGCAGCTTCAGCGGGATGCCGTCGGCACCGTACGCTTGGCCGACGATCGGGTTCTTGATGTCGATCGATCCGTTGTTGTACGCGGCGGCGTTCCAGAGCATCGCGCCGTGGTTCATCATCGAGTGGCCGACACGATCCACGATGTCGCCGTGGCAAAGGCCGCACGCTTTTTTCGCCACGCGGAGATCGCCGGGATTTACGAACTGAATGAACTCGGGCGACTCGTGATTGAGCACGACGGTCGAGTTCGGCGGGTTCGCGGACGACTGCCAGAATTCCGGGTTCTTCGGCAGGATGTGGGCCTGCTCGATGGGGAGCCCGCGCGCCGCATTGCCCCCGTGGCAGTCGGTGCAGCCGAGGATGACATTCGGCGAAGTGTGCATCGTGTGCGCATCGGTGGTCGTGTGGCATTGCACGCAGCCGACGCTCTTGCGATTCGCTTCGTCCCACGTTTGATCAATCCAGTTGCGCGGCGGGCGCGTGCTGCCTGGTGATTTCGGATGGATGGAAATCTTCGGGCCAAAGCCGGGGCCGATGAGTTTCTCCGGCGCGGAGTTTCCGGGCTTGCGCGCGGACGCTGGAAATTCTGGGCCTGGAAGAATGCCCTTCGATGTCGGTGGGCCGACGCCATTGCCAGACGGCAGCGCGGGCTGCTCTGCACCCGGTAGCGGCACAGGCGGATTCTGCTGCGGCTCCGGCGTTCCCTTCTGCGGCGAAGTCGGCGGGCCGAGCCCATCCTCCGCGCCTACGCGGAAAAACGGCACCGCGATCGCGATGCAACCAAGTAGGACAAGGATGGAGGAAGATCTGCGCATCAGCGGGACAGGACGATTTGCAAAGTGCAGATGTGGCGAATGAGCGCGTCCATTTTCAGTATTGGAGAGTGACGGTGAAAAAGCCGTTGTAGAGCAGGTCATCCACCTGGCCCGCGCTGCGCGATCCGAAGCCGGGGACGGGCGCGGTATTGCTGCGGTAGATGTCGCGATACGCGCCGCCGGGGACGAAGAAACCCATGCCGGCGGAGATGACCACGTTGTCCGTGAGGAACGGGCGGTATTTGAAACCGAAGCTCGCATCGAGTCCGAGATCATTTCGCACGCGATCCGTCTGGAGCGCGACCCGCACGGCCGCCGGCTCGGCGAGCCAGATGTAGTTCACGTTGAGGAATGCCTTCAGCTTTGGCGTGACGTCGAAGTCCGCGCCGACGCCGAGGATGAGCGCGCCGGGGTTCACGAAATTCGACTGCCCCTCCGTCTTGCTCGTGCGCAGATTCGGCACGAGCGAATCGCGCTGCTTCAGATTCACCGAGGTGCCCGCGAGATTGATGCCCTCGTGCGTGTACCAACTAAACGGGCCGCCGATGAAATTCGGATTGTCGAGAATGCCGTCGAATCCCGTCGCGGTTTTGCTCGTCGGGCTCGAGTCGCCGCTCGCGTAAAAGCCGGAGAGCTTCAGCCGGAACCAGTCGCGATCATAGCTCACCTCGAATGCGGCCATCTGCGCATTGATGTCCACTTTGTGCCCGGCAAACCCATTGAACTTATCCTCACCGAAAACCTGATAGAATGCGTGCGTGATATTGAACCGCCCGATGTGCCCGTCCCCGGTCCAGCCGAGGTAATACGCGTTCACACTGTGCCCCTCGGGCAGCCCGCTCGCCGAATCCCGAATCGTGCCGATGGTCTGCGGGCGGGTGAGGAAACCGTTCTTGTCATAGTGCAGCCCGCCGTCGTCGAAATTCATGTGGACGCTGAATTGCGCGGTGTAGCCCTTCCACAGGAAATCCTGCCGGAACAGATTCGCGATGACCACCTGCTGATGCCGCGAATCGAAGCTGTTCAAATCGGAGAAGGTGTCCTTCTCGCGCATGTTGAAATAGGCGAGATTATACTGGATGCGATTGTTGTCGTACGTGCCGAAGATCCGCGCGCCGAGATTCGTGTCGGAAAATATGAACCCGCGGAAATCCGAGACGAAGGGCTGGATGCCGAAGCGCGAAGAGACGAAGTCGTAGTTGTCCGACAAATCGCGGATGTGCACCTCGGCAAAAGCCTCCTGTAGGGCGAAGAAATCTTTCGAGCGCGTGGTGTATCGGGTGCCGCTGAAATCATTTTTCCCACTGCTTGCGCTCGTCGTCGCTGAGGTGGTTGTGGCTGTCGTGGCTGTCGTGCCACTGATCGGCACGAGCGTGGCCGCATTTCCAAGCGGTTGGAGCTGCGACGAGAGGAAATTGAACGCGTCGGATGGATTGACGTTTGCCGTGAAAAGACCGGGGTTTCCAGACTGCGGATTCGCACTTCCCACCGTCGCCGGCACGGAACCGATGGCGGAAGTATTCGGCACCGCCGTGCGCCCCGCGCCAGTGCCGCGCGGATCGGGGTTGAGCAGGTTATTTTCCCTCACGCGCGTCCAGTTGTTGTTATACACGGCGTTCACTCGGAGGAGCCAGCTCACGGGTTTGAACGCGGTCTCGCCCTTGAAAAGATCGAATGCAAATGACGTGTCGTTGGAAAACATCACCTGCTCGCCACGACCGAAAAACTCCGCGCCATTCGGCGTCGCCGTGCTCACACCGCTGGGCACCGGCAGCTTTCGGGCTTCGGTGAGCGTGAAGTTTTTCGCCGTCAGATTGAGGAAAATATCCTGGCCGATAATCGGCACGTCGCCCTTCAGTTTGCTCTGGCGATACGGGTGCCAGAGCTTCGGCGTATCGTAGGCATACGGCGTCTCAGTCGAGGCATCGCGATAGCGCTGCCAGTGCGGGAATGGCAGCATCCAGCGATTCGCCACGGGCTCCGAATTTGGCAAAAGCCCCAGCCCTTCGCGACCGAGCGGATACGAATTGTAGGTGAATGTCTTTTTGATCGGATCGTGGCCGATGACCCGTCCGCGCGGCAGCTTCAGCGAGCTGGGAAGAATCGGATCGTCAGGAAAAAGCAGCGGATCTTTTGGATGATCCGAGAGTCCCGAAGCATTCCAACCACCGGGATCGGGATTGAATTGCGATGGCGGCTTCGGTGGCTCCTCCTGCACATTGATGGACGAAGGACAGAGCGTAGGCGTGCTTTCGCGGAAACGCGGCCGCGGATTTGCCGCGCCCGCTCCAGACGTTCCGAGCAGGACCATCGACACGCACAACGCGAGCCGATCCGTCGATGCACGGCACCGTTTGATGTGGGGCAGGCCTGAATTCGGCACGCGGCGGTCATAAGGTTTCACTGCAAGGCGGGGCAATGCGAAAGACGCGGCGGCACCTATTATATGCCTCGCGAAAGTTTGACGCGCGTGCGGCGCGAAGTTACTCGGAAACCCAACCCGCTGATGAAGAACCCACTCTTCGCCCTGGCTTTGCTCGTGTGCGGAATCCCTGTTCCGCCGAATCTGCGCGGAGACACCATCACCGAGCAGCTCACCGAAGCCGACGTCACGCAAATCATCGCGCAGGCCGCGACCGATGCGGCGTGGCTGAATCCCGGCGCGATCATCAGCGTCACCGACCGCGAAGGTTTTGTGCTCGGGGCCTGGGACATGCAGGGCCGTCTTCCCAATCCCCTTCCCGCATTCACGAGCGTGGACGATCCCGCAGTGCTGCGAATCTACGGCCTGCTCGCCGGCGCGATCACCCGCGCAGGCACGGCGGCATTTCTGAGCAGCGACCAGGAAGCGCTCACTTCGCGCACGGCAGGATACATTATCCAGCAGCATTTCCCGCCGGGCGTATTGAACACTCCTCCCGGCCCGCTGGTCGGCGTCGGTTTCTCAAATCTGTTTTTTTCCGATATCAACCGGCTGAAACAAATCGCCAACCCGCTGCTCTCCGGCTCGCATTTTGACCCGCTCGACCTCCGCGCCTCCGCAGCACCGGGAGACACGCGCCGCATTTCTCCCGGCGTCCGCGGCACTCCAGTCCTTCCCGGCTCGCTGAATGATTCGCCCGGTGGCGTGCCGCTCTACAAGAACGGCCATCTCGTCGGCGGAATCGGAGTCACCGGCGACGGTCGCCCGACGAATCTCGCGCCAGCCGCGGCGATTTTCCTCAAGGAGACTCAGGCGAATGCCACCACCGGCTACGTGCCGACTTCGCTCAGCGATGCCGACGAACAGGTCGCGCTCGCGGGCCAGCGTGGCTTTCGTCCGTCGCGCGACATCACCGGGACGAATATCCTCATCAACGGAATCCGAGTCCCCTACGTGTGGCAGGCCGTGGAAGACATCGTGGATGCCACGAGCTACCTGCCGCTCGCGAGTCTGCCGGGGCACACCGTGGACGGGTTTCCCATTCAAGCGCCGCCGCCACCTTTTCCCTATCCCGTGGTCGAACTCAGTGGCGTAACCGGCGAAGTGCGCGGCCCTGCGGTGTTCGACTCGGCGGCAGATCCATCTGCGACATTCCATTTCATTGATGACCCGGTCTCTGCGATCCCGGCGAGGCAGCTCATCGGCGGCGCGAGCCGACTCACCGCGGCGGAAGTCACGCAGATCATCACCAAGGCGGCACAGCGCGCAAACATCACACGCGCCGGTATCCGACTGCCTCTCGGCACGTCGGCGAAGGTGTTCATCGCGGTGGTAAACAATCCCGACAAGGATCTCGAAGCGCCAGCGGTCCTCGGGACATTCCGCGTGGGCGATGCGACGATGTTTTCGTGGGATGTCGCTGTGCAGAAGGCGCGCACCGCCGTGTTCTTTTCAAACAGCCAGCTCGCCATGTCCACGCGCGCGGTCAGTTTCCTTGCGCAGAGCAATTTTCCTCCCGGCATCGACGGCATGCCATTCGGGCCGCTGTTCGGCTTCCAGGAAGCCGTGTCCCTGAAACGCCGCCCAGTCACCGGAGCCTTTCCCGGAAATCCGAATCTCCCAAATGGCATCACGATTTTCCCCGGCGGCTTTCCGCTTTACCGCGATGGAAAACTCATCGGTGCGATCGGCGTTTCCGGTGATGGCGTGGATCAGGACGACATCATCGCTGCGAGCGGATGCGCGGACTTTCTCGCAAATTCAAACATCCGCTCGGACACCTACTCCTACGGCGGTGCCCGTCTCCCTTACGCGAAATTCCCCCGCAATCCGGTGGCTGCGGTGGATGCCGCCGCAACGCCCGACCCCGTGCCAGTCCCACCGGAGATGGATTCGTCCGAGATCGTGCGATTCTCCACCGAAGACATCAGTGGCGACGGCGTGGCCGACCTGCTCCTCCAGAATACCGCAGGCCAGATCGTCGTCTGGTATCTGAATGGAAAAGGGGCGCGCACGACATCCGCATACCTCTCCGCCGACAGCCACGGGGATTGGAAGATCGTCGCGACGACCGACATCGACGGCGATGGTCACGCTGATCTCATTTTTCAAAACACCGCAGGCCAGATCGTCGTCTGGTACATGGATGGGAAAGGCACGCACACCTCCTCCGCTTACCTCTCCGCCGACAAACACGGAGACTGGAGGATCGTCGCCGCCACCGACATCGACGGCGATGGTCACGCTGATCTCATTTTTCAAAACACCGCGGGTCAGATCGTCGTCTGGTACATGGATGGAAAAGGCACGCACACCACCTCCGCGTACCTCTCCGCCGACAACCACGGGGACTGGAGGATCGTCGCCGCCACCGACATCGACGGCGATGGCCACGCTGATCTCATTTTTCAAAACACCGCGGGCCAGATCGTCGTCTGGTACATGGATGGAAAAGGCACGCACACCTCCTCCGCATACCTCTCTTCCTACAGCCACGGAGAATGGAGAATCTGCAAGGCCACGGACATCAATGGCGATGGCAGCGCAGACCTCATTTTTCAAAACAACGCAGGCCAGATCGTCGTCTGGTACATGGATGGAAAGGGCGCGCACACTGGATCCGCCTACCTCTACAGCGGCGACCTCGGGGACTGGCGCCTGCGCTGATCCCTGGCCCTGCGTCGCTCCTAGCGTCCGAGAACTTTTTCCAATTCCTGCAACGCCACGGCGAACTTCGACGGCTCGAAATCCTCCTGATCACGCGCGATCCGGAACGCGGCGTCGAGCGCAGGCTCGAAATCCGGTGACGCAACTCCCCCTTCCTTTTTCCAAGCAGCCCAGAGCCGGGAGATCGCCGGCATGATTACTTCCGCTCGGCGGCGATGCTCGAGCTTTGCGATTTTCTCATCGCCAAACTCCGCGTGGGCCGCCGCGTATTCCTTCAGCAGCGCCATCACCTGACTGCTCGTCCACACGGTCCGCGACGCAGCGCGCGCAAAACGATCGGCCGCATTTTCTGCCGCTGCGAAATCTCCGCCATCAGCCAGTTCCTTCCGGCCGGATTCCATTTTCCGAAGCAGCCACACGAGGGCCTTCCATCGCGCCGCCAGTTCCTCATTCCGCTCGCCCTTGAGTTTCCAGCTCAGCTCGCGCAGCGCCACGGCCTGCCCGGTCAGCCACGATCGCGGGCCGAGCGAAGGGCGTGCGTCCTTGTAGTGCGGCGGCTGGGCCAGCGACTGGCCATCGAGTTCAAAATGAAGCTCCGGGTGGCCCGCCTTTCGGAGCGGCTCGTCCAGATTCAGATGGCAGGCCACGCAGACATTCGCGCGACCGTAAAATTCATGCATGTCCCGCAGGCCTTCACCCACGATCTGCTGGTAGGTCACATCCTTGCGCGTGTGAAACAGCCGCCACTTCTCAGCCGCACCGTGGCATGATTCACAGCTCACGCCACGATCCGCGGAGAATCCCTTCACGAGCCGCTCCGCAGGGACGGCCTGCATCGGGGAATGGCACACGGTGCATTGCGCCGAGAGGCTCGGGTCACCAGTGATGCCCAGTGCCTCCGCGATCCGCAGCGAGGTTCCCTTTGCAAGAATGCCGGCAGCCACCGCGTGCCGATCCTTCCGTTCGAAGATGAGCGATTCATTGTGCCCCGCGCCGCCGCCGTGGCAGCTCGACGATGCACACGATTGCGCGCCGGTGAAATGCGCCTTCGCGACGCTCTGGTCATCCGCCGCACGCACTGGCGGCGCAGATGCGCACGCGAGGCCGAGTATGAATGCGGTGGGAAGTGTTCGTCGGAGTGCCACAGTTCATGTTTTTACCAGCGCACACTTTGAAGTCGAATACTGAAAACGGCTGAGCGTGCCTGCTGCTCCATCAGTTGAAGTTCCCGCGCGACACGCCCTGACATTCGGAACTGGCACCGCCGTCGCGCGCCATCTAGCGTTCTGCGCGTCCGACTCCACGGCCATGAACGCACTGCAACTTCCAACCGGAAAACCTTCCCCTGCGGACGAACGGCGACGTGCCCCCTGGGAGCGGCGACTTCCAGTGCGCCGGCTTCGCTTTCCGCGCAGAGTCGGCACATTGAGCGACGCACGTTTTCACCGGCGACTCGAAAGTCGCAGTTCCCGGACGCCTAATGAAAATTGACCGCTCCCACGCGCCCTGGATCGGCTTCGTCGTCATCGCCACCGTCGTCTCCGCCCTGTTTTACGTCGCGAATTTCTTCCCGCATCTCCTGCCATTCTCCGTGCGGCTCCCATCCTCGCTCGGCAGCGCGCCTCCCACGCGGAACACATTCGGCGGCACGCCGCTCGGTTTGATTTTCGGCTCCGTCGCGTTCCTTATTTTCCTCTTCGCCTCCGCGCTCGGCATCCGGAAAAAGAAACGCACGTGGCCCATCGGCAGCGTGCAGTTCTGGCTGAAGGCGCACATCTGGCTCACCATTTTCACCATCCCGCTGGTGCTCTTTCATTGCGGGTTCCACAGCGGCGGGCTGCACACCAGCGCGCTCATGGTGCTCTACGGCGTCGTCATGGGCTCCGGCTTTTTCGGCATCGCGCTCCAGCAATTCATGCCGCGCATGATGGCGGAGCGACTGCCGCGCGAAGTGGTATTCGAGCAAATCCCCCACCTGCGGAATCAGCTTCTCGAAGCCGCGAAGAAACTGCGCGGCAGCCTCGCAAAATCGAAGCCGGTCCCCGCGTCCCCCACGGTCACGCGATCCGCAATCTACGCCGGCGTGGATGCGTCCCTTGAGATCCTGCTCCGCTTTCTCGATCACGAATGTCTCCCCTACCTCGCTGCGAATCGCGGCGAGCGCCACACGCTCGGCAGCGAACGCACGGCCGATGGCATCTTCGGCAAGCTCCGGCTGAATGTGGATGAGCAATGGAAACCTCGCGTGGACACGATGCAGGCCTGGTGCGCGGAACGCCGCCTCATGGATCTCCAGACGAAGCTCCAGCATTGGCTCCACGGATGGCTGCTCATCCATGTGCCCTCGTCCGTCGCGCTGCTGGTCTTCACCGCGTGGCACGCCTGTGTTGCCGTTCGACTTCTCCTCATCGGTTGATTTGCGCGCATGGACGGAAACTCGCCAAAGCCGAAACAGATCTCCCAAAAGTATTGGGGCAACCTCGCGTATTTCCGGAAGCCTCACTACCTGCGCGGGCTGCGCGGCTGGTGCTTCGTCATTGTCCTGCTCTGTTCCATCGTCGGCGCGGCGACGTATCACCGATGGGGAAGTGCGAGCGTTTTCAGCAAAGGCCCGATCTCGAAGAATCACGCCAGCTTCGCGAATGACTGCCGCGCGTGCCATGTGGATGCGGAACTCGGCGCGCTGAAAGCCCTGCTCTCCGCGCGGCCCAGCGGTGATTCGCTCAACGCGGTTTTTGCAGACAACGGCAAGGACGCTCATCGGCGCGCGGAGTGGTCCCACATGGATGAGGCCTGCATGAAATGCCACACCGGCTCCGCGCTTCACCAGCCGCAGGCCGCGAGCCTCGCGCTGCGGGGCGTTTCCAAGGAACTCGCAGTCGTCCACGCTACGCAATGCGCGACCTGCCATCTCGAACACGTCAGCCACGACTCCATGGCGCGCCCAGGCCGCGAGACTTGCGCATCGTGCCACAACAGCGCCGAGACGCTTCGCACTGTGCGCACTTCGCTTCCCGTCAAAGGCACACCCGTGGCCGCGACCGGAGAGATTCGCAATCTCGGCGACGGCCTGCGTCGCTTCCTCGCACCCGCGGAAAGCTCCGGCCCGCTGAAGCCTTTCGCCGACTACACCGGGCATCCGCCTTTCCGCTATGAACAGGCGGGACTGCGCGATCCGGCGGATGTGAAATTCAACCACGCTCGCCATGAGCGCGCGGACGTCACCGTGCTCGGCCCGAATCAAAAGCTCGACTGCGCCTACTGCCACAAGCCCGGCCCCGAGGGCGCCTATTACCAGCCCATCAATCACGTGAAGCACTGCCAGCTCTGCCACACGCTGCAGATCCTGCCGGACCTCCCGAAGCTGCGCATCCCGCACGCAGATCCGGAAAAAGTGCGCTACTTCCTCGCGAACATCCCGGTGGCGATCGAGACCGCTTTTCGCGACGAAGGATTCACCGATGCCGCGCAGCTCGCCAAGCGCGTCGAGGCCGGGCTCCAGTCGCTGAGCAGCCGCGGCATCACGACCCTCGCGGAGCGGGAACAGCGCGTCTTCTTCGACGGCGATCCGAAGGAGAACCCCGACGACCGGCGCATGAAAACGGGCAGCCGGAAATTCCTCACGGAATGCGCGAAATGCCACACCGTCACCCCAACGCATCCCGGCGGTGTCCCGCACGTAAATCCGCCCGCGATGGCGGAGCGCTGGGTGCAGCGCGGGCCATTCACCCACCAGCCGCACCTGCACATGGATTGCGCGGATTGTCACAAGGACGCACACACCAGCAAGCTCACCACCGACATCCTCATGCCGCCGCAGAAGCTCTGCGCGGAATGTCACCGACCTCCATCCGCGGCGAGTACAGTGGCCATCGCCGACGGCCTAAAATCGCCCCCGGCCAGGACCGGCGCGGAACTCGCAGCCGAGCAGCGCCGCGCGGGTGGCATCAAGTGGGACTGCCAAAGCTGCCACACCTTTCACGCGCCCCCCTCTGCACAGAATCCGCATGGCGCGATCCCGCCACTCGCAGGCAGGGTGAATGGCACTCCCGGCAAATAGCGAAGGGCTGCACCGCGCGACCGAGGAACATTTTCAGCCGATGCCCATCGCCTCCACCACGCCCGTTCCCGCGCTCACCCTCGCGGAATATCACCGGCAGGTCGCGAACTGCTGGGGCTCGGATCCCTTCACCGCTTACGAGCTGGCCACATCGGGGCTCGGGGATTTTCCCGACGACTTGCTGCTGAAGCAAAAGCAGGCGCACGCGCTGGCGCGCACCGGTTCGCCGCAACGCGCCAGAGCGATCCTCGATGAACTCGTCGCGCGCGGCCACAAGGATGCCGAGACGATGGGCCTGCTGGGCCGCGTGTGGAAGGACGTCGCAAAGCACGCGGCCAGCGAATCCGACCGCATCGAGTCCCTGCGCCGTTCGCGCGAATGCTACGCGCGCGGCTTGTCCGAAGCGGAAACTGCCGGTGATCCGAACGGCTACTATCCCGGGATCAATGCGGCGAGCCTGAGCATTCAGCTCGGCGAACGCGACGTGGCCCTCGACTTCGCACATCGCACCGAAAGTTGTCTGAACCGATCCGGTGAGCGCAACTATTGGGCACTGGCGACCCTTGCAGAAGTCGCGCTCATCCGCGGAGATGCCGCGGGTGCCCGGCGTTTCTTTTCGGAGGCCGTCACGTTCCATCCCGCTCCCGAGCAGATGAGCGTCACCCGGCGCCAGGCACGCATCCTTGCAAAAAGCGTGTTGGGCGACGCCGCGATCTGCGACGACTGCTTTCACCTGCCTCCGCTCGTGGTTTTCATCGGGCACCTCACGGATGAGCCTGGCCGCACACCGGCCCGTTTTCCCGAGAGCATGGTGCCCCTCGTGCGCGAGCGACTCGCCGCCAGTCTCGCCGCGCACGGCACACGGATCGCATACGCGAGTGCGGCCCGCGGAGGAGATCTCCTCTTCCTGCGCTGCATGCAGGAGATGGGCGCGGAGACCCACATCGTGCTCCCGCTGGAGGAGGAGGCCTTCCGAAAAATCAGCGTGGATACGCCCGCGGAGCCAGCGTGGACCGCCATGTATCACGAGGCGCTGGCGTGTGCGAAATCAGTCCGCGTGGCGAGTCGCCGGAGTTCCTCGTCCGATCCTCTCGTGTTTGAATTCGCCCTGCGCATCCTCATCGGCCTCGCGAAGCTCCGCGCGCGTCTCCTCGAAGTGGAAGTGCGCGCCATCGTGATGTGGGACACGCTCCCCGGCGATGGCTCCGGCGGCACCGCATGGGCTGTGCAGGAATTGCTCCGGCAGGGAATCCCCATCGAAAACATCCACCCCGATCACCCCGGCCCGATCCAGGGAACCGCACCACCCGCCGGGCCCGAAGCACGCGACGACGAGCGCGCGATTCGTGCGATTCTGTTTTCCGACTGCAAAGGCTACAGCAAGCTCGGCGACGAAGAGACCGTCGATTACTCCCGGCGTTTCCTCACCGCCGTCGCGCGGCTGCTGCAATCGACCGACGACCAGCCCCTCACGACCAACACTTGGGGCGACGGACTCTTCCTCGTCTTCCGCGACGTCGCCCACGCAGGCAGATTTGCCATCCGCCTCCGCGATGCCGCCGGGCGCGCTGCGGAATACGACCTTCCACCCGGCATCCGCCTGCGCATCGGCATGCACGCCGGCCCGGTCTCCCCGCTGCACGACCCCGTCACGCAGCGCCCGAATTTTGTCGGCGTGAATATCTCCCTCGCCGCGCGGATCGAACCGATCACCCAGGAAAACCAGATCTACGCCTCCGAGTCCTTCGCCGCCCTCTGCGCCGAGGCGAATCTCACGGACTTCACCTTCGACTACGTCGGCTCCACGCCGCTGGCCAAAGACTACGGAGCCATCCCGCTCTACCAGTTTCAGTGAGCTGCCCGGCGAGCAGCACCCGACGCCCGCCAACTACAAATCGGCATCAACCGGGCGCTCCCTGCCATCGAGCAGGATCATTCTGCGAAGGCCCGAAATGAGCCCGGCAAGCGCCCGGATGGTTTCGCTAAGCCTCTCACCGCCTCTGAATGATGACAAAACCCGCCCGACCGGCCCCCCCAGCTAAGCCTTGCGCCCGCGCCTAAGCGCCTTTGTGGCCGGGAGGAGCGGGGCGGTGAGCTGCTCGTAGAGGCGGAAAAGGTGCTCGACCCGTTCGCGGTCGGAGCGGAAGGGCTCGGCGCGGTAGCATTTCTCCACGGCCCGGTCCAAATCCGCGTGGGCCTTCGCCAGCGCGGCGGGCATGGTCAGCGGGTCGGCCCCGGCGGGGCATTCCAACGGTCGGCCAGCGTGCCCGTGCCGTGCGGCGGCAGGTGCGGTGCGCGCGCGGCGAGGACGGCCCGCGCCGCCTTCTCCACCCGCGCACGCTGCTCGGGCGTGGGCGTGGGCCACGGGTAGTTGTTATAGACGAGCCCGGCGGAATAGCGGTAGTCGGACTTCAAGCGACCAGCGACGACACGCACCCAAGCCATGTGCATTGCAGAAGTGAGGATGCCGAAGGTGATTAGGGATGCACCCGGCACCGTGTAGATGAGATTGCTCGCGATCACGTCTGCGGGCACGAAGCCCATCGGGATGTAAGAGCGGTTGATGGAGGAAACCTCCGGCACGACGAGGTAGTCGCAGCCGGGCTGACGAAGCTCGCCGAACAATGATGGCGTGGCTGATTGCGCGACGGTGATTGCCTTTTCGCTCGCCTTGCGAAAATCGCGCACTGCTTCGACGCGGTGCATGATTGGTTTGATGGGGCGCCATGTCGCGGGTGCAGCATCCGTCAGCCACAGACACCAGCGGCTGATTCCATTGATGAACTCGACAGACCCGATGAAAGGGCGAACGAACTCCGCCGCCTCCGGCGCTTCGCGTAGCAACTCGTCGCGTTCCGCATCGTCGAGCAAGAGATGGCCGCCATCAACCGGCTTGCTGCCATAGACCATCGGCTCGACGGCTGCGAGTGGCGTGCGTCTTTTGAACACGCAGACATCATTCCCCTCGACGAGATAGGGCGAGATGTTGGTGGCGATGGTTTCCGTCGGCGCGGCGGGATCGGCCTCGTAGTCGAAGATGCGCTTGCCGGTGCGGTCCTGCGCGCCGAAGCCGATGATGACGACGTGGACGTGCGCTTTGCCGCGCGCTTCACTGGCCCAGGTGAAGGTGCGATGGGCGAAGTGAATCTTGACGCGGTAGCGCTGGAAGAGTTCGCCCCAGAGGATGCCGACCTGCTCGCCCTGGCTGATCGAATTAGTGGAGACAAACGCAGCACGAGGGAAACCGGGAGCATACGCTTCCAGCGTGTCCTTCCCGGCATCCTGCCGGGAAGTTTCACCGGTGCGCGCGGCTGCGCCTGTCGTTGCTGCGGGGTTGTCGGGAAGACCCGCCGCCTTCGCCCGCCGTCCGGCAGGGATGCCGGACGCAGCACGCTGGAAGCGTGCGCTCCCGTTTTCCTTCGCGAAGTCGGATGCACCGGTGATGTAGCGCGCGGCTTTCACATACCAGCAGGTGACGTAATCGAGCACGCCCGCGCCTTTCACCCCGCCCCAAACGAGATCCATGTCGGCCTGCTGCTCCGCATTGCGAAACGCCTTCCCGATGAACGGCGGATTACCGAGGACGTAGCTGCAGTGGGCGGCGGGGAGGACGGTATTCCAATCCGTGCGCAGGGCGTTGCCGGGGACGATGTGCGGGGAGGTGGTGAGCGGGAGCCGGTCCATGGGCTGGCCGAAGACTTCGCCGGCCTGCTGGTTCATCTGGTGGTCCATGAGCCAGAGGGCGACCTCGGCGATGCGCACGGGCCACTCGGAGTATTCGATGCCGTGGAACTGGTCCACATTCACGATGGGGAGGAGCTGCTGGCCGCCGGTGCCGGCGGCGAGTTCGCGGACGACCTCCATCTCCAGCACGCGCAGCTCGCGGTAGGCGAGGACGAGGAAATTCCCGCAGCCGCACGCGGGGTCGAGGAACTGGAGGTCGCGGAGCCGCTGGTGGAAGCCTTCGAGGGCGAGGCGGCGGCGGGTGGAGCGGTCGCCCTTCATGCGCTCCCAGTCGGCGCGCAGCTCGTCGAGGAAGAGGGAGCGCAGGATTTTCATGATGTCGCGCTCGCTGGTGTAGTGGGCGCCCTGCTGGCGGCGGGACTTGTCGTCGAGCACGCCCTGGAAGAGGGAGCCGAAGACGGCGGGGGAGATCTTCGCCCACTGGAAGTCGCAGCAGTCGAGGAGGGCCTTGCGCATGTCCCGGTTGAAGCGCGGAAAGCCGAGGCGCTCGGCGAAGAGGCCGCCATTCACGTAGCGGAAGCCGTAGAAGGGATCGGTGTCCTCCAGCGCGCCGTCGGCGGCGGGGTTGTTCAGCCAGTCGCAGAGTTCGAGCAGGCGCGCGCCGCAGTCGGAGCCGTCCTCGCGGGTCTGCGTGCGGATGAACTGCGTGAAGGTGTCGGGCTGAAAGATGAGGGTGTCCTCCGCGAACAGGCAGAAGAGGACGCGGACGAGCAGGCGCTCCAAGTCGTGCCCGGTGAAGCCGCCCTTTTTCAGCGCATCGTGCAGCTCGCACATCCGCTTGTAGGCTTTCTCGTTCGCGGGATCCTCGGGGTCGAGGCGGACACGCGTCTGCCCGAGCATGAAGGCGAAGTGGCGGACGTGCTTCGGGAAGTCGGCGAGATTGAAGCGGTGCGGCTCGACCTTGCGGCCCGCGAAGAGCGGGAGGTCGCGCTGCTCCTCCGGCTCCAGGTCGTAGAGGACAAAGTGCGCGAAGTCGGAGACGAGGACGAAGCGGGGAATCTCCTCCCAGCGCTGCTCGCGGGTGAGGTCTTCGATGTAGGTGAAGGCCTGCGTCTCCGCGAGGCCAAGGTCTTCGCCGAAGCTCTTGTGCTCGACGAGGAGGCGGCCTTTCCAAAGGAGATCAATCGCGCCCTTGTTGCCCTTCAGATTGATGACGTTCGCCTCGAACGACGCGAGGGAGGCACGGCGCAGGCCGAAGACATTGAAGAAGTCGTTCCAGAAGGTCTGCTTCTCCGCGTTCTCGGAGCGGTCACGCGCGTGGTCGCGCGAAAAGCGGATGGCGCGGTCGCGGACTTCATTCCAGGAGAGATGCGGCATGGCGAGGCTGTGTAACTGGCACGCGCGGAAATGGCGAGGGCGGAGAAGTAAAGGCGGCGCACGCCATCCGCATCGCGTAAAAATGCTAGCATCGCCGCGCGTTGCCAGCTTTCCACATGTGCGTAATCAAGCGCACATGCGCAAATTTTTCCCGATGGGTGACCCGTCAAGTCGCCGCTGCTCGTGCTCTCCATCGTGGCGCTCACGGTGGTGATGGAGCGGCTTATTTTCATCGCATGCGAAAAATCCCGGCGCGCGCTGCGGATGTGAATGAGATGCTCACACAGGTCGAGCGCGGCGACCTCGATTCAGCGGCGCACCTCGGCATCAGTTCGCGCGGCTCGGCGGGGAAATCTGACGGGAAGCTCGGGAAGACTCCCGGCAGTCTCGCCGCGACTGCCGGCAAGATTGAGGAAACTCACGGTAAGATTGTGGCGACTGACGGGAAGGTCCGGAAATCTCACGGCAAGATTGCGGCGACTGACGGCAGGGGCCGGAAAACTCACGGCAAGATTGTGGCGACTGACGGCAGGGGCCGGAAAACTCACGGCGAAATTGTGGCGACTGACGGCAAAATTGCCAAAACTCCCGGCAAAATTGCAAAAAGTGACGGGGGTTTTTGGAAAAATGACGGGCATTTTCTGCCGACTGAGGGGTGTTTCTCTCATTTTTGAGAAGGTTTTCTCAAATTTGCGTGGAGTGGTGGCGCGATCGGCTTTGACATTTTTTGAGGCTTCCTCCTTGTGCCAGTCGTCCTCGTATTGCGGCGGTTCCGCAGGGGTTGGCGGGATGTCTTTGCGGGGATTTCTGGCGGGAATAAGATGAAGAGGGAGAGCATTTTGCAAGAGCGGGTCACGCAAAGCCGGAAAGACGCAGGGGAGGAGGTCTTTGCCGGGGAATCTTTGCGCCTTTGCGCCTTTGCGTGGCATTTTTCCAGGGCTTTTTCCGAGGGATCGGAGGGGAGCCAGCGGGGTTGGCATGGGTCTTTCTATGTTCCCTCCCGTGCCCGGTGAGTGCCGGGCGCTCTGCAAACAACAGATAGCAAATGACAACACCTAATAACTAGGAGCCAGAACAACCCCTTCCCCGATGGAGCGACGGCGTACCCCGATACGACTCCGGACTGAGGCGGGGTGGCCCGGCTCCCAAGAAAGTGAACAAAATCATGTCACAAATCACGACAAACCTAAGCGGCCTCACGGTGGATGCGAAAATCGCCCGCGGCGCCAATATTATCAGCAAGAGCAATGGCAATCCGCTCGTGCCCGGCAACGGGCCGACGCTCGCGGCGTTCTCCGCGGAGCAGTCGGCATTTGATGCAGCCAATACGGCGGTGCTCGGCGCCCGCGACAATCTCCGCCAGCAGCTCGCCGCGCGCATCGCTGCGGAGAAGAGATGGACTGCGAAGTGCAATAATCTGGCGGATTTCACCCAGATCGCCACGGAGGGCAGCGAGGTGGCCATCCTCAGCACCGGCTTCGGCGTGCGCCCGCCCGCCACTCCGTCGCAGCCCCTCGCCGCTCCGGAAAATCTCCAGGTGGCGACGAATGGCTCGCCGGGCATCTCGAAGCTGAAGTGGGCGCCCGTGGGTGGTGCCGTGTCCTACCTAGTGCAGTGCACCATGGATCCGACGGGCGCGGGTGGCTGGTCGCAGGTGGCCACGCCGACGAAGGCCAAGATGGAAGTCCCCGGCGCGGAGCCGGGCAAGCCGTGCCTGTTCCGGGTGTCGGCGGTGGGTTCCGCAGGCAAGGGCCCGTGGAGCGAACCGGCGCGCCGCCCGGTGATGTAATGCCATCCCGCCGGCGATGTGGCTAATGCGCCTGTGTGACCAATGCGCTGAACCACTCCATCCAAGTGGCGACCATTGCCAACGGTCCCTGGCAAAACCATGACCTTTCCACCACCTCACGCGCGATGATCGAGAGCCTCACTCGCGGCCAGGCGTGCTGGACGCGCTCCGGTGCGAATGGTTCCGCCGGAGCCAGCGAGTGGTCCGTGCCGAACCCGGCGATGGCCATCTGATTCCTGCACCATTAGCCAACCAGCCTGAGAGCATATTAAAAAAGTCCCGGATGAGACTCGCGCAAAGGCGCAAAGGCGCAAGGATTCCCTGATAAAAGCCTCTTACTTTGCGTCTTTGCAACTTTGCGCGAGCAACTTTTTCAACATGCTCCAATAGCCCGGCTACAAAACAAGTGGCAACGCGTGCTTAACCCTAATCCTAATCTTAATCTCACCGCTCGGACGATTAAGATTAGGATTAGGATTAAGAAGGAGACTGCGATCTGTTTAATCGCCGGAGTAATAAGATGCTTTTGAAATACCCCGCGTGCGGTTCCTGCCTCTTTGTCCTGCTCCTGTTCGTGCTCTCTTTTCAGAGGCGAACGCAGCGGGAGCAAGAGCAGGAGCATGACTAAGAGCATCCTTCAAAGATAGCCGGACTGGTGAGGATGCGCGGATCGGATCGCAGGCGCGCCCGGGAGAGCGCGTGACTAGGGCTTCCGCCCACGCCTGCAAGGCAGCGCTTGCGCCGAAGAGTCCGCTTATCTCTGCGAAATGGCATAACAGGCACCCGGCGCGTCTTTCCCCATACTGGGACTGGCCACGAGGAGCAGGGGCGCCCTCGCCCCATGTTGATCCTCGGGGCGGGGGCGCCCCTGCTCCTTGGCCCTCGGCCACTCCATCACTGGGAGTGCTCTGCGTGCTCCTCCGCGGCGGCGATCAGCCTCTCAAAGCCGCCTTTCCTTCCAGGCCTGTGTTTAGCGGGACTTTCCCTCCGCTTCCTCCAGGACGCGGCGGAGGAGTTCCTCGCCGCTCATGCGGGAGGCGGCTTCGTGGGGGCAGGCGGAGACGCAGCGGGGCTCGGGCGTGGCGCGGTGGCCTTCGGCGTCGCAGAGGTCGCAGGTGGCGGCCTTGAGCTGGGGGAGGATGATCGTTTTGCTCTCGTCGGCGGGATCGGGGAGTTCGACAAGGCGGCGCTCGTTCGAGACCATGTTGATGTTGCCGTAGGGGCAGTTCGACGCGCAGAGGCCGCAGCCGATGCAGTGATCCTCGATCACGATTTGCAGGTGCTTGCCGCGATGGATGGAGTCCACGGGGCAGCCGGTCATGCAATGCGGATCGCTGCAGGAGCGGCAGGCGGTGGCGATGGTGAAATTTCCAAAGCGCACGCCGTCCCGCAGCATGCGGGTGACGGGTGCGCCGTGGGATTCGGTGCCGTGCTGCTGCACGCATCCCTTCGTGCATTCGTCGCAGCGCGTGCAGAGGTCCATGTTCAGCGCGAGGAGCTTCTGGCCTTCGTAGAGTCCGTGCTCAATGTATTCGCGGAGCAGCGGATTGCCATCGAGATTGCCGCGCAGGACGGTGAGGGATTGCTCGACGAGTCGGCGGCGGAGGGCGGGGAATTCGCGGGCGAGCTGCAGGAAGTCCACGCGGCTGAGGCGGGCCATTTCAAGAGAGCCGAGCGCCGAGCAAGTGGCGTTGCGCTTGCCGGCTTCGACGGCTTCGGAGAGGTCGTCGCCTGCGCCGGCGAATGCGGCGGCGAGGGCATCATCCACCTCATCGGCTGTCTTGCGGATATCCTGCGGCGAGATCGCGAGCAGGCCGATCTCTCCGAGGATCGCGCCGGGGCCGCGGGAAAGGACGCCGGTCTCTTTTCCAAAGCGACGGACTCCGATGCGGACGTGCCCGAGCCGGATGAGATACATGGCGTTCGCGCGGTCGCCCTGGCGGAAGAGCGTCTGGCCGGGACTCACGCGGACGAACGTGAGCCGGGGGCGGAGGAAGTTGACGATTTTCCTGAACTCATCCTCCGCGATGCCCTTGAACAGCTCGGCGCCTTGCAGCACGAGGTCGAGGGCGCGGGCGCGATAGTTTGCCTCGAAGCGCTGCCGCTGGGTCGGGAGGCGCATGATGCGATCGAGCACGTTGCGGCGCACTTCCCAGACTTCGGAATTGTCGAGCGCGGTGACGGTGGCGGTCCTCGGCATGCCCGTCACGCAGGCCATCTCGCCGAAGAAAGCATCGGCGGGCGTGAGCTGAAATCGCACGACTTTCTTTTTGTCCGACTGCTTCACGGTCACCTCGAATTTTCCGCTGCGGATGAGGAACGCCGTATTGCCCGCGTCACCCTGATTGCAGACGATCTCGCCCGGCTTCATGCGGCGGCGAATCACGAGGCCCTGCTGCCAGAGGAGGAATTTCGGCGAGATGCCGGAGAAGATGTGATCGGAGATCAGCTCCGCAGGCGGGATGATTTCCTTTGAGCGATCACTCGCGGGGATGGTGATGCGCGCGCCGGGCTTGAAAGTGATCGCGCTCGTCGGGCACGAGACCATGCATTCGCCGCACTGCACGCAGCCGGAACTGCCCATCGGCTCGTTCAGATCAAAACTGATCCCGGCATTCGCCCCCTTCCCTGTCCGCCCGATGATGTGATTTTCCTGCACCTCATCACATGCGCGCACGCAGCGATCGCAGAGGATGCACGCGCTGTGATCGACGAGGAAGACCGGCGAGGAGGCATCGAGCCCGCGACGCCCGACTTTCGGCGCAGCCGCCGGAGGAGGATCTGAAAAGACATCGAGATCGAATCGCGCAGGCTCCGCGCCGCAGCGGTCTGCCGCCTGCGCGAGCTCGTTGAATGGCGCGAGTTCGCGATCGAGCGATGGCGGCTCGAACGGCTTGAGGTGATCCACGGCCAGCATCTCCGTCATCACTTTCACGGTCTGTCGCACACGGTCGCCGTCCTTCCCCGGATCGTTCATCGTGAAGACCTCCATGCCTTCCTTCACCTGATGCTGGCAGGCGGGGAGGAGCTTTCGTTCGCCCGCGCGCTTGCCCCGCTTTGTCCCGTAGATCTGCACCACGCAGAGGCGGCACACGGCCACGGGGGTCATGTGCGGGAGGTGGCAAAGGGTCGGGATCGGGATCTTCGCCTCGTCGCCGGATTGCTTCACGTAGAGCTTCCGCGCTGCGTCGTAAATCGTCGTGTAGCGCGGCGTGGTGCGGCCTTCGAGGTCCTGCACGATGTTGCCGTTCGCGTCCTTCAGCGGCTCGGCGAGCGGGACGGTCACGGGCTGTCCGTCGATCTGCATCGTGACGGTCTTGCCGTAGTCGGATTCCGTCGGCGAATCGAGACGGACGAGCTGTCCGTCGATGTCGCGACTGAACAATCCTTCGTCGTCATCGCGGATGAAAAGGCCGTCCAAAGGTTCCAGGCTCATGCGTTGCCCTCCTGCGGATTCAGATGAGCGGCGACATCAGCGGGGAAAAAATCGAGCACGGTATTCAGCGGCATCGGCACGGAGCGCCCGAGGCCGCAGATGGATGCCATCGAGATCGCCTTGCCCATTTCTCCGATGAGCGGGACGAGTTCATTTTTCCAGCGCTGCTCGCCGATGTTTCCTTTCACGAGATGCGCACCGAGCGAGGCGAGCTTCTGCGAACCGGTCCTGCACGGCACACATTTTCCGCACGACTCGTTGCGGAAAAATTCCAGCGAATTCACCGCCTGCTCCACCATGTCCCGGCCCTCGGCATACACCACGAGCCCTGCGCCGAGCGCCTGCGTGGGACTGAGTGCGCGGAAAAGATTCAGCTCCAATTCCAAGTCGAGAATGTCGAGTTCCGTCGCCGCGGGATCGAAGCCGCGGCGACTCGCGAGTGCCTGCCACGTTTTGTTGTTCACGTGATCGCGCGGCAGACCTTTTGCGGCAGTCAGCTTCGCAGGGAGGAATCCACCGGACGGCCCGGACGGCGCAAGGCCCTTGAGCTTCGCATCGCCGACGATACCGCGGCAGTATTGCTCGCCGTGGATCAGTTCACGCAACGTGATCCCCATCGGCACTTCATACACGCCGGGCCGCTTCACGTCTCCCGACACGGAGAAAAACCGGCGGCCCTGCCAGCCGTTCACACCGAGGCCGGCGTAAGTCTTCCCACCGTGAATCACGATGTAGGGAGACCACGCGAATGTCTCCACGTTGCTCACGAGCGTCGGCAGATCCAGCAGGCCGTTCGTCTCCAGCTTTGGCGGCATGTTCCTCGGCTCCGCACGCCGATCGGACATCGCCTCGATGAGCGCGCTCTGCTCCCCGCAGATGTAGCCGCCGGGGCTGACGAAAACGGAAATCGGAAACGGACGCCCGAGCGCAGACGCATCCGCTCCGCAGAATCCCAACTGCTCCGCCCGCGCAATCTCCGCGCGGCAGGCCTCGATCTGCTCGCCATATTCGTGGCGGATGAAGATGAAGCCCTGCGACGCCTCCGTGATCAGCCCGGCCAGAATCACGCCCTCGACAATCGTGTGCGGCGCGCGGAGCAGCAGCTCGCGGTCTTTGAAAGTCGCCGGCTCGCTTTCATCCGCATTCACGACGATGAACGCACGATCATCGCTCTCCCGCAGCCGCGCATTCCTCACGGCATCGCGCACGTCGCGCCATTTTTGCACCGCAGGAATCCCCGCGCCTCCCATGCCGCGCAGATCGGCGTCCTTTAGCTCATCCAGCAGCGCGTCCGCCCAACCGCCGAGCTCCACGCCCTTCGCCCACGCAGACTCCGTCTGCCATGCACGCACAGCCTCAGCCACCTCGGGCTCCAGCGGGATCTCCGTGCCCATCTTGCGAATGGCACCCTGCCGGAATCGTTCCACGCGCCAGGCATTCCAACCAAGCTCCGTCTTCAAAACTTGCGAAGCCGCCACTAGCGACGCGTCGCGAGCAGCGATGGCCTTGCGCACTGCGAGATACTCCGGCGCATTTCCGCGATAGGGATCGATCACCCAGTCCTTCGCCGCATATTCCTGATCGGCATCACGGTCGGGACTTGGAGGCGCACCTCGCAGGCATGATGAGACGATTTTCCGAAATTCGTCCGAAGTCCGCCCAAGGTAGTGATGTTCGTGCTCTGAGCCCTGCATGGAGACACAGGCCGCTGGTGCGCGATCGCAGCGACCGAGACAAGAGACGCCTTCCACCGCGACTTGTTCGCCCGCGAGCGATTGCAATTCACGCAATGCATCTGCCGCGCCCGCCATGTGGCACGTCGTGTCGCGGCAGATGCGCAGGGTCAGTTTTTTCGGACGCGACAGCTGGAAATGAGGGAAGAAACTCGCGACCGCCTGCAAGCGGTGCTGCGGCACGCCCGATTCCTCCGAGTAACGCTCAAGCGCCTCGCGCTTCAGATATCCGAACTCATGCTGGATGCGCTGCAAGGCGGGAACGAGCGTGGCGGCATACCCATCCAGTTTGGGATCGGAATTCATTGCTGAAGATTCGCTGGTTGAAAATCCGCGGCAAAGGAAATCCTCGCACGCAGGAAGTCATCGCAGGCCTGCCGCACTCGCATCTCACCCATCCTCACCACCCGTGAGGCAAACCATTGTCCATGTGGAAAGGAGGAGTTTCGTGCGACGAACAACACAGTTGCCCCTAGAATAAACGCGGAGTGTGCGTCAAACAGATTCCACGGCACGCATAATGCACATTCAGCCCAGTCGTGTTGACGGGGCAACTCTTGTCCATCACGCTCCAACAACCCATGTCGCCCAAACCAGCACCCAAGAGCGAGCAGGACGGAGCCTTGATTCGATTCTGGGGAGTGCGCGGCAGCATCCCCGTCCCGGGCCCGCAGACTGTGAAGTATGGGGGCAATACTTCATGCATCGAAGTGCGTGCAGACGGGCAACTCATCATCCTCGATGCAGGCAGCGGACTTCGCCCACTGGGCATTTCCCTCTCTGAGGAATTCCGCGGGCAGCCGCTGGATCTGACGATCCTCGTCACCCATACCCACTGGGATCACATTCAGGGGTTCCCGTTTTTCTCACCCGCGTACGAGATCCAGAATCGGATATGTGTCCACGGCTTCACCGATGTCCGCCGGGGATTGAACGACACATTCGCAGGGCAAATGGAGGCCTCGTATTTCCCTGTCAGCCTCTCGCAGATGCCGGGCAGCATCGCATTCGAGGAATTGAGCGGTGATGCATTTCAGGTCGGAAATATCCGAGTGAGTGCGTGCCGGACGAATCACCCAGGAATGTGCTACGG
Organism: Chthoniobacterales bacterium; assembly: GCA_038227825.1. Lineage (GTDB taxonomy): Bacteria > Verrucomicrobiota > Verrucomicrobiia > Chthoniobacterales > Chthoniobacteraceae > SXWH01. The sequence continues at coordinate 53,497 of JBBRPQ010000012.1, forward strand.
CTACCGGCTGGATACGAGCGCGGGAAGCATCTGCTACGTCCCGGATCATGAGATAGCCAGCACGGAGCCCGGCGCAGAGCCGGAAGGAATCGCAAAACTCATCCGAGGCGCGGATGTGGTCATTTTGGATGCCCAATACACGGCGGACGAATATCGCAAGCATACCGGCTGGGGGCACAGCTCCATGGAAGACGCCGTCCGCTGTGCGCGAGACATGCAGGTCAAGCAACTCCAGTTGTTTCACCACGACCCATCGCACGACGACGCATTCCTCGATCAAATGCTCGCCGACGCGAGACGCATCGCAGCCGGAAGCACCATGCGCATCGAATCCGCCCGCGAGGGGATTCAGCTAACATTGAGAGCAAGCGACTGATTTGCCACAGGCGACAGAATCCTGCAGTCTGATGGCTCAGTAGCGGAACGAGGTCGGTAGCACAGGCAATTTCCCGACTACCGTCGGACCTAACAGACTCGGCCATCATCACCAGCGATGCCGGGAAGCACCGGCATACAAGCGTTTTGCAGATGCACAGCGCACTGCTGCAGCAGCGCAGTCGAGACGAACACGAAGGTGGTGTTCATTTTGCAACACCCTGCGGATTTCCCAACACCGAACGGCGTCGGTCCGTGGCTGGAACTGACCCATCATGCAAATATTTTCACAAATCACCACAATCCTATCCTGCTATATCCGTTCCGCTTACGCAGCCGCCTCGGAAGCACCACTTTCGAAAATAAATGCCATGGCACATCCGCTGCTACGGGGCCGCGTCGGTCAAAATCCGGCAATGTAAGAACACCACCAACACCAACCAACACAAATGACCAAAAAGACACTGCAGATCCTTACCACGCTCCTCATCGCGCCACTGCCGACACTCGTCGCAGGCACCAAGAGCAAGGAAACCAAAACCGTCGTCGAGACGCCAAAAGCTCCGTTCATCACGGGGGACCTCGGCGTGGCCGTTGTCAGCGAGTACGTCTCACGGGGCGTCGTGAATGAAAATCAGGGTGCAATCGTGCAGCCTTATCTGGACCTCTACTTCAATATGTACGAAGGCTCCGGGTTCCTGAATAAGATCCAGCTCAATTTCGGCCTGTGGTCCAGCATCCACTCGAACCGGACAGGCGCGACCCCCACCACCTCGCTCGGCTCGTGGTATGAGTTCGACTGGATGCCCGGTATCTCGTTCACCTTTGCCAAGGACTTCAACTTCACGTTCACCTATCTCGATTTCGATTTCGTGAGCGGTGGCGGTCGTGCCGGGAACCTGAACTTTAATTTGGCCTACGACGATTCAAAGTTGCTGGGTGCCTGGGCTGTACATCCGCACGTCACAGTGCTGAAGAGCGTGATCGGCAATCCGGTGGGCATCGCCGGCGCCAATCAAGGCTGGTACTATGAAGTCGGCATCGCGCCCGCTCACACCTTTGGTCCGGTCACGCTCACTGTGCCGCTCACCGTCGGACTGGGTGACAACAAATTCTATGGCGGCAAGACCTTCGGGTATTTCGCCGCAGGAGTTAACGCGGCCGTTCCGCTCTCGTTCATCCCGGCGACTTACGGCAAGTGGACCCTCACCAGCGGTGCCACCTACTATAACCAGAGCTCGACCGCCGCGGCTGCATCCGCGCCTGCCCTGACAGGAGCCGGCCACACTCGGTGGGTTTTCTCAGGCCAGGTCGGCACCACGTTCTAAGACCCGTTCATGGTCTCTTGTGGCTCCCCTTGGCTTGCTAATACGCCAAGGGGAGTCCACGGAACCATATAGGGTGCCCATTCACTCACCGTGGACGGTGAGTTTGCTGCACAAACCGACTATTCCGTCAGTAGACCCGGGTCTGGCAGCCACCCAATTGGCCATTTTGCCAATTTAGCTCTGCACTGTTCCTCCCTGAGCAAACCAACACAACAACCTGTAAATTATACTATCGTTACCCAATGAAGTTTCTAAATTCCCTAACACTCGCGATATCAGCCGGCGTCGCCCTCACTTCGACAATCACTCCTGCCAGTGCGCAAGACACAGTCAAAGTTGGCGTGCTTCACTCGTTAAGCGGCACCATGGCCATCTCGGAGACCTCTCTCCGTGATGTGCTCCAGTTCACCTTCGACGAAATCAATGCCAAGGGCGGCGTGATGGGTAAGAAGATCGAACCGGTCATCGTCGATGGCGCGAGCAATTGGCCCCTCTTTGCTGAAAAGGCAAAACAACTGCTGGAACAAGACAAAGTGGCGGTCACTTTCGGTTGCTGGACTAGCGTTTCGCGCAAATCCGTGCTGCCAGTTTTTGAAAAGAACAACGGCTTGCTATTCTACCCCGTGCAGTACGAAGGCGAGGAGGAATCGCAGAACGTCTTCTACACCGCCGAGGCGGTGAACCAACAGGCGACGCCCGCAGTGGACTACCTTCTCGCTCAGGGAAAAAAGAAGTTCTACCTCCTGGGCAGCGACTACGTCTATCCGCAGACCACTAATCTGGTGCTGCTCGAGTATCTGCTCAGCAAAGGTGTCCCGATCGAAAACATCGGCGGCGGCTTCAAGAAGGATGAGAGCGGCAAGATCATCTCGGCGGGAAAATATACGCCGTTCGGCCACACCGATTACCAGCAGATTATCGCCGAAATTAAGCAGTTCGCCGCGGGCGGAAAGGCCTGCGTGGTCAGCACGCTGAATGGCGACACCAATGTCCCATTCTTCAAGGAATACGCCGCTGCCGGTCTGACTGCGGAGTCCTGCCCGGTCGTTTCGTTCTCGATTTCTGAGGATGAATTCCGTGCGCTCCCTGCCAAGCAACTTGTCGGTCAACTCGGCTGCTGGACCTATTTCCAGAGCATCAAGTCGCCCGCGAACAAAAAGTTCATCGCGGACTGGGATGCTTGGCTGAAGAAGACCACGCTCGACGGTGTGAAAAAGGAAGGCCGAGTGACGTGCTCGCCGATGGCGCTGTCCTACGACGGCGTCTATCTGTGGAAGGCCGCTGTGGAAAAGGCGAAGTCGTTCGACGTGGACAAGGTCCGTGAGGCACTCAAGGGCGGCATCTCGTTTGCCGGTCCGGGCGGAACTGTGAAGTCGCAGAAGAACATGCACATGACGAAGAACGTCTTCATCGGCGAGACGAAGGCTGACGGGCAGTTCAAGATCCTCAAGACGTTCGAGGGCGTATATGGTGAGCCGTGGCTGAAAGGCACCTTCAAGCCGAAGACTGCCAGCAAGTAGGCACCGGGATTCTGCCGGAAATCCGAATGATGGGCGGGCTCTCCATCGAGGGCCCGCCCTATACGGCAAGTTAGTTCTTCCCACGTATTTTTCATGCTGTATCGTATATTAGTTTGCATAGCATTCCTGCTATGCCCTGGTGTTTGGGCTGAGACCCCGCGAGAAATCATCGCGAAGGCCTCCGTGCTCGATGATTCCGAGAAGCAGGCCAAGCTCGTGCACTTGCTTGCAGACTCGGGAGGTGAGGATGTTGAGAAGCTGCTCACACTCTGGAAAGAGGGCGGCATCTTCTTGTTGGATGGGCCAAAGGAGACAAAGATCGCGGTTACGCTCGGTGCCGACAAGGACTCCGAGGAAAAGCAGGCCGTCTTTCGATTCGACACCGGTGCGGCAGTGATGGACGAGGCCGGCAAGCCGCTGCGTGCGCTTGCCAGTGATCTTAATACTGCGGAGACCGACTCCCTTCTTCGCACGGCGATGAAGAGCGTCATGGATCTCGCCCAGCTAGCCGCGCCCGACGTGAAACAACGTCTCCGCTCCGTCGAGACGCTCGGCATGGAGCAGAATCCGGAACGGCTTCCTGTATTGCTCCAGCGGCAGCAGAAGGAAACGAATTCCCGTGTGAAGCGTGCACTGCGCGAAGCGATTGCGCTCACCGAACTTAAGAACGAAGACCACGCGAAACAAATCGCAGCATGCCGCGAACTTGGCGCGATTGGTTCCATCCCGAGCCAGGACTTGCTCAATCAAATCGCCAAAGAGGGCACGCCTGACGTTCAGGCCGCGGCCAGCGCCGCCCTTAAAGAAATTGCCGCGCACGTCCGAACCGTGGACACCGTTGGCACGCTTTTCCGCGGAATTTCCGCCGGGAGCATTTTGCTCGTCGTCGCCATCGGCCTCGCGATCACGTTCGGCCTCATGGGTGTGATCAATATGGCGCACGGCGAGATGATCGCCATCGGCGCATACACGACCTATGTCGTGCAGTGCGTCTTCGGCCCCGGACTTGAGGTTTCTCCATTCGGCTTTCACATCAATCTCCCCGGAATGAACGCCACAGGCTGGCACTACGATTGTTACTTCGTTTTCGCCATCCCGCTCAGCTTCCTCACTGCGGCGCTCGCCGGTCTCGCGCTTGAGCGCGGCATCATCCGCTTCCTCTACAGCCGTCCGCTCGAATCCCTGCTCGCCACCTGGGGCGTCTCGCTTGTGCTCCAGCAAGTCTTCCGCCTCACCTTCGGCGCGAACAACGTGCAGGTCGCCGCACCTTCGTGGCTCGCGGGGAACTGGACGGTGAACGACATCCTCTTCCCGTGGAACCGCGTCTTCGTCGTCGTATTCGCGATCGGCATCGTCATCGGTGTGAATTTGCTCCTGAAAAAGACACCGCTCGGCCTGCTCATCCGCGCCGTGATGCAGAACCGCAACATGGCCGCGTGCATGGGCGTGCGCACCGAGCGAGTGAACATGCTCACCTTCGCGCTCGGCAGCGGACTCGCGGGACTCGCGGGTGCATTCATCAGCCAGATTGGAAATGTCGGCCCCGGCCTCGGCCAGCTCTACATTGTGGATTCGTTCATGACGGTCGTCGTGGGCGGCGTCGGGAATCTCTTCGGCACTGTCTTCAGCTCACTCGGCATCGGAATGGTGGACCAGGGGCTTCAGCAAATCCTTGGCAATCCTGTGCTCGGAAAAATCCTCGTGCTGGCCGGCATCATCCTCTTTCTGCAATGGCGGCCCGCCGGTATTTTCGTCTCAAAATCCCGGAGCCTCGAAAGCTGAATGGACGCAAGAATCCCAAAACGCGAACTGCTCCTCGTCGGCTTCGGTGCGCTGTTTCTGATCGTGATTTTCCCTGCGCTGAATGCCGCGGACCTCGTGAGTAATTTCACGCTCAACGTCTGGGGCAAATATCTCTGCTACGCGATTCTCGCCATTTCGGTGGACATGCTCTGGGGCTACACGGGGCTGCTCTCACTCGGGCAGGCGCTGTTCTTCAGCCTCGGCGGCTACATGATGGGTATGTACCTCATGCGGATGATCGGCTCGCTCGGTCAGCACAAGAAGGCGATCCCCGACTTCCTTGTCTTTCTCGGCTGGGAGCAGTTGCCGAGTTTTTGGGTGCCATTTTCAAGCTTTGTGTTCGCTGCGTGCATGGTCGTGGCGATTCCCGCGTTGCTCGCGACGGTCTTCGGCTATCTGGCGTTTCGGTCGCGGATCAAAGGCGTGTATTTTTCCATCCTCACGCAGGCTCTCACATACGGCGCGGCGCTCATGTTTTTCCGCAATGACATGCTGCTCGGCGGGAACAACGGCTTCACGGATTTCAAATTCATGCTCGGCGCAGACCTGCGCTCCGGGGCGACGCAGCGCGCGCTCTACATCGCGACTGCCGTGGTCCTGCTCATCGTGTATCTGCTCTGCCGCTGGCTCACGCGCACGAAGTTCGGCCTCATCCAGCGCGCCGTGCGCGACAGCGAGACGCGCGTGCTTTTTTCCGGCTACTCGGCGGCAAACTACAAGCTGTTCGTCTTCGTGCTCTGCGCGGTGCTCGCCGGCATTGCGGGTGCGCTCTATGTGCCGCAGGTGGGGATCATCAATCCCGCGGAAATGCAGACCGACAAATCGCTGGAGATCATCGTGTGGGTCGCCGTCGGCGGACGCGGGACATTGCTCGGGCCGATCGTCGGCGCAGTCGTAATCAACGCCCTGAAAAGCTGGGCCACCCGTGCGTATCCCGACCTGTGGCTCATTCTGCTCGGCGGGCTCTTCATCCTCGTCGTGCTCTTCATGCCGAAGGGAATCGTCGGTCTGCCTGCTCAGTTGCGCGGCATTTTTGCAAAGCGCAAATCCGCTGAGGCGGAACCCGAGACGCCGGAGAAAGTCACCGTGAAGCCATGAAGATTGATTCCGCACAGCGCAAATTTCTTCTCTCTGCCGAAGGCGTGAACAAGGAGTTCTCCGGCTTCAAGGCGATCACGAACCTCAACTTTTACCTCGATGAGGGCGAACTGCGTACGGTCATCGGGCCGAACGGAGCGGGCAAGACGACCTTCCTCGATCTCATCACCGGACGGACGAAGCCGGACACGGGAAAGATCGAATTCCAAGCCGAGCACGATCTCACGCGGATGAACGAGTACGAGATCTACCGGCTCGGCATCGGGCGGAAATTTCAGACGCCCACGGTCTATACCGATCACTCCGTCTGGGAAAATCTGCTGCTGAGCCTCGAAGGCAGCCGCGGCGTCTGGGCCAGCCTTTTTCACAAGCCGACGGCGATGGAGAACGCCCGGATGCAGGAAATCCTGGAGACCATCAATCTCGTGAAGCAGAAGGATTGGAAGGCTGGCGCACTCGCGCACGGGCAGAAGCAGTGGCTCGAAATCGGCATGCTCCTTTCGCAAAATGCGAAGCTTCTCCTCGTGGACGAACCCGCCGCCGGCATGACTGACGAGGAGACGCACAAGACTGGCGAACTGCTGCTGAGCCTCGCGGGCAAACACACGATCATCGTCATTGAGCACGACATGGTTTTTGTCCGGCAGATCGCAGCGGGACGCAAAGTGACGGTGCTGCACCAGGGCAGCATCCTCTGCGAAGGCCCGGTGGATGAAGTGCAGAACAATGAACGCGTCAAAGAGGTGTATCTCGGACGCAAAGCGAGGACCGCATGATGCCACCGCCAAGACGCCAAGACGCCAAGATGCAGAATTTTTCCAAACACCTCGTCCCACCGTCATCTTCCTTGGCGTCCTGGCGTCTTGGCGGTTCACACTGATATGCTCACCGTCAAATCCCTTGAGCTTTCCATCGGCGGCAGCCGCATCCTGCGGGGTGTGGATTTTGAAGTGCCGGACAATCAGGTCTTCTGCCTCATGGGCCGCAACGGCGTCGGCAAGACCTCGACGCTGCGCAGCATCGTCGGCGTGATGAAGCCCAGCGGCGGGAAAATCACGCTCGACGGAAAGGACATCACCAAAATCCCGTCCGCCGCGCGCGCTGCCGCGGGCATCGGCTATGTCCCGCAGGGGCGCGACATTTTCCCGCAGCTCACCGTTGATGAAAACCTGCGCATCGGCGCGGTCGCGCTCGGGAAAAAACTGAACGGCAGTCTGGACCGCGTCTTCAGCCTGTTCCCGATTCTGAAGGAATTTCTCCCGCGCAAAGGCGGCATGCTTTCCGGCGGACAGCAGCAGCAGCTCGCCATCGGTCGCGCGATGCTCACCGAGCCAAAAATCCTCATCCTCGACGAGCCGACCGAGGGTATTCAACCGAACATCATCGATCAGATCGGCGAGGCCATCAAACTGCTCCGTCGCGGTGGCCACCACGACGAACCCGGCCTGCTCGCGGAGATCAATCAGTCGCTGAAAACGTATCGCAATGAAAGCTCGCCGGATTCCCCGCTGCTCGCCGAGGCGACCGAAACCATCAATGTTCTGATCCGCGAAGGCGTCGAGAAACACCCGGCGATGTTCAATCGCTTCGCCGAGTGCATTGACCAGATCCGCAAGCAGCAACCCGATGGCAGCCGGCTCTCCGACGAGATCGGCTCCGCGCTGAAGCGGCTCAGCGGCGAGGCGAAAATGAGTATCCTGCTCGTCGAGCAGTATCTCGATTTCTGCCGTGAACTCGCCGACGTATTCGCCATCATGGACCGTGGAGTCGTCGTGGCTGCGGGCCGTGTCGCCGAACTCACGGATGCAGTTGTCCAGGCCCATCTCACCGTGTGATTTTCCTGCCCTTCGCCAATTCACGCCGACCCATCTTCTTCGTCACTCATGTTCTTGGTTCACAATCCCATGCAAATTCGCTCTAAACTCCCGGCATGAAACACACCCGACTCGCTCTTGCCCTTTTGCTCATCCCAGCCCTCGCCCATGCCCATCCCGGCCACGGCGCTGAAGTGGGCGGCATCGGCTGGGGGCTGGCGCATCCGTTCACCGGGCTCGACCACCTCCTCGCGATGATCGCCGTCGGGCTTTGGGCCGTGCAACTCGGGAAGCGCGCACTCTGGCTGCTGCCGCTCACTTTCGTGAGCGCGATGACCGCCGGCGCAGCGCTGGGAATGGCAGGCGTCCAGTTGCCGCTGATTGAACCCGTGATTCTCGCGAGCATCCTCAGCCTCGGCGCGCTTGTCGCATTTGCAAAAAAGATGCCGCTCGGCGCAGGCGCGGCAGCAGTCGCGATCGCCGCACTTTTCCACGGTCAGGCGCACGGCATCGAGATTCCGGCGGCAGCTTCGGGCCTGCAGACGATCGCCGGCTTCGTCCTCTCGACCGCAGCGCTCCACGCCATCGGCATCGCATGCGGCCTCGCCCTGCAGACTGCCGCACAGCAGCGCGTGATTCGCGCCATGGGCGCGGCCATTCTTTCCGCTGCAATCCTCCTCGGGCTGGGCGTTCTCTGACCGATGCATCTTTCGCCGCGCGAAACAGAGAAGCTCCTCATCGTCGTAGCCGCAGACCTCGCGCGGCGCCGCCAGAAACGCGGCCTGAAGCTCAACTACCCCGAGAGCATCGCCATTATCTCGTATGAGACCATGGAAGGCGCGCGCGATGGGCGCAGCGTCGTGGATCTCATGAGCTACGGCACAACCATCCTCGCGCGCGGCGATGTGATGGAAGGCATCCCCGAAATGATCCACGACGTGCAGGTCGAGGCAACATTCCCCGACGGCACGAAACTCGTGACCGTCCACAACCCCATCCGCTGAATGATCCCCGGAGAAATCATCGTCGTCGAAGATGTCGCCGGGCTTTCCGCAAACTTGATCCTCACCACGAAAGTGATGCGCGTAGCGAACACCGGAGACAGGCCGATCCAAATCGGCAGCCACTTCCATTTTTACGAGGTGAATGAGTCACTCGCTTTCGATCGCGAAGCCGCGCGCGGATTCCGCCTCAATATTCCCGCCGGCACCGCCGTCCGCTTCGAGCCCGGCGACACGCGCGATGTCGAACTCGTCGCCCTCAGCGGCGCGCGGGAAGTCTTCGGCCTCAATGCGAAGGTGAACGGGAAACTGTGAGAAGATTTCTAATTTATGATTTCGGATTTCGGATTTGTGAACGCCCGTCGCGAGGCTGGTCTGTCTCGGTCGCAGAGTCCCCAACATCAGAAATACTAAATCAGAAATCCTAAATTCCGATGCCTCTCACCCTCACGCGCCGCCAGTATGCAGACATGTTCGGCCCGACGGTCGGCGACCGCGTGCGTCTCGCGGACACGGAGCTTTTCATCGAAGTCGAGCGCGACCTCATCGCGGAGAGCGGCGGCTACGGGAACGAGGTGAAATTTGGCGGCGGCAAAGTCATTCGCGATGGCATGGGGCAGTCGTCCACGGCGCTCGACGCGGAGTGCCTCGATCTCGTCATCACGAACGCGCTGATCCTCGACGCGGTGCAGGGGATCATCAAAGCGGACATCGGGATAAAAGGCGGACGCATCGTCGGCATCGGGCACGCAGGGAATCCGGGCATCCAGCAGGGCATCACGATGATCATCGGCGCGGCGACCGAAGTGATCGCAGGCGAGGGTTGCATCATCACGGCGGGCTCGATTGACACGCACATCCACTTCATCTGCCCACAGCAGATCGAGCACGCGCTCGCGAGCGGCGTGACCACGATGATCGGCGGCGGCACCGGCCCCGCGCACGGCACGTATGCCACGACTTGCACGCCCGGCATCTGGAACATCCGCCGCATGCTCGAAGCCGCGGACGAATACCCGATGAACATCGGCTTTCTCGGCAAAGGCAACTGCTCCACGCCCGAGCCATTGCGCGAGCAAGTGCGAGCGGGAGTCATCGGACTGAAGCTGCACGAGGATTGGGGCACCACGCCCGCGGCGATTGATTGCTGCCTAGGCGTCGCCGACGAACTCGACGTGCAGGTCGCCATCCACACTGACACGCTGAACGAAGCCGGCTTCCTCGAAGCCACGCTCGCCGCATTCAAGGGACGAACGATCCACACTTTTCACAGCGAAGGCGCGGGCGGCGGTCATGCTCCCGACATCATTCGCGTCTGCGGCGAACTGAACGTGCTGCCGTCGTCCACAAATCCGACGCGCCCGTTCACCGTGAACACCATCGCCGAGCATCTCGACATGCTGATGGTCTGTCATCACCTCGACTCGAAAATTCCCGAGGACGTCGCGTTCGCCGAAAGCCGCATCCGGCCCGAGACCATCGCCGCCGAGGACATGCTGCACGACCTCGGCGCGATCTCGATTATGTCGAGCGACTCGCAGGCGATGGGCCGCATCGGCGAGGTCATCACGCGCACGTGGCAGACGGCGCACAAGATGAAGGTGCAGTTCGGCGCGCTCGCCTCGCCCGACACCGCGCACGCCGCCGCCGACAATTTCCGCGCGCTGCGCTACGTCGCGAAGACGACGATCAACCCCGCGCGCGCCCACGGCATTGCGCACGAGGTCGGCAGCATCGAAGTCGGCAAGCTCGCCGACCTCGTCGTGTGGAAGCCCGCATTCTTCGGCGTGAAGCCTGAGGTGATTTTGAAAGGCGGCCTCATCGCGATGGCCAACATGGGCGACCCGAACGCGAGCATTCCCACGCCGCAGCCGATGTTTTACCGCCCGCAATTTGCCGCGCACGGACGGGCAAAATTTTCGACGAGCGTGACCTTCGTCAGCGGTGCGGGAATGGAAAGCGGTGCGCTCGATTCACTGAAACTTGGCAAGCGCCTCGTCGCCGTGAAGGGCACTCGCACCGTCACGAAGAAACACCTGCTGTGGAACGACGCCACGCCACACATCGAAGTGGATCCGGAAACTTACACCGTCCGCGCCGACGGCCGCGTGCTCACGTGCGAGCCCGCAAGCGTGCTGCCGATGGCGCAGCGCTACTTCCTTTTCTAGCCCGGGCGCATGACGCTCATCCACGCTGCGCTCGAAATGCCGCCGCCGCTTCCGCGCATCACGCTCATCGCGGATCGGCTGGTGCTCGCGAAGCGCCGCTGGCGCGGAACCGCGACTGATGGTGCGGACTTCGGCTTCGATCTTTCAGCGCCACTCGGCGATGGCGCCGCATTTTTTGCGAGCGAGAGCAGCGTCTATTGCATCGCGCAAAAACCCGAGCCCGTCCTGGAGGTCGCGCTCATCCCGAAGCCCGCGCCAGTCGCGCGACTCGGGTGGACGATCGGCAATCTGCATTTCCCGATTCAGGTCACCGACGAAGTCATCCGCGTGCCCGACGATTCCGCACTGCGCCAGTTGTTCGAGCGGGAAAAAATTCCCTTCACCGCCTGCGAACGCGTCTTCGTGCCATTCGCGAAGGGCCACGTCCATGAAGCCCCATGAGTGCTGACGACACCAATCTCGCGTGGCTGCCCGCACTCTTGCAGACCAGCGACGCGCTTTTTCCCACCGGGGCCTACGCCCACTCGCTCGGTTTCGAGGAATTCGCGCGGCTTGCAAATGTGCGTGACGAATCGGGGCTACGGACTTTTGTGGATGAGCATTTGCTGCCCGCGCTCGCCGCGCAGGAACTGCCGTATCTGCGGTTCGCCCATGCCGCAGCGGACTTTGCCGCGCTCTGTGAAATCGATCGCGAAATCTCCGCTTGGAAACTCGCCCGAGAACTTCGCGAGGCAAGCATGCAGGTCGGGCGTCGGCGACTCGCGGCGCTGCGCGTAGTGAACGATCAGCCGCGTTACCTGGAGTTTGCTGAAGCCATCGCGCGCGGCGAGGCGCACGGGCATCATCTCACCATCTGTGCAGTGCAGGCACGCGCGGAAGGCTTCCCGCTCGATGCGGCACTGGCGGCGTATTTTTACCAGACCATCGGCGGCGTGTGCAGCGCGGCGCTGAAGATCGTCCGCATCGGCCAGGAGGGCTGCCAGCGAGTCCTCCGCCACGCGCTCGCCGCTGCGGAGGCCACGGTCCGCGCGTCGCTGGCTGTGGAGCGCGACGACGCGGGCTGGTTTGATCCGCTGCTCGAAATCGCCGCGATGCGGCATGAGTTTGCGAACGAAAGGCTCTTCATCTCCTGACCCCATGAAAACGCGTCCTGTAAAAATCGGCATCGGTGGCCCAGTGGGCTCCGGCAAGACCATGTGCGTGCTGCGCCTCTGCCAGTGGTTGCGCGACGAGATCCCGATGGCCGTCGTGACCAACGACATCTACACGCGGGAGGACGCGGAGTTTCTCACGCGCAGCGAAGCGCTCCCCACCGATCGCATCCTCGGCGTCGAGACCGGCGGCTGCCCTCACACCGCGATCCGCGACGACACCTCGATGAATGTCGCCGCAATCGAAGAACTCGAGCGCCGACACCCGGACGTGCGCCTCATCCTCGTCGAGAGTGGTGGCGACAATCTCTCCGCAACATTTTCACCCGAACTCGTGGATGCATTCATCTACGTGATCGATGTCGCGCAGGGGGACAAAATCCCGCGCAAGGGCGGCCCCGCGATCCGGCACAGCGACCTGCTGCTCATCAACAAGATCGAGCTCGCCCCCCACGTCGGTGCCGACCTCGCCGTGATGGCGCGCGATGCAAAAATCCAGCGCGGCGAGCGCCCGTTCATCTTCGCCGATCTCCGCAGCGGGCAGGGGAAGGACGAACTGCTCGCGTGGCTGCGGCACGAGGTGCTTTTCGTGTGATGGATTTCAACGCCCAACGCCCAACGCCCAACGTCCAACGCCCAATGCGCGGAGATCGTCTTTCGATCGTTCGACGGATCGTCGTCGCGTTCCGTGGAAGTTGGGCGTTGGGCGTTGGGCGTTGGGCGTTGATTAATTCTCCAACAGGCCATCGCAGGCTCGTCCCCCGATGAGCCTCATCGGCCATCTAAATCTGCACGCAGGCACGGACGAGCAGGGTCGCACCGCGCTGCAGCGGCAGTCCTTCTCCGCACCGTTTCACATCAGCAAGCCACATCACGACGCCGGCTGGCTCGTCGTGAATATGGCGAGCCCCACGCCCGGATTGCTCACCGGGGATCGCGTGAAGATGCACATCTCCGTGGGAAATGGCGCGCGCCTTTTGCTCACGGCGCCGAGCGCCAGCCGCATTCACACGATGCCGGAAGGCCATGCGGAATGGCGGCAGGAGTTCCATATCGCTGCCGGCGGCACGCTCGATTTTTGGCCGGAGTATCTCATTCCACAGGCTGGCTCTCGCTATCACCAGCGCACCGTTCTGAACGTCGAGCCCGGCGGCACTTTGATCTGGACGGAATCGCTCGCGCCCGGACGCGCCGCCGCGGGTGAAATTTTCGCCTTCAGCGAATTGCGCATCGCCACCGATCTCCACGTCGGCCCAGCCCACATCGCGCGCGAACGCTACGCCATGATGCCCGGCGACGCTACGCAGCGCGCACTGCTCCGCCATTTCCCGACGCCTTACTACGCGAGCATCCTCTGCGTCAGTCCGCTCCCCGCGGTGACGGGCGAGTGCCTCGCCGACCTCGCATCTGGCCACGGAGAAAATGTTTGGCTCGGAGCCAGCCGCCTCACCGATTCCGCCTGCTCGGTGAAAATCCTCGCAGCCAGCAGCCCCGATCTCCGGCAGGCCATCGCAGCCGTGCGGGCGAAGCTCTTCGCCATGCTGAAGACCGAATCCGCATCCCTTCGCCGCGTGACAGGTGAAAGCCAACCGCAGATTTCCTCCGCACCGCTGCATACGAAAGTAGTCGCCGTCGCGCCTTAGCAAGCCCCGCAGTTTCCGCGAGCGCCGTCACTTCGCCGTTACTTCGCCGGTTTGTTCGCGCCGAGACCTTCGAGAATCTTCTCCGCCTCCGTCTTCTGTTTCGGCGTGATTTTGTCCTTCAGCACCGCCAATTCCACCACCGCCTCGGGATCATTCTGCCTCGCGGCCAGCGTGTACCATACGAAGGCGCGCGCGGGATCCTTCGGCCCCCCGATGCCATTCGCATGCATCACGCCGAGATTGAACTGCGCAGCCGGGTAACCTTGGAAAGCTGATTTCTTCAGCCACTCCGCGGCCTTCGCCTCGTCCTTCGTAGTCCCGATTCCCCCTGCATACCGGATCGCGAGATTGAACTGCGCCACGGCGTGCCCCCGCTCCGCTGCCATCTGGAACCACTCCACCGCCTTCTTCTCGTCCCGCACCACGCCCAGGCCCTCCGAATACATTCCGCCAAGATTCGCCTCTGCCGGCACATACCCTTGCGCGGCCGATTTCTCATACCACTCGACCGCCTTCGCCTCGTCCTTTGCGATCCCTTTTCCCGTCGCGAGCATCAGCCCGAGATTGAACTCCGCCGCCGCATCCCCCTGCGTCGCCGCCTCCTGGATCAGCCCTAGTCCCCTTGCCGGATCCTTCGGCACGCCGAGTCCTTCTGCAAAAATGACGCCCAGTTTGGATTGCGCAGCGGCGTTCCCTAGTTCCGCAGCTTTCCCCATCCACGCGACACCTTCTTCGTGATTCTTCGGAGCCAGCTTTCCCTCGGCGAACATCGCACCCAGTCGGGCCTGCGCCGCATCCTCACCCTGCGCCGCAGCCTTTTGCAACCACTCCACCGCCTTTGCCTCGTCCTTTGTCACACCGTCACTGCCGTCCTCGTACATCGCCCCGAGTTTTGCCTGCGCCTCCGCATCGCCGCCCGCAGCAGCTTCCTCATACCATTCCGGTGTGCGCTTCTCGACATTCGGGACGAGCGCGACTCGCGGCGTCGGGCGCGGCGCAGGAGTCGCCGCCTTGCCGACCTGCTCCGTCTCAGTGCGAGCCCGCTTGCACCCGGCGAGCACGGCACAGCAGGCAAAAATCAGCAGCATCCTCATGTCCGCTGCATATCGTCGAAGCCGCCGGAAGCGCGAGTTCTTTTCCAAGCATCGCTGCCGCACCGCACGCTCCGCCTGCTACTCTTTGTTAAACCGATGCACGCGCCCGTAGATATTGTATTCGGCCACGTACACGTTCCCCTTCGCATCGAAAGCAACTCCGTGCGGCGCGGTGACAAAGCCCGTCCTCCACTTGTCCGGCTCCGTCTTATTCGTCCCCGTCTCATCCGCGTGATCATTCCCCCCAAACTGCGCCGCCACCTTTCCCTCCTTGTCGAGAATGGTCACCCGCCCCTTGATTTCCCCCACCAGCGCAAAGTCCCCCTGCACCGCGACCGCAGCCGGATTCATCAGGTCCGTCGCGATCACGCCGAGGAATTCCCCGTCCATCGACATGTGAACCACCCGCTTGTTCTCCCGGTCGCACGCGATGATGCGCGGCGGTGAAAATCGCGTATCCACCGCGATCTTGTGCAGCGTGCTGAAATTGTACGGCTCCTTCTTTCCACCGAACGACTTCAGATACTTCCCCGTCTTGTCGAAACGATGCACGTAGCTGCTCGAGTATCCGTCCGTCACAAAGAGATCCCCATTCGGCGCCACATCCATCCCCGTCAGCCGCACGAAAGACTTCCCCTCATTCGGGTCCGGCACCACCTCCCCCGCCGCATTCTTCTTCGCGTTCTTCGGCGTCTTGTTCTTGAACTCATCCGGAATCGCGCTCGCCGGGATGCTCATCACTTCCTTCCCATCCAGCGTCAGCTTTAGGATCACCTGCCCACCCAACCGCGGCCCGAAGAGAAACTCCCCATCCGCGTCTTTGTGAATCACAAACCCGTGAAAGTCCGCCGGCGCATTCGGCACGTTACGCAGCCACTTCCCCTCCGACGAATAAACCTGCAAGCCCGCCTTCGGATCCATCGTGCTCACATACACATCGCCATTCGACGCCACCGCGATGTCCCCATGCATATTCCCCATCTGCGACTGCCCCGCCTCGATCTGATACCACTTCTCCACCGCCTTGTAATTCGCAGCCGACACCCGGCCGGGCAGAGCAGAGAAGAGCGCACTGAAAAGAAGGGGCAGGAGGAGTTTTCGCATGAGTGGTTTGGGTTGGGAGAGGTAAAGGGCGGACTTTTTCCGCTGTGTGCGTCAATCGTTCCGCGTCCGAATTCTTAATCCCAATCTCATCCTTTGTTTGAGAGATCGTACCGGAAGTCGGCTTTCTGCCGTGGAAGGTCCTGTTTTTGAAACCCAGAGACGCGGAGGCGCAGAGAAAACGGGGCAAATATGCATTCTCACCATCTTCCTCCTCTGCGTCTCTGCGCCTCCGCGTTTCATTTCTGACTTCGGGTACACCCTCTAAAACCCGCGCTTTCTAGAGACACGGAACCCCATGGAGCACGACCAGTTCGAGGCCGCCTTTGCCCGCCTGCTCAACGACCTCCATGCGGATGCAATGGCGCTTTGATTTCCGGCGCTGTCCTTCAAGAACAGGCTGGCGCGGGCAGGGAGCCATCGGTGATAAACGCGCGACTCCGCACCCTACCCACCTGTGAAAAAAGCTCTCTCCCTCGTCATCTGGTCCATCGTCGCGCTGCTCGGCGCAGGCGCGTATGCGGGCATCGCATTCAAGCGCGGTGAGCCGCTGAACTCGGGCTATCTGCTCGTGGCGGCGCTCTGCACGTATGCGATCGGCTATCGCTTTTACTCAAAATGGATCTCGACGAAGGTGCTCATGCTCGACGACCGGCGGGCGACGCCGTGTGAGATTCATGAGGACGGGCGCGACTTTGTGAAGACGAACAAGTGGATCGTCTTCGGGCATCACTTTGCGGCCATCAGCGGGCCGGGGCCGCTGGTGGGGCCGGTGCTGGCGGCGCAATTCGGCTACCTGCCGGGGACGCTGTGGATTCTCATCGGCGTGGTGCTGGGCGGTGCGGTGCAGGATTTCATCATCCTCGCAGCCTCGATGCGGCGGGATGGGCGCTCGCTGGCGCAGATGCTGCGGGATGAACTCACGGGGACGATCGGGCGCATCGGGCTGGCGGCGATTCTGGCGATCATGATCATCCTGCTGGCGGTGCTCGCGCTCGTGGTGGTGAAGGCGATGGGGGAGAGCCCGTGGAGCATTTTCACGGTAGGGGCGACGATCCCCATCGCACTACTCATGGGCGGCTACCTGAGATTTTTCCGCGTCGGGAAAGTGATGGAGGTCTCAGTGATCGGCGTCGTGCTGCTGCTGCTCGCGGTGTGGGGCGGGAAGTTTGTCCACGAGTCGCCAGAGTGGTCGCAGCGGCTGCACTTCAGCGAGATGAGCGTGGCCGTCGGCATCATCATCTACGGCTTTCTCGCGAGCGTGCTGCCGGTGTGGCTGCTGCTCGCACCGCGCGATTACCTGAGCACTTTCATGAAGCTCGGCACGATCATCGGCCTCGCCGTGGCCACACTCGTGACTCTGCCCGTACTGCACATGCCGGCGCTGAGCAAATTTGTGGATGGCAGCGGCTTTGTCGTTCCGGGGAAGCTGTTCCCGTTCTGCTTCATCACGATCGCGTGCGGGGCGATCAGCGGCTTTCACACGCTCATCGCGAGCGGCATCACGCCGAAGATCATCGCGCGCGAAAGTCACGCACGCTCCGTGGGCTACGGGGCGATGTGCCTGGAGTCGCTCGTCGCGCTCATGGCACTCATCGCGGCCTGCACGCTGCCGCCCGGCGAATACCTCGCGATCAACAGCGCCGGGGCACCCGAGGCGACGATCGCGAAGGTGAATGGCAGCGGCTTCACCGCGCTCACTTCCGAAGGCACGGCATGGAAGAGCACGCCTGTCTCGGTGACGAAGGAGGAAATGGACGCGCTCGCCAAGCAGATGGGCGAGAAGTCGCTCTTCGGTCGCACGGGCGGCGCGCCGACTTTTGCCGTGGGCATGGCGAGCCTTTTCGCGCGCTTCACCGGCGGGGCAGGCAGCGACCTCTGGTATCACTTCGCGCTGATGTTTGAGGCGCTCTTCATCCTCACCACGCTGGACGCCGGCACGCGCGTGGGCCGCTACCTTTTGCAGGACGCGCTCGGCGGCATCTCGCCGCGCCTCGGCGACACGAAGAACCTCGCCGCCGGCGTGGCCGCGAGCGCGGTCATCGTCGCGGGCTGGGGATTTTTCCTCATCATGGGCGTGCTCGATCCCGATGGCGGCGTGAAGGCGCTGTGGCCCATCTTCGGCATCGCGAACCAGCTCCTCGCGAGCATCGCGCTCTGCCTCGGGACGACGATCCTTTTGAAAATGGGGATCCAGCGCGGGCGGGCACGCATCGCACTAGTCACGCTGATTCCCCTTTGCTGGCTGCTCACCGTCACCATGACCGCAGGCCTGCAAAAAGTTTTCCATCACGAGTCGGATCCAAAGCGCCCCGTGCTCGGCTTCCTGCAAGGTGCGCAGCAGGCTGCGGAAAAAATGCCCGCGCTCGAGAAGGCGCTCGCCGATGCGACTGGAGAGGCTGCCCACGCCACTGCTGCTAGCGCGCTGCAAAAGAATCAGACCGCGCTTTTCAACAACCGCATGGATGCCGGCGTGACGAGCGTGTTTCTGGCATTCGTCGCCGTGATCATCGGACTCAGCCTGCGCGAGTGGATGAAGCTCCTCGGTGGCCTGCGCGAGCCGAAACTCTCCGAGACCACGCCCGTCATGCTTCCCTTCGACGTGGCAGGACGTCCACCGGGACATGCGCTCAGCGCCATCGCCATCGGCGCGCTGCTGATCAAGGAAGTGAGCGGCGAGGCTGCGATCGAACGGGAGCGCGTGGCGTTGGCGTGCGAATGCGCGAAAGACCCGACGAAGGCGCGGCGCAATGTATTCCTGAGCGCGACCGAGCGGCAGTTCCGCTCGCCGAATCGCTGCTGCTAGCAGTGGCGTCACCGAGCGACGCGCGCCTCCAAGGAGCAGGGGCGCCCTCGCCCCACGTTGATCCTCGGGGCGGGGGCACCCCGGCTCCTTGTTTCGCTAGCGCTTCTGCTGTGGCGAAATGCCAGTCATCGCCTCGACCATCGCGAGGTGCTTGCGGAGCTTCGGCAAAGTCTGCTCAGCGAGTTTCCGGATCGTGAGATCCTCGCATTGCGCGCCCATTTCATAGGCGGCGACTCCCATGCGGTCCGCCTCCCGGAAGGCATCGAGAAGTGCCTTGTCCAGCTTCACGCCTTGCAGTTTCTCAAACTTGGCAGCGAGGCGTTTGTCCGGCGGTTCCGCTTCATCCGCGATCTTGATCTTCCGCATCTCGGCAACCGTCTTCAGCACGGTATCCTGCGCTGCGATCGTGTGGATCAGATCTTTGTCGAATGCGCGCAGAGCAGAATTTCCAGAGCGCGGCGCTAGGCTGGCGAGGTAGCTGAAGGTTTTGCCAAATTCCATCGCGCGGGAAAGGAAGGTGAACTCGCGACCATCCAGATCGGACTCAATCAGCGCGGCAGGCCTCGCCTTCCCCGACGTCGCAGCGGGCACCGCGGGCACCGCTGGAACCGCAGGCTTCAGCTTTTTCGGCGCGGCGTCGCAGAGGAACGGCAATGCGATGAAGATGGCGGTGGCGAGAATAAGAGGACGCATCGGCGGATGGATTACATGAGCAGCTTGGCGAGAAGATCGTTCACGACCTGCGGGTTGGCCTTGCCTTGCGAAAGTTTCAGGACCTGGCCCTTGAGGAAATTGATGCTTCCGAGCTTGCCCGCCTTGTATTCGCCGACGGCCTTCGGGTTCGCATCCATCACCTGCTTGCAAAGCGCCTCGATGGCGCCGGTATCGCTCACCTGCTCCAGCCCGCGCTCCTTCACGATTTCCGCGGCCCCTTTTCCGCTGGCAAACATCTCGGCGAAAACTTCCTTGCCCTGCTTCGAGCTGATCTTGCCGTCGTCGATGAGGTTCGTGAGTTCATCGAGCGCGTGCGCGCTGATGGGGCACGCAGCGATGGTCTTCTCGGCGGCGGTGAGCGCGCTGAGCAGATCGTTGATGATCCAGTTCGCGACGTTCTTCGGCTTCTTCGCGCCCTTCGCGGCGGTGTCGAAATATTCCGCAAGCGACCGTTCGCTCGCGAGCACGCTGGCGTCGTAGCTGGTCACGCCATACTCGGCGACAAAGCGGTCGCGCTTTTCACCGGGAAGCTCAGGACGCTTCGCGCGGACCTCGTCCATGAAGACCGTCGTATCCACGGGCAGCAAATCGGGATCGGGAAAGTAACGGTAGTCGTGCGAGCTTTCCTTCGTGCGCTGATGGCGCGTCTGGCCCGTAGAGTCGTCCCACCCGCGCGTGCTCTGCACGAGCGTCTCGCCCTTTTCGCACGCGGCGATCTGGCGCTCGATCTCATACGCGATCGCCCGGCGCACGGCGGAAATCGAGTTCATGTTTTTGATTTCGATCTTCACGCCGAGTTCCTTCTGTCCCTCGGGGCGCACGGAGACGTTGCAGTCGCAGCGCATCTGCCCCTTTTCCATGTCGGCATCGCTCACGCCGCCGTAGATGAGGATCTGCTGGAGGCTCGTGAGATACGCGAAGGCCTCCTCGGGCGTCTCGATGTCCGGGTCGCTCACGATCTCCATGAGCGGCGTTCCTGCGCGGTTGAAATCAATGCCGCTATTCGTGTCGAAGTGCGTGGACTTCGCCACGTCCTCCTCCAGGTGAATGCGCGTGAGCTTCACGACCTTGCCGGGATTCGCGATGCTCTTCTGCACGTCCTTCGGATATGCGAATTCGTGCAGCGGCACGCCGCCGCCGATGCAGATCGGCAGGTCGAACTGCGTGATCTGGTAGTTCTTCGGCATGTCGGGATAGAAGTAATTCTTCCGGTCGAATTTGCACTTCGGCGCGATCTCGCAGCCGAGCATCAGACCGGCGAGCGCGGTCATTTTCAGCGCCTCGCCATTCATCACCGGCAGCGCGCCGGGGTAGCCGAGGCAGACGGGGCAGGTGTGCGTGTTTGGCTCCGAGCCGTATTCGGCCGGGCAGCCGCAGAACATCTTGCTGCGGGTGTTGAGCTGGACGTGGACTTCGAGTCCGATGGTCGGGATATATGCGGGCATACGGGAAAAATCAGCGCGCTCCGGGTGCGACAGGCGCTTCAAGCGGCGGCAGAGGCGGCAGCGGAGGCAAGGGTGGAGACTGCCCGTCTGGCTTAAGAGCAAAATTGAGCGCCTTTTCAAACTCCATCTTCTCCATCAGCGCCTTGAACTCCGTGTCGCTCGCAAGGGCGAGGACCTTGTCGTGGCGGAGGAGCTTCACGTAGCTGCCGTCGTTCAGGAGCTTGAAGACCTCGGGGTCGTTCTTCACGGCGACGAGCTTCGGATGCATCGCGAGTTTCTCGACACCGGGATAGGCGAGAAAGCGATCCACGGCCTCCGGACGCGAGACCATGATGCCGAGCTTCGCGAGCGTGACGAACACGTGCGTGGCCGGCACCGCATCGTAGCGCTTGAGGAATTTTCCCGATGTTCCTTCACCGAGCGCCGAATTGAGCTTTGCAAAATTTCGCACGAGCGGGCCGGGATCTTCCGGCACAAGCATCGGCGCCACTTTCTTCTCGTGCTCGATGTCCTCAATCCGCGATTCCGCGACAGTGCCGACCGCACGCACCAGACCGGTGGTGATCAAAAATAGAAGCGACCCGAAAGCGACGCCGATGATCGCTCCCAAAACTCCGAAGCTCAGCCGCACACCTGCATTTTTCTGCTGCGCAGTGCGCTTGAAAAACCAGCGCCTCAACCCATTCACGCCGACAAAGGTCGCGCAGCCGACTGCCACACCGCCGATGATCTTGGTGATCTGCGGTGGATACTTCAGAAATCCAAAAACGGGAGCCGCACTCGAAGCACCGTAGTAGGCCGCCGCATAGGCGCACGCGATGGCGGCGAGCGTCATAACTTGCCGGACGACGCCCTGCCTCCAGCCATTCCAACCGAGCGCACCGACAAAAATTGCCGACACGCCGTAGTAGGCAATTCTGAGGGAGTCTGCGCTCAAGTCCATCTGAGGTCAGACCGTGCCGCATTGCCCGCGCTGGCGCAATGCGTGATCGCACAGCACAAGCGCCGCCATGGCCTCGACCATCGGCACCGCGCGCGGCAACACGCAGGCATCGTGGCGTCCGCGCGCCTTCAGCACGGTCTCCTCGCCGGCGGCATTCACCGTATCCTGCGCTTGGAAAATGGTGGCGGTCGGCTTGAACGCGACGCGGAAAAAAATCGTCTCCCCATTGCTGATGCCACCCTGGATGCCGCCGCTGCGGTTCGAGCGCGTGCGCACCTTGCCCTCGCGCATTTCGAAGGCGTCGTTGTGCTCGCTGCCCTTTTGCAACGTGCCCGCAAAGCCGCTGCCGATCTCGAAGCCCTTTGTCGCCGGCAACGAGAGCATCGCCTTCGCAAGTTCGGCTTCGAGCTTATCAAAGACCGGCTCGCCCCAGCCCGGCGGCACGCCGCGGATCGCGCACTCGACCACACCGCCGACGCTGTCGCCTTCGCTGCGCACCTGCTTGATGAAATCGATCATCTTCACCGCCATCGGCGCATCGGGACAGCGCACGATATTTGCCTCCACATCGGAAAATTTCACCGTCTCGGGATCCACATCGGCCACGAGCGAGTGGACCGATTTCACGTAAGCCACGATCTCCAGCGCGGGCGCAAATTGTGCGAGCACCTTCTTCGCAATCGCGGCCGCAGCAACGCGCCCGATGGTCTCACGCGCAGACGCGCGTCCCCCGCCCTGCCAGTTCCTGATGCCATACTTTGCCTGATACGTGTAGTCCGCATGCGACGGACGGAAGGTCGTCTCCATCTCCGAATACGACTCAGGCCGCGCATCCTTGTTGAAAACGATGACGGCGATCGGCGTCCCGATCGTCTTCCCTTCAAAAACGCCGCTCAAGATTTTACACCGATCCTCCTCAGCGCGAGGGGTGACAATTTCACTCTGCCCCGGACGACGACGATCGAGATCGCGCTGAATCTCCGCCTCGGAAATCTCGATGCGCGGCGGGCAGCCATCCACGGTGACTCCCACGGCACCGCCGTGCGATTCACCAAAGGTGGAGATGCGAAAACTGTGACCGGACTGGCTGGACATGGAGCGTGGACAAATGGATTGCGCACCGCGCATTGGCAAGCGCAACCAAATGGAGCCTGCCAGGCCGAAGCGCAGCGACGGGCGCACGCGCACGCAGGAACTGCGATAATTTTGCCCCTCGCGGCTTCTTTCAGCATACCAATTCGTACGCGGTTCCAACCTGGAACTGGCGCATCAAAAACCAGGCCAATGCCAACTCCTGTCAAAAGCGGCAGAGATGCAAGGCAAGGGTGATGGGCCGGACGGAAGCAATCATAAGGGAGTGATGACGGATGCCGGAAATCCAAAACCCTTGACTCAAAGGAAAAACCATCGCAGCGCCTCCGGCTGCCAGGCTCACTCCGCCTCAGTAGCCCAAATACGCGTAGTAGCTGTACACATAAGCGTAGTACGCATAGTAATAGGCGTAATACGAATATGCGTCATACGGGAATTGGAAATATGCATTATATGCATTTAGGTATGCATAATAGTTATTCAGATACGAGTAGTATCTGTCGCTGGAGTAGCCGTAGTAGTACGCGTTGCTGGCGTAGTACTGTCCGTAGTAACTGTAAAGATAAGAGTAATAGGAGGAACTGCTGGGCCGCGTCACATACTCGTAGTAAGTGTAGGTGGACGCGGAAGATGCGTAGCTGTAGGCATAATAATCGTAAACTCCCGCCTTCGCAGAGGACTGGCTGAAGGTAAGCGAAAGGAGTGTGATAAGTGCGAGGAGTGCGTTCTTCATGGATGCGGTTTTTTTGGATTGGTTGGCTCGGTTGCAATGTGTGACGGGAGCTTGCAATCCGTATTCAAAAAAACCGACATCCCGGCTGAACAAAGAACTTATTTCACACTCATCATACTCGATCCATCAGGGCGGATCACTCCCAAGTGGCGTAAAAACTCTAAACTGACGCATCAACCGCCTCGTCCGTCGCATCGGCAAGCACGGAGAGCGCCTCTTCCAATGCATCGCGCGGAATCGTGAGCGGGGGCGCGATCTTCACCGTCTGCCCCCACGCGCCGACGGGTGCGAAGAGAAGCAGCCCCTGCCACATGCAGCGCTCGATGATCGAGTGCGCAAGATCATGGTCAGGCTCCTTCGTGCCGCTCTTCACGGTCTGCATTCCGGCGACAAGTCCGCGCGCGGTCACGTGGCCGATGACTTGCGCATGCTTCGCCTGAATTTTCTTCAACCCCGCGAGCAGCACCGGCTCCAGTGCGGCTGCGTTCTCGGTGAGTTTTTCGCGGACGATCTTCCTTACGCTAGCAAGCGCAGCGGCGACGCAGACAGGGTTGCCAGTGTGCGTGCTAGTCATCGATCCGGGACCGAATTGATCCATCACGCTCTCGCGCCCAATCACGGCAGAGAGCGGCAGCGAACTGCTGATGCCTTTGCCACAGCAGATCACATCCGGCGTCACGCCGTAGTGCTCGAACGCCCAGAATTTCCCCGTGCGCCCGAAGCCCGCCTGCACTTCGTCGAAAGTCAGCACGATATTGTGATCATCACACCAAGCGCGGAGCTGCTTCACAAATTCCACCGGGGCGAAATCGGGCCCGACGCCCTGATACGTCTCCATGATCACGCCCGCGACATTCTCCGCCTTCATCCCGCGTGCCTCGACCGATTTCAAAAACGATTCAAAGCTCGTATCCGTCTGCCAATAGCCATCGGGAAACGGCGCAGTGATGATCGCCGGATCCTCATTCACGATCCAATTTTTCTGCCCGCTTATGCCGCCCGCCTGCTGCGAGCCGAGCGTCCGCCCGTGATAGCCGCGCTCCCAGCCGATGATGCCGATCTTTTTGTTCCCGCCGACCTTGATGCCGTGCGCGCGGCTGAGCTTGATCGCGCATTCCGTCGCTTCCGATCCTGTCGTGAGCAAAAACACTTTTTCCAATCCCTTCGGCGCGAGCGAGGCGAGAACCTCCGCGAGTTCCGCGCGCTCGTCGCTCGGGAAACAATAGTTGTGCAGCAGCCCGCTGTTCACTTGGTCAATGATCGCCTGCTTCACCTCGGACGCACCGTGGCCCGCATTCGTCACGAGCACGCCGCTCGACCAGTCGAGCCAGCGGTTACCGTGCTTATCGAAAACAAAAATGTCCTCCGCGCGGTCCCACACGATCGGCGGCTGGCCGCGCATGGATTGCGGCTCAAACTTGCGCAGCTTTTCCAAAGTCGCGAGCGAGTCCGGATGCGGAATTTGCGTCGCGATGCGTCGATACTTGGTCTCGACGAGCGGAACAGTACGGGGGGTGATGCTGAATTCTTTGCCCATGATCGGTGTGATGGTTGGACGAATTCATTAGCGCCACACGCGCTTCACCGCTACGCGCATTGTCACGGCTTCCGATACTTTCGTGCGCAGCAAAAATCGCAAGGGACTCAAGGTCCATTGCCTACCTGCACGCGGTAGAATCGCCGCACCGCCACGTTCGGAGCAGTGCCGGTGACGGTCCCATCATCGATCCACAGCTTCGTCGTGCCGTCGCCCGAAACCGACGCCGATCCCGGATGCCATACGGCGAGGTCATCACTCCAGAAGACCTGATAAATCCGCTGCGACAGCGTGGGGAACCGTATCTCGTGAAAGCCCGTGGTGGCATTTCGCGTCGTGGTCCACGCATAGCGATCGAACGTCTGCGGATTGAGTCCGAAGAGGTACTCCGCGAGCGCCGTGTTGCCGTCCTTGTCCGTATCGAGTGATGCGTCCGCGGGATTGAAGCGATTCATCCCATTCGCAATCTCGAAGGCATCGGCCACGCCATCGCCGTCACTGTCCGCGGCACCCTGCTTGATGATCGCGAAGTTGTCCGGCGTCGCGCCATTCTCTCGAACGAAAGTCCCGGTGAGCGTCGTGCCATTCACGTCGAGCACGAGTGAGCCGAGGTTGTTCAGCGAAATGAAATGCGCCGGGTGATTCAGTGATCCACCGCTGATTTGCCCCGCCGAACCGGCGACCGAATACACCACACCGAAGTGATCGCGAGGACCAGTGAGCGGCTTGATGTATGCGCCATTCCCAGCCGGACGTCCGTCGCCGGCGTTCTTTTTCATCGCAGCCGTGATCGACGTCGAGAGACCGTAGTGCCCATCGAGGAGATACGAGCGCTCGTAGCAGTGGCTATGGCCGCTCAGCACGAGGTCCACGCCGCCGGCCTCGAGGATCGGCAGGATGTTTTGCCGCATCTGCATCAGCTCAATTTCCGTGTCGGAATTGTGCGATCCTTTCGTGTAGGGCGGATGGTGAAAATAGCACACGATCCACGTCGCCGTGGTCGCCGCGAGATCGCCCTGCAGCCACGTGGCCATCGCGCCGTTCGCCGCGCGGCTTGCCGTCATCGAGTCGAGGCAGATGAAATGAATGTTGCCGTAGTCGAACGAGTAATAGTGCTTCGTACCCGACGGCACGCCACCGCACTCACCTGCAGCGGGCATCGTGTAGATGCTGAAGAAAGGATATGTGTCCACGAAGTCCGTCGCCTGCGCCGTCTCGTGATTTCCGAGGCACGACCAGAACGGCACCTTGCGCAGCATCGTGGGGTAGATGTCGAAGACGGCTTTTTGAAATTCGGCGTCAGTGCCGGAGTTGTAGGCGTTGTCGCCCAGTTGCAGGACGAGGTTCGGAGTCTGCGTGCCGGTGTATGTGTAAAATGCGTCGCGGACGGCAGTCTGGTTGACGTTCGGGGACGCGGAGTTTCCGCTCGTGCCCGCGTCGCCGAGCACCCACACGCGAGTGCTCACCGCAGCGCCAGGAATCGGCGACGTCGTGAATGAATAGTCCGTGCCGCTCGCGAGCGTGTCGGTTGCGGAACCGACGCTGTAAAAATACGTCGTGTTCGCAGAGAGACCGGTGAGTTCGACGATGTGCTCCGTCGTCGCGCTGAGATCATCAACGGTAAGATTGAGGTTCGCAGAAGTCGTTCCGAAACGAACCCGCCCGATCACAGAGAGGCTGCTCCGCCAGCGAATCGTCATGCGGTTCGACGCAGCCTTCTGAAGATAAGGCCCGCGCGTCAGTGTTCCGCTGCTCGCAGGCGCAGCGACGATGGTGCATTCCGGGATCATCAACGCTGCAGCAAGAAGGGAAAACAGAACTGCCAGTGAGTTGGATTTCATGGGTGAAGCGAGGTAAGCGCGCCGATCGCGTGACGTGTCCTTTCCAAAAGTGAAGCCATCGAGTGAGACCCGCGCTCTGCATCCGGCAGCGCGGAAAGCCTCGCCTGCAGTTCCCTCCACGCGGAAATAGATTCAGGGAACCGTCCCGCCTGTGCGAGCACCGCGGCTCGTCGCCCCATCAGAGGCTCCTTGATTCTCACCGCACGGATCGCCTCGTCGAGCCGTCGCAGCGCACCATCGAAATTCCGCGCGTCCATCTCGATCTTCACGGCGCACTCCACGAAAGAAGGCACGCCAGGCGTCGCCTTCATAGCTCGATCGATCGCAGCGAGTGCCTCCGCCTCACGACCAACGGCGCACAGGAGTGCTGCCAGCTCAAATACCTGATCGGGCTCCGGCTGAGGCACGCGCGACATCGCGCGCCCAAACTCCTTCGCAGCATCCTCCTTTCGCCCCAAAGCACGCAATACACGGGCATGCTCCATCATCGCTGGCGCATGGTCGGGATGCGCCGCAAGAAATTTTTCCAGCACGGCTTTTGCTTCTTCAAAACGTGAACCCACCGACAAAGCACGCGCACGCACCAGACCTGCACCGGTATCCCGCACCTGTCGCAACTCCGCCTCATCCACATCAAGGAGGCATGCAAGCCAGTCGCCATGGTCAAGATGAAGAACGGCCCGCCTGAGATAGAGCGATGCGTCTTCCGGTCGCAACGCGATCTTGCGGCTGGCCGATTCAATCAGCTCATGGCTCGTGCCGTGTGCCAAAACTTCCGACCGGTGCAGCTCGAATGCGAGTGTCACGCAAAGGAACAGACCGATGCGGCATCGCTGTCTGGTTTTGAGGGGAATCACAGCGCAAGCACCATACATCGCACGACGAGCTTGTCGAATCTCATGCCACAAAGTCGCGGTGAAAAAATCGCGCCATGCAAAATCTCACGGGATTCAGATCAGTTTCGCGCCTAAACGCTTCGGCAGCTTTGGACGCTTCTTGATCCCGTCGCGGATGATCTTCAGCACACGCTTGCGCTCCTCGCCTTCGATCAACTGGCGCGGCGCGCGGACCCATTCCCTACCGAGGCTCGTCTCCTGCGCGCACAGCTTGATGTATTGCACGAAGTGCGGGTGCGTATCGAGCTTCATGAGCGGCTGGAACCAGCGGAAAAATTTCCGCGCCTCGTCCCACTGGCCCGCGCGCGTGAGTTCCCACAGGTGCTGATTTTCCGCGGGGAATGCGATGCCCGTGCCCGCGACCCAGCCGTCAATCCCGAGGATGCTCGACTCCAAAATCAGATCGTCCACGCCCGTGAAGACCGCGTAGCGGCCACTGACCGCATTGTGGATTTCCGTGATGCGCCTCGGATCGCCGGAGCTTTCCTTCAGCGCGACAAACGCGGGCTCATCCGCCAGCTCCGCGAACATCGCGGGCGTGATGTCGTTCCCGTAGCTGATCGGGTTGTTGTAGATCATCACCGGCAGTCCGCCGCCGCGCGCGACGGTGCGGAAATACGCGAGCGCCTCGCGCGGGTCACCCTTGTAGCTCATCGGCGGCATGAGCATCACGCCGCGCGCGCCGAGCTTTGCCACATCGCGCACATACTGAATCGCCGCACGTGTCGAGGACTCCGCGACGCCGCTGAGCACCGGCACGCGCCCGCGCGATACCTCCACCGCACAGCGAATCACGGCGAGCTTCTCGTCGGGCGAAAGCGCCTGATTTTCCCCGAGCGAACCGCACATGACGAGCCCGCTCACGCCGCTTTTGATCAGCACCTCCAGATGCCGCGTGGTCGCGGGCAGATCAAGCGACTGATCCTTCTTCAGTTGTGTCGTGCAGGCGGGGAATACGCCGGTCCAGTGGGGTTTCATGGATTCCTTTCAGCGCGAAAAAGTGCCGGCGTCACGCGCTTTCGCAAGGCGGACTAATTTTCGCCGGACACGGAAAACTCATCCACATCCAAGCGATCACCTGCACCGTCGGGGGTGCGGATGACCACCACCTTGCCGACGTGCGTGATCGTCTCTGCCCAGGAAAATCCCATCGGCGAAGGCGTCCAGCCCGCGGCCTTTGCCTCGGCGTCGGTCCAGTCGTAGCGCAGCTTCGCTGTCGCGTGCGTCCAGCCGTCGCCGAGCGAGGCGCTGGTGAATGCCCACTGGGCGACATCGTTTGCGAAGATCTCGAACTTCACCCGTCCAGCACGCACCGGTGTACGGACTTCGGCGCTGATCGTCGCCCCGTGTCCGCCGAAAATGCGCGACCAGTCACCGACGAGCGGTGAGTCCTTTGCCAGCACCGGCGAGTGGACGAACGGCACGAGTCCCTTGCCGCGCTTCGCCGTGATGTAGCCGCCCTTCGCGCCGCCTTCCGCGTGATGCTCGATTTCATCCACGCCTTTCCATGACTGCGCGTCCGTGTCGAATGAAAGGCTCTGCTTTGCGGCCGGCGCGGGTGCGCGCGAGCGGAGTGGATTCGCGGTCTCCGGCAGTTTTGGATCGAGCAGCGTCACGCCACCGAGCGCATAGAGCTTTGCGTTAAGCAGCAGAAAGCGAAACTTGAACACCTTCATAGAAATCGGCGCTCCAAGTTCATCCGGTTTCCAGCGCCGCCAATGCACGGGCGCATCGGTCACGTTTGATGTAATTGGATCCGATTCCGCGAACATCTCTCCTTTTTGATCCAGCGCCTGCACACGCACGCTCCCGCCCTCGGCATCAGCGCTAATGCGCAGCGGATCCTGACCGGATTCGAATACCCCGGACTCCAGCGTCGCCACCCTCCCGATCTCTGTCGGCTCGTAGCCCGCGAAGCGATCCAGCGGCACCCGGACGAGGCTGTGCAGGCAGTGACGCTTCCAGCCCGTGTGAGGGAAATCCGAGCCGCCGTAGTAGATCAGCAGATCGCTCCCCTGCGCGATCGCCGGGCCGGACATCGCGTAGATGCATTCCGAGTCGTAGGTGCCCTTCGGCCCGCGCGGGATAAACGCCACACCGGGCGTCACACGCTTCCACGTGATGCTGTCCGGGCTCCACGCGATCTCGCAATCCACCGTGCGTCCCTTGCCCACGTTGTACATCATCACGTAGCCGAGCCAGATGTTGCCGTAGCGAAAAGGCGTGAGCGCATACGTCTGCACCGATCTCCCCTCCTCCAGCGTCGAGCGCAGCACCATGCCCGTATTTTTCCAGTGGATGAAATCGTCGCTCTCGAACCGTGCCACCAGTCGCTCGCCGAGGTAGAGCTTCGTGAACCACAGATACTTCTTCAGCCGCTCGTCCCACATCGCGTTGTTGTGCGTATCGCCGTTCTGCGCGCCGAAACCCTGCGCCTCGATCGGGTCGCCCCAATGCACACCATCCGCGCTGAACCGCACGTGCGGTTTCCCGAGGCCCGTATCGAAAACCATCTTGTAACGCCGCGCCGGGTCCGCGTCGTGCGTATCCTTGAAGACGCCGACATTCGGCGTGTCGCGCGCCACGATGTTGTTCCCGCCGCGTCCGTCGAACTTGTGCAAGTCGAGCGCAGGCCGCTCCCAAGTGACGCCGTCTTTCGACGTCGCGTAGAGCAGATACCAGCCGACATCATGCACCGTGCTCGGCGCGTCCATCTTTGCGATCACGTCCTTGTCCGCGAGCACGCACTTGTACCAGAGCTTGAATACATGCTCCTGCTCATCCCACAGCACATTCGGGTAAAGGTTATTCAGCGCATTCTCCCACGGCTGATCGGCGTGCAGCAGCGGATTGCGCGGCTCCTTCACCACGGTGCCCGGCACAAGCCGCGCATTGTTTGCGGAAACGATGACGCGCGAATCGAGCACGAGATGCTTCTTTTCATCCGGCGCAACGAGCCGCGGCTCCGCTGCAAAAATGTGAGCGGCGACAAAAAACACTGTCGCAAACAGGGGGAGTTTCATTTCACCAGCTAGCCCAAACCATCGCGCTGCGGCAACACCAACCAAGTGTACCGACAAGGGCAGGCACATCAAAAACACGCGCCAGCGAATGGACGACGCGCACTGCAAAATAGGCGAGGTTTTCAACCTCGCACGGGCGAGCCCAGCGAGGTGGCGGAAATCGTAGGTGTGGGCGGAAGCCCACGTCCCGCTCTCCCGAGCGCGCCTACACTCTCTTACCCCGCCGTGATCGCCGCTCGCTCGTCGTCCAGCGCGCCGGTCTTCTCCAGGAAGTAGTCGTAGCCGCCGGGGTAGCCGGTGACTTTGCCGTCGTTCACATGGAGCACTTTCGTCGCGAGCTTGCGGATGAAATGCACGTCGTGCGAAATGAAGACTAGCGTGCCCTGGTAGTTTTCCAGCGCGAGGATGAGCGATTCGACGGTGTGGATGTCGAGGTGCGTTGTGGGCTCGTCCATGAGCAGAAGGTTCGGCGGGTCCACGAGGAACTTGATCAGATTGAGCCGCGTCTTTTCGCCGCCGCTGAGGATGGCGGTATTCTTGTAGATTTCATCCTTGCGGAAAAGGAATGAGCCGAGAATTCCGCGCGCGTCGTTTTCGCTGAGATCCTTGCCGCTCTCCATGACTTCCTGCAGCACGGTCTTCGCGGGATCGAGCGTGGCGGAGCGGTGCTGGCTGAAGTAGCCGATCTTCGCGTTCAGCCCCGGCGTGCGCGTGCCTTTTTGAAAATCGAGGACGCCGCCGAGAATTTTCAACAGCGTGGATTTGCCCGCGCCGTTCGGGCCGACGAGCACGGTGCGCTCGTCGCGCTCAATGGTGATATCAAGGCCGGTGTACACTTTCACGTCGCCGTACGCCTGATGAATTCCTTCAAGTGACATCGCGCGCTGGCCGATGCGTGGCGGCTGCGGGATTTGGAAACGGAACGGCTTCTTTGGCGGAAGCGGCTTCTCGATTTTCTCCATGCGCTCGATTTGCTTGAGCTTGCTCATGGCCTGCGAGGCCTTCGAGGTCACGGAGCGAAAGCGGTCCACGAATTCCTGCAGCGCGGCGATTTCCTTCTGCTGGTTTTTGAAGGCCGCATTCTGCTGCTCGTAGTTCGCCTCCTTTTGCTCCAAGAAAGCGGTGTAGTTGCCCGTGTAGGCGACCAGCTTGCGCTCATCAATTTCGTACACGCGCTCGACGATCTCATCCATGAACTGCCGGTCATGCGAGATGAGCAGCACCGCGCCGGAGTAGTTCTTCAAATAGTTTTGCAGCCATAGCAGCGAGAGCAGATCGAGGTGGTTCGTCGGCTCGTCGAGCAGCAGCAAATCCGGCTCCATCACGAGCAGTCGCGCGAGATGCGCGCGCATCACCCAGCCGCCACTCATCTCCTTTGCCGGACGCGAAAAATCCTTCTCGCGATAGCCGAGGCCGTGAAGCATTCGCTTCGCCTTCGCGTCCACTTGTGGATTGCCGAGCGCCTCGTGCTTCGCGTGCGCCTCCATGTATTCAGGGCTCTCGCAGTCGCCGATTTTTTCGAGCGCGTGCAATTTTTCCTCCAGCTTCGCGATGTCGCCCGCGCGTCCGGTCGCGATATCGAGCACGGTCTCGTCGCCGACGCACTCAGCCTCCTGGGGGAGGAAGCCGACCATGGTCCAAGCATCGCGCTCCACGGTGCCCGCGTCGGGATCATCCTTGCGGAGAATGAAGCCGAACAGCGTGGACTTGCCTGCGCCATTCGGGCCGACGAGTGCGACGCGCTCGCCGTAGTTCACCTGCATGGAAGCGCCCTCGAAGAGGACGCGCCCGCCGAGGCTTTTGCGAAGGTCACGGATGGAGAGCATTGAGAAAGAGAGTGATGAGTGTGAAAAAGATCCTGCGGATTTCGGGCGCGCAGAAGACATCAGTTCTGCTCGCGCCGCAAGTCGGCGTTCTGCGGAGGACTAAAGCCAGCGCTTCTTGATGAGCCACATTTTCACAAGCTGCGTGAGCGTCATGTAGCAGAGCAGCGTTGCGAAAATGATCGGCCAATAGAGCAGCGGCAGCGGCGTGAAGCCGAAGAACGGTGCGAGCGGCGAGTACGGCAGCATGGCGCCGATGAGCATGATCAAAATCGTCGTCATCGTGAGCTGCCAGCTTGCGCGGCCTTGGATGAATGGGATGCGTTTTGTCCGGATGACGTGGATGATGAGCGTCTGCGTCATCAGCGACTCGACGAACCAGCCAGTCTGGAACAGCGACGCGTTCTTCGGATCCCAGCAGTTGAAGACGTAGAGCATCGTGAAATACGTCGTGTAGTCGAAGATGGAGCTGATCGGTCCGATGCAAATGATGAAACGCGTGAGCTCTCCGATCTGCCACGGGCACGGCTTCGCGGTCTGATCGGGCCCGACGGTGTCGGTGGGGATCGGCACCTGCGAGAAATCGTAGAGCAGGTTATTCGTGAGGATCTGGATCGGCGTCATCGGCACGAACGGCAGGAATGCGCTCGCACCGAGCACGCTGAACATGTTGCCGAAATTCGAACTCGCCCCCATGCGGACGTACTTGAGGATGTTCACGAAGACCTTGCGGCCCTCAATGACGCCCTCATCCAGCACGGCGAGGCTGTTTTCCAAAAGGATCACGTCCGCGGATTCCTTCGCGATGTCCACGGCGGTATTCACCGAGATGCCGACATCCGAGGCACGCAGCGCGGGCGCGTCGTTGATGCCGTCGCCGAGGAAACCGACGACGTGACCATTGCCGCGCAGCGTCTCGATGATGCGCTGCTTGTGCGCCGGAGCGAGTCGCGCGAAAATGTCGTTCTCCTCCACCGCCGTGCGGAGGTCCGCATCGCTCATCGTCTCCACCTTTGTGCCGAGCAAAATTTTCTCCGCGGGAATTCCGACTTCGCGACAGACTTTGCGGGTCACGAGATCGTTGTCGCCCGTGAGCACTTTCACACGCACGCCGTGACCTTGCAGCGCGGCGATGGCCGTGGCGGCGGAATCCTTCGGCGGATCGAGGAAGGCAAGGTAGCCGCGCAGGATCAGATCGCTTTCGTCGGCTTTCGTGTATGCGTCGCGGCGATCCACATACTTGTAGGCGACGGCGAGCACGCGGAAGCCATCCGCACTCAGCTCGCGGTATTGCTCGATCAGATCGCCCACGAGAATCGGCTCCATCGGGAAAATCTCGCCGTCCAATTCAAATTGCGTGCATTGCGCGAAGACCGCCTCGGGCGCGCCCTTTGTGAGGAAAAGCCGGTCGTGGTTCAGCGTTTCGACGCAGACGGACATCATGCGACGCACGAAGTCGAACGGGATCTCGTCCACCTTCAGGTAATCGTCGAGCGAGAGCTTCGTGTGCGCGTCGCGGTGCGCGAGCACGGCGCGGTCGAGGACGTTGCGCAGCCCAGTCTGAAAGTAGCTGAGCAGGTACGCGTCGAGCAGCACCTTCTCGTCGTCGTTCTGGAGCACGTTGCAGAATTTTTCGAGGATGACGCGGTCCATCGTGAGCGTGCCGGTCTTGTCCGTACAGAGCACGTCCATCGCGCCGAAATTCTGAATCGCGTTCAGGCGCTTCACGATGACCTTGTGCCTGCTCATCGCGATCGCGCCCTTGGATAGGCACACCGACACGATCATCGGCAGCATTTCCGGCGTGAGGCCCACCGCGACCGCCACGGCGAAAAAGAACGACTCCTTCCAGTTGCCTTTCGTGACTCCGTTAATCACGAAGACCAGCGGTACCATCACCAACATGAAGCGGATCATAAGCCACGTGAACCTGTGGATGCCCTTGTCAAAACTCGTCTCGACCGGCGCTGTGCTGAGGCTCGCCGCCATCGTGCCGAAGTATGTGCGCGCGCCCGTTTCCACGACGACCGCCTTCGCCGTACCGCTCTCGACGCTCGTGCCGAGGAAGCAGAGATTCGTGAATTCGATCGGCGAAATGTCCGCGCGCATCTCGGTGTCGGCGTGTTTTTCCGAAGGCAGAGACTCGCCGGTGAGCGCGGACTGCGTGACGAAAAGATCCTTCGACGCAATCAGTCGCACATCCGCCGGCACCATGTCGCCAGCCGCAAGCTTCACCACGTCGCCCGGCACCAGTCTGCCGAGCGGAATCTCGACCTCACTCCCCGCACGGATGACCGTCGCCGTCACGCTGATCATCGCCTTCAGCTTCGCAGCCGCCGCATCCGCCTTCGCCTCCTGCACAAAGCGCAGCGACACCCCGAGCACTACCATGAGCGCCATCACCGTACCGCCGCGCCAATCACTCGTCGCAAAGGAAACGATCGATAGCACCGTGAGCAGGATTACCAGCGGATTCACCAGCGTCTTCAGCAGGCGGATCAGCGCCCCGCGCCCTTTTTCCTCCGCGACAGCATTCGGCCCGAATTCCGCAAAGCGCGCATCGGCCTTTTCCTGCGAAAGGCCGTTCTCCGTCGTGTCCATCACCTTCAGTGTTTCCGCGACATCCTGCCGCCCCGACTGCACGAACCGCTCAGACATCCTCATCGCATTCGCCTTACTTTTCGATGGTGGAATGTCCGATTTCATTTGGCTTCGCCCGCATCCTATCGGGCAAGTCTCCCTTCCCGCAGCATAAAGGCATGACGAATCGGTGACAGCGCTGCGAAGTGCTGATCGGTCCGAAAATCAGAATCGAATATGCGTTTGGCACAAATCGCAGTTCGTTCCTTGGCATCGGCACATCATGCGTTACGAAGTGGCACGCACGCCGATGGCGATAGGAAAAAGTCCGCGCCTCCGCTATCCGCCGCAAACCAATATCCTTTCGCATCATGACCGGCCATCTCATCGAACCCGCCATCCGGGCGCTCATCGACTCCCGCAATTTTACCGCGCTGCATGACCTCTTCGAGGAATGGACACCGCCGGAGATTGCCGACTGCATCGTGGATTTTCCCCACGAGGAACAGGCCGTCGTCTTCCGTCTGTTGCCGCAGGCAAAGGCCGCGGCGGTGCTCGAATATCTCGACCATGACGCGCAGGTCACCGTCCTCAAAGCGATGGGCAGCGAGGCGGCGGCGAAGGTGCTCAACGACATGTCGGACGACGACCGGACGCGTTACCTTGAGGAACTGCCGCCTGCCGCCGTCACGCACACGCTCGCCCTGCTCACACCCGACGAACGCAGGCACGCACAAACGCTCCTCAATTATCCCGAGGGCAGCATCGGACGACTGATGACGTCTCATTTCGTCGCGATCCACGATGAGTGGACGGTGATGCAGGTGCTCGAACACGTTCGCAAGCACGGCAACGACTCCGAAACGCTCAATGTGCTCTACGTGGTGGATGAAAAGGGAAAACTCGTGGACGACGTGCGCATCCGCGAACTGCTCCTGAGGACTTTCGATACGAAAATCAGCGATATTCGCGACACTCGTTTCGTCGCGCTGCGAGCTGCGGATCCTGCCGGCGAGGCTGCGCCGGTCTTCCGAAAATACGACCGCTCCGCGCTGCCCGTCGTGGACTCCGACGGGCGCCTCATCGGCATCGTCACCATTGATGACGTGCTCGACGTGATCGAAGAGGAGACCACGCGCGAAGTGCAAAAGATCGGCGGCTTGGAGGCACTGGACGAGCCCTACACGACGATCTCG
This sequence comes from Chthoniobacterales bacterium, assembly GCA_038227825.1. Lineage (GTDB taxonomy): Bacteria > Verrucomicrobiota > Verrucomicrobiia > Chthoniobacterales > Chthoniobacteraceae > SXWH01. The sequence continues at coordinate 90,222 of JBBRPQ010000012.1, forward strand.
CTCCCGAGGATGGTGAAGAAACGCGCCACGTGGCTCATCGTCCTTTTCCTCGGCGAGATGCTGACCGCCACCGCGATGCAGGGCTACAACAGCGAGATCGAAAAGGCCGCCGTGCTCGCGATGTTTCTCCCGCTCATCATCTCCAGCGGCGGCAATTCCGGCTCGCAAGCCACCACGCTCATCATCCGCGCGATGGCCGTCGGTGAAGTGGGGCTGCGCGACTGGTGGAAGGTGCTGCGGAGGGAAATCGGCTCCGGCGCATGGCTCGGCATCATCCTCGGCGTGATCGGCTTCGGCCGCATCTTGCTCTGGCAATCGCTCCATTTTTACAACTACGGCCCACACTACTTCCTCATCGCACTGGCCGTGGGTCTCGCGCTGATCGGCGTGGTGCTGTGGGGCTCCGTTTCCGGCTCCATGCTGCCATTCCTGCTGCGGCGCTTCGGGCTCGACCCCGCCACCTCTTCCGCTCCGTTCGTCGCGACGCTGGTGGATGTCACCGGCCTGCTCATTTATTTTAACGTCGCACTCATCGTACTGCGAGGCACCGTGCTGTAGCCGGTCCCGCACTTGCCAGCGCAGGCGGCCTGGGCGAAAGTGAACCATGGCCAACGCACTCATCATCGGCACGGGCGGAGTGGGGTCCGTCATTGGTCAGAAACTGCATGGCTACGCGGCGTTCGAGCGCATTTCCCTCGGCGATGTGGACACGACTTACGCGCAGCGCCTCCACGAGCGCACGACGACAAGCCGATTCGAGGTCGTGCAAATCAACGCGATGGATACCGCTAAGCTGGCCGCCTTTTTGCAGGAGCAAAAAATCACCGTGACGCTGAACTGCGCTACGTGGCAGGTGAACCACAGTGTGCTCGATGCGTGCGCGCAGGCCGGCTCGCACTATCTCGACATGGCAGCGGACATCTATTCGCCGCCCGGCGTGAAGCGTCCGACGAAGAACAGCTACGAGGCGGAGATCGAAAAATTCGACGCGCGCTTCCGGGAAAAAAATCTGCTCGGGCTGCTCTGCATGGGCTGCGATCCCGGCGCGGTGAATGTCTTTGCGCGCTGGGCAATGGACCGACTCGACACGGCGGAAAGCATCCGCGTGCTCGATGGGGACAATGCCGATGTGAAGGGCTATCGCTTCGCCGTGCTGTTCTCGCCGGAGACACTTTTCGAGGAACTCGGCGCAGTCCCGTACTTCGTGAAGGACGGTCGCGTGATGTCCGGAAAGCCACTGGAGACGGAGGTCGAGTGGCACCGTTTTCCGCCGCCGCTGGGGCTGATGAAAACGTACGCCGTCGCGCACGAGGAGGGTGTTTCGCTCGGGCGTCACAAGCCATTCGTCGAGAAAGGCGTGAGCTATTCCGTCTTCAAATACACGCTGAGCGACAAGGTCGTCTCACTCGCCAAAAGCCTCGCGCTGCTCGAACTCGACTCGTGGCGCAAAGTGAAAGTGGACGGCGTCGAGGTGAGCCCGGTGCGCGTCGCGTGCGCAAATCTTCCAAAGCCCGCGACGCTCGGCGCGACGGCGGACGGCTACTCGTGCGTGGGCACCGAAGTGCTCGGCATGAAGGACGGCAAGCGCGTGGAGTACTTCATCTACACGATGGACAGCCATCACGAGACGTTCGAGCGCTACGGCTACTCGCTCACAGTGATTCAGACCGGCATCCCGCCGGCGCTCGCCGCGCGACTCATCATCGAGGGCGTGATCCCGGAGCGTGGCGTAATGATGCCAGAGTCGCTCGCACCGGACGCGTTGATGGATAATTTCTCCAAGGAAGGGCTGCGCATCTTCATCGAGAAACGTGAGGTCTTTGAAAAATAGCCATGCAAACACGACTCTACATCGGCGGAAAATGGATCGATACGGCAGGTGCGCTGCAGGTGCGGAATCCGTTCACAGGCGAGCAAATCGCACGCGTGTCATTGGGCGATGAGAGCACGCTGGACTACGCGATCTCGGCGGCGCACGCAGCATTTCCGAATACACGAAACATCCCAGCGCATCAGCGGGCCGAGGTGCTTCTGCGCATCGCTCGGGGAATCGAGACGAGGAGGGATGAATTCGTCAGAACCATCATTGGCGAGGCCGGAAAACCATTCATCTACGCAGATGCGGAAGTCGCACGCGCGATCTCCACGTTCAGCCTCGCGGCAGAAGAAGCGCGACGATGGAATGGCGCGAGCGGTGAGGTGCTGGCGCTCGATGCGACGCCACCGGGCGCGGGCCACATCGGGATGTCGCGACGATTTCCGATCGGCGTAATCAGCGCGATCACGCCATTCAATTTCCCGCTGAATCTCGTCGCACACAAAGTCGCGCCGTGCCTCGCAACTGGGAACACGATGGTCGTGAAGCCTGCGGCCAAGACGCCGCTCACCGCACTCCTGCTCGCCGAAGTGCTCACCGAAGCGGCGGTTCCCACAGGTCAGGTGAACTTCGTCACCTGCTCGAATGAACATGCCGCGCGGCTCGTCACGGATGAACGTGTGGCAATGCTCAGCTTCACCGGCAGCCCGGACGTGGGCTGGAAGCTGAAATCCCTCGCCGGAAAAAAACGAGTCTGTCTGGAACTCGGCGGCAACGCGGGTGTGATCGTCCACGAAGACGCCGACCTCGCGGCTGCGGTGCCTTTGATTGCGACCGGTGGTTTCAGCAATGCAGGACAGTCGTGCATCAGCGTGCAGCGGATTTTTGTACACGAGAAAATCCATGCCGATTTCAAGGCGCGGCTCATCGCGCACATTCGCGAAAAGGTGAAGACGGGCGACCCGCGCGACCGAGCCACGGTAGTTGGGCCGATGATTACCACCGAGGCACTCGCAAAGACGCGCGCGCTCATCGCCGGCGCACTCACATCAGGAGGACGCATCGCAATCGGAGGCGAGATGCGCGGGCATTGCCTGGAAGCAACAGTGCTCGAAGACGTACCACTTTCGCACGAGGCCTGCACGAGTGAGCTATTTGCACCGGTCGTCACGCTGCACCGCTACGCCGACTTTGACGAAGCGCTGCGGCTCGTGAACAACAGCCGATTCGGTCTGCAGGCGGGCATTTTCACGAACGACATCCGACGCGCCATGCACGCCTTCGAGGTGCTCGATGTCGGCGGCGTGCTCATCAATCAGGCCCCCACGTGGCGCGTGGAAAACATGCCGTATGGCGGCGTGAAGGACAGCGGCTTTGGCCGCGAAGGCGTGCGCTATGCGATGGAAGAAATGACCGAGCTCAAAACGCTGATCTTCCGAAATTCATAAGCCGCCGCTGCGCGGAGCGTCTTTACATCGGCGGCGGTTTGCAGGAAGAAACTGCGGCGATGGGTCTGCTTGCACAACTTTTCCGGCACAAGAATGAGCCTCACGGCGGACATGCATCGCCGTCGGATTCGGGATTACTAGGCACCTCAGAAGCAGTGCGCGGGATCGGCGTGATCGCCGCAGCGGCAGGCGTGAGAACGGCGCACGGACTACCTTCGGAGTTCCTGCTTTCGTTCGGAGACATCATCGCTCGCGTTCCGCAAAGTTGCGTGTGGCCGGGCAGTCACGACGTCGAAAGAATGCTGCGGATTCCCGCCATGGATGTTGCGCCCGGTCTTGAGCGAGGGAAGCCACAGATTTCGCTCGTTCGTCTCGTTGCACTGGCTCCCGAAGTTTTTCGCTGGGAGCGCAGCCCCTCCGAGGCACCGCACGTGCGCCTACCGATTCAAAAACTGCTCCAGCAAATTCGCAGCGATGAAACCGCTTCATCGCCCAGCACAGATGCTGCGCTTCCTGCCGAAGCACCGATTGCACATCCGCGATTCGCCACTCACACATCCCCCATCCCGCTATCTCCCGCAGCCGAGGCAATCCCAGCCTCCGAGGTGAAGCTGCCGCCGCCCGGCGCGCCGGACGTGATGCCGTCGATCTGCGTGAATGCGACCCAGCGTGCGGAGCAAATGCTGGAACTCCGTCCCTCAAAGGACGTCGCGATCTCCACCACGCTGCGTGCCACGGTGCTCGGAGGAATCACGAGCGGAGCCTCCGCGAGTGATCAGACTTCCGCAGGAAATGTCCTCGCGCCACGAGTCACGCCGCCGACACCCGCGGCCGAGCCGCCGAAGGTCTTCAGCCCATCAGTGGTCCACTCACCGGTTGAACCAGTGCCACAGCCAGCGACGCCCAAGGCTCCGGATTTTGGCGGGCTGCAAAATCTTTTCATGACCGACGCGGCACTCGATCTAGCGGGCATCGCAAAGCTCACCGCAAAACTGCCAGGCGTGCATGCATGCGTGATTTCCGGAACGGCAGGAAATGCGGACGCTGGCAATTTTTCGCTCGGAGTCAGCGCTCAGGAAATGCGCGAGGCCTCGGAGAATCTCCCGCGCCTCGGAGGTTCGCTGACTGACACTGTGCATCGCGGCGAATCCGACATCGCTATTTTTCTCCATGGCGAAATCTGTATCGCGGTGCTTGTAAAGTCGGGCGGCTTTGTCCCAGGCGTGCGCGAACGACTCGTGCAAGTCGCCGCACTTCTCGCAGGGGGGCCAGCTTCCCGATAGGGCACGTTCCAATGCCGACCATCGACTACAACGCGAAGGAAGTGCTGCTCCGATTCGGTGTCGCAGGTGCGCCGGGCGCAGGAAAAACACAGGTTCTCTGGCGTCTCCATGCGGGATTGCCGCATGAGATGCGTGCGGAAATCGCCATGCGCGCAGTGGGCGAGGATCAGATCGTGAGCTTCGATTTCACACCTCCAGATCTGGTGCCGATTTCGGATTACCACGCTCGATGCCGGGCAATCACCGTGGCCGGCAAGGTCTCGAATCCGGCGACTCTGAACCGCGCGATGGGCGATCTCGACGGGCTTTTTTTTGTCGCGGATTCACAAGCCGAGCGCATGGAGGAAAACGTGGAAGCACTGCGGGAGATTGCGTCGCTGCCGAACCTGAAGGACGTGCCGGTGGTATTTCTCTACAACAAGCGCGACCTCCCAAATGCCGCACCGATCGAATACCTCGACCGCGTGCTGAATCGCCTTCGCGCACCGCGTTTCGCGACCATCGCCGCGACCGGCGAGGGTCTCGCCGACGCGCTCTCGGAAATGTCGCGGCTCGTGCTGCGGTAGTCAGCGTTTGCCGCGCAGTCGCGCGAGGATTTTCTCCGTGTCGTACACGCAGCCGGCCCAGGCGCCCCCGCTGATTGACTGGAGTTCAGCCCACAGGCGCGTGTCGTCAGGGAGCGCGGCGTGTGGTGCGAGATCGTCGCGCATCGGACGCTCGGTGAGGATGCGTGCGCCTTCCTCGGAGGAAAATGTGTGATCATTTTCACCGATGAAATCCACGCTGCCGGTCATGGCGCTGCGATCGATCACGATGCGGATGCGGTCGCCGTCGCGCAGTTTTCCGATTGGGCCGCCCGCAAGCGCTTCAGGGCCGATGTGGCCGATGCATGCGCCCGTGCTCACGCCGCTGAATCGCGCATCCGTGAGCAGCGCGACGTGCTTGCCGAATGGCAGATGCTTCAGCGCGCTCGTGACCTGATACGTCTCCTCCATGCCAGTGCCCATCGGACCGATGCCCGCGATCACGAGCACGTCGCCGCTTTGGATCACGCCGCCGCGGATCGCCGCGATGGCTTTTGCTTCGCTGGAAAAAACGCGCGCACCGCCTTCATGCCGATAGACGGAATCTGCGCCAACGACGGAGGGATCGATCGACGTGGCCTTCACGACGCTGCCCTCCGGCGCGAGGTTGCCGACGGGGAAAATCATCGTGCCGGTGAGGCCGCGTTCCTTCGCGCGGGCGGGCGGGAGGATCACGTCGTCGGGGTCAATGCCGTCGAGTTCGCGGAGCAGCGCGCGGAATTTTGCGCGGCGCTCACTCGCTTCCCACTCGTCAAGATTTTCGCCGAGCGTGCGGCCGGTCGCAGTGAGCACGGAGCAGTCGAGCAGGCCGAGTGCGCGGAGGTGGAGCATCACCTCCGGCGTGCCGCCCGCAAGAAAGACGCGCACGGTCGGGTGGCCGACAGGGCCGTTCGGCAGCGCGTCCACGATGCGCGGCGTGGCGCGGTTCGCAGAAATCCAGTCGGCCACTTTTGGGATCGAAAGCCCTGCGGCGTGCGCTATGGCGGGGATGTGGAGCAGCAGATTGGTCGAGCCGCCGATGGCCGCGTGGACGACGAGCGCGTTGCGGATCGAGCCGTCGGTGAGGATGTCGCGACCACGGAGTCCGCGTGCATTCAGATCCACGACGGCTTGTGCGGAGCGGGTCGCGATATCGAGCCACACGGGCTGTCCGCTCGGAGCGAGCGCGGAGTGCGGGAGCGCGAGGCCGAGCGCTTCGGCGATCACTTGCGAAGTCGCGGCGGTGCCGAGGAACTGGCAGCCACCGCCGGGCGATGCACACGCGCGGCAGCCGAGTTCAGAGGCTTCCTGGAGCGACAGCATGCCGTGCGAGAAGCGTGCGCCGATGGTCTGGATTTTTCCTGCGTCCTCACCGCGCGTCGGCGGGAGCGTGACGCCACCGGGGACAATCACGCCAGGCAGGTCGCGCATTCCGGCGAGCGCCATCATCATCGCGGGAAGTCCCTTGTCGCACGTCGCCACGCCGATCACGCCGCGACGCAGCGGGAGCGAGCGGATGAGGCGGCGCATCACGATGGCCGCGTCGTTGCGATACGGCAGCGAGTCGAACATGCCGTGCGTGCCCTGCGTGCGGCCGTCGCACGGATCGCTCACCGCACCGGCAAATGGCACGCAGCCGAGCCTGCGCAGTTCACGTGCGGCGGCCTCGACCTGCAGCGCGATTTCCCAGTGCCCCGTGTGATAGCCGAGCGCGACGGGCTTGCCGTCCGGCGAGCGCAGGCCGCCCTGAGTGCTGAGCACGAGGAATTGCGGGCCATTCGCGAGCGCGGCGTCCCAGCCCATGCCGACATTTTGCGTGAGGCCAAAAAGGTCGCCGCTCGGTGCGCCGCCGAGCATTTCTGCGGTGAGCGGCAGCGCGCCCTGCGGGCCTGCGGCGTGCGTGCGGATTTGGAAGATGTCGGGATTGTCGGAGGCCATGCGGAGTATTTGGAAAGGTGGCGGCTCTTAATCTTATTCTTAATCTTATTCTTAATCTTATTCTTACTCTGCAAGCGGAGCGCGCAGCGGCCGTGCGGGGGGATTAAGATTAGGATTACGATTAGGATTACGAAGAAAACCAGATGCCGAAGGATGCATCGCGGGCTTCCGCCCGCGCCTACTATTCAAACAACGCCACGCTCGCGGTGTAGCCGTGGACGAAATTTTTCCCTCCAACAGGACCGATCTCGCCATTGCAGAAAAAGCCGGCGCTCGCGTGACCGCCGAAGGTATCCGCGAGGATGGACGCGTCGTGATTTGGCGTGCCGAAGAGCCCTCGACCACGACCGCCGCACGAAAAGAGCAGCGAGGCAAACGGCTTCACCCCACTGTCGCGCAGCGAAACGGCGAGTTGGGTGAGCTCCTCATCTGCCGCCGCTGCGTCGCGGAGCTGATATTGCATGGTCTGGCCGACGCGCGGATACGCCGCGACGGCGACAGCTCCAGTCTCCTCGTCGGCACCGAGGATGTTGCGGATGAGAAAGTCGCCGCGGTGAAATTCCTCGCGGTATTCCGTCATCGCGAGACCGGCGAAGAGGTTGCCTTTCGCTGCGGCTTTTTCCGTGCCGGTGAGCGACTGGAATGCGTCGTCGAGGATGCGCCACGCGGGCCGCGATCCGAGAGTCTGGATGATGTTGTCCTCGACACCCGTCACCGGCAGCGCTTCGCCGATGGGGCGGCAGCCCTGGCTCACGAGCGTGTGGATTTTCACGCCGCCACGGAAGCCGAGCGCCACGCCGCCTTCGATCAGATCGCGGTCGCGAAAGACGAACATGTCCTCCAGCGCACGCCCTCCGCTAGCCAGACCGCCAAAGCACGGCGCACCGGGAAACGCCCGTTCCCAACTTTCCAGCCACTGCTCGGACGGCACCGCAGTCGGGTCCGCAAGCAGCATCCACGCATCCGCATCCTTTCCCCCCGCCGCTTCGCGCCATGCGGCGGCATCTTCCCACGACGGTGCATCGGGTGCGGAAAAGGAAAGCGGCACGAGCTGTGTGTCCGGGAGATTCAGCGCAAGCACCGAGAATCCGCTGGCGGACTCCTCCTCGGTTCTTTTTCCAACAAGCCCCGAACCGCTGCTGCCGACGATGAGCGGAAAGTGGCCGTTCAACTGGAGCACCTCCAAGAAATCGTGAAGCTGCGGCCGATAGTCCGAAGAGCAAAAGACGAATGCACAGCTCGCGCGTCCCCCGATCTCATGCAGAATGGAGCGTGCCGCCTCCGCCACGACGGGTTCGGAGAAGGCGGAGAGCACAAGCCTGGATGCGGCGCAGTTCGGCATGTGCGAACATAGCCGTGTTGCGGGACTTAACCGCAACGGAAAACTGGGATGCCGTGAACAAATCAACGGTCGCTCCTTTCACACTCTGCCTCATCCCTGCCGGGGGATTCCTGTGGAAAGGAGAGCGGGCGAAGAGATTCGAACTCTCGACATTCTCGTTGGCAACGAGATGCTCTACCAACTGAGCTACGCCCGCGTTTTCGCGGACGGGACACTAAGGGGAACGCGCGCCGGGGTGCAAGGGCTTTTTTTCGGTGATGGCAAAAAAGTGTTTTGCCCCATCGGGCCAGAACTGCGCCGGATACCGCGCCAGAAAAGATGGCTTGCCCCGGTGTGCGCCTCTGCGTTCTCTTTGTCCTCCACTCCTGTGGACGAATGCCCGACCTGATGAAACTCGCCCTGATACCCGCCCTCCTCCTCGCCTCGATGCCGCTGAATGCCGCGCCACCGTCCAAGATCGACGTGAGCAAGCTGCCTCAGCAGACGCGCGTGATCGGGGACGTCATCGTGCCCGTACCGAGCGAGATTTTCGGTGTGCTCGATAAGCTGAACTCCAAACCCCGCTGGGCTGATGTATTGCGTCCGATGAAGACGGTCGCCAAGCCGTTCGGCGACCAGTCGCAAGTCGCGCTGTATCTTGGATCAGTGATTGCGGAGGGATTTGTCGCAGTCGAAGCAGAGGATGCGGATCAGGTGCAAAAAATCGGACGCAGCGTTCTGAGCCTGAGCGAGGCGCTGGGATCGAAAGTCGTCAAAGCCGTGCAAAAGCGCGCGAATGCAATCATCGACGCCGGTGACAAAAAGGACTGGAAGCTCGTGCGAAAGGAACTCGACCGCGCCCTGAGCGATGTGAAGGAAGCCATGGCGCAGCTCGGCAGCGAGCAGCTCTCGCAGCTCGTGAGTCTCGGCGGCTGGCTGCGCGGCACGGAAGCACTTTGCGAAGTGGTGAACGCCTCCTATTCGCGCGACGGCGCGGACCTTCTGCATCAGCCGGTGCTCCTCGATTATTTCGGCCAGCAGCTCGACGGGATGAAAGTTCGATTCAAGAAGAACCCCGCCATCGGCAAAATCCAGACCGGACTGAACGACATCCGCCCGCTCATCGGAGCCAGCGACGGTGCGGAGATTTCTGCGAAGTCCGTGCGCGAAGTCGGCGCAATCACCGCGGGACTGGTCAAAGCCATCCAGAACCGCTAGCCTGAGGGCATAACCCCGTGACTCGATTTTTCAAAACACTCCTCATCCTGGCTCTCACGGTCCTCCCCGCAGTCGCGACCGTGGACGACGCGCTCTCTTATTCGCTCGAAGCCGCGCAACCCTATGTGAAAGAGGGTTTCACCGTGCGCGAAGACTACTGGGGCGGCGACATGGCAGTGTCGCAGCCAAAGGCGATCACCCAGCAGATGTTCAAGGGGAACGAGTACTGGTTTTGGGCCGGGACGGACGTGAAAGGCTCGCGCATCTCGGTGCATGTGTACGACAGCGAGGGCAACCTCTGCGAAGTCGAATCATGGCAGAAAGGCCAGCTCTCAGCGTCCCGTGTGGTGCCGAAACGCACCGGAACCTACTACGTGATTGTAGAGATCGAGAAGTCCTCGCGCGAACGCACGCACTGGGGCATGGCGTACGGATTCCGCTAGTCGCGGAACGGGATGAACGAGGCACAGACGTTTGAGTTTGAGAGCGCGCGGGTGCTCGGGCAGCTCTTCCTGAACGACCTCGGCAATCTCCGCGCCGTCGAGGATGCGCTCGCCGTGAAAATCACCACGCGCGAAGGCTGGCTGCGCGTCGAGGGTGGCGCTGAGGATGTCGCGGCGGTCGGCAAAATGTTTCGCCAGCTCGACGATGCGCGAAAGGCGGGACTTTCCATCCGACGCTACGAATTCAACTACGCCCTCCGCGGCGTGCGCGACCCGGCGGCGGTCGGGCTCGACAACCTCGTCATCACGCGCATCCAGTGTTCGCCTAGACGCGCGCCGATCATTCCGAAAAATCCCGTCCAGCGCGCCTACATCCAGGCGATCCAGCAGCACGATATGACCTTCGGCATCGGCCCCGCAGGCACGGGCAAGACCTACCTCGCGATGGCGATGGCGGTGTCCGCTTTGAAAAAAGAGGAAGTACAGCGCATCATCCTCACGCGTCCTGCGGTCGAGGCCGGCGAGGCGCTTGGCTTCCTGCCCGGCGATCTGAATGAAAAGATCATGCCCTACCTGCGCCCGCTCTACGACGCGCTGCACGACATGCTCGATCCGGACGAGATCCAGCGCTACTTTGAGCGCGGCGTGATCGAAGTCGCCCCCCTAGCCTACATGCGCGGACGCACTCTGAACCGCGCATTCGTCGTTCTCGACGAGGCGCAGAACACCACGGCCGAGCAGATGTTCATGTTCCTCACGCGCCTCGGCACGGAGAGCAAAGCCGTCATCACCGGCGACCCCACGCAGATCGATCTGCCCCACAATAAGAAGAGCGGGATGGTCGAGGCGCTCGCTGCATTGCGCGGCATCGAAGGCATCGCGTTCGCACAATTCGGCGACCACGACGTGATCCGCCACGAACTCGTGCAACGCATCGTCACCGCCTATCGCGAGCACCGCGGGACGGATGTGAAGAAGTAGCGCCGCGCTTATCCGTAGCCGCAGTCCTCAAAGTGCGGGCTGATCGCGGATCCTGAAAATACGCCCGCACTCCCGCAAGCGCGGCTCTATGGGTGGAGGGCCGCATGCGATTCAGATTGGACGGCCGCCTTTCAAAACGCGACGCTCCGCAGAGATGTCGCAGAAGCTCATCGCCGCCGTTGCCCGTTCCGCGCGCCTCCGCGTGCTGAATCTCCTCAAGCGCACGCAGGGCCTCTGCGTCCAGGAAATCGCCGACCACCTCGGCATGTCGTACATGGGCATCAAGGATCTCTGCACCGACTTGGAAAAGCGCGGCCTGCTCGACGCACGCCGCGAGCCGCGTGACGGAAACACCGGCCGCCCGCGGATGATCTATCGGCTCACCGGGCGCGCGCACGAGCTGTTCCCCATCGCGAGCAACCCGCTCACACTCGAACTGCTCGACGCCGCGAAGAAGCTCTTCGGCCCCGCGTCTGCGGAAAAACTGCTCATGCTCGTGTGGCAGCAGAAGGTGGAGGCCCTCTTTGAAAAAGTGAAAGGCCCGGATATGGACGCTCGTGCGGAAGCGCTCGCACGCGCACGCGACGCTGACGGACACATGGCTGAATTGGAGCGCGGGAGCGATGGACGCCTGCGAATCGTCGAACACCACTGCCCGTTCCTCGACATGTTGCGCGCCTATCCCGTCGTCGCACGGCTGGAGGTGGAACTGTTCCGGCGTTTGCTCGGCGTTTCAGTCGAGCGGCACGAGGAAAATGCGGCGGGGCTTTTCCGGGCGGAGTTTGTGATCGGGTGATGGCAGTGCGCGGCGCGCATGGAGCGCCGCGCGTCCCGCCGGCCACGCACGCTCCAGGCGCAGCGTCTCATTTTTCCCCACAGGCACGCAGTAGCCGCGGAGGCGAGAAATGTGGCGCTGCGCGCAGTGCTTGGTGGCCGCCGGGACGGACGGCGCTCCAGTAGGCGCGCTCGGGAGAGCGCGACGCACGCTTCCACCCGCGCCTAAGGTCATCACCCGCCTGCGGCGAGCCGCATCAGTTCGATGCGATCACCATCGTGCAATGTGTGCTCTCGCCACTCAGCCGGACGCAGCGCTGTGCCGTTGCGCTCCACGAGCACGGTGCCGCTTGCAAAGCCGAGTTCCACCACGAGCGCGGCGATGTCGTTCGCGGAGGTGTCGCGTGGCTGGCCGTTGACGGTGATCTTTTTCACGAAGCCGTGATCGCCTGATCCCAGTCCTTCCACACCGCCTCGAATCCGCGGCTGTGCAGCAGCCCCGCGATCTCGGCGGCGCTGCGCGTGTCGGCGATTTCAAACTGCTGCGTCGCGTTTTGCTCGTGCGTGCAGCCTCCGGCGGTCGCTGGCTGAGGCGCCAGCTCCTCGCGGCGGCCGCGCACAGTGCGATGCAGATCATTTTTCCCCTCGCCGGTGTAGCCGCCGGGCTCGGTGTGGCTGCCGGCGCTCATCATCGTGATGCCGAGCGGCAGCAGCGCGTCGCGCAATGCGGCGGGCTCGCGCGTGCTGAGCACGATGCCCACATGCGGGAAGCAGATGCGCAGCGCGGTGACGAGCTGGACGAATTCGCGATCCGGCAGCGAGTGCTTCGGCGTGAATTCGCCGGCGCACGGGCGCAGCCGCGGCAGGCTCACGGTGAACTGCGCCTTCCAGCAGCGCCGCAGCAGGTGGTCGAGATGCGCGGCGAGCGCGAGCGCCTCGCTTTTCCAGTCGCACAGCCCAAACAGCGCGCCGACGCCGATGCGCCGGAAGCCCGCGTCGTACGCGCGCTCGGGGCACGCGAGCCGCCAGTCGAAATCACGTTTCGGCCCCGCGGTGTGCAACTCGGCGTAGGTCGCGCGGTCGTAGGTCTCCTGATAGACGACGAGCCCCTCCGCGCCTGCGCGCACGAGCGGGATGTAGTCGGCGGTCTCCATCGGCGCGACTTCGAGCGCGAGCGTGGGAATCTCCGGCGCGAGCGCGCGGATGCACGCCTCAAGGTAGCCGTTCGAGACGAACTTCGGATGCTCGCCCGCGACGAGCAGGATGTTGCGGAATCCCTCCGCTGCAAGGTGTCGCGCCTCGCGCACCACGC
>JBBRPQ010000013.1:0-100364 GCA_038227825.1 Chthoniobacterales bacterium
CGGCAGCCCGTGGCAGTCCCAGCCCGGCACGAACGGCGCGCGAAAGCCGAGCATCGAGCGCGACTTCACCACGAGGTCCTTCAGGATTTTGTTCAGCGCCGTGCCCATGTGGACGTCGCCATTCGCGAACGGCGGCCCGTCATGCAGCACGAAAAGCGGAGCGCCGATGCGCGCATCGAGAATCTGCCGGTAAAGCCCCGCGGCCTCCCATTTCGCCAGCCGCTCCGGCTCGCGCTTCATGAGGTCCGCCTTCATCGGGAAGTCGGTCTTCGGCAGCAGCAGGGTGTCTTTGTAATTTGCGCTCATGGTTTGGAAAAAGGACGCGGACGATGCCGACCGGCGCGGCGGTTGTCAAAGCGCGCATCATTCCTCACCGGGCCATGGGCGTGATTTAATCCGAGGCAAAAACGACGTTGTGCAGATCGCAGCAAGCGCAAGGAGCGGCGACATTCCTGTCGCCGTCATCACCATGCTGTGCAGCAGCCTGATCTTCCCACGCAGCGCGTCCGCCCTGCCGCACGCGGCGAAGAACGATCAGGCGCTGCGCGCTGCGAAGACGGCGACAGGAATGTCGCCGCTCCTTGCGCTCGCCGCCGTGCCCGGCTGGATCCGAGATGAATCACACCCGCGGACCAGTGGTGCCGCGTCTCCGCTATTTCGGCCCGGAGTATTTTCCGAGCTTTGCCTGCTTCCGCACGCCGTCGAACATCTTCGGAATCGAAGTGCGATTCGCGATACTGACGAGCGCGGGCGACATCGCCCTGCCGCAGTCCGAATGCAGCCAGTATGTTGCCCGTGTCTGGCCGTCGTTTGCCGTCGGCTCCAGCAGCCACGAGCCATTGTTCACCTTCAGTCGCACGACGCCCTTGTTCTCTGCCGGCTGCAGATCGTTTGCCGTTTCCCAGCGAATCCGCTGACCCGTCGCTCCCCCTTCTCGGCGATACGTTTCAAAGCGCATGCGCATCGTGTAATCCACGTCCTTCATTAGCGGCGGCGACATCCGCTGATAGACGACTACCGAGCCACTCTCACGCGCAATCACACGCGACTCGATCACGTATGGCATGAACTGCGGATACGCATCGGTATCCTCCAAGACACGCCGGACGACGGCAGGCTTCGCATCAATAATGCCCGTGGCTTTCACCTCCTGGATGCCAGGCTCCTTGTGCGACCGGTTGTGAATGGTGAGTGTCGCCGACTGCGAGACGACCTTCCATCCCCCACCCTCCGAATTGTTGGACGTCACAGCTTTTGGTGCACTCGCCGCAGGTATGGGAATTCCGGCCAAGATCGCGAATGCGAAAGCAAGTCCGAGCAGGGCATTTCGTGCTGTGCGCATGATGCCGCTGTGTTGACGTGGTTTGAAAATTGAGCGCGCCATCGCTCCGCGCTACAGCGTGAATTTGCAGAGCGAAAACGACATGCCGGCACTCGCCACACACGCGAGCACAGCATCTCCTGGCACGATGAACCCGCGCTGCGCTGCCATCGCGATCGATGCCGGGATGGACGCCGCCGCGATGTTTCCAAACTCCGGGTAAATCGAAAACAGCTTGTGCCCCAATCCAAACGTCTCGAACCCCTTCACCCATGCCTTGTGCGTGGCGGAGTGCGTGAAGATGGCCTTGATGGAATTCATGTCCACCGATGCGCGACGGACCAGCTTCTCCATCTCCGGAACGGCCTCTCGGAACAGGTCCGCGCCAAAGGACGAAAAGCGCAGCGGACGGCATTCCGCCATTTTTTCCGTCGGCACACAGCGCCCTCGGAAACCCTCCGTTGGCATCACGCACAACTCCGCCAGATCCGGCCTCGATGAAAATTGAAACTGGATCTTCTCGTGCGGATCCGCGGTCGCCTGAAGCACCGTGGCTGTCGCGCCTTCGCCGAGTGTGTAGGACGGGAAGAGAAAGTGCAGGTCCGAGGTTTTCTCCACGTGGAATGCCTGCGGATTGATGTAGCCGTGCTCCCGCATGCTGAACTCGGCATTCACCACGAGCACGTTTTTCGCGTCCCCGGCCTTGATGAGTGTGGTCGCGATATACATCGCGCGCATCCAACTGTTGCACGCGTCCATCACGTCGAAACACTTCGCATTTCGCAGTCCCGTCGCGTGTGCGATCATGTAGGCATCACCGGGTTCCACGAACCCTCGATCCACTCCCGCGTAGATGACCTGATCGACTTCGGATGGCGCGAGCCCTGCCTTTTCCAATGCCTCGGTGATCGCCGATGCGAGAAGTTCGATGGGCTTCTCTGAGGCATCGAGCCAATGCCTCTGGATGAGCCCTGATTTCTCCAAGAAGAGCTTCACCTCATACAGCAATTTTTCGAGGTTTCCCCGGAACACGTGCGCGCTGTGCGTGCGGAGCATTTCCAAGATGTCGTCGTTGGTCACGATGCGTGACGGTGCCCTGAAGGCGACGGATGCGATTCTCATCTCAAATCTCACTGACGATTGCGTGCTTCATGCAGGTTCTGTAGCCGCATCCATGCCGGAAAGCCGTAGCCGTGTCATCGCGAAGATCGTGGAAACGCGAAAGTCGCCTGCGACGGTTGCCGTCGAATTGCAGAGCGGCGCTCCAATTCCCGGTGGGTTACGGGCGATGCCTCTGCACCATCGAGCGGAAATCGCCGAGGTTGTACGGCCCGACGAATGGCTGCGCCAAATCCACCTCGGCCACGGCGACCGTACCCCATTTTGCGGCCTTCGCGATTGGCGTGCCAGCGCGATCGAAGACGGCGGAGATCATCCAGTCATTCTCCGCAGGCGTGAAGGTGCTGCTCACGAGATAGACGTGATTTTCACACGCACGCGCACGCGCCAGCAGCGGATCACAGCCCCACACCGGCCATGCGATCACTTCCGCGCCGCGGTTTCCAAGTTCGCGCGCGACCTCGGGGAAGAAGCCGTCGTAGCACACCATCAGCCCGACTTTTCCGAATGCCGTGTCGAACACTGGATACTCGTGGCCTGGTGCGATGCCCTTCTCCACTTCGCCGTGTGGCAGGCAGACCTTGCGATATTTGCCGATGAGTTTGCCATCGGGCCCGAGCAGCACGGCGGTGTTGAAGACGAGATGCGCGTCGCGCTCGTAGAGGCTCAGTGCGATGTGCAGGTGGTGCTTCGCGGCGAGTGTGCCGAAGTATTCCGTCGAGGGGCCGGGCACAGGCTCGGCGAGATCCACAGAGTTCTTCTTCAGACTCGCCGTCGGCACCGTCTCGCCGAGCACCACGAGGTCCGCGTGCTGCCGCGCGGCCTCTGCGAGGTGCGGGGCGAATTGCTCGCAGTTCTCGCGCGGCGATTTCCCATTCGGCAGGTAATGCACCGTCGCGAGCCGCACCTTGCGAGCCGCGGGTTGCGCGGTCTTTTCAAAGGTCACATCGCTCCATTCCACACGGCCATTCGGCGCATGCTGCAGGTGCAATTCCATGATCGCATGCGTGGCTTTCGCTGGCGCGCGGTACACGCCGGAGACCGTCGTCCAACCCTGCGCGTCGATCGCGCCGTCCGACGGATGTTCCGGCTCGGCGGAGAAAAGCGGACGGCCACCGGCTTCGCTTCCCACGGGTGCGTCGGCCCGCACCGGCTTGTCCGCACCATCCCGCCAGAGTACGCGCACCAGCGCGCTGTGACGCGGGATGGCGACATCGTGCGTTTTGCGCAGCGCCGACACCCGGTAAAACTCACCTCCGGAAATCTCGAACGATTTCTGAATCCATCCATCGAGCCCCTCCCTCCGGTCGTGCGTGATCACAAACCGGCCCGCGCCCTTCGATCCACCGCTCGGTTCAAACGAAAATTGCGGACGAATCTCATCGCGCGGCGATACGGCTGCCCAGCCATCGGGCAGATGAGCCTCCCCGGCAAACGTGATTTGCGAAAACGTGGAGAATGCGATGAACACCAAGAGGCGGAAGAAGAAGCGGGGGAAGTTCATAATCGGCACAGGGTTCTTCAGATCATCACACTCGGCCACGCGAATTAGAAAGTCCCATTCTGAGGCCGGCCGACCTGCGCCAATTCATCCGCCCACGGTGTGACAGCGGCGCTTGCGGGCGGGCCGGGTTGTCACAGGCAAGATGCGGGCTTCCCTGAACAACCAAGGGAATACAT
This sequence comes from Chthoniobacterales bacterium, assembly GCA_038227825.1. Lineage (GTDB taxonomy): Bacteria > Verrucomicrobiota > Verrucomicrobiia > Chthoniobacterales > Chthoniobacteraceae > SXWH01. The sequence continues at coordinate 4,121 of JBBRPQ010000013.1, forward strand.
CCTGCGAAGGTGCGTGCGACGATATAACCCTACCCTATGAGAACCGACCGTTTCACCCAGCGCATGCAGGAGGCCCTGCAGGCAGCGCAAACCCTCGCGGCGAACCGCAACCACACGGAATTCGACAACGAGCACTTCATGCTCGCGCTGCTGGAGCAGCCGGAGGGCGTGACGCGTCCACTGTTTGAAAAGCTCGGCATCAATGTGACGAATGTGCAGTCGCAACTGGAGGCGGCGATTGCGAAGCGCGCGCAGGTCCACGGGCTGACGGCGCAGACGAATCCTGCGGCGGAACTGCTGGCGATCCTGCGCTCGGCGGAAAAGGAGATGGCGAAGCTGAAGGATGAATTTGTAAGCGCGGAGCACTACCTGCTCGCGCTGACGGACAGTGGCGTGACTTGCGGCAAGCTGCTGAAATCGCTCGGCGTGACACACGCGAAGCTCATGCAGGCGCTCCAGCAGGTGCGCGGTTCGCAGCGCGTGACGGACCAAAATCCCGAGGACAAATACCAGACGCTGCAAAAATACGGACGCGATCTCACGGATGCTGCGCGGAAGGGAAAGATCGATCCGGTCATCGGCCGCGACGATGAAATCCGCCGCACGATGCAAGTGCTCTCGCGCCGCACGAAAAACAACCCGGTGCTCATCGGCGAGCCGGGTGTGGGCAAGACCGCGATCGTCGAGGGACTCGCGCGGCGCATCGTGGCGGGCGACGTGCCGGAGTCGCTGAAGAACAAGCGCGTCATCGCGATGGATATTTCCGCGATGGTTGCAGGCGCGAAATTTCGCGGGGAATTTGAGGAACGCCTGAAGGCATTCCTGAAGGAAGTGACCGACAGCAATGGCGAGATCATCCTTTTCATCGACGAGCTGCACACCATCGTCGGCGCAGGCAAGGGCGAGGGCTCGATGGACGCGGGCAACATGCTCAAGCCCGCGCTCGCGCGCGGCGAACTGCGCACCATCGGCGCGACGACGCTCGACGAGTATCGCAAGTATATCGAAAAGGATCCTGCGCTGGAGCGGCGTTTCCAGCCGGTGAAAGTGGACGAGCCGAGCGTGGAGGACACCATCGCGATTTTGCGCGGGCTGAAGGAGCGGTATGAAGTGCATCACGGCGTGCGCATCCAGGACGCCGCGCTCGTCGCCGCCGCGATGCTCTCGGATCGCTACATCAGCGACCGCTTTTTGCCGGACAAGGCGGTGGACCTCATGGACGAAGCTGCGTCGCGGCTGAAGATGGAAATTGATTCCATGCCGACGGAGATCGATCAGGTCGAGCGCGCGATCATGCAGGACGAGATGGAGCGGCAGGCATTGAAAAAGGAGAAGGACTCCGCATCAAAGGATCGTCTCGCGAAACTCGAAAAGGAACTCGCCGACCTGAAGGAGAAAAGCTCCGCGCTGAAGGCGCAGTGGCAGAAGGAAAAGGCGATCCTCGGCGGCTCGCGCAAGGCGATGGAGGAACTCGAAGCGGCGCGCAACGAACTCGAACGCGCTCAGCGCACGGGCGATCTCGGCAAGGCGAGCGAAATTCAGTACGGGCTCATTCCAGATCTCGAACGGAAACTCGCCGCGCAGTCGTCCGCGCCGGAGCAGAAGACGACGCTGCTCCACGATGAAGTCACGGAGGAGGAAATCGCGAAGGTCGTCGCGGCGTGGACGGGCATCCCCGTTTCCAATCTCCGCGAAGGCGAGCGCGAGAAGCTCATCAAGATGGAGGAGCGTCTCGGCGCGCGCGTCATCGGGCAGAAGCAGGCAATCATCGCGGTGTCGAACGCCGTGCGCCGAGCGCGCAGCGGACTGCAGGATCCGAATCGTCCAATTGGCTCATTCATTTTCCTCGGCCCGACCGGCGTCGGGAAAACGGAACTCGCACGCGCGCTCGCGGAGTTTCTCTTCGACGACGAGAACGCGATGGTCCGCATAGACATGAGCGAATACATGGAGAAGCACAGCGTCGCGCGGCTCATCGGCGCGCCTCCGGGGTATGTCGGTTTTGAGGAAGGCGGGCAACTCACCGAGAGCGTCCGCCGCAAGCCGTATTCCGTGATCCTTTTCGACGAGATCGAGAAGGCGCACCACGATGTGTTCAACGTGCTGCTGCAGGTGCTCGACGACGGGCGCATCACCGACGGCCAGGGCCGCACGGTGGATTTCAAGAACACGGTCATCATCATGACGAGCAACATCGGCTCGCAGTTCATCCTCGGCGACGCGAACGCCGAGCAGCGTGAAGCCAGTGTGATGGAGGCGCTGCGCGGGCACTTCCGCCCGGAGTTCCTAAATCGCGTGGACGAGACGATCATCTTCGACCGGCTGAGCGACGCCGACCTCACACAGATCGTCGGCATCCAACTCGTGCGACTCGAAAAACGCCTCGCGGATCAGAAGCTCACGCTCGTCGTCACCGACGCCGCGAAGAAACACCTCGGCGAGGCAGGCTACGATCCTGTTTACGGTGCGCGTCCTCTGAAGCGCGCTATCCAGCGCGAACTGCTCGACCCACTCTCGCTCGAAATCCTGTCGGGCACTTTCCGCGAAGGAGAGACTGTCACCGCAGATGTAAAAGGCGGGAAGGTTGTCTTTGGCAGGTGAGGCGCTTCGCCTGCTATCCGTAGCGACTCTCCTTGGTTCGACGCCGATTTGTGCTATCGAGGAACTCCATGTCTTACCGCCTAATTCTCGTGGCTGCCGTCACCATGGTTTTTGCCTCCTGCGCGCGCTCGCTGCCGAAATATGAAAAGCCCATCGCGCGCTCGCAATTCCAGCGCGTCCGCACGACAGCTTACACGCACACTGAGAGCGATCACTTGAAGCATGGAAGCCAGACGTGCATCGGCACCACGCTGCGCTACGACGCCGTGCATAGTGCTGCAGCAGATTGGTCACGGTGGCCGCTCGGCACGACTTTCCGCATCACCGAAACTGGCGAAGTCTGCAAAGTGGACGACATCGGCTGGGCGCTCTCAGGGCGCAATACGATCGATCTCTACAAACCGTCGCGCAGCGCCATGAACGGATGGGGCACACGCACAGTGAACATTGAAATCCTGAATTGGGGTGACGACCACCAGTCGCTCGCCGTCCTGCGCAAGCGCAACAAATTCGCGCACGTGCAGCGCATGGTGAAGGATATTGAGCGGCGCATCGCATCAGGACGTCGCAATCCGGAGCCGATCAATATCGCGGCGGCAATGGATGTTCCCGGCGCGGATACCGAAGCGCCGAGCCCCATCCCCTCTCCTGATGAGGGAGGACTTCCGCTTAGAAAATTCCGGTGATCGTGATTGGTGGGTGAACCGTCCACCGGCGGGACAAATGCTAGACGATCCCCTTGCCTTCCGGTGGCTCTCCCCGGACTGACCTCATCACCTCTCCCAAGAGCTCAGCCTCCATCTCAACCAAGTGAGAGGAACCTGGGAAGGTGCCGTCCTTCACCTCTGCAATATACTCGCTGAAAGCCGCGACTCGCTGTTGCTGCAGACGACGGTGCTCTTCGAAGAAACTGCGATACGCCTTTGCATGGCGCGGCGGGCGCTCCTCGTAGTCGCCGAGGATGTCGTCGGAAAATAGGAACTGCGTGTCGCATCCGCTGCCGGAACCGAGGGACATGAGAAGCATCTTCGTCTGAGAGGAAAGGAAGCGCGCGAGATTGTGCGGCACCACTTCGAGTTCCGCCGCATACGCGCCTGCATTCTCCAACTCCTTCATCCGGCGATGCAGCTCCTTTGCCTCTTCGACGGTCTTACCGATCGCGCGGTAGCCCGTCCATGTGACGTGGCGTGGCACGAGTCCAAGATGCCCGACGACCGGAATCCCCTCGCGCGCCATCGCCGAAATGATGAACGGACTCGCCGAGCAATAGACCGAACTCGCGCCTGCCTCCAGCGCACGGAATGCGACGCGGATCGCCTCCTCCGGCGATGCGAGCCCATGCGGGGTCGCCGCGGAGAGAAAGCTGTTCGGAGCGGCCGCGACGAGCAGCGGCAAGCGCGACTGCGACTCGGGCGAATCGAAACTGCAGCTCATCAGATCCACACCCGCCTGCTCCGCCGCTGCGGCCTCCTCGGGCGACTTCACATGAATGTGCGTGAGGCAGCGTTTCCCTTTGAGCTGCTGCAGATCGTAAACGGTGTATTTCTTGCGAGGGCGGAGCATTCACAGGCACTATCCCAATCGGTACGCGAACTCAATCGAGAGGAGCGGAAAGAATCATGGTTTGGAGAATTGCACATCCGTGGTGACCATCGCATCACGTGCGTCGGTCACGGAAATGAACCATGTGTTTGCCTCCGCTGGCGGGCGCGAGGCGGTGATGGAATACTGCGGAGTCAACGTGGCGCCTGCCTCATTGCTGAGCAGCGTGAATTTCGCCGGCAGCGTTTTCCAAAGGCGCTTCGAGCGAAGGCCACTGTCCGTGGTGTAGATCAGTTCTGCTTTTTTCAAGGGCTCGTGGGACGTGCAATGAGCCTCCGCTGTTTCACCTTTGATCTCGGGTCTGGAAAGCTGTGGCAGAGGCGTACCCCCGATGCAGTGGGAATCAATGAACAGTCCGATTTCCTTTGGCTCCCATCCGGGCGGATGGCCGTGCGGCATGTTCACCTGGATGCGCATCTGCTTTTCGCCGGGCACGGCGGCGAAGGATTTCTCGTAGCTGTCGAGAACGTAGTGGACGTCATTCGTGCCGTTCACGAAGAGGATCGGCACGCGGCATCGCGGGAGAACGGCGGAAGGATCGTAAGTATCCACCCAGCGCTGGCGGAGGTCGCCAAGTTTGTCGATGGATGGCTTCTGCACGGACTCGCCCTCGTGCAGAAAGCCGCAGCCGTACACCGGCACGGCGGCCTTGAAACGATCGTCGAGCGACGCGACGAGGCACGTCGTGTAGCCGCCCCAACTGATGCCGGTCACAGCCGTGCGCTCGGCATCCACGTCGGGAAAACTGCGCAACAGCGAATGCGCACGAATGACCGCTGCGGCAGCGTGAAACGGCCACTGATCAGAAGTCTCATCCTTGATGCTGTCGAATTTTTCCCCGCCACCCTGATCCGGTCCGCCATTCGCGAGACGCGTGCGCGTTTCCTTTTTTGCAGTCTGGTTCTTCACCGGGATGCCGGTCTTCGGATCATACACGGGCGGGATCGGCTGCGAGCCGCCGAGATCCATCGCGATCGCCGCGTATCCGCGCTGCGCCCATAGCCACGCCCACTCGGCAAAGGCCGTCCCGCCTCCGCCGTGGATGAGGACGACAGCAGGAAACTTTTTCCCCGCCTCCGCCTTTCCGAGCGTCGCGGGCGATGCGTAAAAGGCGAAGACCTCCGTCGGGTGGCCCTTGTAGTTCTCGCTCGTGTAGAAAAGCGAATGCACGGGGCCGGTCTGATCCGCCCAGCGCATCACGGGCGCCTTTTTCCACTCGGCGACTTTCCACGGGCCGGCCTTCGTGTCCTTCGCCTCATCGGCAAATGCGGTGAATGCGACCGTGAACCACGCGAGCAGGAGGATGGGGAGAGTTTTCATGCGGACGTGCTTTGACTTCAAAAGCAGGCGCCTGTGCAAGCCGCTCTTTCTGCGCAATGTCGCGCGCAAGTCACAGGTTTCTTCTCGCGGCACCCTGCGCATCGGACATACCACTGCCGAATGTCCGACGCGCTCCCAGATGAAAAAATCGCCGCGACGGTCCATTCCCGGATCGCGCAGACGATCCTCGACGCGATCGCGCACATCCCGGACACGGACGAAAGAAAAAGCCGCAGTCCCCGCGAGCAGGCGCGCAGGATCGCGTCCGCAGCGGCAGCGAAAGCGGGCCTTTCCGCCGGAGCACTCGCGACACCGCCGGGACTCGCGGGAATGCTCACTCTGATCCCCGAACTCCTCACGGTCTGGCGCGTGCAGACCAAGATGGTCGCGGACATCGCGGGCATCTACGGGCAGACGCTAAAGCTCACGCGGGAGCAGATGCTCTATTGCCTGTTCAAGGCAACTGCACCGGCCGCAGTCGGCGCATTGGTCGTCATCATCGGCGAGAGCGTGCTGGTGCGCCGCCCGACACTGAGCGTCATCCAGAAAATCGCGGAGAAGGTCGGCATCAAGGTGACGCAGTCACTTCTGGGAAAAAGCATCGCGCGCTGGCTGCCGCTCATCGGCGCGCTCGGCGTCGGCGCTTACACCTATTACGAAACCGGACGCGTCGCGCAGACGGCGATCGATCTTTTTGAAAAGGCGATCGAAGTGGAAGCGACGGTGACTCCCGCCGCACCCACGACTCCACCACCCCCCCGCAGACGCACGAGGAAACGCACCACTGGCAACCTCGCGGCCAAAAAATCCAAGGCGAAGAAGGCGAAGCCCGCAAGGCGAACGCGCCGGACCCGCAAACCGCCATCCGCGCCCGAGAAATGAAAATCCATCTCCCCGTCGCCATCCTCGCAGGAGGACTCGCCACACGCCTGCGCCCGATCACGGAGAAAATCCCGAAGTCACTCGTGGACGTCGCAGGCGAGCCTTTCCTCGCGCACCAGCTCCGGCTTTTGCACTCTCACGGCATCCGCCATGCAGTGCTCTGCGTGGGGCACCTCGGCGAAATGATCGAGCGCGACTTCGGCGACGGCGCGGCCTTTGGAATCGAGCTGAAGTATTCCTTCGACGGCCCCGTGCTGCTCGGCACCGGAGGCGCCCTGCGGCTCGCGTTACCGATGCTCGGCGACGCGTTCTTCGTGCTCTACGGTGACTCGTATCTGCCGGTGGACTACGCCGCCGTTGGAGAGGCATGGGAGGAAAGCGGCAAGGATGCTCTCATGACTGTCTTTCAGAACGAAGGCGCATGGGACACAAGCAATGTGGAATTCTCCGACGGCAGACTCCTGCGCTACGACAAGCACGACCGCACACCGGCGATGAGGCACATCGACTACGGTCTCTCGATTTTCAAAGCATCGGTCCTTGCCGACCGCACGAACGGCGAAAAATTCGACCTCTCTGAGGTGCAGCGGGATTTGGTAGCGCAGGGACGCATGGCAGGCTACGAGGTCCGCCAGCGGTTCTACGAAGTCGGCTCACACGACGGCCTCGATGAACTCAGCGCACTCCTCTCAAAAAAAACATGAGCTACTCGAAACAACACATTGGCGAAGCCATCAGCATCCTCGGGCAACTGGATCTCGATCGGATCGAAAAGGCGGTCACACTCCTCGCAGCCACGCGCGAACGTGGTGGCCGACTCTTCATCCTCGGAGTCGGCGGCAGCGCGGGAAATGCATCGCATGCTGTGAATGACTTTCGCAAAATCTGCGGCTTCGAAGCCTACGCGCCGACGGACAATGTCTCCGAACTCACCGCGCGCACGAATGACGAGGGCTGGAGCACCGTCTTTGCAGAGTGGCTCCGCGGCAGTCGCCTCAAAAAAGAGGACGCCCTCCTGATCCTGAGCGTCGGCGGCGGCAGTCTCGAAAAGAACGTGAGCCCCAATCTCGTCGAGGCGCTCAAACTCGCGAAGGAACGCGGCGCGACCATCCTCGGCATCGTCGGGAAGGACGGCGGCTACACTGCGCAGGTTGCCGATGTCGCCATCATCGTACCGACCGTGAACCCTGCGACGATCACGCCGCATTCGGAGGCATTTCAGGCCATCATCTGGCATCTCTTCGTCTCGCACCCTTCGCTGAAGGTGAAGGAGACAAAGTGGGAGAGCACGAAGTAAGGCGAATGAATCTGTGATTGGTGACTGGTGAATGGTGACTGGTTTCCGGGCCGAACGCATTTACCAATCACTGTTTACCGTTCACCGGTCACAGCCTTCTCAATACCCAGCTACTCGTGAAAAAAGCCGTCTTCCTCGACCGCGACGGAGTCATCAATCGCCCCATCGTCCGTGACGGAAAGCCATACCCGCCAATGTGCGTGGAGGAGTTTGAAATGCTCCACGGCGTCGTGGAGGCATGTGCAAAACTGAAGGCTGCGGGCTTTCTCCTCATCGTCGCGACGAACCAACCGGACGTCGGACGCGGGACGCTCGCACGCGAGACAGTCGAATCCATCCACGCAAAGATGAGCACCTCACTTTCCCTCGATCGCGTCGAGGTATGCTACGACGGAGGTGCAGCGCACGGGCAGCCCAGTGAATTCCGAAAGCCCTCGCCCGGAATGCTCCTGCACGCCGCACGGGAACTCGAGATCGATCTGCGCCAAAGCTGGATGGTCGGCGATCGCTGGCGCGACATCGATTGCGGAGCCGCCGCCGGTTGCCGAACGGTCTTCATTGATCTCCGCTACGATGAAATGCTCCGCGCCACACCAGACTTCCGCGCAGCCGATCTCAGCGAGGCTGCCGAGATCATCATCGGCGCAATGGCGCGCGACTGATCTGGATTTTTCCCGAGAGTTAGATCGGCTTGTCGTAAAGCCTCTCAAACACCCTGTCAGCTCCTTCGCTCACGCGATTCGGATCGCAGATGGTGATTCCATCCTCTCCAAAGCGTGCCGTCACGGTCGCGCCTTTGCCCTCGGCCATGTATTTGAAATTCAGGTCCCGCACCTTCGCCGCCGCATCCACAATGGCGCAAGTGATGCGCGCTTCCTCAGCGGTCGGATACAGGCTTGCGACGGCATCGCGCGTCTCACCGGCAAACTTCACGCGGCAGATCGCCACGAGCGCTACGGTGAGGCTGTCCACGCCGTAGCCGACGTATGCCTTCGTGCCATCGGCGCGGATGACGTCGCGTGTGAAATGATTGTTCGACGTGCGCGAGCCGCCGCCCTTGTTCCACCAGCGGAAGCCGCGGTATTGCTGATCGCTTTCCACTTTTCCATCCGCGCCGACGATCTCATGGCCCTGGTTCACCGGCCCCTCGAAGTCCGCGGGCGTGATCCAGTTGTTGTGAAAATTGATGCTCATTCCGTTGTCGAAATCCACGCGCACTTGCACCGCGTCGTAGGCATTGATGCCGTCGCGCACGAGGCGCTTCTTTTGTCCGACGGCAGTGAGCGAGACGGGCTTCGACTTGTAGTAGGAGTAGATGAGATCGGTCCAGTGCGGGCCGACGTAGCTGAATGGATCAGACGACTCGACCCACTTGAACGTGCTCGTGCTCACCTCCAGCGGCTCCTCAAGATACGCCGTGCCGTAAAGCGGCGCGCCGATGCGCTTCTGGATGTCGTCGCGGATGCGCAGGTGATCGGGGTCGTAGCGCTTGTGCATGTCCACGCCGACGATGCGGTTCTTTACGCGTGCAGCCTCGATGATCTGGTCGGCCTCCTGCGTCGTGAGGCACATTGGCTTCTCCGTGAGCACGTGCGCACCCTTCGCGAGCGCGGCGAGGATCGGCTGCGTGTGCAAGTGATCCGGCGTCGCGACGGCGAGCACATCGAGGTCGGGAAAATCGTGAAGGATGTCATGCCACGGCTCCTCGCCGGAGTAGCACTTCGGCGAATGTCCCGTCCATTCCGCAAACGCGGCGGCAGACTTTTCCGCCGACTTTTGAGAGCGCGTGGCGACAGCAACCAGGTCGAACTTCACCTGCGAAAGCTCGCGTGCATATTTGTCGAGGCCGACGCGTGCAAGCTGGCCGGCGATGCCGAAGCGCTGGAGGTCGGCATAGGCGCGGAGGTGGACATCGCCGCCAAACATGCCGGCGCCGACGAGGGCGATTTTGATCGTGGGTTCCATGAAGTGAGGAGTGGACTCTTGTTACACTGCGGCATTGTGAAATCCCCGCCTTTTGTCACGACTTGTCGTACTTTTGTGCCGCACCGCGGCAGCCATGATGAAAGCCGTCCTCGAAAAAACACCGCACGCGCAGTGGGAATCCTTCCACTGTGAGATCGTGCGCGGATCGAGCTATCACGCGACGTGGCACTTCCACCCTGAGTATCAGCTCACGCTTGTGCTGGAGAGCCGCGGGCACCGGATGGTCGGCGACAACATCACGCGGCTCCGACGCGGCGACCTCGTGCTCGTCGGCGCGAATCTTCCGCATGTGTGGCAGCAGGAAATCGGAATGCAGAAGGCGACGCGCGGAAAGCGAATCGGCTCCACCTGTGCTGTCCACGCGATCATCGTGCGTTTTCTCGATACTTTCCTCGGTGGCGAATTTCTCGCCAAACCCGAGATGGAACCCGTGCGGGCGCTGCTGCAAAAATCCGCACGCGGCCTGCACATCACTGGCCGCACGCGCGATGCCGTCGCCGATGCGATGCAACGGCTGGCTGACTCCTCGGGCCTCGCACGCATCCGGGCACTCCTCTCCATTCTCGACACGCTGGCAAAATCGCGCGAAGTGAAAGCAGTCGCGAGCGCCGGATTTGTACCGCGTTTTTCAAAGGATTATCAGGAGCGGATGCAGCGCGTATTCAGCTACATCGACCGCAATCTCACCGGTGAAATTGATCGCACGCGCGCCGCCGCGCAGGCGCATCTGAGCCCCGGAGCCTTCAGCCGTTTTTTCAAGCTGCGCACTGGCCGCACGCTGCCCGAATACGTGAACACGCTGCGCATCGGCCGCGCGTGCGAGATGCTCGCGGACGGCAAATGGAAAGTGGCCGACATCGCGATGGAGTGCGGTTTCGCGAACCTCGCGAACTTTAACCGCCATTTCCGCAGCATCACAAAACGATCACCGCGCGATTACCGCCAGCGCTTTCTCGACAACGCGGGCTAGGCCAGCCACTCGCGCAGCTTCGCGAGGTCTTTCCTCATGTTCGCGATCATCTCCTTGCCGTTGCCGAGCGTCTTGTATTCGTGATGCTGGCTCAGCGGCCCGGCAAACTTGCTGGCCTTGAGATTCGCGAGGAAACTCTTCTGCACGCTGCCCTCGCCGAAATTGCACCAGAGCGGCTGCCAGCCTTTCGGCGTCTTCTCCCAGTAAAAATCCTTGAGATAAACGGCGACGTAAAACGGCTCCATGAGCCGCGCCTGAATGGGCCACGACAGCCCGCCTTCGAGCGTCGCGTGGCCGATGTCGAAGCATACGCCGATGTGCTTCGGATCAAGATCGCGGATCATCGTCCACACATCCCAGATCGGCGCACCGACATAGTCCGCGCCGGAGTGATTCTGCCAGCCACCCTGCACGCCAATCTCGGCATTGAATGCCGCGAGATCCTTCAGCGCCGCGCCCTGCTCGCGCACGGTGTCCCCGATCGGCTTATCCTTTGCATATTTGGAAAATCCGAAGCGGTATTTTTTGATCCCCAGCTTCGCGCACGTCCGCAGGATTTTCTCCGCCAGCGGATCGAGTTTCACGATTTCCGTCGTGACAATCTCGACCGTCTTGCCGCGCTTCTTCAGCGCCTCGACCATCTTCGGCAGATCCTCCTCCACGCGCTCCGGCAGGATGTGCCCGGACTTCGTGCGCACTCCGCACTCGATGCCGTCCCATCCCACATCCGCGACGAGATCCGCCGTGTCCTCCGGACTCAATTTGTCGAATGGCTTGCTGAACGCGATGATCTTCCAAGGTGCCGCAGGCTCCGCTGCAATGGATGATGCACCACTCGCAAACGCCGCGACGGCGAGGGCGGACTGCATGGCAAAGTCACGACGGGAGATGGAGGCGGTGGGATTCATGCGGGGATTTGGTTGGTTTTGGTGAGGACAATCCAATTAACCGCAATGTGCGAGCAAGTTTCAACGTAGGCGCGCTCGGGAGAGCGAGGACGCAGGCTTCCGCCCACGCCTACGATGCTTCGGGAAGCCCGAGCACCAGCGAACAGTTCGCTCCGCCGAAGCCGAAAGCGTTGTTCATCGCATGGCGGAAGGTGTGCGCTCGGCCGGTGTTTGGGATGATGTCGATCTCGCAGGCGGGATCGGGCGTGCGGTGATGGAGCGTCGGTGGCAGCCATTGATCGCGTAGCGCGAGTGCGCAGATCGCGGATTCCATTGCAGCGGTGGCTCCGAGCGCGTGCGCGGTGAAAGGCTTCGTCCCGCTGACTGGCGGCGGCTTTTCGCCGAAGACGGCGCTGATGCACATGACTTCGTTTGCGTCGTTGAGCTGCGTGCTGCTCGCGTGCGGATTGATGTAGCCGATGTCGCGCGGCTGAAGACGGGCGTCAGCGAGTGCGGAACTCATGCATGCGATGACGCGCTCGCCGTCGGGCGCGGGACTGGTCATGTGGTAGGCGTCGTTGTTCATCGAGTAGCCGAGGACTTCGGCATAGATGCGCGCACCACGGCGTGTCGCGTGGCCGCGCTCTTCGATCACAAGCGAACAGGCCCCCTCGCCCATCACGAAGCCATCGCGATTTTTGTCGAAAGGCCGGCACGCAAATGCCGCAGGCTCTCCCTGCCAGCGGCTCATCGTTTTGATGAAATCGAATGCTCCAAACGTGAGCGGACTCAGCGGCGCCTCGGCACCGCCCGCGATCATCACATCGGCCCAGCCGTCGCGGATGTAGCGCAGCGCTTCGCCGATGGCGACCGCACCGCTCGCGCAGGAATTTGAATTCGTCGTGCCGACTCCGCGGAATCCGCATTCGATCGCGATATTGCTGTGCGCGCTGCCGCCGAAGACCTGGAGCGCGAGCGTGCGATTCACGCCGCGCGGGCCGTCCTTGAGAAAATGCGAGTGCTCAGCCTCGGCGTTTGCGATGCCGCCGAGCGCGGTGCCAAAGCTCACGCCGGCGCGATCATTGGGCGTCTCGCGGCTCCAATCCAATTTCGCGTCGTCCAGCGCGAGCAAGGCGGAAGCGACGGCAAATTGCGCGAAACGATCGAGACGCTTGAGACGGTGCGGTGGAAAAAATTGCGCAGCATCCCAGTCGCGCACTTCACCGGCATGGCGGGCCTGGAAGATGGAGGCATCGAAATACGACACCGGCGCAATGCCGCTGCGGCCCTCGCGAATCGCGGACCAGAACGCATCAAGCCCAACACCGCATGCAGCAATCGGGCCGATGCCCGTGATGACTGCGCGGCGGCGCGGAGGAGGATTCCCAGACGCGAAGTTCGGCGTCGTCATTTCGGAAGACGGGATTTTGCAGCACGCGCTTTTTCCCGCACCACGCTCCAGCGCGTGAAGCACTCATCGCCCGCGCGCTTCATCTCCACGAGACGCAACTGCACGCTCTTCGGCAGGAACTTTCCCGCAACACCGGTGAGCGTCGGCGCGCCACTGCCGCCGAAGATGAGCGGGCACAGCGTGAGGTGGATTTCATCGAGCAAATCGGCAGCGGCAAACGATCGCAGCAGCGTTCCCCCACCCTCGCACACGAGGCGCTGCACGCCGTAGTCGGCGCGGAGAATGGCGAGCGCGAGCGCGAGGTCCACGGCAGGCGTCGGGTGGATGAAAATATCCGCGGCCTGCGCGACTGCATTCCGTGTCTTTGCGGGCATTTTCGCAGTGGTGAAAATCACGATGGGTGCGCCGGGACTTTGAAAAACGCGCAGGGTCGGCGCGATGCGTCCGCTGTTGCTCACGATCACGCGCAGCGGCGGCTTCGTTGCACGGATGCCGGGGATCCCGAGTGTCATCGTATCCGAGGCCAGCGTGCGCGCGCCTACGAGCACGGCATCGCACGCGGCGCGGATTTTCACGAGGCGGCGCTTGTCTGCCTTCGAGGAAAAATCACTCGGCGTGAATTTGCGCGTGCTGATGCGACCATCCGCGGTGATGGCGAAATTCGCCGTGACGAATGGGCGCGGCAGCTTTCGCTCCGAAGATTTCGCAGCCATCAGCCGAGATGCGTTCCCTTGAATTGCGCCTCCGTCTCGGCGCGGATGGCCTGCCGCTGCGCACGGCTCGGCCGGTAGAAAATGTAGAAGAGGCCGCCGACACCGCCCCAGAACGCGATGCAGAGGTAGCCGAGCACGGAGATCGTCGGCGCGACGTTTTGCTCGAGGTCCGCGAGCGGCGTGAGGATTTGATCAAAGAGCATCTCGCGCGCACCGAGGCCACCGGGCGTGACGGGGATCGCAGAAGCACCCTCGATGATCGGGAGCGTGGAGTAGAGTTCGATTGCCGTCGGTTTGCGCGGGCCGGAATCATCGAGCGATTTCGTCACGCACCAGAAGGTCGAATAGTGAGCCACGTGCGCGAGGACCGAGATGGAGATCGCGCAAAGCGTGGCGAACCACGCCCGGCCATACAGCGCGTACGCACCGGAGACGGATGCGAGGAAATTGCGGCCCGGCATTTTTTCCGGCAGCGCATGCACGAGACGCAGCCCGGAGATGAATCCAGCAATGACGATGCCGGAAATGCTCACGGCGAGGATGCCGAGGACCATGTACAGGCAGTGCTTCGTGAATGGATCACCCGTGAGCCAGTCCCATCGGAATGCGGTGATGGCCACCGTCAGCACGCCCACACCGAGCAATCCGATAAGGCGGTCCATCAGCACACTGAGCGCAGCGGAAGTCTTCTGTCCCACGGGTGCCTCCTTGAGCAGGTAGTAGCCCTTGATCAGATCGCCTCCCGTGCCGCCGGGGATGAAAAGGCTGAAGAACAACCCGACCATGAGCAGGCCGTAGAGCCTCCACCACGAAAGATGGATGCCCTGCACGCGCAGCAGAATCTGCCAGCGGATGCCGGCGAGTATTTCAAAGAAGCCGTAAGCCCCCACGCCCGCGGCGAGCCACCACCAGTTTGCCTGATGCAGTGCGTCGGTCAGCGCGTGCCGCTTGGCTTCGTCGCGGAAGACCCACCACAGCAGCAGGGCCGTGACGCCGAGTTGCAAAAGCGCGAGCGCGAGTTTTTTCATGCGCGAGCGGTTGGGCGGAGGGGCGAACTTCCAACGTCTAACGCCCAACGTCCAACGTTCAGAGCTTCGCCGACGCGCACCGGGGTTGTGTCCCTCATTGAAAGTTGGACGTTGAACGTCGGACGTTGGACGTTCACTCGCCGAACTTCTCCTTCCACTTCGCCAGCCCGGTGGTGATTTCCTCCTTCGTGCGACGCGGGCTCATTTCAAAGACGAAGAGCGTGTCCTTTGGCAGCAGCGGGATGAGCCGGTCGTATTCCACGCCGCCCATGAATGGCGCGAGATGATCGCGGCCCGGCCAGCCGGTATCGTGAAGATGGCAGCCGATGAGGCGCGGCGCGACGCGCGAGAGCCACTCAAAGTGATCGAGGAAGCCGATGTTGTGCTTCACCTGCACATGGCCGAAGTCGTGCCAGTAGCCGACCACGTCCGGGTTCATGCGCGCGAGCACATCGACCATCTCGCGCTCGCTCGGGATTTCCTCGAAGCTGTGCCGGCTCTCCACGCCGAGCTTGATGCCCTTTTCCCCCGCGTAATCCACCACCCGGCGGAGGCATTCCAGCATGCGGATGAAAGGCGGCACCTGCTTCGCCTCGCGCTGCTTCACGGCTTCCAGCTTCAGCGCCACGTATTCCTTCGAGAGATGCTTCCCCTCCTCGGCGAGCTTCACCAGCGCGCGCGTGTAGTCGTCGATCGGCACGGAGCCGAGATGCATCACCACGAATTTCGCACCGAGGCGCTTGGCAAAATCAATCGTCTTGAAGCTGTGCCGCACCGCGCGGTCGCGCTCGCCATCGTGCGCGGCACTGAACTGGTAGCAGTCGGGCGACGCACGCGGGATCTCCGGTGGCAGCGGACAGAAATTGTGCAGCGAGCTCACCTTCACCTTTCCCGCCTCGTGCAATTTCAAAATGCCCTCCACCAGCGGCAACCGTGTGCCGTGGCCGAGTTCCACGGTGTCAAAGCCGAGGTCCAGGATTTCTTCGAGCATGGCGACGCCATCCGTGTGGCGACCGGAATTCCAGCAGGTGGAGCAGCTCAGCATGCGCAGGGAAAATACATCAGGGTCAAGGTTGTCGGAAAAGGAAGCATGCCATCCCCGTGAAGCAAACGCGCAATGTCGTTCAAAATCACGGGATGGCGCGTGACTTCCATCAAATGCGGGCGTGGAGAAAAGCCGGAATCGCCACGCTCCGCAACACGCAAACGAAGCGGCATTTTCTGAAAACACAGGTCAGAAGGGTATCTGCAGATTTCTCGGATAAGCGCAGATTGAAAAGCAGCCCTGCATTTCAACTGCGAAAAACTGTGCAGTCTGCGGATCCCAATACCCCGGCCCGCTTTTAGCTATGCTTTGTGGCTGACGCGCGGCGCGTGCGGCGCAGGCCGAGCAGCCCGAGGCCGCCGAGCAGCAGCACGCACGTCGTCGGCTCGGGCACCGGGGTGAAATTCAGCAGAAGGTCGTTGCCGCTTTGCGCGACCGAAAAGAAGCCACCGCGGAGGTTGTTTGCGAAGCCAGTCGTGTCCACGGCGAACTCATTCGCCGCAAAGCCCGTGATGCCGCCCGCCGCTGTCACGAGCGTGAAACTGTGTGGCAGGCCGGCATCGAAATCCGTCAGTGCGGAGGGCTGGTTTGCAGCACTCAGCGACAGGACCGCGATGCTGAAGACGCTGTTCGCCGTGGTGCCCGCGGTGATGCTCAGCGTGCCGAGGTTGTCGATGAAGTCGGCTCCGTTGCCCGGCGTCGCGTTCGCGGAATTCAGCTCAAACTGATAGCTGCCGCCAGCGGCAAACGTCATGCCCGAGACTGTCGCCGTGCCGGGAGAATTGCCCGGCGAAAATCTTCCGCCATCCGTCACGTTCACGGTGCCGAAAGTGCCCGCACCTTTCGCCACGCTGCCGTAGTTGACATTGAGCGTGCCCGTCTGCGTCCCGTTGTTTACGAGCAGTCCGCCATTCAGTTCGATGCTCGTGCCCACCGCGGTCGTGAGTGCGCCGCCGGGCGCCGCGACGGTGCCGATGAACGTGCGCGAGCCGCCGCCGAGCACAAAGTTGGCGACGGTGTTGCTGATGATTCCGCCGACGGCAACATTGATCACGCCGTTGGAGGTGAAGTCCTTTGTGTTCAGCGTGCTCGTCACATTCATCACGCCGCTGCTCGTGTTTTCGCCTCGGTTGAGCGTCGCCGCGAGGTTGTTGTTCAGCGTGCCGCCGTTGGTGAAATTCGTGAAGGTCGCCGCGCCATTCTGCGTGAGCACGGTGCTGTTGTAGGTCGCGACATTTGTGAAAGTGCTCGCGCCGCCGCCCGTCAGCACGGTGTGCGTTCCGGGGCCGGCGAGAGTGCCGTTGCTCACCGTTGCGCCGAGGTATTCTGCGTTGCCTCCGAGAAAGGCTTGCACGGTGTTTCCATTGAGGTTTGCAGTGGCATTCGTGAACCGCAGCGTGCCGCCGTTGAGCGCGTCGAAACTCGCGCCACCGATCGGCCCTTGCAGCACGAGCCGTCCGACGCTGGCGGTGAAGCCGCCGCCGAACGCGCCCACGCTGGTCAGCGTCAGATCCGCCGCGCCCATTTTGATGAATGCCCCGGTGCCCGCGACCGCACCGTTGTAGTTGTTTGCGGTGGTCTGCGTGACGGTGAGGCTGCCGCCGCCCAGCGAAATGCCGCCGCCGGCGCCGGACAGATTGCCGATGGTCTCACTGAAGCCGGCGAGATTGAACGTGCCGCCGTTGATGGTGAGCGGGCTGGTGTCGGGGATCTGGTTGCCGCGCTGGAGCAGCAGCGTGCCGGCGCTCACGCTCACCGCCGCGCCGACAGCATTAGTGCCGTCCGCCTTGTTCAGCGCGAGCGTGCCGTTCTGGACTCCGATGGCCAGCGAGGTGTCCGTGTTGGCCACGGTGTCGGCCGCGCCATTTCCGAGGATGAGAGTCGAGCCAGCCGTGCCTGACTTGAGCAGGGTGCCGCCGCCGGTGAAGGTTCCCGCGTAGGTGAAGCTCGCCGGAGCGGGGTTTATGTTGAGCGTGCTGTTCGCGGCGAAGTTCACGTTCGCAAGATTCCCGCCGGTCAGCCCGGTGAGTGTCTGGTTGAAGTTCACGTTCAGCGATGTGCTGCCGATGAGATTCACGATCGCGCCCGGTGCGATGCCGTCCACGGCCCCCACGCGCAGGCTGCCGCCCTGCACATTGATGTTGCCGGTGAAAAATGTGCTGCTGCCGCTCCCGCTCAGCGTGAGCTGTCCAGCCCCTAGCTTGTTGAACGCACCTGTGCCGAAGAGTTGCCCGTTATAGCTCGTAGAGCCGCCGTTGCTGCCAGTCGTGAGGGATCCACTTCCGACATCCACAATGCCGCCCGTGCCCGACAGGGAGAGGATGGTGACGTCGAAACCATTGGCCTTCAGCGAGCCGCCATTCACGAGGAAGGCACTCGCGGAGGAAAATCCCTGGTTGGACCCGGCGAGCAGACTGCCCGCGGTGATCGTCGTGCTCCCCGTGTGGATATTCGCACCGCCGAGGGTTTGCTGGGATCCGCTGCCGTTCAGCACGAGGCTGAGAGCGCCTGCGCCTCCATCCTGGATCGTGCCGCCGTATGATGCGCTGCCAGAGGCGAGGTTCAGCGTCAGCACGGCATTGCCGCCCGTATTTTCCACGACTCCGCCGGTCCCCCCGATGCTGTCCACCGTCAGGCTGTGGCCGATCAGCCGGAAGCTGCCGCCTGTCAGAGTCAGGATTGGCGCGCTGCCGAAGACGCCGCCCTGGAGATTGAAAATCCCGCCAATGCCGATCCCGACATCAGCGTTCAGCGTGCCGCCAAACTGGAGATTGAACACGCCCCCGTTTTTGATGGCGAGGCCACTGACGGGTTGGCCCATGCTGTCGGTGGAACTTGGTGCCGTCACGGTGCCGCCGGAAAGATTGAACGTGGCGTTCGCCAAGCCACCGAGAGTGATGCCGCTTTTGATACTGGAGCCTGTCGCGTTCACTGTGCCGCCGGACATGTTGTAGGTGCCTGCGCTGAAACCTGTGCCTACCTCGATAGGGCCGGACGAAATCGCACCTCCAGTCTGCGTGAACAGACCGGCGCCGCTCTGGGCGATTTTGAGGGAATTGAATCCGCTCAGCGTGCCCGCGGACAAATTATAAGTCCCGCTGCTGCCGACATTGACCCCCAGCGTGAGGTTGCCGCCGTTGCCGTCGTGCGTGCCGCCAGTCTGGTTGAATACCCCCGCACCCGAGACGCCAATATTCTCGCTGCTCGTGGATCCGACGAACGCACCATGGGTAATGCTGCCGGTGCCGGAAAGGTTGTAGCTGTTCCCGGTGGACGCGGCATTGACACCGAGATTCATCGTGAAGAAGGAGACGGTCCCGGCGCTCTGGTTCCACGTATTGGAAATGACGGTGGTGCCGATATTCAGCGTCGACGTGAGCAGCTTTGAAGTGCTGCTGGTCTGATTGACGATCATGAATCCGCCGATGCCCGTGGAGTTCAGCGTGACGGAGTTGTATCCGGTCGCGACGGTTTCGTTGAAGGTGACGTGCAGATCATTGATGGCAAGGTTGTGGGAGCCGAGGAAGACATCGTCATTGATGGCCGGGACCGCGGCGGGGTTCCAATTTGCCGGCGCGCTCCAGACACCATTATCCGGGCCAAAATAAGTCACCGTCGTCGCGCGCGCGACCTGAGAAGCGGCGGCCAGGATCAGCGAGGACAAGGTGAGGAAGCGAAGGCGGCGTGCGGAAATTTTCATCGGGTTTTGGTTTTCAGTTCGGAGTGTTTTTACTGCCCTGCGGGTGGCGCGGAAAAGCGGGAGGCCAGACGGTGCAAGGTGGTCGCTGCCGGAACGCAGGCGAGGGCATCCCTAGTGCGAGCCGCAAAAATGCCGCCGCGGAGTGGGTGGTTTGTTTTTTTGGTGGTGTCCCAGCGAATGCCCGGCCACCGAAAGCCTAATGGCTTGGCCGAGGAAACGATGAAACGTCGAGTGACGTAATCTTCCCGCAGAAAATCGGGAGAGCACTGTACGGTCAAGTCGCAAAGTCCCGACACACGCAAACGAAGCGGCGGCATCCACCTCCATCCAGAATGCGAAAGGGCCCTTTTCCTGGCTCCGGTTCGGTTTTCCAAATCCAAAGCCCCTGCCTTTCAATCGTCCCATGCGCGGGGAAGCTTACAAAAGCACCGCATTATCTTCACAAACTGCTTGATGAGGCGACGGGGCGATACGGAAACAAACAGTTGCTAAAAATTCCATGCGAACGAGAGTGCGCGCCCTTCGTCAGGCTAGAAGAGCCGCGGCGAAGCAGCTCCCAAGAGCTTTTTAACCCGGCGAAGGTCACGACCCCGCCAATTTATTCGCAAAAGCAAATCCAACCATGCCTGTCCAAGATGATGTCATCGTAATCGAGGGAAAAATCACGTCGGTCCTCGCCGGAACCATGTTTCGTGTCGAACTGGCCAACAAGCACCTCGTGCTCGCACACATCTCAGGCAAGATGCGCAAGCGCTTCATCCGTCTCGCGATGGGTGACCGGGTGAAGATGGAGATGTCGCCCTACGATCTCACGAAGGCGCGCATCGTTTATCGTTTAGGGTAAGCAGGCGAGCGAGGGATAGGCTGATCCCTCGATTCATCCCGTCTCACTGCGCCCAGGTGATGAGCCGGAGCTCGTGTTCCTGGATGAGGTTCGGGTGCGTGGGGATCACTCGCACGTTCAGGCCGTAGCTGCCGCTGTCGCACGTCGGGATCGTGCCGGCGAAACGGAAGACGCCGTTGCCGAATTTCTCGACCTGGCTGAGGTCGATCGTCGCCGGGTGCGTGATCTGGCCATTCACGGATTCTCCCAGGAATGCCTGCACGCGCACGAACTCCGGCGCGATCGGCCCGAGCGACACGCGCACGCTCACTTCCACGGCGTCTCCCACGGTCACATTCACGCCATTGCCGGTCTGGATGGCGGTGTCCGAGAGTTTCACGTGTGACCAGTCGCGGCGGATGCTGTCCTTCCAGCGCGCGAGTTCCACGGCCTTCGCGCAGGAATTTCCGATGAGAGTCGCGTGAGCGGCGGCGGCGGGTGCGTAGAGGCGCTGGGTGTATTCCTTCACCATGCGGTGCGTATTGAAGACAGGGACGATCGTGCGGATGGATTCGCGCATGAGATTGATCCACGCGAGCGGCAGGCGGCCGTCGGGCTTTGCATAATAGAGCGGCAGGATCTGCGTCTCGAGAACGTGGAAGAGGCTGTGGATATCCACCTCGTCCTCATAGTGCGGCTCCGGCGGGATCGTGCTCTCGGGAATCTCCGGGCCGATGGCCCATCCATTCTTCCCCGTACACGCCTCGCACCACCAGCCATCGAGCACGCTGAGATTCAGACCACCGCTGGGCGGGAGCTTCATGCCACTGGTGCCGCTGGCCTCCAGCGGGCGGCGCGGATTATTCAGCCAGAGGTCCACGCCCTGATACAGCCGGCGGCCGACATAGTGGTCGTAGTCCTCGATGAAAATGATGCGCCCCTCGAACTCCGGCAGCCTGCTGAACTTGTACACATCCTGGATGAACTTCTTCCCCGGCTCGTCCTTCGGATGCGCCTTGCCTGCGAAGACAAACTGCACGGGATGCTCCGCGCTATTCATTAGCTTCGCGAGCCGCTCGCGATCGTTGAAGAGCAGCGTCGCGCGCTTGTAGGTCGCGAAGCGCCGGGCAAACCCGATCGTGAGGATCTCCGGGTTCAGCATGTGTGAGATCGTGCGGATCTTGTCCGGCGTGTCGCCCGTGCGCTTCCACTGCTGGCGCGTGCGCTCGCGGATGAATTCCAGTGTGCGCCTTTTCTGCCGCTGATGCGTCTCCCACAGATCCTCGTCCGGGATGTCCTGCACCTTTCGCCAGAAATCCTTGTCCGTGAGCTGCTCCTCCCAGCCGGGGAGATATTTGTCGTAGAGGCGGATGAAATCCGGCGCCATCCACGTCTTCGTGTGAATGCCGTTCGTCACGCTCGTGATGGGCACCTCCTCCTGCGGCACGCCGCTCCACACATCCTTCCACAGCCCCTGCGACACACGGCCATGCAGCGCCGACACGCCATTTGCGTGACGGCTCGTGCGCAGCGCAAGGATCGTCATGCTGAACGGCTCCGCGGGATTCATCCGCGTCTGCCCGAAGCTCATGAAAGTCTCAAAGTCGATCTTCACCGACGCGGGATACTCGCCGAAATACTTTCGCATTAGGTCCAGCGGGAACGCATCATTCCCCGCCGGCACCGGAGTGTGCGTCGTGAAGACATTGCCCGACGCCGTCGCCTGAAGCGCCGCGTAAAAGTCCAGCCCGTCGTCCTGCACACGACGCCGGATCCTTTCCAGCGAGATGAAAGCCGCGTGCCCCTCATTCATATGATAGACGGATGGCTTGATGCCGATCGCGTTCAGCGCGTGGATGCCACCCATGCCGAGGATGATCTCCTGCTTGATGCGCATCTCGTGGTCGCCGCCGTAAAGCTGCGAGGTGATGTCCCGATCCTCCGCCGCATTCTCCGGCACGTTCGTATCGAGCAAATAGAGAATGATGCGCCCCACCGCGAGCTGCCACACGCGCACACGCACCCATCGGCCCAGGATCTTCACCCCGAGAGTGAGGTGATGTTTCTCCGCATCCAGCACCGGCTGCACGGCGAGGTGCGAGAAATTCTGATTCAGCGCCAGGCTTTCCTGCCAGCCTTCCTTGTTGATCTGCTGTTTGAAATAGCCATGCCGGTAGAGCAGCGACATCGCCACGAATGGGAGATCCAGATCGCTCGCCGACTTGCAGTGATCGCCCGAGAGGATGCCCAGGCCGCCCGAGTAATTCGGGAACGACTCATGAAAGCCAAACTCCGCCGAGAAATACGCCACCGGGCCCGAGAGCTTCGCGCCCATGCGCGTCTTTCCCCACGTATCCTTGCGGCTCATGTAGGCGTCGAACTTCACCAGGACTCCCTTCATCTCCCGCAGAAAGTCATCATTCTCCGCCATCTCCACGAGCCGCGCCTGCCGGCAGAGTTGCAGGAGGCGCACCGGGTTGTGATTCGTCTGATGCCACAGCTCCGGGTCCACCTGCCGGAAGAGCCCCCTCGCCGTCGGCTACCAAGTCCACCACAGATTCAGTGCCAGTTTCCGCAGAGGTTCGAGTTGCGCCGGGAGTTTCGGAACGACGTTATACGTATGGATCGGTTGCATGGGTCCCTTTCTAGTGGGCTGTTGAATGGCTCGCAGGTGCGGGGAAACGGAACACGCCCGCGAGGCTAGAGCCCGACTCCCCCACGGCAAGAAACTTTCCGCACACGATCCAGCAGCAGCCGGACGCCCCTCCCCACACATCCCCGCTGCTTCAGCCCATTGCGGAACACCTCCTCCCTTTTTCTCTCTTTCACGCCGTTGGGAGCTTCGCCAATGCCCTGATATATGACTGGGCACACCCTGCGTCACACTTCTCAGTCGCATAGCTGAGATGCACACGTCGGCATTTTTCAGAGCGAACCTGAAGGGCTCCGGGGGCTTTCATGGCGAATTCCAATCTCATAGTGGGAATCCCCCGCTATGAGACTGGAATGGAAGCGTCGCACCCTGCAATTCTCCCTGCCAACAGGTTTGGCAACCCCTTTTTATCCATCCCTGCTATACGACTGGAGAAAATCTCCAGTCGTATAGTCACTAGTTAGGCGATTCCTAGCCGTCATCCACAATGAACGTTTGAGGCTGCCGCACAGCATTGAGGATCGGTGTGGAAGTGCGCGCGGGCAAAGTAGTAGGGGGCTGCAGCCCGCCTGCGTGCGCGGTCGTGGCTGGCGGTTCGACGCGCTGAAGCGCGGGACTACTTTGGCGAGCCTTTTCCGCGCGCTCGGCATCGGAAAGCTGCCGCTCCTTTTTGCCGGATGCCGATGGCGATGGCCTACGCACGGTCGAGCCGCTCCTTACGCTCCTTACGGTCCTGCGCGGATTCGCCCTCGACGTATTCCATAGCAAACCAGTGCAGCCCGTCCGTCTCGCCCTCGGAATGGACCTGCACGAGATTCGGATGGTTCAGCGAAGCCGCCGCCTTTGCCTCGCGACGGAAACGCGCGATGTATTCTTCGTCAGACGAGATTTAAGCCTGCAACGTCTTTAGCGCGACAAAGCGATCCAGCGAAGTCTGCCGCGCTGTGTACACAGCGCCCATCCCGCCCTGCCCGAGGCAGCCGAGGATTTCAAACTCACCGAGTGCCTGGCCGTCCTGGAACATTCAGGCCGGAAGCTAGTGGGGACGAAGGGCCTCGCGCGAGGTGCAAATGGGGGCGGTGAATCCAGAGTCGCCACGGGGGGAATCCGGCGAAACGCGCACTGAGATCGCGTTTCACCGATCACTTCACCCCAGCCTGCCGCCTCTTCGCTGCCTCAAGCTTCTGCGAGATTTTCTCTGCGTCATCGGGCTTCAGCTTCATCGCATTCTCCCAGTATTTGATCGCATCCGCGTGCTCGCCGAGTTGCTCGCAGGCATCGGCGAGATGATCGAGCACCACCGGGTCTTCCTCCGGCATTTTTTCCAGCGCGGAAAGCAGCGTCTTCTTCGCTTCTTCGAATTTTCCCGCCTTGAACAAGTACCAGCCGAGCGAATCGAGGTAAGCCCCGTTGTCCGGACTGATCTCTAGAGCCTTGCGGATGAGCTGCCCGCCTTCCTCCACGTTCTGGCCGCGATCCACCCACATGTAGCCGAGGTAATTGTATGCCTCCGGTGTCTCCGGATTCAGCGAGATGCTTTTGCGCATGAGCTCCGTGGCCTTCTCAATATTCCCCGCCTGCTCCGCCGCCGCACCCCACTTGAAATAGAACTCCCCGTCGAGCAGTGCATCGTTTCGGTCTTTGGCTTCGGCGACGACACTTTCAAACATCTTCATCGCTTCCGCATGGCGTTTCGCCAAACTCAACATGTGCGCCAGGGCAAGCGTCACCTCCGGCCGATCCCGGAATTTCTGCCGGGCTCGTTCCATCGTCTCGACCGCATCCGCCGGCTTCTTCGCACGGAGCTGCATATTCGCGAGTTGGAAGTGATTCTTCGGATCGCCTGCATCGAACACCAGGGAGCGCTTATACTGGTCGATCGCCTTGTCGAACTGTCCGCCCTGCTCGTAAAGCTCGACGAGCAGTTCGAATAATTCCTGGCGCTGCGCCTGATTCGGGTCCCGCACAAATTGTTCGAGCAGCGGAATCGCCTCGGCACCGCGATTATTCGCAGCCAGTGCGCGGATGTATTTTTCCCGGAGATTCTTCGTATGCTCGTCCCGCGGTGCCTGATTCAGTTTCACCGCCCGAGCGTAAAAATCGAGCGCGTCCTTGCTCTTATGAGCGAGTACGGAAAAATCACCTGCCTGCGCGAGCACTGAGGCGTCATTCGGCCTCAGCTCCACGGCCTTGCGAAAAACGACTTCCATGTGGCGCAGCTCATCCGGAGTCACCGAGCCGTCATCCCTCAGAAAAACCTTTCGGAGATACGCACCGCATCCCAGCCAGAACTCAGGATCCTTGGACGTGCTTTTGATCGCCTTCTCGATCAGCTCGGCAGCCTTCGCCTTTTCACCGAGCTGCATGTGCAGTTCATAAACTGCGGCCCATGTGTCAAAATTATCCGGTGCCACACCCATGGCCTTCTGCGCCGTCTGCATCGCAAGTTCCGGCTTGTTCAGATGCTTCGCATAAACTTGGGCCAGATAGATGTAGGTCGCGGACTCCTTCGGTGCGGCGGCGATGGAATCCTTCAGCACACGAATGGCCTCCGCCGGCTCATTCCGCTTCGCGAGTTCAGCGGCCACCTTCACGGCGAGGCCCGCATTGGCCGGATCGAGATCCACCGCCCGCTTCCATGCATCGATCGCCTTGTCCGGATCGCCCTTTTCATCCGCCATCTGCCCATCGGCAAATGCTGCGATCGCGAGCGCACGGTTTTCAGCCTCACGCGTCAGATGCAGATCGGCTTCAGCTTTTCGCCGTTCGGAAGGCCACGCATCCGCATATTTCGTCCCAGGTGAAAGCGGGGCAACAAGCGAATTCTCCGCACCGGGCTTCGGTGCAGCAGCTTTCAAAACCGCGGCAGCAGCCGGGCCCTCATAGAGATCGTCCGATGCGGATGAACACTGACCAGCCGCCGGCTTCACCACAGGAACAGGCGTCGGCACCGGCTTCCTGCCTGGCTTCGGAGCAGCAAGAACTGACCCGGTCGCCGTGGCGATGAGAACCGCCAGTAAACCGGAAATCCCGTGCCGCCATCGGCGACTTGTGGAAATCCAGCTCCAGCTCATGACGCAGACCGTAGCGCCTAGCTCTTGTACCGCAAACGCTTCTTGTGGCGGTTGAGCTTCATCCGCTTTTTGCGTTTGTGCCGGTTGATTTTTGACTTACGGCGCTTCTTGATGGATCCCATGCGTAGGTGTGCTGATTAAGGAGATTTTGGTTTAAGAGGGCGCGGATAAGAGCAACCACAGGGCTACTCGGCAAACACTTTCTCAACTCATTCTCAGGGCTTCGCATCCACGCCCGCCGCCAGCCCCTTCCGCCGCACATGCACGAGCACCGGCAGCGAGGCCTGCTTACCCGCATCGCGGCATACGGCAAACGCGAGCCGGTCCGTCTCCGGCACCCACGCCGCGGCCTTGATGAAAATCTCCCCCGCGTCCTGTCCTTCGAGCAGCGTGATCCCGCTCAGCCCGAGATTGTCCACCACGATGCCGTGCGGGAGATTCTCCACGTCGAAGCGCACCGCACCCTTCGCACTCCCGCGCTTCAGGACGATCCACGCGCTCACCGTCTCCCCCGGCGCGATCGTGATCTCCGCGGGCTTCGCATCTTCGCTGCGCGAAAAAGCGGGTGCATCGTGATTCGCACCCGCAGGCTGCAGCGACACGATCACCGGCGCTTCGCCTTCGAGTTTCACACTCGCGATTTCACCAGCGGGGCGTGCGATCTTTTTCCCACCGATTTCCGCAGTCGCGGAAATTTTCGCCGCCGTCCATTTCGCCGCATTCGGCAGTGCTGAAATACTCCCCTTCGCCTGCAAATGCCCCGCCTGGATCACGAGCGGACTCGTCACGCGCCAGCCCTCCGGCACGCCGGTGAACTCGCACACGATGTCGCCGTCGAACCCATCCTTCCGATCCGCCGTGAGCGTGAACGCTGCGCCGCTCCCCACATTCACCGCCCCACCCGCCTCCGCAAACTTCACCGCAAAATCCGGCTGCGCCTCGCGCACGATCAGCCGGTAGGCGAAGCGCTCGCCCGCATTCCCGCGGCTGTCGCGCACGCGCACCGTGAAGTCGCCATCCTCCGGCGCGGTGAAGAGCAGCCGCGAGTCCGTGCCCGCGGTGCGCGAGCCGTCGTCATCATTCTCGTAGTGCAGCGTAAAAATCGGCAGCCCGTTCGCCACGAGCTTCGTGCCCGGCGGATGCGGCTCCACGATGTAGCACGGCTCGTCGAGCGAGTGCGCCGTCGCCGTCGTGTCGAAATACGCGATGCGCTTCCCCGCGTTCGCGTAATACGCAAACCCGCTGTCCGGCCCCTCCGGCATGCGGAAAATCTTCGCCACCTCGCCCTGCATCCACATCAGCTCGTTCAGTTCCATCTCGCGCCAGTTGTCCACCCGCACATCCGCCGCCGCCGAGTCAATCGGGCGGAAAGTGATCGCACTGTCGCGTACCGCCTGCAGTAGCAACCGCTCGACCGGACGCCCATCCGGCCACAGCACCGCGATCTTCGTATCCACCGGCGAACCGCGACGCGCAGCCTCCGTCTCCATCGCATACGTCACGCCTTTCTTCGCCGTGAAACGGAAATGCTGCGCCGCGCCCTCCTTCAGGAAACGCCCGCTCACGGAAAACGGAACCTCCAGCTTCTGTGCATCCTGCACCTTCGCACTCGCCGCCGTCGCGACAAAATCCGGCACCTCGCTCACCGGCAGCGACGCCGGTGCGCGATTGCGGAACTTCTGCGCATCGAGCTTTACGGCGGCCATGCCACTCGCGCCCGCCTGTACCATGATTGTTCGCGCTCCATCCGCGGGAAGATTGTAGCCGAGCAATTCCACCTTTGTCTCCGCATTCGCCGCGACACTCAGCGGAAAGACACCGGCGACAAACGGCAGCACGCCGATCGTGAGACTGTAAAAGTGCTCTGCGCTTCCGGTCATCAGCGTATCGCTGACGACGATGACATAGCGCCCGTCCGCCGCGAACCGATGCGCGATGAATGGATCGCCGCCATCAAAATTATTGTTCGTCGCCAGTACTCGCCCGGAAGCATCGAGCAGGCTGAGCACCGCATCCGCCTTTGAGCCGATCGACTTTGCCTGACAGTCGAACACCACCGTCTCCCCCGCCCTCGCAGCAAATTCATACCGGTCGCTCTCGCCCGCCTTCACCAGCGTGCCCCACACATTTGCGGGCAGCGCTGGCAGTTTCTGCATCGTCGTCTCGCCGGAAAAAGTGAGCACCGTGATGTCCTCCACCCGCAGCGTCGCGCGTCCGAATTCCTTCCCATCCGCCCCGCTCGCGACGACCGCGTAGCTGCCGCGAGGCAGGTTCACAGGCGTGGAAATCACCAGCGGCACGCCATCCTTTTCCGGCGCAGCCGCAAAAACCCGCACGCGCGCATCTTCACATTTCACCGCGACGACCGGCGGCAAATTCGCACCCGTCAGCTTCATCTCGACCATATGCCCGCGCTCCATCGCACGCGGCATCACACCCGACACGGCCGGTCCCTTCGGTGCCGGAGCCGGCTTCGCCATCAGCTTCCTTGCCTGGCAGAAAATGCGGCGCGCTCGCAGCACGTGCCCGCTCTTCGGAGCCGCGATCAGCTTGCCTGTCTTCGCATCATAAAATGCCACCGTCCCATCCGCACGCCCCGTCACCACATTGTCGCCGGAGAATGCGAGCGCCGTCGGCCAGTCCGGTTGCTTCTCCAGTAGCAAGCGCTCCTTCACATCCGCCGCATCCCACACCCGCACCGTGCCGTCCTGCGCGGAACTCAGCATCGCCTTGCCATCCGCGCTCCACACCAACCGCAGGATTGACTGCTCGTGCGCAAACTTCGCGACCACGAGCGGATTCGTCGTCTCCTTCGCGTCCGCCGACACGCTCCACACGCGGATGCGATTGTCCGCCCCAGCCGCCGCGAGCCGCTTGCCATCTGCGCTCCAAGCGACTGCAAACTGCTCCCTCGTCGGCTGGCTCAGCGTGTCGCGCCGATCGCCGCTCGCCACGTCCCAAAGCTTCACCGTGCGATCCGCGCTCGCACTCGCGAGCAGCTTGCCATCGGCACGAAACGCCACCGCAAACACAGCGCCGTTGTGCCCGCTCAAAGTCTTCCGCTCCTTCCCATCCGCGACATTCCAAAGCTTGATTTTCTGATCGTAGCTCCCCGTCGCCAGCGTCTTCCCATCGGGTGAAAGCGCGAGCGCATAAATCATGTCGCGATGCCCCGTGAAAGTGCGCGCCACTTTCGCAGTCGCCACATCCCACTGCCGCACCTCACCTTCGATCGCATTCTCGCCCGACGCCGCGAAAAGTTGCGCGCCATCTGCCGACCACACGAGCGAATTCACCTCGCCGCGATGTCCTTCGAGCCGCTTCACCACCGCCTGCGAAACCGGGTCCACGAGTTCCACCACCGCGCCGTGAGCCGCGGCCACGAGCTTTGCCTGCGGCGAAAAGGCGAGCGCATTCACCGCCCTGCGCGGCGTCCCGTGCGGCGCGACCTTCGGCACCTCCACGATCTTTCTGCCCATCTCGCGCTGCGGCGGCTTTGCGCCCGCATCGATCCATTTTGCAAACATCTCCACCTCCACCGGCGTCAACTTCTCGCGCTTGCCCGGCGGCATGAATTTCTTCTTCCCGTCCTTCTCGACCTGCCCGAGCAGATACTTCACGAGCAGGCTCTCCGCCGACTTCCCGGGTTTCACCGAAGCCCCACTTTCGCCGCCTTTCAAAATGTCCGCATGCTTTTCCAGCACCAGCTTCCCATCCGGGTCATCCGCCGAGTGGCAGTCGAGACACCGGTCCTCGATCAGCTTTGCCACCGCAGGAAAATAGTCCGGCTCCTCGGCGCAAAGCCAGTGCAGCGGGAACGTCAGAGCAAGCAGGGGGAGGAAAATGCGCAGCTTCATGTCGGGAGATTCGTGATGAAATTCACCGTATTCAAGACAGCGTTAGCCCCAAGCTTAGCCGCCCTCGCCGCACCCGATGCCTTGCTCCCCTCGCCCCCTGCACTAGCATCAGAATCAAATTCGCCATGGCACAACCCACCGCAAGACCATCCGCCGGCCCGAAGCTCTATCCCGGCCGCCCCTTCTACCACCGCATGCTGTTCGCGATGGCGCTCGCAGGCGGGATGATAGCGTGCTCACTCACGATCGGCATCCTCGGCTACCATTTCATCGCCGGGCTGCACTGGGTGGATGCGCTGCTGGATGCCTCCATGATCCTCTCCGGCATGGGACCGGTGAGCCCGCTTATTTCGGATTCGGCGAAAGTGTTCGCCTCGGTGTATGCGCTGTTTTCGGGAGTAGTCTTCATCGGCGCCACGGGGATTTTGCTGTCGCCAGTCTTTCACCGCGTGCTGCACCGCTTCCACCTTGAGGAAAAGGATCTGCAGTGAAGTGACGCGGGCCGGTGCGAATTCCGGTTGCGTCGCGCAGTCTTCGCGGCACACGTTCAACGCATGAACCGAGACCCCCAGGGAGATCGTGCGTGCCTCGCGGCGATCGCACGCAAAGCGATGATCGAACGTGGACTGGAGCCGGATTTTTCCCCGTCGGCGCAACAGGAGGTGGCGGCCATCCGCGGGCCTGCGGCAGCGGAGGAAAATATGCGCGACCTGCGCGGACTACTGTGGGCATCGATCGACAATGACGACTCACGCGACCTCGATCAGCTCACTGTCGCCGAGCCGCTCGCGAGCGGGCGCACGCGCATTCTCGTAGCCGTGGCAGATGTGGATGCGCTGGTGAAAAAGGGCACGGCGCTCGACCAGCACGCGGCACACAACACGACCTCCGTGTACACGCCCGCGACGATTTTTCCGATGCTGCACGAGATGCTGTCCACAAATCTCACCTCGCTGAACGAGGATCAGGATCGCATCGCGATGGTGGCCGACATGATTTTCGATTCGGATGCCACGCTCGTCGAATCGGAGCTGTATCGCGCGCAAGTCCACAATCGCGCGAAGCTCGCCTACCGCAGCGTCGCCGCATGGCTCGATGGCCAGGGCCCCGCGCCGCAGCGCGTGCAGGAAACGGCGGGCCTCGATGAAAACCTGCGCCTGCAGGATCGCGTGGCGCAAAAGCTCGCCGAAGTGCGGCACCGGCACGGCGCGCTGAGCCTCGAGACGATCCAGGCGCGAACGGTTTTTGAAAAAGACGCGGTGACCGGCTTGGAAGTGGAAAGGAAGAATCGCGCAAAGCAGCTCATCGAGGATTTCATGATCGCGGCGAATGGCGTGACCGCCGCCTTCCTCGACTCACGCAACCTGCCCTCGCTGCGCCGCGTGCTGCGTTCACCCGAGCGCTGGGAGCGCATCATGCGCGTCGCGGATGAATACGGCGTGCATCTCCCCGGCGAACCGGATGCCGCGGCGCTGGAAGATTTCCTCTGCCAGCGACGCAAGGCGGACCCGACTAAATTCCCTGACCTCTCGCTCACCATCGTGAAACTGATCGGTCGCGGCGAATACGCCGTGGACATCCCCGGCAGCACCGCGCCCGGCCACTTCGGCCTCGCGGTGCGCGACTACTCGCACTCGACCGCGCCAAACCGCCGCTTCCCCGATGTGATCACGCAGCGCCTCCTGAAGGCCGCGCTCGCCAGCGCTCCCCTGCCCTACTCAAACACGGAACTCCACGATCTCGCAGAGCACTGCACGGAGAAAGAGGACGACGCGTCGAAGGTCGAGCGCCAGGTGCGAAAATCGGCCGCTGCACTGTTGCTCTCCGACCGGATCGGCGAGCGCTTCGAGGCCATCATCACCGGTGCCGGGGAAAATGGAACGTGGGTGCGCCTTTTCCAGCCGCCCGTCGAAGGCAGGCTCAATGGCGCAGGCAGCCTCGATGTCGGTGACCGCACGCACGTGAAGCTCGTGAGCACGAATGTGCAGCGCGGCTTCATCGACTTTGCCCGCGACTGACGCTCTGGCAAACGGAAGCAGCGAAAAGCGGAATGCTTTTCCGAGACCGGTGAAATGCAACTTCAGTCGCATTCCGCCGCTTTGCAGTGATTCCCTAAGCCCGCGACGACTGAATCGAAAACACCTCGCCCGGCTCGCACTCGTAATCGATCGCGATGGGACGGCAGCACACGGTGCAGTCCTCGATCGTCGAGCCGCTGCCCTGCGAGGTGTCCAGCGTGCTGGCGAAGGCCTCGCCGCAATACGGGCACTCGATCTGCACCTCGACGATGTAGTCCATGGCGCGCGGCGCGTTGCGTCAGAATTTCAGCCGCGGCGCGTCATTCCACATGTCTTCGAGACGGTAGAGCGCGCGCTTTTCGGGATGGAAAATGTGGACGACCACGTCGCCGTAGTCAGCGATGACCCATTGGCTGAGCGGATAGCCGTCCACGCCCATCGGGCGGACCTTGTGCTCCTTTTTCAGCCGGTCCTCGATCTCGCTGGCGATGGCCTTGAGCTGCGGCTCGGAGGCACCGGTGCAGATGACGAAAAAATCCGTGAATGATGAGAGCTTGCGCAGGTCGATGACGACGATGTCCTCCGCCTTTTTGTCGGCGGCGATGCTGGCACAGAGCTTGGCGAGTTTGTCTGATTTAATGGGAGTCTCCTTGGTAAAGGCGGTGCGTCTCGATGATTTCGCGCACCACTTCCGGAACGAGATAGCGGATGCTGCGGCGCTGTGCAACGCGCTTGCGCACCTCGGTCGCAGAAATGTCCACGCGGCGATTCACGCAGGGAAAGTCGTGCGGCGGCGCGGACGAGACGCGCCCGAAGACGATGAAACGCACCATTTGCCGCAGGTCGTCGTAGCGCCGCCACTTGGGAAGCTCAGCCACATTATCCTCACCGATGAGGCAGAAAAGCTCGTCGCCCGGAGCCTTTGTCCGCCATGCCTCGACGGTATCCACGGTAAAGCTTGGCCCCTCGCGTTTCACCTCCGAGTCGTCGCACTCGAAGCACGGCTCACCGCCAATCGCAGCGCGAACCATCGCGAGCCGGACCGGTGGTGGCGCAGGCGTGCGGTCGAGCTTGAACGGCGACTGCGCGGCAGGAATGAAGATGATGCGATCCAGCGAGAGTTGCTCCATCGCCTCGCGGGCGAGGATGAGGTGCCCGTGATGAATCGGATCGAAGCTGCCGCCGTAGAGTGCCGTGCGCATTTTTCCGCGACTCTAGTAAAGCAGGAACGCCTGACGCTCCGCGCGAAAACGATCCACGGCGAGCTGCCAGCTCGCGACGATCGCAGCGGGGCTCGTGCCCTTCTCAATCCACTGCCGGATGCCCGTGCTGCCGTAGATTTTCCACATGATGCCATCGGGATCGGAATACCGCGCAAAGATGCTGCCACGCGTGCTCCTCTGCGCGGCGCTGAGGAGCTGGATATTTACGGCGGCGAGATTCACCGGGCTGTCTGCGCTGAGATTCAGTCGCGCGCCGCCGAATTCCTCCCGCGAGTATGGCTCGGCGCTGCGAAGCCCCGTCACCTGCAATTCCCGCGTGAAAGTGGCGGGATTCACGCCCTTCATTCCGCCCATCTGAAATGGAAAATCGGTGCCAATTCCAACATCCAGTCCGGCGCCTTCGAGTGAGCCAAAGATGCTCGTCGCCGCGTAATACGGGACCGAGCTCGCACGCGGGATATTTGGCGAAGTCTGCACCCAGCGCAGGCCCGTGCGACCCCAAGTCATGTCGCGACTCCATCCCTGCATCGGCACCACGGTGAGCTGGCAACGGCTCCCCATCCAGCCGCGCGCGTTCGCCATTTTCGCAAGCTCACCGCAAGTCATGCCGTGCAGATACGGCACGGGAAACTGCCCGACAAAGCTGCGCCATTTTTCCTCGATGCCCGGTCCCTCGATGCGCACGCCGCCGAGAGGATTCGGCCGATCGAGCACGACAAACGGGATGCGCTGCTCGCCGCATGCCTCCATGCACTTTGCCATCGTGGAGACGTAAGTGTAGCTGCGAACGCCGATGTCCTGCATGTCGTACACGAGCACGTCGATGCCGCGCAGCATCTCTGCACTCGGCTTGCGAGTGGGACCGTAGAGTGAATGCACGGGCAGGCCAGTCACGGAGTCTTTGCGCGACGGGATGTATTGGCTCGCCGGGGCCGTGCCGTCGATGCCGTGCTCCGGCGAATACAGCGCGACCAGTCGGATGTTCGACGCTTTGCGCAAAATCAAACGCGTCTTCGTGCCTGAGGAATCCACGCCAGTCTGATTCGTCACCAGCCCGATGCGCTTCCCAGCCAGTGGCGCGAAGCCCTGCGCCTTGAGGACATCAATGCCGAGCTCGACCGCAACGACGCGGTGGACGCTGAACGCGAGAAAAGTCAGGACGAGAAATCTGAACATGGAGCGCAGCGTAGCACTCACTGTCGCCTCTGTGCCAACTTCGTTTAGCAAAAGCCGCCAAGCACTTGGACGTTGGAAGTTGACCGTTGGACGTTAGCCCCGCGCAGCGGCTTCGCGATTTCACGACGCGCATTCAATTTTGCAACACGCCTGCGGCGGGCCAAACGTCCAACGTCGAACGTCCAACGCTCAACAATTAACGATTGAACCCTCTCAGAGCGACACTCCGCGCTTCCACGGGATGAAGTCATCCTGCCCGAGCCGCACGGCTGCGGGAGTCGCGCGACCGCTCGCGACCTCGATGATGTGATCGAGCAGTTCCTCTCCGACGGTTGCGATCGTCTTTTCGCCGGTGACAATCGGGCCGGCGTCGAAATCAATGATGTCCGCCATGCGCGTCGCGAGGTCAGTGTTGGTGGACATTTTTACGACGGGGCAAATCGGATTTCCCGTGGGCGTGCCGAGGCCGGTGGTGAAGACGATCACATTGCAGCCGCTGCCGGTGAGCGCGGTCGTGGCCTCCACGTCGTTGCCCGGCGTGCAGAGCAGCGTGAGGCCTCCGCGTTTCGTGATGGGCTCGGGATAGTCCACGACATCGAGCACCGGCGCGCTGCCGCCCTTGCGTGCTGCGCCGAGGCTTTTCATCGCATCGGTGATGAGTCCGTCGCGGATATTTCCCGGCGAGGGGTTCATGTCGAAGCCCGAGCCGACGGCGTGCGCGCGCTCATTGTAGCGACGCATGAGATCGAGGAATTTTTCCGCAAGCGCCGTGTCGCCACACCGGTCGCAGAGCCACTGCTCCGCACCGCACAACTCGGGGAATTCGCAAAGCACGCCGGTGCCGCCGAGCGCGGAGAGCAGATCGGAGCAGTGGCCGAGCGCGGGATTGGCCGAGATGCCGGAGAAGCCGTCCGAGCCGCCACACTTCAGCCCAAGCACGAGCTCGCTCAACGGCAGCGGCTCGCGGCGAAGTTCATTGGCCTGCGCGATGCCGCGGAAAGTCTCGCGCAGCGCGCGCTCGAGCAGGTCGGTCTCGGATGCACTTTTCTGCTGCTCAAAGACGAGCAGCGGTTTCGCGCCGCCGCCGCGCTTGGCGATCTCCTCGCGCAGCGTCTCCACCTCGGCGTTCTGGCAGCCGAGACTGAGCACGGTCGCACCAGCGACATTGGGATGCGTGATGTAGCCCGCGAGCAATCCGCACAGCGCGCGCGCATCCTGCCGCGTGCCGCCGCAGCCGAGCGTGTGCTGGAGAAATTTTACGCCGTCCACATTTGGAAACACGCGCGACGCCACGGGTGATTTTTCCAGCTTCGCATCATCGAGCGAGCCACCCGTGCGCCACGCACCGGCGAGACTCGACACGAAATCCGCATACGGCGTCGTGACCGCGTAGCCGAGTCCCTTCGTGAGCGCCTCGCGCATCACTTCCACGTTGCGATTTTCGCAGAAGACCATCGGCACCACGAGCCAGTGATTCGCCGTGCCGCAGCGCCCGTCCGCACGACGATAGCCGTCAAACGTCCGTCCGCGCCAGCGGCTCACGTCCGGCGACTGCCATTGAAAATCCGTCGCCCGCGCCACAGGCGATGCGGTCGCGTGCGTCACATTTCCGCGCGACAGAAGTTCGCCGGCGGCGACCGCACGCAGCGTCCTGCCTGCGATGGTGCCATACATTTTCACCAGCTCGCCCTCGGCAAAATCGCGTGCGGCAAATTTGTGCTTCGCCGCCACGTCGCTGCACAGCGTCCACGATTGTCCGTCGAGTGAGACAGTCTCGCCGGTGCGCAGGTTTCGCAACGCCACGATGGCGTCGTCGTCCGGGTGGAGTCGCTGGATGAGCATGATGCGCCAAACTTCGCCCGGCGCACACCACCGAGGCAACGCGCGATTTTCGCGGACGCAAATCCCACACACGATCGAGCGGAGTCCCTTTCGGGATTTTTCCCTGGCTTGTCGGCGCACGGGGAAGCGCATCGGCTTTCGGATTGACTCTGCCTGCGTGCGCGGGCTTTTCGCTGGGTTCAATCCAACTCCCCAAATGAACACCTTTCCCCGTCTCGCTGCCGTCGCCACCGCACTCAGCCTGGCCATTTTCACGCATTCCGAAACCGCCGCTGAAGTCGTCTCTGCACTGCCCCATTCGACTTTCGGCAAGACGGCCGAAGGCGAGCCGGTCGAGATTTTTACACTCACCAATTCGCACGGGCTGAAGGCACGGGTGATGACGTGGGGTGCGACGCTCGCGAGTATGGATGTGCCGGATCGCGTGGGGAAACTGGCGGACGTCACCCTCGGCTTTGATTCGCTCGACGGCTATCTTGCCAAGCATCCATATTTCGGAGTCGTCGCCGGGCGCTATGCAAACCGCATTGCGAAAGGCAAATTCACGCTCGACGGGAAGGAATACACGCTCGCGGTGAATAACGGCGCAAACCACCTGCACGGCGGGCTTGTGGGATTTGACAAAAAGAACTGGAAGCCCGTGGACATGGGCGAGCCGATGGGCAGGCAGAGCGTGCGATTCCTCACCACGAGCGCAGATGGTGAGGAAGGTTACCCAGGGAAATTGGAAGTCAGCGTGACCTACACACTCACGGATAAGAACGAACTGCGCATCGACTACGCCGCCAGCACCGACAAACCGACCGTCGTGAACCTCACCAACCACTCGTATTGGAACCTCGCGGGAGCGGGCGAAGGCGACATCCTCAGCCACGAACTCACACTGCATGCCAGCAAGTTCACGCCGGTGGACGACGGCAGTATCCCGACCGGAAAACTGGAGCCAGTCACAGATGGCCCGATGGATTTCATGAAGGCGAAAGTCATCGGCAAAGACATCGCAAAAGTTGGCGGCACGCCCGGCGGCTATGATCATAATTTTGTGATCGATCGTGCGGCGGGTAATGCGAGCGCCATCGTTCTCGCTGCGGAACTTTTTGACCCGAAGAGCGGTCGCGTGATGCAGGTCAGCACCGACCAGCCCGGCGTGCAATTTTACACCGGGAACTACTTGGATGGCTCCAACACCGGCAAAGGCGGCAAGGTGTACCAAAAGAATTTCGGCGTGTGCCTGGAGACGCAGCACTTCCCCGACTCGCCGAACCAACCCGAATTTTCCAGCACGGTCCTGCGCCCCGGCGAGATGTACCGCACCACGACGGTTCATACCTTTTCCGTGCGGAAATAGGTGCGCCGCCTGTTCGCGTGAGCGTGCACGGCATGGATGGGCGTGAGGTACCCCATCGAGTCGCCACGCCACATCCTTGTCATTTGCGTCTCTTTTGAGCGTCGCTATTATGATGTGTTGAGCGCCCCTGAGACACGACGTTGAAACAGACACCCCCATCGCCATTCACACACGACGTCGCGTTTGCTTTTAAAAAAATGGGCATCGCTTCCTTTGCTAGGATGCTCGGGCGCTGCGTTGCATTGCTCCTGTGCATGCTCGTACCGCTGCGCGCGCAGGACATCCTGCCGCATCGCTTTCCGGCAGGCATGCGCGTGCAGGACTTTCGGAAATTTGCAGCGCAGCCCGCGGTGCGAAAGGAGGCGGCAGCAGATGTGGGCGATTCCTACCGGATGCCGGACGGCAGGGAAATCCGGCTCCTGTGCGCGACGGAAAGCGCGGCTGTCGCATTTTCGAATGCCGCCCAACGTGACCGCGGGCTCGCTGGGCTGAAGGCGCGAAAGGAAATCCCCGCACACGGCGAAGCGGCACGAGCGCAGTTCCGCAAAGGCAATAGCTTCCACATCGTGCGCTCAGAAAAAGCGGGCACCGCGATGGATCCGAAGGCGCTGCAAGCCGAGCCGTCTGTCGCATACGCGCGGCATGTGCTCATCGAGCCAAAGTCGCGCACGCGCATGATCACGACGGATGAAATCCTCGCGGCATTCCCCTCGGACACGACGCCCGCGCAGTTGCGTGCGCTCGCCGCGGGTGCAGGGCTGCAAGTGGTCGCGCGTGCGGGAAATTCAAAACTTAACGCGTGGCGACTCCGCCTCACGAATCCGAAGACCGGCGACCCATTGCAAATCGCGCGCACACTTTCGCAGACCAAGGGCGTGCTCTGGGCTCAGCCGAATTTCCTCCGCGAGATCCGGCACTGCTTCACGCCGCCAAATCCGCTCTTCGGCAAGCAGCAGGCGCTTAGCAATCTCGGCCTGAATGGTGCCGTCGCTGGTGCCGACGCGAAGGCGACGACCGCTTGGGACAAGACGACGGGGAACAGTTCCATCGTCATCGCGATCATCGACGACGGCGTGGACATCAATCATCCTGGACTCCGCATTTTCACGAATCCCGGCGAATCCGGTAGCGGCAAGGAAACCAACGCGACTGACGACGATGGTAACGGATTCGCAGACGATGTGCATGGCTGGGACTTTGCCAATAACGACAACAACCCCTCGCCTATCGGCACAAATGGCCACGGCACAGGTACGGCAGGAGTCGCCGCGGGGACATTCAGCATCGGCACGAAGACCGCGGGCATCGCGGGCGGCTCCACTGTGCTGCCGGTGAAGATCGCGGATGACACGGGCAACTTCACCACCGATGCAGCCATCGGCACCGCGATTATCTATGCATCCACATTTGCCGACGTGCTCAGCAACAGTTGGGGCGGCGGCTCGGAGAGTCCGTTCATCGATGCCGCGATCGACTACGCCGTCGCGCATGGCCGCGGAGGAAAAGGCTGCCCCGTCTTTTTTGCCACCGGCAACTACGCGAGCCCGTGGCTCTCCGGCGGCGGGCGCGCGCGACTCTCCACGGCGGGGCTGAATGGCAGTTACTACTTCGGCTTTTACTACGGACGAAACGCCACTGCCGATGGCGAGGAGACCGTGCGCATCGACAACGTCTGTGTGATCGGCGCGGATGGCTTCACGCACAGGACGGACCTTCTGCCGAATGAGGATTTGGAGTCCTGGTTCACCTTCGGACCCTTCTACATCCTCGCCTCTGGCAATTGGCAAGGCATCGCGAGCACCGGCGCGCCGCTCTGGACGATTGAGACGACGAACGCGATGAAAGGTACCGGCGGCATCTATTCGGCCGCATCACCCCAGATCGCGAATGGCCAATATTCCGTTTTGATCACGCCGCCGATCACCGTCACCGGCACGGAGACGCTCGCCTTCTCCCAGTCGTTCTCCTTCTCCGCGGATTCGGACTTTTACGTATTGCTCTTCGACGGCCCCACCGGCGCATTCACAGGCCTCGCCTACGGCCCGTGGAATGGCCCGCCGGACCCCAATTCGCCCGACTCGCTCTACCCCGCTAGCTACGCAAAGACCATCGCAGTCGGCGCGGCGACCGACTGCGACCTGCGCAGCGACTACAGCGGCTACGCGGGTCATCTCGATTTCCTCGCGCCGAGCAATGGCGGCTGGAACGACATCGCTACGCTCGACCCCCTAGGTGCCATCGGTTGGACGCCGGATGATTTCAAAATGAACTTCGGCGGCACCTCGTCCGCCACCCCCCTCGCTGCCGGCATCGCCGCCCTCATGCTCTCGGTAAATCCCACGCTCACCGAGAATGAGATCCGTACCATCCTGCACAACACGTGCGACAAGATCGGCGGCGTGAGCTACGGCTGGACCGGCACGCATCCCGAATACGGCTATGGCCGCGTGAACGCCGCGCGCGCCGTGGAAAGCGCGATGCCATCGCTGAGCATCAACGACGCGACCACCAGCGAGGGATCCGCAGCCTCGCCCGGCACCGCCACTTTCACCGTCACGCTCTCCGCCGCCACCGTCCGCGACGTGACCGTGCAGTGGAACACCGTGAACGGGACCGCGCTCGCCGGCACGAACTTCTCCGCAGCAAACGGCACGCTCACGATCCCCACCGGCAGCACGAGCGCGCAGGCGAGCGTCGCCCTCATCGGCGGCGTGCTCGCGCAGCCTTCCGCGAATTTTCTCCTCCGCCTCAGCAACGCGACGAATGCGATCATTTCCCGATCGAACGGCAAAGGCACCATCACCGCACTCGACACCGACGGCGACGGCATCCCCGACTACTGGGAAAATTTCCACACGCTGAATCCGAACGATCCCGCCGACGCCGCCCTCGACACCGACGGCGACGGCCTCACGAACCTCCAGGAATTCCTCGGTGGCAGCAATCCGCGCGACGCCGCCGACCCCGTGCGCATCACCGCCAGCGCCGTCACCGCCAGCACCTTCAGCTTCACCCTCCAGACCATCGCCGGCCGCACCTACCGCATCGAATACAAGAACACGCTCAGCGATACCGACTGGCAGACCTTTGGCGCGGACATCACCGCCACCGGCCCCCTCACCACGATCCCCGACCCCGACGTGACCGCCAGCCAGCCCTCGCGCTTCTACCGGGCAAAGGTGATGCCGGTACCGTAGGGGCGTATCCTGAAAGCTGCCATGTGGCCGGGCCGCAGCACAGCAGCGCGCAAAGCGTTGTCGCGGCCGCAACACGAGGAGCCGGGGCGCCACTGCTCCTCGAAAAAACAGTCATGCTGCGCGGATGAATTGCTTGATGAATCAGCGCGGGGCTGCGCGTATTGAAGGCTTCACGAATGGCGCGCCAATACACACTCCACCGACCGCAGCCGAGCGGACCGCGGATTGATTTCGCCGCGGAACTGAACCCGCAGCAACTCGAGGCCGTGCAGGCTCCGCCGGGGCCGGCGCTGGTGATCGCGGGCGCGGGCAGCGGGAAGACGCGCACGCTCACTTATCGCGTGGCGTATCTCATGGAGAACGGCATCCGGCCCGAGCACATCCTGCTGCTCACCTTCACGAACAAGGCGGCGCGCGAGATGTGCGACCGCGTGGGCGCGCTGGTCACCGGCGATCTGATGGGGCTGTGGGGCGGCACTTTTCACAGCATCGGGAATCGCATCCTGCGGCGGCATCCGAACGAGGCGGGGTTTGCGCCGGGCTTCAGCATCATGGACCGCGAGGACTCGGAGGAGATGCTCGACGGCGTGATCGGCACGCTCGGATTTGATCCGAAGGAGAAGCTTTTTCCGAAGGCGGCGGTGCTCGCGGATGTGCTGAGCTTCCAGCTCAACACGGGGCGCAAGCTGGACGATGTGCTGCTGGAAAAGTATCCGCACTTCCTCGAATTCGCGGAGCAGTTCGCGGAGGTGCGCAAGCGCTACGAGGCGCGGAAGAAAAAGGCGAACGCGCTGGATTTCGACGACCTGCTGGAAAAGACGGTGTCGCTTTTGAAAAACCACGAGGCGATCGCGCAGCACTATCAGCGGCAGTTTCAGTTCATCCTCGTGGACGAGTATCAGGACACGAATCACCTGCAGAATGACTTCATCGAGATGCTCGCGGCGCGGCATCACAATGTGATGGTCGTCGGCGACGATGCGCAGAGCATCTACTCGTGGCGCGGGGCGAATTTTCGCAACATCCTGGAATTTCCGAAGCGGCATCCCGGCGCGAAGATCTATAAGATCGAGACGAACTACCGCTCGGTGCCGGAGGTGCTGGAGGTTGCGAATGCCGTCATCGCGAAGAACGAGCATCAGTTTGAAAAGACGCTCGTCGCGTCACGCACCGCGAGCCGGATGCGGCCCGCACTCGTGCCGCTGGCGGACTCGGGACAGCAGGCGCAGTTCGTCGCGCAGCGCATCCTGGAGCTGCACGAGGAGGGTACGAAGCTGGAGGAGATGGCGGTGCTCTACCGCGCGCATTTTCACTCGATGGAACTGCAGATGGAACTAACGCGGCGCGGTGTGCCATTCGAGATCACGAGCGGTCTGCGGTTCTTCGAGCAGGCTCATATCAAGGACGTGAGCGCGTTCCTGAAATGGACGGTGAACCCGCGCGACGAGGTGGCGTTCAAGCGCATGGTGCGGCTGCTGCCGGGCGTCGGGCCGCGGAGTGCGGATGCGCTATGGGACGCGGCGCTGAAGTCGCTCGACGATGTCGGTGTCCCCTCCCCGCCTCCGCCCGCACCACTGGTGATGTCGGACGATGAGGAGCCGACGCAGGCGCTGCCGGAGACGCACGCGAATCCTTGGGAGGGACTGCCCTCGATCAAGTCGTTGCTGCTCCCGCTGAAGGTTCCCGCGAAGGCGCAGGCGGCGTGGCAGCAGTGCGTCTATACGCTCGACGAACTTGCGCCGGGCGGAAGGCTCGTGCCCCCGTCGCAGATGATCCACAGCGTGATGGAGGCGATCTACGACGACTACGCACGCGCGAAATTTCCGAACTACGATCTGCGCCGCGAAGACCTGAACACGCTCGCGAATTTCTCCCGGCAATACGAAAGCACGCAGGCCTTCCTCGATCAGCTCGCGCTGCTTACGACGATGGACAACAACGCTGCGAACAACGACGAGCAGGATCGCGTCACGCTCAGCAGCGTGCATCAGGCAAAGGGGCTGGAGTGGAAAGTGGTCTTCGTGATCTGGCTCGCGGATGGAAAATTTCCCACGGGCCGCTCGCTGGAAAATCCCGAGGCCATCGAGGAGGAGCGCCGCCTTTTCTACGTCGCTGTGACGCGCGCAATGGACGAGCTGTATCTCAGCTATCCGTGCATGTCGTTCAACTCCGGCTACGGCGATCCACTCCAGCGCCCGTCGCGTTTCCTCGCAGAGATTCCGAAGAAGCTGATCGAGGACTGGGAAGTCGGCGGCTCGTTTTAAGTCCGCTGCCGCACTGATAAAAACAGAGGAGCCGCGCCCTTTGCAAAACGCAGCTCCAGGCACACAACCCGGACAAATGGCTGATCACTCCGCATGCGCGAGGCTGCAACGCGAAATGTATTCGAGCGCGATCATGCAGAGCGTCCTGCGATGATGTGCGCCGGGGACGTCCGGGGAGCTGAAAAACGGCACCTACGGAATTCCTGCCGGGACGCCATTAATCTTCGGCGATGTCCGAGATATGGAGATGCGCGGCGCGTCGGCTCCAATGGCCCCCAGATGGATTTTTCCTATGCTCGGAACGAAAGGCGCGAAGAAGGGACCGACACTCGGAGTGGATGTCAGCGTATCGAATTTGGAGCCGCCGACGAGCTGGGAATTTTGGATTCCTGCCTGAATGTACTGCGGCTTTTCGACTCGGTCGCTGACGTTATCCGGGAGATTCTCGAA
Source organism: Chthoniobacterales bacterium (assembly GCA_038227825.1). Taxonomy (GTDB): domain Bacteria; phylum Verrucomicrobiota; class Verrucomicrobiia; order Chthoniobacterales; family Chthoniobacteraceae; genus SXWH01. Next base: position 47,488 of record JBBRPQ010000013.1, read on the forward strand.
GCCGCGAACATCATCTCCCAAAGTGAAATTGTCGGCTGGTGGGACGGATCGACTGACCAGGATCGACAGAGCGAAAATCACCACGCCAGCGTGCACGATCACTGAAATAGCGAATCTGCGCGATTCGGTAAGACTCCGCCTGATGCGTGAAAAGACGGAATCACGATCCCAAGGATGTCCTGTTGGACCATTCTGAAGGGAGTTAGCCATAAGATTGTAACGAAAAGACCACGACGTGGGCGAACGTCAACGCGGCTATTCGCAGTGAACAAATATTCATCCCGACTCGATCCGCTAACCGGAAACGAAAGGGCCGCGTTTTCATCTGAAGCGCGGCCCTTTCTGGAAGAGTGACTATACCTTGCAGGATCAGCCCTGAGTCGTCGGCATGTAACGGTAGAATACCTCAAGCATGAGGATGCAGAGCGAGGTGCGATACACTTTGCCGCTCTTCGTTTCCCCGCTCTGCGGGCCATGTCCCTTGCCTCCCGGCGCGGGCCAGCTTCCATCGGCGTTTTGGACGGTCACGATCTCGTCCTGAAACCAGCGGTTCCACTTGGTCCAGGCGCTGCCGCCGAACATCAGGCAGGCCTGCGTATGGTAGTACCAGGCGTAAAGGTCGGCGTGTTCGCTCTTGTACTTAACCGGTTTTTCCTTCTCGGTTTCTTCGAGCAGCCACTCCATGCCCTTGCGAAGGGAACCACGCTCGCCCTTCCAGAAGAGCTGGCAGAGGATGCCGACGCCGGTGAGGCTGTAACGATCCTCGGGGCCACGGTAGCCGTAGCCACCTTTCTTGCCCTTCACTCGCTCGATGTAGGCGATCGCCTTGTCGAGCGCCTGGTCCACACCATAGATGTCGAGCTTGCTGAGGTGCGCGGCTTTCAGCGCTTGGATTTGCCATCCACCGACGGAGAGATCATCCGCGGTTTTGTCATACGAATACATCCATCCACCTCCGGGCCCCTGGCCCTGCACGATGTACCCGATCGCTTGTTTGAAGAGCTCCTTCACTCGCTCGTCCTGCGTCATCGTATAATATTCGCCCAGTGCATACGCGCAGATGCCATGCTCATACACGCCCGGCTGATTGAACGCGGTGGCCATGTGCAGCCGGCCTTCGAATTTCGTGCCGTTATCCAAAATCCACTGCACGGCTTTGTTCACCGTGAGTCCAAACTCCTGCGACTCAGGCGTCTCACCGTGACCGAGGAAGCAGAGCAAACCGAAACCTGTCATCCCACCCTTGGTGCCATCACCCCATGAGCCGTCGGCGTTCTGGTTTTGCTGAAGCCAGCGCAGGCCTTTCAGCACAGCCAACTCCGTCGTCGTTTTCATCTTGTTCTGCTCCATCGCCTTTGCGCGACCGGTGCCCACACGCCCGCGCATGGAGCCGGGAAGATTGCCGAGACCGCCAGCGATTCCCTTGCTGATATTGCTCGTAGCCTTCGAGAGATCCGTCGCCTTGGTGTCGATCTTCACATTCACCTGAGTGGGGGCGACCTTGAAGGAAGTGTTGGTCGCCGTCGTCTGAATCACATCGATCGTCGGGCTGTTGATGTTCGGAGTCGTCGGCTGGACCTGCTCGGTCGGCACCGCATCGGTCGGCGTCTCTGGTGGCGGCGTCAGATCGTCGGTCGCGGAAATCAGTCCACCGCCGTCACCTTCCGCTTCAAATTCCGGCGGCTCGATCGCCCGGATGACCACATAGGTCGCGGCAAATGCCACGAGGATAGAATGGAAGATCACCGAGATCATGAAGTAGCGGGACTCTGTGAGCCTCTGCTGGAATCTTTGGATGAAACTGAGCTGTGGCTCGGGTTCCAAATGGTGTGCTTGCTCTTCGGTCTGGAGAGGATCGTACATGGGAGTGGAGTTCGTAAAAATAAACTCCTACGACGGCAATGTGTCAATTGCGCGGATGGACGGATTTGCTCCCTTTATCAGCTCACTCCATCCGAGCATGCGGCGATCTTTTTTTTGAAAGCAGGCCAAGGGCCTCACCTCCGAAGAACCTCTTCGTATCTGCCGCCCGCTACCGATCCCCACCTGGCACAAGCGCGCAGCGGAAGCCGAAAATCACATCGCGCTCGCTGCGATCCACCACATCCCGGTAGCCGAGGCGCAGTTCATCCTGCTTGTTCGTGCCCCACGAACCTCCGCGCAGCACGCCCCAATCCCTCCGGTGCGGGCCACCGTGATAGCTATCCGCGACCCACTGCCAAACGTTGCCGCACATGTCGAAAAGCCCCGCCTTGTTCGCTGGGAAAACTCCCACCGGGGATGTCTGCTGAAACCCGTCGTTGTAGCCAGCGATGAACGGCGGGCGCTTCACCGAGAGGTCAGCAAAATTCCCCGAATTCGGCGGCGGCGGCCACGTCCTGCCCCATGGAAAATCGCGGACGCGCCCATCGCGCTCCTCGGGCGTTGCACCGATCTCGGCTGCGACACCGGCCGCCATGCTCCACTCGACGTCCGTCAGCAGCCGGTAGCTCTGGCTTTCATCGAGTCGCTCGGCCTTCAGTTCGCGCTCAGTGAGCCATTTGCAGAATGCATTCGCATCCTCCCAATTCACACGCACGATCGGATGCATCTCATCCTGCGGAAAATCCACCGGCAGCCGCGCGCGTCCACTTGCCTCGCAGAATGCCTGAAAATCCCTCACCCGCGTGGGCCACACACATACGAGCACATCGCCCACAGGCACGAAACTCATGCCGAGCGAATTTTCCCAAGGCTCGCCGCGCCGCGGCACTGGCCGCCGCTCGAATCGCGCACCGACGAACGCCTGCTTGCCCGGCTCCACCATCGCGGTCACCTCGGCATTCCGATAGCCCGCGAGCCGCAGTGAAAACTTCCGCTCACCGGGCTCTATCTCGCTGATGAAATACGGTGTCGTGCCGATTTCCTTTCCATTGAAAATCACCGTGGCTCCCGCTGGAGCGCTCGTGATTTTTGCGCTGCCAAATGGAAATGCGAAAGCGACCGCCGCCACCGGCCCGGACTCCGCGCGCACAGTGCGCTCCTGCGAAGGCCATCCCGTGTAGCGAGCTGAGAGTTGGTGTTCACCCTCGCTCAGCGCGATCTCGCACGGCGCGATGCCCGCACTTTTTCCATCGGCAAAAATCTCCGCGCCTTGCGGCGAGCTGCTGATGAGAAATTTCCCAAGCCCGAAACGCAGCAGCACCGGCGAGGTCTCGCCGCTTTTCACTTCGGCGGCTGAACGCTTCTCGCCGCCATTGCGCCGCATCACGACTTCGTACGCGCCCGTAGGCATGTCGCTGAAATCCGCCGGCGTCCTGCCGCTCTTCACGCTCTCGGTGCCGCTGAAGATTTCGAATTCGCAACCCACCGGATCCGATTCGACACGCATGGTGCCGATGCTGCGGTGCAGCAAAATCGGCGGCACTTTCGTCTCCGCGCCCGGTGTGATTTTCAACGGCATTTCGAGCGCATCGTATCCCGGCATCATCACGCGGGCACTGATCTCGCCGGCTTTGATGGCAGTGAAATGCGCAGGGCTTCGCACCATCCGTCCATCGAGGATCACCATCGCACCGGCCGGCTCGGTCTCAATCATCACCGAGCCCTCACCCGCGAGCGGCGCGACCGGCCACATTTTCATCGCCCCGAATGCAATGGCTCCGATCAGCAGCAGCACCATGAAAATCGACAGCCACCGGCGCCGCCGATGCACACCGACGAGAGGACGCCCATCGCGCACATTTTCCAGATCCTCACGCATCTCGTCAGCACTCGCATAGCGGATGTCCGTGTCACGAGCGCACGCCCGCAGCAGCACGTCATTCAGCCGCAGGAGTTGCACCTTGTCCGGCATCTCGCCGATGCGCGTATTCACCTCGGGGAACTGCATGCGATCCTTGCCCATCGCGATTTCGTACAGCACTTTTCCGAGGCTGAAAACATCCGCCTGCGCCGTGCCGTGCCCCTCGGGTGGCACGTAGCCCTCGGTGCCGACAAATGAATCCTGTCCCATCGCGGAGACGAGCCCGATGTCCGCGATCTTCGGCACGCCGCCGACGAAGATGATGTTCGCGGGCTTGATGTCGCGATGCACGAGCCCGTGCCGGTGCAGCGCCGCGAGAGCCGCGGTGAGCGAGAGGCCGAGGGTGATCACTTCATCCGCAGGCAGCCGTGCGACACGCTGCTGCTCACTCTTTAGCGTCTTCGGAAGATACGCGGCGGGATCGAATTTGCCTCGTCGCACCGCGTCGTCCGCGAGTTCCATCACGTAGTAGAAAAATCCGCCGTCATCGCTCCGTCCGACATGCAGGATGTCCACGAACCCCTCATGTTCCCGGGACACCGGCTCGAAGCGCGCCATGCCGTCGAACTCCCGCTCAAAAGACCGCTCATCATCAAACCGCGAGCGGTCCACAATTTTCACAGCACGCCACGCGCCGGTGAGCGAACGCGCCAGCCAAATCTCGCCATAGCTGCCACGTCCGATCGGCCGCATCATGTGATGGTGCGGCACCGAAGGCGGTGGATTGGTGGCGGCTTGGGACATTATCGGAGATGATGGCAAAAGCGCAGCCTCACCGCCAGTACTGCGAGAGGAAAGTGCGCCCTGTTTTCAAGGAGGCTCCGGCAGACCACCGGCATCAAAACTTCTCGCTACCGCTCCGGCTGGGAATCCCGGGTCCGATGCACCTCCGTGCGCTGACGGTTGTAAGTCGCAATCGCGTTGGCGATGGCCGTCGCGAGTTTGTCCCGATATTCCGGCGTCCCAATCTCCTTCGCCTGCGCTGGATTGTTGATAAAGCCGCCCTCGATGAGCACCGCGGGGCAATGCGAATGACGGATGACTGCGTAGCCCGCCGCCTTCACGCCGCGATCCGCCACACCGAGCTCGATCAGCATGGAGGCCTGCATCGCCTGCGCAAAGGCCATCCCATTGTCCGCCGGCGGCGACTCCAGCGCCGGCTGAGCCATGCCGGGGATTTGCAAAGCTGCGACAGCGTCCTCAGCCTTGTCGGTGGCATAAAAGGTCTCCACTCCCCGTCCGGTCGCCGCGGCGAAGTCGTTGAAGTGAATGCTGATGAACAGCGCGTACGGATGGCGGTTTGCCACGTCGCTTCGCTCACTCAGTTCGACAAAGCGATCTTCCCTCCGCGTGAGCACGACGGGAAATCCCTGTTCCCTCAGCTTTATCTCCACACGCAACGCCGTATCGAGTGTGAGATCTTTTTCGCGGAGGCCATTGCGTCGCGCGCCTTCATCCTGCCCGCCATGCCCGGCATCCACGACAATGGTCGGCAGCCCGATGTCCGCGGCGGCGCGTCTGTCGATTCCGATGACCGACGGACGCCCCGCATTGGAAATGACCAAATAGGGCCTGACCTCCATGTCGAAATCCGCCTGGGAAATCCCAACCTTCCGACCAGCGGGTCCGGGACGGGCTGTCTGCCATGCCACCGCCGTGAGGATAGCTAGCACCAGCACGACGAAAATCCTCCAAACAATCCGCCAGCCTTCGCCATGCACCTGTGGCGAGGCAATCACCCGTGCAGTCCTGCGAAAGGGAGCAACAGCGCGCTGTGCGAGGAGCCGCATCTGCAAAGCGCGGGGAGTCTTGTTCGGTCCTTTTGGATTGGGTCTGGACGAAGGAGGCTCCAAGGTTTTTCGAGGATTAGGCCGCTCGTCGAATCATGCAAATGAAGCGCGCACTTCATCCTCGGCCAGCGCACGGTAAGTCGCTGGCAGCGGTGCAGTCTTCTCGAGCACGGCAGCCTCCACGCTGGCGTGCTTCAGTTGCTCCTGCAAATGCGCAGTCACCTTTGCGGAATCAGGCGGGGCAGCATCCGAATCCGCAGAAAGTGCGAGGTGACCGACGGCCCACGTGCGCCCGGCGAGACGCAGGGCATCGGCGAGATTCAGGCCGGAATGCGAACGCTCGCGCATCGCAGACTCCATCTGCGCGATGGCGTGCGCCTTTCCAGCAATGACGCCGAAATCCTCAAACGTCTTTCCAAAGCCGCCGCCATTCGTGCGGATGGAGCCATCATAGTCGAGCCGCAGGAAAAGATTCGAGGCATCGCCGCGTCCCAGTTCGGCAAAGAGCAGCCGTGCGAGAAATGGCGCACCGTAGATTTGCTCGAACGCCGCCTTCAGCGCAGGCGAGAGCGAGTAGTTTGCGAGGCGGCGCAGCGCGACATCATCCGCCGAACGCGCGAAACCTTCCGTGCTCGCGAGCTCGATGGCCGTGAGCCGCAACCGCTCCAGATCGCCCGGATGCCCGATGCCGCCGAGCGCGATGCGATCGTAGATTTCAAAAACCTTCTGCCGCTCGCGGCTGAGCGTGAAAAGCAGGATGCCATCGCGATACCCGAGCGCCACGATCGGGCTCCCCGGTGCGAGCTGATCCTCGATGTACTCGCGGCGGTTCGCGATGGCCTCGACCCAGCGGAATGGTTCTTCGTGCATGGCGCGTCAGTCTTCGAGATTGCCCTTGTAAAGACGCGCGAGCTTCGCATCGGGAAGCGTCTCGATGCCTTTGCTGGTGATCAATTTCACGATCGGGAAGACGCGCGCGCGGCGATCCACTCCTCCGGTCGCGGAGTCGCTCTCGGCCGCGGTGTCGAGCGCACGCAGGGCGAGCAGAACGGCTTCCGGGGACTTGAGTTTGCGGAGCGGTTTGCGCGCGTAGGTATTTTCGTGATGAAGCACTGCGCGCACGGCGGGGCTGCCGCTGCCGGTGGCGGTGAAATCCGCGGCCTCGAATTGCGCGCCCATCGGATCGTAGAAATACACGCGCGGGATTCCCGCAGCGGCATCGAACGTCGCGAAGATCGGCACGACCACGCCGACGCCTTGGAGCACGAGGCCGAGATTGTCGCGCAGCAGCTTCGAGAGTGCGCGTACTTTTCCCTCCAGACTCATCTCGGCGAGCTGCGTGCGGCGGAAAAAGTGGAAGCTGTGCTCGAGCACGCGCGCCATTTCCCAAGCGGTCGCGGGCACGCCAGCGATGGCCATGAGGGAGTGGCGGTCGATCTCCAGCACCTTGTCCGCGCGGTCATACATGATCACGTTCCCTGCAGTGGCCCTGCGGTCGCCCGCGACAAGCACGCCGTCTGCAAATTTGAATGCGAGGATCGTCGTCGCATGCGTCGGAGTGACGGATGGGTGGCCACTGATGACTGGTGCATGCGTGGGCACCTGTGGCGCAAGGCCGTGATGACGCAGGATACCGGGGAAATCTACCGGCCCGTTGCCGGAAAGTGCGGCAGGTGTATTCAAGGAAAACGGGGAGTTCATCGTTGGGCTGCGGGACTACCAATCACAATTCACCATTCACCAGTTATTGAATTCGTCACTGCCCCGTCCGCTGGCGGTATCGCTTCGCCTGATCGGGATCCACGCGTCGCATCCGTTCGAGAATGCTCTTCGTGTCGGGTTTCTTTACGTCGGGCGACTTTGGTCCGTCGCCACCCCCATCCTTGCGCTCCCATGGCGCGGGGCCGGTTGGTTTTTGCGTCCGCTCAGGCATGCTCCAGACTACGTTGCATAAATGGCGAATGCAAGGGCATGCACCGCCTTTGCTAACGATGAAGCCATGAATTTCCCGCAAGTGAACCTTGCCATACAGCTCGGAAAAGTGGAGATTCGGACAATGATTTTCCGCGTCCCAATCCTGCGCGTTGCCGCCACTTTCGCCGTGGCCACACTGGTATCCTCCGAGACCCGCGCCCAAGCCCCGTCAGATGCCGAGTTGAAATCGCTGCGCAAATTGTTGGAACAACAGGCAAGGCAGCTCGACTGGCTCAGCGCCCAAGTCGCAAAACTGAGCGCGAAAATCGAGGGCACCCCACCTCCTCCCGCCCGAGCGGCGGCAGCACCTGCTGCAAAACCTGCGAGCGGAGACAGCAACGGTGAGTTCGTAGTTCCTCCAGCGCGCGTTGTCGCGGCACCCGCGCCACCGCAAAATATTCACGTCGTAGTGAAAGGAGAATCGCTCGGAAAAATCGCCACTGACAAAGGCACGACGATGGCCGAGCTTTTAAAGCTCAACCGCATCAGGGACCCCAAGAAAATCCAGATCGGCCAGCGGCTCATCCTCCCTCCGACACCGGCAGCACCGGCGACACCTGCAGCCGCTCCAGTTCCCCCAACACCCCCATCACCACAACCCCAAAAATAACCCCGCATTATGGATGTCAGCGTCTGGTATCTCCGCAAAGCAAGTGATGGGTCCATGTTTGGCCCGCTCACTTTCCAACAACTTCAGCAATGGGCGGCCGATGCCCAAGTCTCGCCTCTCGACCGCGTGTCGAGCGACCAGAACCACTGGATGAAAGCTCCCATGCTCCCTGAGCTGCAGATGGACTACATCGTCGAAGTCGGCGAGGATCAGTACTATGGTCCCACCACGCTCGGAGCCATCGCGGAATTCATCGCCGCCGGTGAAATCCACGCCGAGACCCGCGTAACGAATTGCAAGGACGGCTCGCAGATGCGCGTACGCGACATCCTGCCCCCCTCTCTGCTGCACCCCGCGCCCGCGCCCGATGTCGCGATTTCAGCACGCCCCAGCAGCATCCGGCTGAATCTCCAGCAGCGCATCCGCGAACTCGAAACCGCGCTGCTCGATGAGCGTCGCGCACGTGAGAATGCAGAAAACCTGCTCGAAAAACTCGAAGCCCGGCTCCGGCAATACAGCGAAAGCGGCGAGCCTGTGAGCCTGTGAGCCGCTTGAGATAGCACTCGCCGGAACTACACGGGCGGCGGCTACAGCCGCGAAATGAGCAGTTCGCGCTGGAAGATGAGTTCCTTCGGCAGGCGGTCGTGGAGCTTCAGGAAAAATTCGGCATGCCAGAGCAGCTCTCGCTGCCACTCGGTGCCGTCGAATTTCATCAGCTCATCCCACTGCTCGCGCGGGTAGTCCATGCCACGCCAGTCGAACTCCGCGTAGCGCGGCATCCAGCCGACCTGCGTCTCTCGCGCGCGGCCGCGGCCGTGGCAGCGATCCACAATCCATTTCAGCACGCGGAAATTTTCCCCGAAGCCGGGCCAGAGAAACTTCCCGGCAGAATCCTTGCGGAACCAATTCACGTGAAAAATGCGCGGCGGGTCGGTGAGCTGGCGGCGCATTTGCAGCCAGTGGTTGAAGTAATCCGCCATGTGGTAGCCACAAAATGGGAGCATCGCCATCGGGTCGCGGCGCACCTGACCGACTGCGCCTGCGGCGGCGGCGGTGGTCTCGCTGCCCATCGTCGCGCCGAGATAGACGCCATGGATCCAGTTGAACGCCTGAAACACCAGCGGCATCGTCGTCGCGCGGCGTCCGCCGAAAATGATCGCGCTGATCGGCACGCCGTCGGGGAAATTCACCTCGCTCGCGAGCGCGGGATTGTTCGTCGCAGGCGCAGTGAAGCGGCTGTTCGGGTGCGCGGCTTTTTCCGTCGATGCGGGAGTCCACGGGCGGCCCTGCCAGTCAATCGCATGCGCGGGTGCCGGGCCGTCCTTGCCCTCCCACCAGTCGTCGCCGTCAGGCAGCAGCGCGACGTTCGTATAAATGGTATCACGCTCGATCGAGCGCATCGCGTTAGGATTCGTGGCGTAGTTCGTGCCGGGCGCGACGCCGAAGTAGCCGTTCTCGGGATTGATCGCGCGCAGCTTGCCGTCCTTGTCCGCCCACATCCACGCGATGTCGTCGCCGATGGTCGTGATTTTCCATCCGTCGAATTCTGCGGGTGGAATGAGCATCGCGAAGTTCGTCTTTCCGCACGCGCTCGGAAATGCCGCGGCGACGTACGTCTTCTCCCCTTCCGGCGATTCGACGCAAAGGATGAGCATGTGCTCCGCGAGCCAGCCATGCTGCCGCCCGAGCCAGGATCCGATGCGCAGCGCGAGGCATTTTTTCCCGAGCAGCACATTGCCGCCGTATCCGCTGCCCACGCTGATGATCATGTTTTCCCGCGGAAAATGGCAGATGAAGCGGCGATCCGGATCCAGATCGAGCGTGCTGTGGATCCCTCGGTTGAAGTCATCCGATTCGCCGAGTTGCCGCAGCGCGATTTCGCCCATGCGCGCCATGATGCGCATGTTCAGGACGACATAGATGCTGTCCGTGATCTCGATGCCGACTTTCGCGAGCGGCGACCCCGGCGGGCCCATGAGGTACGGGACCACATACATCGTCCGCCCGCGCATCGCGCCGTCGAGCAGGCCGCGCATCTTCGCGAGCATCTCGCGCGGATCGGCCCAATTGTTCGTCGGCCCCGCGTTGTCGCGGCTTTGCGTGCAGATGAAAGTGAGCTGCTCGACACGCGCGACGTCGTTGGGGTTTGAACGGTGGCAGTAGCAGCCCGGCAGTTTTTGCTGATTCAGCGGCGTGAGGATTCCCTGCTCGACCGCCTCGCGCGTGAGGTGCTCCTTTTCCCTCTCAGAACCGTCACACCAGAAAATCGCATCCGGCTGGCAAAGCGCCTGATACTCCTCGACAAATTTTGAGACGCCCGAGCTGACACTCGCTGATTTTGACCCTGTTTGATAACCCATATCTAACGCATCGTGCCGAAGAAACTCACCCGATGCAAATCACGTCTTGGTCAAATCCAACTCACGATTGCCACGCTGAAGAGTGCGGCATTGCTGTGCATCCGGAACCTGCTATTTAATGGAAGAGGAAGCCATGATGTTTGAACAACACGACGACTACAAGCCAGTCACATGGGTGCGGGGAAATCCCATTTACGCGACCCATCTCATCGTCTGCTTTTTTGCCGTTACGATGCTCATTGCGGCGCTCCTTGGGGCGAACGCGATGCGCCCTCTCGGAGATTCCCTCGGCTTTTACAGCAGCAAAATTTACACGGGACAGCTTTGGCGTTTCATCAGCTACGGCCTCATCAATCCCCCGAGCATCCCGTTCGTCATGGAGATGCTCATGACCCTTTGGTTCGGCAAGGAACTTGAGCGGTTCTTCGGCAGGAAAGTATTCCTGAGTTTCTACGGCGCGCTCTACTTGTTTTTGCCAGTCGTGCTCACCCTCCTAGGTCTGTGGCGGGAAATGGCGCTGATGGGGGTCGCGGGAGGATTCGGCTGCTTCATCGCATTCGCCACGCTCTATCCGGGAGCCATGATGATCTTGAACATCCCGGCAAAGTGGCTGGCCGTCATCGTGGTCGGGATCTTTTCACTGCTCGCCATCTATGCGCGTGATCTGGTCGCGCTCGCAAATCTTTGGGCGACCGTCGGCTTCGCATACTCATTTGTGAGCCACCACCAGGGACGCCTCCGCTTCCCGACCTTCCGCTTCCCATGGAGCAAACCGAAGTTCCGAGTCGTACAGCGTACGAGGGACACACTCTCATCGCGCGCACGCGGCGACGATGAGGAAGATGAACTGGAAAATGAACTCGACGGGCTGCTCGACAAGATCGCGAAGAACGGGCTTTCCAGCCTGTCCTCGAATGAACGCGCACGACTCGAACTCGCCCGCGAGGAACTGCTGAGGAAGGAACGCAAATAATGCGCCCGGCATGTCGCGGAATAGCCCATACATGAACGACCCAGGACAGGCATTCACCGAGGGGCACTACGTCACGGCGATGTCGCATTTTTACCGCGGCGAAGTCGGCCGCATCATGGCCTGGCGCGCGCGTCTGGATAACACGACAAACTGGGCCATCACGACGACCTCCACGATTTTCACCGTCGCATTTTCGATCGAGCGCGTACCGCACATCATCTTCGTCTTCAATATCGCAGTCGTTGCGATCATGCTCTGGATCGAAGCGAGGCGCTATCGCTTCTACGATGCGTTCCGCGCCCGCGTGCGAATGCTGGAGGCACACTTCCTCGTCCCCATCGTCGTGCAGCATGCCTCGCCGCTGGAAGGCGACTGGCGCAGGATGCTCGCCGAAGACTTGCTCGTGCCAGGTTTCAAGATTTCAAGATTCGAGGCGCTCGGGCGTCGCCTGAAGAGGAACTACGTCTTTATCTTCATCATCATCCTCGTCGCTTGGATCACGAAAATCTTCCTGCATGCGCAGCCGGGCATCACGAACTGGCGTTCATTTTACGATGCATTGAGCGTCGGCACCTCGATCCCAAGTTGGCTGGTGGCGATCTTCCTTTTTACCACGCTCGGCTCCGTGCTCGGCGTGGCATACTGGGCGGCGGCGCGACTGCCTGGCGAGTTCACGGATTTCGGCCCGCGGCGGAAGTGGCAGATTTGACGTGGCGGAAGCCATCGCTCTCCCTACAAGGCGCGACATGACTGACGTGCCACTTCCCAAGACAGCAGCCGATGCGGTGGATCCGCAATTTTCTTCGCTCGATCAACTGCTCCGAATCATGGCCCGCCTGCGCGCGCCCGATGGCTGCCCGTGGGACCGGGAGCAGACGCATGCGACGCTCCGAGCATCGGTGATCGAGGAAGGTTACGAGGTCGCCGCGGCAATTTCCTCAGGCGACGACGAGAATCTCCGAGAGGAACTTGGCGACCTGCTGCTGCAAGTCGTCTTCCACGCGCAGCTCGCCAGCGAGCGCGGCGGTTGGAATTTTGATTCTGTTGCCGCCGGCATTGTGCAGAAACTCGTGCGCCGGCACCCGCACGTCTTCGGCTCGGAAAATGCCGCGGACTCCACTGAGGTGCTGAAGCGCTGGGAAGAAATCAAACGCGAGGAAAAAGGCGCAAAGCAGGAATCGTTGCTCGACGGCATCAGCGATGGCCTGCCCGGACTGCTCCGCGCGGAGAAAATCCAGAAGCGCGCGGCGAAGGCCGGCTTCGACTGGAACGAACTTCCGCCCGTCATCGCAAAAATCCGCGAGGAACTTGCCGAGGTGGAAGCCGTGCTGGGCGACCCGGAGAAGGTCGAAGATGAAATCGGCGACCTCCTTTTTTCAGTCGTGAACCTCGCACGGAAAGTGAAGGTGGATGGCGAGGTGGCGCTGCAACGTGCGACAGAAAAATTCTCCACGCGCTTTCGGGCACTCGAAGTCATCGCGCGTCAGCGCGGCCTCTCGCTGGAAAAAATGTCGCTCACCGAGCTGGACGCGATCTGGGATGAGGTGAAGGCCAAATCCTAGGCGCGCTCGGAGTGTGCGGACGCGGGCTACCGCCCACGCCTACTCGGAGGGCCGCGCCTCAACGGAAAGCAGCTCCCGCATCTGAGCCGGAATGCCCGCGATGCCGGCACGGATGAGCGATTCTCCGACGAGGATCGCATTCGCGCCGCAGTCGAGAACACGCTGCGTATCGGCGCGCGTCTTCAGCCCGCTCTCGCTCACGAGCAAAACATCCTCCGGGACATCTTCGCTGAGTTCCTCGGTGCTTCCCAGATTGACTTCAAAGGTATGCAGGTTGCGGTTGTTCACGCCGATCAGCTTCGCATCGAGTTCGAGGGCGCGATCGAGTTCTTCACGGGTGTGCACTTCCACGAGCACATCCATTTGAAAATCCGTCGCAGTCTTGAAAAGGTGTTCGAGTTCCTGCCGCTCGAGTGCTGCGACAATGAGCAGGATGCAGTCCGCACCGGCGACGCTTGCCTCGAAAATCTGCACGTCGTGAATGATGAAATCCTTCCGCAAACACGGGAGCGCAATCTTCTCACGGATGCGCGGGAGAAATGAGAGGTGACCCTGGAAAAACTGCTCGTCGGTGAGCACACTGATGCAGTCTGCACCCGCAGCCTCGTATGCCTGCCCAATCGCCACGGGATCAAAATCCGGCGAGATGACGCCCGCACTTGGGCTCGCCTTTTTCACCTCTGCGATCACGCCGAGCGTGGAAGGACCCCGATCCAGCGCGGCTGCGAATCCGCGGAAATCATCCCGCAGCAACGCGGCCTTGCGCAGATGTTCAAGCCGCGGAAGCAGCCTTGCTACTTCCGCTTTTTTCACTTCGAGGATTTGCTGGAGCCGCGTTGGGATCATGGCTGTGAGATATTTCGCGGAGCGAGGCGGGTGACGAGTGGAAAGTTTGCATGCACGGAGTTGCCACGCTCGTTTTCGCAGCGGACAATGTGATCAATGAGCACGCAAACTGAAATCCCCTCCTCCATCGAGCACGCACTGCAGGCACGTGACGCACAGGCTGTCCTCGATGAATCCATCCGCGCTTTCGAGTGTCAGGCAGGGACAGTGCACTGGCTCGATGCATCGAGCGGAATGCTCAAGCTCGCCGCGAGCCGGAATATTCCGGAAGCAATCACACAGATCGTCGCGACGGTCCCTGTCGGCAAAGGCATCGCCGGTCTCGCTGCGCAAAACCGTGAACCTGTGTCGCTCTGCAACCTTCAAACAGACGCTTCCGGCAAGGCGCGCCCTGCTGCGAAGACTACGGGAATGGAAGGATCGCTCGCAGTCCCGATGCTCACCGGCGGCGAATTGCGCGGAGTCCTAGGCGTGGCTAAGGCGACGGCATATGATTGGAGCGAGGCGGAAAAATCACTTCTCCTGGCGATTGCCTCAAGGCTCGGTGAGGCGCGGCCTTCACTGTAGTTGCCGAGGAAGCGCGCGGCGTGCATATTTCCGCTCCCCTTCATGAGACGCCGTGAATTTCTCCTAGCCGCAGGCGCTGCCGCACTCACACCCGGCAAAGGTGCGCCAAACGCTCCGCCCGCGCCGCCCACTGCGGTGCCGCAACCACCGCGCTTCAAGAAGCGCATCAAGTTTGGAATCTCGACGTATTCGTACTGGCACTTCGAGGAGAAGAAATTCCCCATCGAGGCAGTCATCGAGCGCGCTGCGGAGTTTGGGGTTGAAGGAGTGGATGTCCTGCACCGGCAGATGGATCTCAAGGAGAAGATGCCACTTGATGCAGCAGGCCGCGCATATTGCCGCAAGCTCAAGCGCCTCGCCTTCCGCAATGGCGTCGATTTGATCTGCCTGAGCACGCACCAGAATTTCGTATCACCCGATCCGAAGGTGCGGCAGGCGCAGGTGGATCATACGCTGAAGTGCCTCGACACTGCGGACGCAATCGGTGCCGCAAGCATCCGCATCAACGCCGGAAGATGGAACACGGTGCCGGACTTCGATGAGTTTATGAAAAAGCGCGGGCTTGAGCCGCAGCTCGCGGGGCACACGGAGGACGAGGCATTCGAGTGGGCCATCGACGGTCTCGGCAAATGTCTCAGGCGCGCCGAGGAACTCGGCATCGTGCTGGCGCTCGAAAATCACTGGGGCCTGTCGCGCTCGCCGGAAGGACTGCTGCGACTTCTCGCGCCATTCGAGTCACCGTTCATCGGTGCGCTGATGGACACCGGAAATTTCCTCGAAGACCCTTACGACAAACTGAAGGCCATCGCGCCAAAGACGGTTTTCGTTCAGGCGAAGACATACTACGGAGGTGGCCTGTGGTACACTCTGGAACTCGACTACATGCGCATCGCACAAATCCTCGCGGACGCGGGCTACAGCGGCTACGTCTCGCTGGAAATGGAGGGCAAGGAGCACGCGGATTCCGCTGTGCCGAAAAGCCTCTCCGTGCTCAGACGTTCTTTCCGGTAGCCATGCCCAATTGGGCTACAGCAGGAATGCCGAGACGCCGATTCCGATTCCGATCAGACCGAGGATGATGCTGGCAACCCAGAATGCTTGCGAGCGAGCGAGGATGGATACGGAGGCGATGACAATGGCGATCTGAAGTGCGAGCGATCCCAGATCGCAGCGATCGTTTATCTTGGATCCGACTTCCGCGTCCTTTTCCGACTCCTCGGCGTCCTTCTTGATTGGCTCCTGCTCCGACTTGTAGCGTTCGGCATCTGCCTTTAGCCCCGCGATCTTTTTCTGAATATCGGCGCTGGGCTGCCCCAAGCTTTTCGTGTCGAGGCTGGTCGGCGCCAAGGATGCGAGCAACTCCTCCTGCGCGCTGGCGATGCTGCCCTTGATGCCCTTGGCCTGATAATAGCCCCACTGATTGCTCGCCTTGTTGGTCTTGATGATCGAATCCGTCTTCGCGTTGTCTCCTTTGTTCCCTACGACGGCGAGGACGACTGCGAGGATCGCGATGGTGACTGCGGCCCGCTTTTCAAAGGGGTCGTTTGCTTCGGGGATTTCAGGGGCTTCGGCCATTGCGCTAATGTGCAGGGAACCACCGGTACAGGAAGAAATAAACCATGACACCTGTGACACTCACGTAGAACCAGATGGGGAACGTGATTTTTGCGAGTCGGCGGTGGGCGTCATAACGACCAGCAAGTGCATGCCGCATCGTGACAATTGCGAGTGGCGGCACGCAGATCGCGAGGATGATGTGCGAGATCAGCATCGAATAGTAAATCGCACGCCACGCTCCTTCCCCACCGAATGGCGTGTGAACACCGCGGACGAGAATCTTGTGCAGGACGTAGCAGACAAGGAACACGGACGAGACGACGAATGCCGCGCCCATGAGCAGTCCGTGCGCCTTTTTCGCCTCGCGCTTGATCGCGACCATTCCGCACACGAGGAGCAGGCCGGCGAGGGCATTGAGGCTGGCATTGATGGGAGGAAGGTCGGCGGCGGTCATGATTCGTTGAGCAGGCGTTTGATGTCGGCAAGCAGGCGCTTCGCGTCATCGGCCTGTCTCTCACCAATGCCGTCGTAGTAGCCGCGGATCCAGCCCGCCTTATCGATGAGGACGAGCTTTGAGCTGTGGATGAATTTTTCCGCGACGTCCACGCCAGCGGCATCGGCGAGCGCGAGTTTGAATCCATCGGTGCTAAGGCGAAACACGTTTAACTTCGGACCAGTGGCGAAGAACCAACGATCGTCCGCCCCGCGCTGATCCGCATAGCTCCGCAGGACTTCCGGCGTGTCATTTTCATCGGTGGAGATGGAAAGGAACCGAACATCAGGAAAGTTGCGCGCGGCCTGATGCAGTGATGACACAGACTTGCTAAGTTCGAGACAGACTCCCGGGCAGGAGGCGAAGAAAAAATCCGCGACCCAGACTTTACCGCGCATCGCATCCGGCGCGGTGAAGGGCTTGCCGCTCCGTTCGGTGAGCGCAAAGTCCGGAAGCTGGAACATTTTCTTCAGCGGTTCTGGCGGCCGTTCACAGGACCAGAGCAGGCTGATGCATACGACTAGAAATGCAGCGCGAGTGATGTGCTGATGCATCGGGAAGGGCGGCGTCACAGTTTTGAAAGAACCATCAGACCGAGCACGAGAGGCAGGTAAATGATGCTCGCAAGGAAGAGCCGTCGCGCGACCGGACGCGAGCGGTCGGCGAAGAAATTCAGCGCGGCGAGGAAGAAGAAGCAATTAATGACCAGCGCTCCGCCGAGGTAAGTGCCGCCAGCGGTGCCGACATTAAACGGCACGAGTGTCGCGGCGGTGAGCAAAAGCGTGAAGAAAAAACTCGTCGCAGCAGTCGCGACGCCGGTCTGGTCGTCGCTCTTGAGCATCACGAGGCCGGCACCGCGGTATTGATCGCGATACATCCATGCGATCGCGAGAAAGTGCGGCATCTGCCACGTGAAAAGCACGGCGAAAAGCACCCACGCACCGAGCGAAAGATGGGGATTTGATGCGGCCCAACCCACGACCGGCGGGATCGCTCCGCTCACTGCGCCGACGAGCGTGCACCAAGCGGTGCGGCGTTTCAGCGGTGTATAGATGACCACGTAGATCACGATGGTGCTCGATGCGAGCGCGGCACTGAGATAATTGACGGCCAATGCGAGCCACAAGGTCCCGATGATTCCAAGTGCCAGTGCAATCCAGAACGCGGCGCTCTTTTTCATCCGACCGGAGACGATGGGCCGATCCGAGGTTCGCTCCATGAGCCCATCCACCTTCACCTCCCATAGCTGATTAAACGCCGCCGCGCTTGCCGCACAAAGTGTGGTGCCGAGCATCGTCTGAATAAGCCGCAGCCACTCGATATGCTCCGCTCCCATCCAATACCCAACGAAGGTCGTGATGAGCACAAGCAGGTTCAGCCTGGCTTTCGTGAGATCGAGCAGGTCTGCGAGGATGCCCGGCTCGGCATTCGCATGTGGGATTTGGGATTCGGCGGCGATGTTGCTCAAAATTTAGGCCTCAGTGTTCGGTGCGCAGTCGTCAGGCTCTTCACTGAGCACTGAGAACTGCGGACTGAGAACTCTTTTCACGCACTTCGCAGCCTCCCCGCACGCGCAATATACAGCGCAGTGGTCGCACAAAATGCCGCGCCGACGATGACATGGGTATTCGTGATATGCGGATGCCGGCCCTTCCAGATGACCATCACGCCGAGCGTGAACTGCAGCAGCACGATGGCAAGCAATGCCCATCCGACACGTGTGAGACGCGGGATGCCAGGCGCGCGCTTCGCAGTGCCGATCGCCATGCCGATGACGTGCCCTGTGATGAGAATCGGCAGAATCCGCGTGTGGATGAAATGAATGACAATGTCCCACGACCAAGCGGGTGGCAGCAGCGCCCCGTCGGGGCCGGCAGCGGGCCATGTCGAGATGAGCATGCCGATTCCCTTGTGCCGCAGATATGCGGCGCATGCGAGTTGGACAAAATAGAGAACGAGCAACGCGATGCCCATGCGGCGAAACTTCCCCGTCCGTTCATGGGATTGTCCGCCGATTTCTTTCCAAACTGGCGAGAGACGAGCGGCAAGGGCGACGACGAGAACGAGAAATGCCTGCGCAACTACAGCGTGGAAGACACGGAAGATGATCGCTGATTCTGGCGAAACATGCGCCTCAATGAGCACACGCAGTCCGCCGAGCACCGCCTGAAGCGAGACGAGCCACGCGGCCGCAATCCCCAGCTTTTGCTCAGTCCTTTTCGTTCCAGTATGGCGCGCGAGGAGCACAGCGGTGAAAACAATGGCGTTTGCAGTCATGCCCACAACGCTCGCGACTGCTCCGCTCGCACCAAATTTCGACGCAACGATGCCAGCGATCACGCCACTGATCGGGCCGACAGCGATGGCCAGCCAATTCCTCCAAAGTGCGGAACATAGAACGGCGGTTACAATCGCGACAAGTGTAGCGACGAGACGATGCGAATGCTCAAGTGTCTTCGCCATGTCCTGCGTCCAGCCAGGCGGATTTACGGAACCGTCACTGAGTGGCCAGGTCTGGAATGCCATGCCCGCGCCGCTCGTGGTGACCATTCCTCCGATGAGGATCAGCGCGAAGGTGAGCACGACATAGCACTTTGCTAGACGCGAGATCCAGACGTTGGGCGGCGAAGTGTCCATGATTAAGGATTCAAACTATCGGGCGAAACGAATGCGGGAAGACGACAGTTGCAAATTGCATGGTGTAACCAAACCCTGCCTCCATGGGCCAACTGACCAACTGGTACTGCCGCAAAAAAGCAGGCCGCACGCCGCGTAGCGTGCATTGAGCCGATGCTCAATGCTCCTTCTTTTCGCCGTGTCCGGAGCCGTGCTCAGCGGCTTGCTTTGCCGCCTCCGCCTTTTGCTCCTCAGCAGCCTTTAAAACATCCACCTTCTGCTTCGTGAGGTAACCCTGCGTAAATTCAAGCTGGCCCTTGTACCACTCATCGAAGTCCTTTTGTTCTTCGACAATATACTTTGCAGCCATTCCAGAATGGCCGGCTCCGCAGAGCTGCGCACAGATGATCTGCCATTCACCTGTAGATACAGGTCGGAACCATTGCGGTGCCTCGGTACCGGGAATGGCATCCTGCTGAATGCGCATCTGATGAAGTGCAAACCCATGAATCACATCCTTGGAGCTGACACGTGTGACGGTGGCCTTGTGATTGATGAGGTGCATCGTGCCAGCGGCGATGATGTCGTCTGCACCATCCTCATCAGTCGGATCGATGCCGAGGACGTTTGAACCAGTGATGAAACGGACGTGCTGGCGGCCAAATTTACCATCCGCACCGGCATAGTGGAAGTACCAGCCGAACTGATAGCCGATCGCCCGGATTTTCAGGGCGGCGTCCTTTTCACCATCAGGGATTTCATTCACGCGCTTTCCCCAAAGCGGAAGGCCAAATCCGAGAAGGATCACTGCCTCAATGATGACTACGCCCACTTCAAGGTGCGTGGAAAGATGGCTGCGAACGCCGTGGTAATCAGCCTTCGGTTGGCGCGATTTACGAAAACGGATAACCGTGAAGAGAAAATAGGTGGTCCAGCCCACAAAGAGGATCAGCATGAACCAGTGGCAAAAGTTCAGCATATGATCGATCTCCTTGCCATGCTCCGAATGGTTCGGGAGCATTCCCATCAATTTGTTCAGATCAAAATAGTCGGACAGCGCGGCGAGTGTCATTTCAGCATTCCTCAGGTTCAGAATTCAGGTTTTCTACAAACTGGACATGGGCAGGAATGGGTCTGAGCCCTCGACGCCAGAGATAAAATGCCGTGGCACCCGTCGCGATAAAGATGAAACCGACGAGTGTAAGGAGTGTCCAAAGCGTGGCATCGGATGCAACAGCCATGGCAGAATTTGGGTCGCCCATACATACAGCGCAGGCGGACGCCTTGGAATGCATCGCAACGAAAGCGACTAGCACTGAGAGGTTTGGGATAAGGCGACTCATAGGATTAGCTTGCGCGTCTTCCAAAGGAACCAGACTCCATAGACGGGTAACAATGCTGCAGCAGCTGCAAAACCCCATGTGAAAGCCTTTGCCACATCATTCGTCATGCACCACCACGAAACTCCTCCGCAAAGGAGCGTGCTGACGATGATGAAGAAGATATGGAAGATTTTCAGAGACATCAGAGCAATGGATCAGTGCTGTGGGTGCGAAGTCGAGTGGATCGGATCAGTGTAAGCGAGGAGGCAAAGGACGAAGAGACCCAAGCAGAAGAAGAAGGTGAAGCCGAGAGGAAGCCAGATGCTGCTCTTCTCGGATTTCAAATGCATGAACCACGCGCCAACGAGGCAGACCTTGAAGGTAGCGACAGCCATGCCGATCTTCATGTTCATGCCGTGACTGCCGAAGATGTGGTCAAAGTCCACATACGAAAGACCGACGGTGATGAGTGTGAATACAAATAGCGCCGCGCCAACCAGGAGATACGGACGGACGTGATGCAAATAACTATGCCCATGACTCCCAGAGCCGTGAGGATGCGGATCTGCGTCAGTTGCGTGGTCTGCGGCGGGTGCTGGTGGTTGTGAGTGCTGATCAGCCATTTTCAAAGGAGATAGAAAATCGGGAACACAAAGATCCAGACGAGATCGACCAGATGCCAGAAGAGTCCGGCGACCTCGATGCGGTTGCAGAGTTGCTCAGGATTGGTCTTATAAAGTTTCGATCCAGGTCCCCAAAAATAAAGGAAGACCAATACACCGCCAAGCACGTGCAAGCCATGGAGACCGGTGATCATGAAATAGCACGCGAGGTAGGTGTTCAGCTTAGGAAGGAACGCGCCGTATCCGGGGAGCAAATCCTTCTTATTCAGCACAAGCTCATGCCCTTCATGAAGATGGACCATGGCGCGCGGAATGAAGTGTGCACGATCGTTTTCGGCGGACTTGGGCGTATGATTTTCTTCGTCGATCCCGGTGAGGACGATCTTATCGACTGCTGGATTCTTCACGTCGTCCCAATTTTTGGGATGACCGCTGATGAAAAGCCGTGGCGGCTGCTGGCGTTCAAGGCGCCCGCCCTCACCTTCATTGCCCAGATACTGATCGTATTTCTCGGCAGACTCTTTTTTGATATATGCACCAAAGTGGCTGAACTTATCAGGCCATTCTTTGCCGAGTTTCACCGCTAGGAACGCAAGACCGCAGATCCACGTCGCTGCAAGCCATCCTTTGAATGCCTTGAAATTGCGCATCTTCAGCGCCTCCCACGACAAGATGACCGTCACGGAGGAGGCGATGAGGATGAAGGTATTGAATGTCCCGACTGGGACGTTCAGCCAACCGTGCGGCCACATCCATGGTTCTGCGCCGAGGCGCATGAAAATATAGCCGGCAAAAAGCCCGCCGAAGAGCATCACCTCGGAGGCGATGAAGAGCCAGATGCCGAGCTTCGGGTTTGCGAGCCCGGTGTCGGGACGGGGCCTAACTGTGTATGGGATTTCCATGAGTCGCGAAATATTCCTAGCTTACGCGTGTGCAGGAACCGCGGCTACGGCTGGCGTGCCTGCCGGGGGTTCGGACTGCGGTGAGAAGTCCTTGTCAGCGCCGGGCACACTGTATTCGTACGGTCCGCGATAAACGGTGATGGGCTTGATGAAATTGCCGTGCGGCGGAGGCGAAGGCGTGTCCCATTCGAGTGTGGTGGCATCCCACGGGTTGTCATTCGGCACTTTACGGCCACGGACCATGCTCCAGCAAAAATTCACTACGAAAATCAACTGCACCGCTCCAAGGGCCCACGCGGCTTGGGACATAAAGAGGTTCCAATGCAGCACGGGTTCGACTGTTGCAACGTAGGCGCTCGCTCCACCGTCCCACCAGCGCCGATGCACACCGGCCATACCTTGCAGGAACATCGGCATGAAGAGACAGTTGATAGCTATCAGTGAGCCCCAGAAATGCAATTTGCCCAGGAACTCGTTCATCATCCTGCCCGATGCCTTCGGATACCAGTGATAGACCCCGGCGAAAATTGCAAAGATGGTGCCCGGCGCGACTACGTAGTGGAAATGCGCGATGACGTAGTAAGTATCGTGCATGTAGAGGTCCACCGCGTTGAATGCCAACGGGATGCCAGTGAGTCCGCCGATGCCGAACATCGGAAGGAATGCCGAGGCGAAGAGCATCGGAGTATTGAAGCGAAGTGAGCCACCCCAAAGTGAGAGTAATATCGCCGTGAGCAAAATCACCGACGGAACAGATATCAGGATCGTCGTCGTCTGGAAGAATGCCGACACTTTCGGACCCATGCCCGTCATGTACATGTGGTGTGCCCAGACGATGAAAGACAGGAAGGCTAGCGTGAAAATCGCGCCGACCATTGCCTTGTAACCCCAGATCGGCTTACGGCTGTTGCACGCGACAATTTCCGTTACCATGCCGATGCCCGGCAGGATGAGCACGTACACCTCCGGATGCGCGAGGAACCAAAACAGATGCTGCCATAGCACCGGGCTGCCACCGCCGGAGTACTGCAACGGCTGCCCGTCCGCACCCATTGCGTTCACGACGAGACCGGTCGGCATGAAGAAGCTCGATCCGAACACGCGATCAAAAAGATTCATGATTGCTGCGGATTCGAGCGGCGGGAATGCAAGCAGGAGCAGATACGCTGTGATGAACTGCGCCCAGCAGAAGAACGGCAGGCGTCCCCAAGTCATGCCCGGCGCGCGGAGCTGGATAAAAGTCGTGATGAAATTCACCGCACCGAGAAGCGACGAGGTGATGTTGAATACCATGCCGATCAGCCAGAGCGTGCCGCCATTAAAAATCACACTGTGCGACTGGTCTGCGACGCCTGCGAGCGGCGGGTAGTTCGTCCAGCCGGACTTCGCGGCGCTGCCTTCGACGAAGAAGCTCCAAATCATCACGACGCAACTGATGAAGAAGGACCAGAAGCTCGCCATGTTCAGGCGCGGGAAAGCCATATCGATCGCGCCGATCTGCAGCGGCATGACGAAATTCCCGAAGCCAGCGAATGCAATCGGCACGATGCCGAAGAACACCATGATGGTGCCGTGCATGGCGCCAAAGACATTGTAGCCCTGCGTCGAGAGCGAGTAGCCAACCACATTTGCCCCCTCCTTCACCTCGTCGAAAACTGCGGGTCCAAAAATGGCATGCATCAAGGTGCCGAGGCTGCCCGGCAGCGCCTGCGCTCCGTGCGCGATGGACCAGCGCATCAGCATCATCAACCCAAATCCCAAAAAGAGGAATGCGAGCCCGGTGACGGTGTATTGGATGCCGATCATCTTGTGATCGGTGGAGAACACCCACTTCCGCCAGAACCCGGGTTCGTGGTGGTCGTGCGCGTGGTCGTCTTGACCGTGCTCTGTGTGTGCTGCTGCGGCGTGCGCCATGTTCGTATTCGGTTATTTCGCCGGGAATGCCTTCGCAAGGTCTTCGGCATTCCAAGGTGTGGTGCGATCCTTGAATTCGTCGCGAACTTTCTGGACAAAATCGGGCGTGATGGCTGCGTCCGCCTTGTTCGACCATGCGGTGCGGATATAGTTCAGCACGTCGGCCAGCTTGACGTTCTCCTTGAGCATCGGAAACTGCGTGTCCACCGCGATGAGGATGTTATTGAAATTTACTCCTTTGACAGTGATAGGGCCGGTATAGCCCTTGATGACGAGAGCAACGAGACGCTTGGTGTCGCCCACCACATACTCAGACCCATCGAACGGCGGAAATGCTCCGGGGATGCCCATGCCGGTAGGCTGATGACATGCCATGCAAGTCTGCATATAGATCGCCTTCCCGCGTTCTGCGGAGGTCTTGATGTCGTCTTGAGCGAACGCTGCGAACGCTGCGCACAAGGAAAGTGAAAGTGTGAGTGCGAATTTTTTCATTTTGTGAATCGAGGAATGTTACTTTACAGCAGGGAATTTCAAAAGCTCAGCTTCAGTCCATTGAGCGTCGCGTCCGGCGAATTCAGTGCGCACCTTGCCGACAAAATCCGGCGTGATTGCGCGCTCATTCTTGTTGCCAAAATTGTTGCGTACGTAGTTAAGCACGTCGGCGACGTTTTTGTCGTCCTTAAGCTGCGGGAAGGTGAGCATCGGGTTTGGCATCCCCGTCGCATATATTTTCCCGTCCACCGTGATCGCACCCACAATGCCCTTGAGCACGATGGCGACGAGACGCCGGTCATCGTCTTTAACGTAAGGAGTGCCGGCGAGCGGCGGAAATGCTCCCGGGACACCCATGCCTGTGGCCTGATGGCACGCAAAGCAGGTCGCCATGTAGATGCCCTTCCCTGCGGCGATGGATCCTGAGAGATCAAAGGAACCACCAGCGGGTGCTGCGACAGCAGATTTGGCGGCATCACCGGGCTTTGCATCGGCCTTGGCCTGTGTAACAGCGGGAGCGCCACCACCTTCAAGCTTCGCATCAAGCGGGATGCCCTTGATCTCCTCCACTGTCCACTGATCGCCGTGGCTTGCAAATTCCTTCTTGCCCGCGGCAACCTGTGCCTCGGTGATTTCGCCAGCTTTGTTGCCCCATGCTTGGCGGACATAGGTCAGCACTGCGGCGACTTTTTTCGGATTGAGCTGTGATTCCTGTCCGGGCATCTGGTTATTAAACGCCGCGCCCTTCACGGTGATGGGGCCCTTCAATCCTTTGAGCACGATTGCGACGAGTCGCTTCTCATTGGCCTCCGAACCATCGACAAACTCTGAACCGGCAAGCGGCGGGAACTGTCCCGCCATACCCAGACCGGTCGGTTGATGGCACGCTTGGCAAACTTCCTTGTACACCTTCTCACCCAGCGCGAGCAGCGGGAGTTCTGCGGCAGGGCCGCCAGCGCTCGCGACGGAGCCCTGCGGCAGCGGGAAAAATGCCGACGGGGTGCTGTCGTATTCGTTGTAAACCTTCGAATTAAACCCGCCGTGGAACATGCCCACATAAATACCAGCCCAGCATAACGAAGCTGCGCAAACGATACTTAGCCAAGTGGGAATTGGCGTCACATCCACACTAGGCTCTGCATGCTCACGCGCGATTGCGGCGTGGACTTCGGTGATATCGTCAGTCTCGCGGTAGTCTAGGCGATCCTGTCCTTCATTCGGCTGGCTCATTTCTTCGCCTCCTTGGGCTTGATGACGGTGGGCGCTTCCTTCAGCTCGTGCGTGCGGTCGAGCGAGAGGAGATACTGCGCGAGCCGTTCAGCCTCGTGCGTGGGAACCACCTGGTGACTGTCATTGTGTGCGACCGCATTTGGAGAAACCTTCTCGCCGATCTCCTTGGTCTCGAAAAGGTGGCGGTAAGGGGGGCACTTCGAGTCAGAGAAAACCGTGCGCGGATTATAGAGATGCTGATAGATCCACTGTTCGTTGCGCGCGCCGGGCTTTTTCGGGTCATTCTCGTGCTCATTGCGCCAGACGCCAACTGATTTTTCGCTGCCATCCTTTTCAGCGATCTTCATGGTCCAGCCGTAATTGGAGAGATCCGGGCCGAGCCGGATGCTGCCAAGCAGCGGGACGTCCTCATTGAGATAGTCGCGTGCTACCGTCCGGCGCGAGCCCCAGCCACGCTCCAAATCGGGGCCGTACTGCGGATCGCGCAATTGCTGCGAGTGGCAATAGAAGCACCCCTCGGAGACATACACCTCGCGGCCCGCAATGCTGCGCTGACGCGGATAGACGTCACCGGGCGAATTCTGCCCCTCGTCCCATTGCACCTGCGGCTGCATGGATGCGAGTTGGGTATGAGGTATGAGCACCATCGCGCCGACTGAAATCGCGAACGCGCCAAAGATGCCTGTGAAAAGGATGCTGGGTTTCTGCATTTAGTGGCCCTCCCCTGGTGTTTCGAGCAGTGTCGGCTCGCCAGCAGGCTGGCCGATCCGCAGACGCATGAGCAGGAAGTGGAAAGCGAAGATGATCTGCGCCAAGCCGAACAGCGTGTAGCCGATATATGTCTTCACGGGCATGTAGGCATTCGCGATGCCCTCGACATTGTAAAAACCCATCTTGTCCGCTGTAGGCTCATTCAGGGCAAATCCAGTAGCAAGCCCGCCAAGGAGAAACAGCGCGATAATAGTGCCCGCGCCATATGCAGTGCCAAAGAAGTGCAGCTTCATGAACGTGCGCGAAAGCCACTCACAACCGACCAGCCGAGGCGTGATGTAGTAGATGGCACCGAACATCACCATGCTGAAGAAGCCGAGCGTGAACATATGCATCTGCCCATGCGTCCATGCCGTGAAATGCGTGTAGCTGTCCACCGAGCGCAGCGAAGAAATCACTCCGAGTGACGCCGCGATGCTAAAGAAGATCGTGCCGACAAAAGTGAAGCGCAGCGTGGGAGAGGATGCCATCAGGCCAGTGTGACCCTTCATTGTGCGGACGAAATTCACAGTGAGGGTAACGATCGGGATGATCATCAGGATGCTTGCCGCGACGCTGATTGTGACGAGATACGCGGGAACCGGGCCGCCGCTCAGTCTTGTCATCGCTGTGAGACCGCCGAGGAAAATCCACGACCAAAACCCGATGCTCGCGAGGTTGTAGCTGTAGATCGGGCGGTTGATGACCTTCGGAATCAGATAATACGCTGCTGCGATACCGATGCACCCGAGCCAGAGATTGAAGAGACCATTTTGATACCAAGCGTTGACGATGTTCTTCATCACTCCCGCGAGCGGCATCGAACTGAGCACATCGGTCGTTCCAAAAAACCACGGGAACAGGAAGAACGCAGCGGCGAGATACCACACCGAGATATAGGGTGACGACTGACGGCGATAGCGGAAAAGGATAAGCCCCCAAATGCCAATGCAGAGATAGCCGATGAACATGCATACCCGCGCCGCGCGGTGCATTTCAAACATCTCAAGGCCGCTGTTGAAGCCGCAGAGAATGGTGATCACGGCAACTGCAACGCCTGCACTCCAGAACCAAGCGCCAAACTGAAGGACTGCCGGTGCCTTGATCGAGACACGCGTGAGACGACCAATGAGCCAAGTCGCGACACCCATCCCCGCGAGCGAACACCAGCCATACACCAGCGCAGTGGTGTATGCGGGCCAGACACGACCGTAGGTGAGATGCTCAAAAATCGTGGTCGTCGCGCGCTGCATGTGCAGCAATTTGTAAAGCCACTCGGGGCCGAGCACGAAATCCGGCGCATGCAGTTTCTTGGAGGCGATGTAGCCGAGTACTACTGACACGAGGAGCCAGAAGATCGCCATCGTGAAGAATGTCAGCACCGGACCGCGAGCCGACTGGTCAATGAGTGCGCGCTCGACATTCTCGATGTCGCGCCGAGCGACATTATTGTCGTTCCTTGTGACATCGCCCTGTGGTGCGGATGCTGTCTCGTCGGTGGCGTTCATTTCTTGGATTCAGGCCAGTTCAAAAGTGTGGGACGTGCGGGAGCAGCGGCAGCGACCGCAGGCTGCGGGGCAGTCACGGATGCGCTAGGCGCCGCCGGTGCGGGAACCGTAGGCGGTGCTGGAGCTTGCGGGGTCGGATTGGCAGGCGTCGCTGGAGTTGCAGGAGCCGTGGCTGCAGGAACAGGTAGCGACGGTGCGGCAGGATTTGGTGCAGCGGCAGCCGGAACAACGGGATTGGGATTTGCAAAAATCACGGTCCTAGCACCGCCACCCATGGCGTTGGGCATCATTGGCGCGGCATTTGGATCCGATGGGGGCATCACATCCACCTTCACCGCGGAAGCCTTCGGTTTCCGATCTTTCAATCCGCTGGCGACGGTCTGCATTGCGAGTGAGATCGGCATGGTCACTTCTCCCTTCGCCTTGTCTTTCCATGCGACTGCAGCGGTCAATGCCTTATCCGCCTCACCGATGGTCTTCTTTGCCTCGCGATAGCGGATGACTCCACGAAGGTCATCAATCTTGTCGATATTTGGCTGCAATCCGCCGTTGTAGCGCTGCCCCGCTTCGGTGAGCAGCACAGAGGTCTCGCCCTTTTTCTTTTTGATGTCTTCCCCCTTCGCGTCATCCGCAGCACGCAGGCCAAGTGCGACTTGCTGAGGATGAAGTTCGTCGTTTTGCGCAGGCTTTTTCACCCACAAAAAAACGGCACCCGCGACGACACAGAACGACACGATGCCGCCTAGGCCGACAAAGAATCCGCCGGGTGTGGTTACGTTGGCTTTCGATGACATGTCAGTTGGAAGCTTTCAGGGATTCGGCGAGACGCGGGTCCTTCGTCGGGAAAAGATAACCCTGGCCGAGGTGACGGAGGAAGAGCAGGCCGAGGCAACCGCCGATGCCCATCCAAGGGAAGATGGAAGCGATCGCAGCGCGGATCGAGAATCCGACCGGACTCCATTCGGGAATCACGATGAGGAAAATATCGAGAAACTGCATCACTAGGATCCACGCGGCGCAGATATTGATGAGCTTCGATTTTTTCAGGCCTTGGAAGAGCAGCGGCACGAACATGAAAAAGAAGCGGCCGAAGACGAGCAGATGGCTGAAGTAATTCCAGCTTCCGGTATTGCGCACGCGGAAGTAAATGGTCTCCTCGTCCAAGTTCGCATACGTGATGAGCATGTATTGCGAGAAGCCGATGTAGGCCCAGAAGACGGTGAAGGCCAAAAGGAACTTGCCCATCAGATGATAGTGCTCCTCGGTCACAACCTTGAGATAGCCGAGGCTGCGCAACCACGAAACGGTAAGGACGATGAGAGCCATCGAGGCACCGGCGGCTCCCGCGAAAAGATAAACACCCCACATGGTGGAGAACCAGTGGTGATTCAGCGCCTTTAGCCAGTCGATGCCCGCAAAAGTGAGACAGATCGCAAGAGTCGGGATACCGATGACGGCAAGCTTCCGCATGGTGAATGTATGTGCCGCGGCACCATCCTTGTCCTGCGCCATGCTGCTCCTGCGGAGCAATGTAGGAAGCAGTGCGAGAAGCGCGAAAAATGCAATCGCACGACCCCAAAAGAATGGCTTGTTCAGGTAGAGCGACTTGCTTCCCGCCATCGCGGCATCATGTGCAGGATCCACGGTGAACCACGCGTAAAGAATCGTAGCGCAGAGTGCGATCGGGATAAAAAATACTGCGATGTAGCGGAGAAGTGATGCGAGATTCTCGATCTGGCGACGGATGACGACCGACCACTCTGAATCGGTGGCGTGATGCAGGCAGTTCCAGAAGAAGCAGCCGCACAGCACGGTGAAGAAATACATGAAGGCGAACAGCCAGACATGCGCGAACAGTTCGCGGTTTGCAAAGAAGACGACGACCGCGCCGAGAAGACCGACGGCGGCGGCGACGCTGAAGACGTTCTTCAGCAGCGTGCCTTTGCTCGCGTCGAATTTTTCGGAATTGGGAACGTGAATGGGATGGCTCATTTCTGCTCCTGAATTTTTTTCTGCTCGGCCTCGGGGAGGTCGTCGAGCTTTGCGCCGGTCGCAGCCTGCAACGCACGGACGTATGTGACGATCGCCCAGCGGTCCTCCACAGCGATCACGGGGCCATAGGCACCCATCGTGTTTTTGCCGTGTGTGATGGTGTTGAAAATCTGGCCGTCGGGCTGCGCACGGAGCAAGTCGTCCACGAGCGGACGCACCGTCACGAGGCCGAAGTTTTTCACGACTCCATTCCCCAGCCCTGCTGCACCGTGGCAGATCGAGCAGTAAATGTTGTAACGCTGCTGGCCACGGGTGAGCAGATCGGCACCACGGGATGCGAGTTGCTCCGGAATGCCTTCGCCATACGTGTCACCGATGCGTCCGGTGTTGAAATAGTCGGGCTGATTCGCGAATCCGCCGGTGCCGTCCACGAGATTGTTCCCCTCGGTTTGGAAATAGCGACCGGGAAGATTAAAGCCAATCGGCACGGTGCCGGCGATCGGAAGTCGAGCCGCACGCGAGTCACTGTAAAAATCGCTGCGGTGCTGCGGCTCATATTTTGGCTGGTGAGCCATGTCGTTGAACCACTCGACTGGAGTGTGGCCCATTTTGTCACCGCGGAGACCGGCAAAGCCGATGCCGATCACAGCGAGGATAATCAGTGCTCCAAAGGATACTTTCAGCATGGCCTAGTCCTGGTCGAATACCTCGGTTACTTGTTTGCCGCCGATTTCGCCAAGAAGCGCCTTCGACTTGGTATCGGAAAAGAGCGGATCGCGTGATTCGATGACGAGGAAGAACTTGTCATCACTCACTTTTGCAAAGCGGCTCCAACTGAACAGCGGATGATGGAAGCGCGGAAGACCATTTCTCAGAATCATGCCGAATACGGCTCCGAACGCGCTGAACAGAATCGTCAATTCATACATCACCGGGAAAAAGAACTGCAAAGCACGAATGCCATGCGACCAGTCGATCGGCTTGCCGTTCACAATGATCGGATAAATGCCGAAGCTCGTGACGGTGACGAGAAGCAGGCCGGTGATGAATCCCGCGACACCGCAACAAAAAACAAACGCGGAAAGCCAGGATTTCTTCATTCCCATTGCCTTATCCATGCCGTGAATCGGGAATGGTGAGTGACAGTCCCAAGCCGTGTAACCGGCATCGCGAACTTTCTCTGCCGCATGGTAAATTGCGGCTGCGCTGTCGAATTCCGCAGCGATTGCGTGGAGTCGTTTGCTCATGAGTCGATGCGCTGGCGCTTAATGCGCTGCTGCCGCCTCCTTCGACGCTGAATGATCATTTTGCCTGGGCTCAAAGTGCGGGTCTGCCTGCGGCGTGACGGCTTTTACCTCAAAGGCGCAGATCATCGGGAGGAATCGCATGAAGAGCAGGAATGCAGTAAGGAAGAATCCGAAGGTGCCGACGAATGTGAGGACCTCGACCCAAGACGGAGTGTAATGTCCCCACGAGGAAGGCAGGAAGTCCTGCGCCATCGTGGTGCCGATGATCACAAAGCGCTCATACCACATGCCCGCGTTCACAAACTGGCAGGCGATGAAGACGACGATGTAGTTCCGACGCATCGCCTTGAACCAGAAGATCTGCGGCGTGACCACGTTGCAGAACATCATCGCGAAGTAGTGCCAAGCATACCAGCCGGTCGCACGGTTGTAGAAGGCGTTGTATTCGTAGAAGTGTCCCGAATACACGATCGCGATGAAAAGCTCCATCAGGTAGGCGTAGCCAACGATGGTGCCGGTCAGCAGGATGATCTTCGCCATCTTGTCCACGTGGTTCCGCGTCATCATGTCATCGATCTGCGGATAAAGAAGCCGCGCGGGAAGCATGAGCGTGAGCACCATCGCGAAGCCGCCGAAGACGGCACCTGCGACGAAGTAAGGCGGGAAAATGGTCGTGTGCCAGCCGGGGACGATAGACGTCGCGAAGTCGAAAGACACGATCGAATGCACTGAGAGCACGAGCGGAGTGCTGAGACCGGCGAGGATCAGATACGCCATCTCGTAGTGCTGCCAGTGGCGGTTGCCACCGCGCCAGCCGATGGCTGCGATACCGTAGGCCCATTGCTTGACCTTCGATTTAGCGCGATCACGGAGCATCGCGAGATCAGGAATGAGGCCGACATACCAGAACAGCACCGACACGGTGAAGTAGGTTGAGACGGCGAACACGTCCCACAGCAGCGGTGAACGGTAGTTCTGCCAGAGGCCGTTCCAGTTCGGAATCGGGAAGAGATACCACGCCTTCCACACACGACCGACGTGGAAGCCGGGATAGAGACCGGCGCACATCACCGCGAAGAGCGTCATCGCTTCCGATGCACGATTGATGGACGTGCGCCATTTTTGCCGCGTGAGGAAAAGGATCGCCGAGATGAGCGTGCCCGCGTGGCCGATGCCGATCCAGAAGACGAAGTTCGTGATGTCCCACGCCCAGCCGAAGGGCTGGTTTTCACCCCAGACGCCGACACCATTTGAGACCTGGTAGCCGAGCAGCAGCGGCACGAGCAGCGCGATAGGCGAGAAAATAAGGAACGCAA
The DNA here is from genome assembly GCA_038227825.1 of Chthoniobacterales bacterium. Taxonomy (GTDB): domain Bacteria; phylum Verrucomicrobiota; class Verrucomicrobiia; order Chthoniobacterales; family Chthoniobacteraceae; genus SXWH01. The sequence continues at coordinate 79,916 of JBBRPQ010000013.1, forward strand.
GCCACCACCATTTCGGTGTTCGCTCTTCGCAGATGAGCGAGACATTCTCAGTGATCCAGTTTAGCGAGCGATCATGCGTTACGAGTACTTCGCGCTCAAGTTCCGGAGGGCAGTGCAGGACCACAACTCCGTCTTCGCTCACATTGGATGCAGCGTGGACAGCCATTACGCGTGTCCTCCATTTGAATGACCCATGATCGCGTCTTTCGGTGCGTCAGGCATCTTCGGGTTCGGGTTCATCACTCGTGCGAGGTAGCTCACGCGCGCATTTACTCCGATGTAGTCGAACAGTCGGTAGTCGCGAGGGTTGTCCTTCGTCTTGCTCACCGCGCTGTTCGGATCCTTTGTATTGCCAAAGACGATCGCGCCGGTCGGGCATGCCTGCTGGCACGCGCTCTGGAAGCTATCGGTCGGGACTTGCACCTTGTCAGTGTCCTTTGCCTTTACCTTAGCGGCGATCTTCGCCTCCTGGATACGCTGCACGCAGAAGGTGCATTTCTCCATGACGCCGCGCATACGCACCGTGACGTTAGGGTTCTTCGACATCTTCAGCGTGTCGGCCATGCCCTTCTCATTGATGAGATTCCAACGGAAGTATTTGTCCTTCTGGCGCTCGTTGAAGTCGAAGAAGTTGAAGCGACGGACCTTAAAGGGGCAGTTGTTCGCGCAGTACCGAGTGCCGATGCAGCGGTTATACGCCATCACATTGAGGCCGTCGTCACTGTGGACGGTCGCGTTCACCGGGCACACCGTTTCGCAAGGCGCGTTCTCGCAGTGCTGGCAAGGCATCGGCTGCATGACCATGCGGGGCTCGTTGACGTTGGCGAGGTGCGTGCCACCGATCTTTTCCTCGCGGTCGTTCATGTTCGACACGAAATAACGATCCATGCGGATCCAGTGCATTTCGCGGCCTTCCGCGACCTGCTCCTTGCCGACGACTGGGATGTTGTTTTCGCTCTGGCACGCGATCATGCAAGCGGAGCAGCCGGTGCAAATGCTGAGGTCCACCGCCATGCCCCACTGGTGATTTTTGTCCTTCAGTTCGGGATGCGAGTAGGCGCTCTGCGGAATCGGGTAGCCCTTCTTGTCACGCTTCTCCGCCTCGGCATCCATCGCGCCACGCTCGTGGAGCCAGTGCTGATCCTTGGCAAAACCGGGCTCGTGCTTATGCGTCTCCGAAGTCGCCTCGCGGATGACATCCGCACCGCGACCTTCGAGCGCCCCGTGCTCCTGTGTAATCGCGAGAATGTATTTTTCGCCGGGAACTTTCGAGACCTTCGCACCGCTGGCGATGTAGTGCGCGGCGAGCGTGCGCAGCTTGTAGGCATTGAAGCCCACACCGCTCTTCTTTGCGCCCCAGCCGCCGTGCGACATGTAGTTGCCCTCACGTCCGCCGACACGTCCCTCGAAAGTACGGCCGTAGCCAAGCGCAATCGTGATGCTGTCATCCGCGTGCCCCGGCGCGACCATCGCGGGAATCTCCAGCACATCGCCGTTCGCCTCAATGCGCAGCCAAGAGACAAACAGGCCGTTTTTCTGATCCTGCGTGAGACCGAGTTTCTCAGCCGTCGCAGGGCTGACGAGCGCGGCATTATCCCAAGTCAGTTTAGTAATCGGATCAGGAAGCTCCTGCAGCCAGCCGTTGTTCGCATTGCGTCCGTCGTCCACCTTCGCACAAGGCGCGAAGACGATTTCGAAGCCTTCACTCGATTTGAAAGTTGCAGCAAGATCCGCGACCGACGCTGCGCTCAGCGCAAGCGCCTCAGCCTTTGCCTGGCTACCCGCGAGGAAACCATCGTGCAAAAATTTCGCCCACGACTCCGTGTCGATTCCCCTTGCGATTTGCTTGAAAGTCTCCTGCACAAGATCGAGCCCTTCACTCTTCTTTCCGGTAAGGAGAAAATCGAGAAGCTGAATCTCCGACCACCCGCCGTATAGCGGTAGGATCATCGGCTGCTGCGACAGGATACTGTTGTCACTAGCGCGTCCGTCACCCCATGCCTCGAGGTAATGTGCGGCAGGGACGTGCCAGCTCTGCTTGCCACCGCGTAACACGAGACTCGTCTCATCCTCGTAAAGTCCGTGCCGGATGACGGTCTTCACATTGGCGAGCTGCTCGGCGAATTTCAAATCCGCAGGCGCGTTGAATGCCGGGTTACCGCCGAGGATAAAGAGCGTCTTGACGCTCCCTGCAGCGATGCCTTTCGAGACATCCGCGATGGTCGCGCCGGGTTTGCTTGAAGTCTTGCGACCGACAACGGTCGCGCCGAGGGCACCGAGCGCCGCATTGATTGAATGCACAAGCGCCTGCACCGCGGGAGGCTGACGGTAGCCAACGAGCACGAGAACAGCGCCCTTTTTCGCGATAAGATCTTCCGCGGACTCCGCAATCCACTTGCCCTGCTCGGCGCTGAAAGCCGGGGTCTGCGGGAACTTTGCGATTACTGATTTGAGCGACTCGTCACCGGTCTTGCTGGCGATGATTTCCGCAAACTGCCGTGCAACCGCGCCCACTTTGCCAGCCTGCACGCGCAGGCGGTGATCCGCCATTCCGCCCGTCACGGTGTACCGGTTCTCCACGACGTAAAGCCGATTCATCGCCTGCTCCGGCGAGCGTCGCTGCGAGAAAGAACGGATGCCCTCAAGCGTCCCTTCATCAAAGCCAAGGAAATCACAATCAAGCGCAAGAATCGCATCGGCCTTTGCGATATTTGGAATCGCACGCAGCCCCTTGCCGAATGCGGCCTCATTCGCTAAGCGCGCCTCTTCTCCGCCGAGCGGCTCGTATTCTGCCCAGAGCGCCTTCGGCATCTTCTTCGCCAGGTCGTCGCGCAGACGGCGGAAAGTCGGCGAGGTGAAATGCTCGGTTAGGAATGCGATGCCACTGCCGTCGCTCGCATCCTTCACCAGCGCCTCAAGCGCCGCGGTGAAATCCTTTTCCTCCACCACATTTCCAGCGTGGCGGAAATGCCGCGACCGGTCCGGATCGTAGAGGTCGAGCAGCGATGCTTGGCTGTGAATGTCCGTCGCGCCCTTGCTTGACGGATGGAAAGGGTTGCCTTCGACCTTCGTCGGGCGGCCATCATACGTAGCGACGACGAGCGGCTGCGCACCACGACGATGCGGGCGCGATGTGGCGTAAAAAATCGCCTTGCCCGGCACACTCCATTCGACGCCACGCGAAAATGGCACGAGGTTTTTTTCCTCGCGGCGGCATGAGCTGAGCGAGAGACCCGCAAGCGCTGCGCTCGCGGCCATGTATTTCATGAAACTGCGGCGGCTCGTCTCAAGATTGATTTCAGAGGCTCCCTCGGGGAACTCACGCGCTACCCATGACTTGAATTCCGGCGTGTCCGCGACCTGGCCGAGGCTGCGCCAGTATTTCGGGCCGGTCTCTTTTTCCGTGGGGTGATTGAGGATTCGTTTGCTCATCGGTGGCAGCCAGCGCAGTTGTTCACGGGCGGATTTACATCGCGCTGTTTCTTAAGTTCGTTGCCGAGGTCGAGCTGAGCCTGCTTCGCAGACTCCTTGCCCTTGATGGGAGCCGTCCAAGCGAGATTGGTCACCTCATCCAGCGGACGCAGACCACTCTCCGGCGCACGGTGACAATCGAGGCAGAATTTCATCGCGTGCGATTCCGCGTGATAGACCACATCCATCTGATCCACTCGACCGTGGCAGCTCACGCAGGAAACGCCGCGATTCACATGCACAGAATGGTTAAAATAAGCGTGATCGGGCGTCTTGTGGACCTGCACCCACTTCACCGGCTTGCCCGTCTCCCAAGCCTCACGCAGCGGCGCGAGCTTCGGATTGTCCTTCTGAATCTGCGAATGGCAGCTCATGCACACCTGCGCAGTCGGGATGTTCGAATGCGCAGCGGTCTCGACAAAGCTGTGGCAGTAGCGGCAGTCCATCTGCAACTGCCCTGCATGGATTTTGTGCGAAAAAGGAATCGGCTGCTCGGGCTGGTAGCCGACGCGCGTGTATTTTGGCGTCCAATAATACCAGAAGGCACCGAAAGCACCCGTCGCCAGTGCCCCGAGGACGATGGCGATTTTCAGGGGGACCAAGTTACTGCCGCGAGGAAATATCTGTGGCATATCCTCAGGCAGAAATCGGGTTGCAGACGATTTTCAAGATGTGTCGGCTGGTGAGTGTTTTCAGTGGTGGAGATGCGACATTCAAGGAATTGCAAAATGGATGCAAGGACTTTGTGAAAAATTTCACAAGCACGCTCAAAGCGGCGCTGTTTTGGTGGTGAAGACTACTCTGAAAGGCACCCACAAACCAATAACCAATTTGTCATTGCTGTCACTGTGTAAAAGTGCTAGAAGTGCCATCCTATGAACATCACTAAGCTCCTCCTCGCGGGCATCTTCGCCCTCGTAACCATCAACGCCAATGCCGAGTCCTGCTGCGACAAGGCAAAGGCAGCCGGCACGGACTGCGCACACCCGTGCTGCGTCAAGGCCAAGGCCGATGGCAAAGTCTGCGAGAAGTGCAATCCCAAGAAGTAAGGGACTCACTTAGCTAAATCCAAAACATGAACAAGCCGACCTCGATAGGGGTCGGCTTGTTCATTTTCCAGCTCAAGCCCCCAATTCCGAATGTGAACAGGCCAACGCCAAACATGCCCCACTCGACCCTCATTTCTGGACACAAAGTGGCCTTATAATTGCTATAATCAGGCGCAACTACATACTTTTATGCTCTGGTTTTGCTCCGGTCATTTCGCCGCCACCTGGCTCGTCTGCCTCACTCTCATCTTCCGCTTTCAATCCACGGCGGAAAAACCGCACACATTCGTCGTGTGTGCAGTGCTCCTCTGGCCAGTGCTGCTGGAACTGCTGTCGCTCCGCGGCTACTTCGCGCTGAAGCGCGTGACTCTCGATCGCCTAAAAGCCCGCGTTAGCCGCGGCGAACTCAAGAAGGCCGTCGTCTTTGCCTTCGGCTTCTGCACGAGCCTCCTCGCTGCGGCAGGGATCGGCGCTGCTGCGTGGGGATTCGGTCTGCTCGACGGCTGGCTCGGCAAAGTGAGTGCCGTCCCAACTCTCGCCTGGCTGCCACTGACATTCGCCCTCTGGGTAGCGCCTCCGGTGATCGCAGTGGCAATCCTCGCTGGTAAAGCCGGCACGAAGATTGTCAAAGGCGCCACCAAAAAAGCTCAGGCAGAACCAGTCCACGCCTGATTCGCTTTTCTCCCGAAAAGACAACAGCCACCGCCAGCAGATTGCCAGCGGTGGCTGTTGTTTTGCTAGCGGGAATTTGTCACAGACCCGAACCGGGCGTCAGCGTCGCACGATGTTCGGTGTCCTTGTAAATGATGTCCTTGTAAGTCGCGCCGGCGGGAATCATCGGCAGCACGTGCTCGGAATACGGCACCATGACTTCGAGCAGGCACGCGGTCTTCTGCGCGAGGAACCACTCCATCGCAGCAGCGAGATCCTTCTTGTGCGACACGCGCTTGCTCGGCACGCCGAAGCCATCGCAGATTTTCTGGAAGTCCGGATAAATTTTGGTCATGTCCGGCACCTCGCGTTTCGCATCCGAGAATGTGCCGAGGAAAGTGTGGCCGCGATTCGATTTGAAAAACCGGTCCTCCCACTGCACGACCATGCCCAAGTGCAGGTTATTTAGCACGAGCGCCTTTGCCGCGATACCCTCGACATGCGCGCAGGCGAGTTCCTGAATGTTCATCACAAAGGAACCGTCGCCATCAATATCGATGACCTCTTTATCCGGCCGCGCCACCTTCGCGCCGATCGCGCTCGGGTAGCCGTAGCCCATCGAGCCGAGCCCGAGGCTGCTGATGAGCGTGCGCGGCTCGTCGAAATTGTAAAACTGCGCCGCCCACATCTGGTGCTGCCCCACGCCCGTCGTGATGATCGCCTCGCCCTTCGTCATCTTATAAAGCTGCTCGACCACATACTGCGGCTGGATCGCGTCCTCCGTGTCATCGTAGTAAAATGGGAACGCCTTCTTCCACTCCATGATCTGCGCGCGCCACGGCGCGTAGAGCGTGTAGTCGCCCGCCTTCTTCCGCTCGTAGCCCGCCTTCGCGAGCAGCGCATTTGCACGGATGAGCGCGTCCTTCACATCACCACGCATCGGTAGCTTCACCACCTTGTTTTTGTTGATCTCGGAGTCGTCGATTTCAATATGCACGATCGTGCCGTGCGCGCAGAACGCCTCCAGCTTGCCCGTCACTCGGTCATCAAAACGCACGCCAAACGCGAGCAGCAGATCCGCTTCGTTCGCAGCGTTGTTCGCGTACACGGTGCCATGCATGCCGAGCCATTTCAGCGACAGCGGATGCGTCTCGGGGAAGCAGCTCACGCCCATCAGCGTGGTCGTCACCGGAATCTGCGTGCGCTCGGCAAACTCCAGCAGTTCCGCGTGCGCCTCGCCGCTGATGATGCCGCCGCCGACGTAAAGCATCGGCTTCTTCGACTGGCGGATCAGCCCGATAAGTTCGTTCAGTTCCGCATCGCCCACGCGCACGTCGGGATTGTAACCGCGCAGCTTCACCTCGGTCGGCCACACGGGCTGGCAACTGCCCATTTGGATGTTCTTCGGAATATCAATCAGCACCGGACCCGGACGCCCCGTCTGCGCAATGTGAAAAGCCTCCTTCACGATGCGCGGCAAGTCGCGGATGTCCGTCACGAGATAGTTGTGCTTCACGATCTGCGCCGTCACGCCGAACACATCCGTCTCCTGAAACGCGCCCTTGCCGATCATGTGCTGCGGCACCTGCCCCGTGATCGCCACGAGCGGCGTCGAATCGAGAAAAGCGTCCGCAATGCCGGTCACGAGATTCATCGCACCCGGCCCCGAGGTCGCCATCACCACGCCCGCCTTACCGAGCGCACGCGCGTAACCTTGTGCCGCAAAAACCCCGCCCTGCTCATGCCGAGGCAGGATCGTGCGGATGATTTTCGAGCGCGTGAGCGCCTGATGCATCGCCATGCTCGCCCCGCCGGGATACGCAAAAATGGTCGTCACTCCCTCGCGTTCCAGCGCCTGGACGAGGATGTCCGCTCCAAGCATGGTCGGTCCGAGTTCGCTCTTTGCGGGAGAGCCTTGTGTTGCAGGAATCGTGGGTGTGCTCATGGTTTGCCTTGGAAAAATGAACCGCGACCCTACCCGCAATCTGCGCCCGCGGCAAGCAGCTTTCCTGAGCAGCGTCACGCGAAAATCCTGATTGGCCTGCGCTGCGAAAATCGCGAATGCTTCCATCCCCTTGCTCCACACGATCCAACCCGAAGCCCATGGCCCCCTCGGCGCACCGATGACGCGCGCCATCGAGTCGTGCGTCCACTGCGGCTTCTGCCTCGCCGCCTGCCCGACGTACCGCGAACTCGGCCAGGAAATGGACACCCCGCGCGGCCGCATCGTCCTCATGAAGCAAGTGCTCGAAGGCACGCTGCCACTCGAAGACGCACTCCCGCACACCGACCGCTGCCTCGGCTGCCTGGCCTGCGAACCCGCATGCCCGAGTGGCGTCGCATACCGCGATCTCCTCTCACCTTTCCGCGCGCTCGCGGAGAAAAAGCGGCACCGGCCTTTGATGGAACGCATGCGGCGCTGGCTCGTCTCCGCGACGCTGCCGCATCCCGCACGCTTCCGCATCGCCGCGTGGGCGGGAAAATTCGCGCGCGAATTCGCACCGCTCTTCCCGAAATCCTTCCGCGTGATGCTCGGGCTCATCCCGGAAAATGTGCCACCGCGCGAGACTTGGCCAGAGCTCACGCCCGCTCGAGGAAGACGCCGAGCCCGCGTCGCGCTGCTCACCGGCTGCGCGCAGCAGGTGCTCGCACCGGACATCAACACCGCGACCATCGAAGTGCTCGCGCGCAACGGCATCGAGGTCGTCGTCCCGCGAGCGCAGGCGTGCTGCGGCGCGCTCGCATGGCACGTCGGCGACATTGATTCTGCGCAAAAATTTGCCTGGAACAATCTCGCCGCATTCCCCGACGATGTGGATGCGGTCCTCACCAACGCCGCCGGCTGCGGCTCCGGCATGCACGAATATCACCTCATCCTCTCCGGCACCGAGCTTGCCGATGCCGCGGAAAAATTCCGCCACCGCGTGCTCGACGCCGCCGTCTTCCTCGCCCGCCTCGGTAACCTCGCGCCGATTCCCGATTCCGGAAAAGCAATGCGCATCGCCGTCCACGACGCATGCCATCTTCTCAATGCCCAAGGCATCCGCAACGAACCGCGCGCACTGCTCGCCGCAATCCCGCGCGCGGAAATCGTGAACCTCCCCGACCCGCATCTCTGCTGCGGCAGCGCCGGAACCTACAACCTCGACCAGCCCGAAATCGCCGCGAACCTCGGCGCAGCACGCGCACGCACCATCGTCGAAACGCACGCCGACGTCGTCGCGACCGGCAACATCGGCTGCCTCACGCAGCTCAAACTTCATCTCGCAAAACTCGGCGCGGACATCCCGATACGCCACACGATGCAAATCCTCCGCGACGCTTACGCAAAGTAGTCCCGCGCTTCAGCGCGCAGACACGTGCAGACTCGGCAGCTCCGCCGAATGGAAGACCACTCGACACAGCGGAGCCGTTGCGAGCTGAAGCTCGGGACTACCCTACTTCTTCCGAAACTCCCCGCTCCGCGCCTCGATCATTTTGCCGACGAAACTCGTGTCGTATTTCCCGCGCACAAAATCCGGATCGTGCATGATCGTCTGCTGGAATGGAATCGTCGTCTTCACGCCGCGGATGATGTATTCGCTGAGCGCGCGCCGCATGCGGGCAATCGCATTCTCTCGCGAGGTACCCATCGCGATGACCTTCGCGATCATCGAGTCGTAATACGGCGGCACCGTGTAACCTGAGTACGCATGGGAGTCGATGCGCACACCGCGTCCGCCCGGCGCGTAGTAGAGATCGATCTTCCCTGGCGATGGCTGGAAATTGTTGTACGGATCCTCGGCGTTCACGCGGCACTCGATGGCGTGATATTTCCGCTTCGCATGGCGCACGTAGTGCGAGAGCGGCTCCCCCGCCGCGATCTTGATCTGCTCTTTCACGAGATCCACGCCGTACGCCTCCTCGGTGATGCAGTGCTCCACTTGGATGCGCGTGTTCATCTCCATGAAGTAGTAATTGCCCTTGTCGTCCATCAGACATTCGATGGTGCCCGCGCCGACGTAGCCCACTTCCTTCGCGAGCTTCACGCAGTCCGCGCCCATCTTCTCGCGAATCGCCTCGGTCATGATGGGCGACGGCGTCTCCTCGATGATCTTCTGGTTGCGCCGCTGCATGGAGCAATCGCGCTCGCCGATGTGGACCACGTCGCCGTGCATGTCGGCCATGATCTGAAATTCGATGTGGTGCGGATTCTCGATGAGCTTCTCGAGGTACACCGCACCATTGCCAAACGCCTTCTCCGCCTCCGCCCGCGCGGCGCGGAATCCCTGCACGAGCGAACCGTCGTTGTGCGCCGGACGCATGCCTTTGCCACCGCCACCGGCCGTCGCCTTGATCATCACCGGATAGCCGATCTTCCGCGCGATCACCATGGCCTCCTTTTCGCTCTCGACGATGCCGTCGCTGCCCGGAGTCACCGGCATACCCGCAGCTTTGGCCGTCGCACGCGCGGTGTTCTTGTCGCCCATCGATCGAATCGCCGCAGGCGGCGGCCCGATGAACTTGATGTTGCAGCTCGCGCACACTTCCGCGAAGTGCGCGTTCTCGCTCAGAAATCCGTAGCCGGGATGAATCGCATCCGCATCGCCGACCTCCGCCGCGCTGATGATGCGGTCAATTTTCAGATAGCTCTGATTGCTCGGCCCGGGCCCGATGCAGATCGCCTCGTCGGCGAGCTGGACGTGCAGCGAATCCACGTCCGCCTCCGAGTAAACGGCGAGCGTCTTGATGCCCTGCTCCTTGCAGGCGCGGATGACCCGCAGGGCGATTTCGCCACGGTTCGCGATGAGGACTTTCTTAAACATGATGAGAGTTGAAAGTTGAGCGTTGAGAGGTGGTCTGTGTCTGCATGGAAAGAGGCTGGCCTCTCAACTCTCAACACTCATCTCTCAACTCGCCGCAGCTACTTCGGCACGATGCGGAACAGCGCCTGGCCGAACTGCACCGGCTTGCCATTTTCCGCCACGAGTTCGGCGATGGTGCCGCGCACGTCGGCCTTGATTTCGTTCATCACTTTCATCGCCTCGATGATGCAGACGACGGTGTTTTCATCCACGTCCTGCCCGACTTTCACGAATGCCTGCGCATCCGGCGACGGCGAGCCGTAGAATGTGCCGACCATCGGTGACGGGATATCCTTCAGCTTGTCATTCGCGACCGGGGCGGATGCCGCAGCCGACGCAGCCACTGGCACAGCGACGGGCGCGATCATAGGTGCCGCATGCTGGATGACAGGCTGGAAGTCATTCCCCTTCTTCAGGGTGATCTTGAATCCTTCGCTCTCCATTTTGAAAACGGAGAGGTCATTTTTCCTCATGAGCGCAATGAGCTCTTTGATTTCTTTTAAGTCCAAGGTGTGAGGTGTTTTGGTTTGTGAAGCGCGGATGCTACGGGCTGCGCGGAAAGCGGGTCAACTGCGCTTTTGCAAGCCGCTGCATGGAGCGCAGCCGTCTCGGCGGCCACCTCACTGCGCACAGCGGCAAACTTTTTCACACAGGCCTTCGCAATGCGACGCATCATAAAGTGCGGCTGCGCCGTTAGATTGGTGGCCGCCGGGACGGGCGGCGCTCCACGCGCTCACTTCCGCGCCTCGGGCGTGACGCTCAGTTCGACGCGCTTGCCTTCGCGCTCGACGATCATCTTCACGGGCTGGCCGATTTTCACCGCATCAAGCGCGTAGGTGTAGTCGTAGATGTTCGCGATTTTCTGCGCCCCAAATTCCACGATCACATCGCCGCCCATCAGCCCGCCCTTCTCCGCCGGGCTGCCGCCGCGGACGCCGCTGAGCTTCACACCCTTCACCTCGGTCGCGTAGTCCGGGATGCTGCCGAGATACGCACGCATGGTGTCGCGTCCCCCGCCCTGCTCCTTGCGCTCGACGCGCGAAAAGTCGGGCCGCTCGCCGCCGCTCACGTCCTCGATGATGGCGCGGGCAAACTTCGCGATGCGTGCGAGGCCGTCGTAGTCGAGCTTGTCCGCGGTGTCGCTCGGGCGGTGATAGTCGTCGTGCGATCCGGTGAAGAAATTCAGCACCGGGATGCGCTTCGGGTAGAAGCTCGTCACGTCCGTCGGCAGATACGGATCCTCCTGCAACGTGAGCGCGAAACCCGCGGCGACGTTGCGTTTTTCCAAGAGTCGCGGCCACGCCTTCGAGGAGCCGACGGCCTGCATGGTGAGCTTGTTGTCGTGCAGCCGGCCGACCATGTCGAAATTGATGTAAGCCGCGACCTTCGCGAGATCCACGGGCGGCTTCTCGACGAAGGAATTTGATCCGATGAGGCCGATCTCCTCGCCGCTCCACAGCGCGAAAATGATCCCGCGCTTGCGTTTGATCAGCCCGGATGTGGACGTGGAAGTGATAGCACCGGCACCCGTGTTGATCGTGGTTGTGCCCGTGTAAGGCTGCGCGAGAGCCGCTGCGATTTCGATCACCGCAGCGGTGCCGCTCGCATTGTCATCCGCGCCGGGATGCACCTTCCCCTCCTCGCCCTTGCGCGCGAGCGATGAGTTTCCATTGCCGAGGCCGAGATGATCGTAGTGCGCGCCGACGATGATCCATTCGTCCGTCTCGCCGGGGATGCAGCCGACGACGTTGCGATCCGTCTTGTGAATGTGCTCCACCGCAGCGGCGACTTTCACCTTCACGCCCTTCAGCACGAAGCCGCCCTCCGCGTGCGGATTCTCGCTGTCGAGCGACTTCTGCAAATCCTTCAGATTTTTCCCGCCCGGCGTGAGCAGCGCCGCCGCCGCTTCGCCGCTGATGGACGCCGCGATGATGCCGCTGCCCGCGCTGCTGCCATCGCCCGTGAGCGGGAGAAGTTCGCCAGCGTTCGGAGAGTTCGGCCCCGTCACGACGAGCACCGCTTTCGCTCCGCGCTCGCGTGCCATCATCACCTTGTAGCGGAGACCCGAGTAGCGGTTCAGATGCGCGCGGCGCGCGGGTTCCACATCCTCAGGCACGTAGCGGAGAATGAGCACGACCTTGTCCTTCACATCGAGACCCTCGTAGCTGTTGTAGCGCTGCTGCCCCGCGCCTTCCGGCACGCTGAGGCCGTAGCCGGCGAAGACGACTTCCCCTTCCGCCTCGCCGTTGTCGCTGAAGGCGAGCGGGCGGAAATCACGGTCCAGTTGAGAGTTGAGAGTTGAGGGTTGAGAGGCGTCGGACTTGATACTGAGCGAAGTCTTCTCCGCGATGACGCGCTCGCCCGCGTTGAACTCGAACGGCATGAAAAACGACCGCTGCCCCGGCAGCGGCTGCAGTCCTGCCTTCGCCAGAAATTCGCCGAGCCAGTCCGCCGCGAGCTTCGCGCCTTCGCTGCCGATCGCGCGGCCCGCGTGCGCGTCATCCGCGAGCAGTCCGACTTCGAGCTTCATGTCTTCTGCGGAAATCTCCGACTTCAGCGTGTGATCGCCGACGCTGGGCGGACCGCCGGCCTTTCCGATCATCCAATCGAAATTTCGTTCCTTCGTTCCGCCGCTGACCTCGACAAATTTGGCTGTGACTTCCACTTCGCCCGGACGCTGGGCGCTTTTCTTTTTTTCAGTTGCGACCCGCTTCGGCGCATCTTCCAGCGCCTTCAGCGCCTCCGCATCACTCCAGTCCGCGAGGAAAACCTGCGACTTGGTGTCGCTCGTCCGCCCGCTCGCCCAACTCAGCTTTTTCCCATCCGGCGAAAACACCGGCAGCCCATCGAAGCCCGGCGTGAACGTCACCCGCACCGGCTCGTGCGCGCCTTCCGTGTCCACGAGGAACAGCTCGAAATTGTCGAAGCCGAGCTTGTTCGCCGTGAAGATGAGATACTTCCCGCTCGGATGAAAATACGGCGCCCACGACATGCACTTGAAGTCCGTGAGCCGCCGCTTGTCGCTGCCATCCGTCGCCATCGTCCACACGTCCGCGATCATCCCGCTCTCGTCGAAATGCCGCCATACGATGCGCTTCCCGTCCGGCGAAAAGAACGGCCCGCCGTCGTAGCCCGGCGCCTCCGTGAGCCGGCGCACGTCCGAGCCGTCGGCATTCATGAGGTAGATGTCGCCCCACCACGCGGGATCTTTTTCAAAGCGAGCGCGCTGTTCAGGCGTGAGTTTCTCCAGCGGAAATGCCGCGCGCAGTGAGCAGAAGACGATCTGTTTTCCATCCGGCGAAAACGATCCCTCCGCGTCGTAGCCCGGCGACTTCGTGAGATTCACGATGTCCGTGCCATCGGACTTGCAGGAAAAAATATCCATCGTCGCGTCGTAATCCCAGGAGTAGCGCCGTTGCTTCCCGCTCGCGCGGAATTCGAGTTCCGTCTTCTGCTTTGCCGCCGCCTCCGCATCCTCATGCGTGCTCGCGAAGATGAGCCGATCCGTCCCCGGCTGAAAAAAGGCGCACGTCGTCTTGCCCGCGCCCGGCGACACGCGACGCGAATCACCGCTCTCAAAATCCAGCGTGTAGATCTGATAAAACGGATTTCCCTCCTCGCGCTCGCTTTGGAAAACGAGCCGCTTTCCATCCGGCGAAAAATAGCCTTCGCCGCTACGTTTCCCCTCGTAGATGAGCTGCCGCGTGTTCTTCAAAAAGCGCGCTTCTTTCGCAATATCGCCATCCGCGGCGAGCGCAGAAAACGAGACGACACCAAGCAAGAACAGGGATCGGAACAACATGCCTCATACGATGCTCACGCAGGTGCAAACGCGCAAGCTCGCTGGGATCGCCCCTTACTTCACCCGCACGATCTGCAGGCTCTCAGCCTCGAACCACGCCTCGCCCTTCGGCGCGCGAACTTCCGCGACGAGGATCGTATCACCGGCGTTCGCCTCGAATTCAAAGCCGATTTTCTGCCACGCCGCGCTGCCCGTGAGCCCGTTCACGCCCTTGCGCTTGCCGCCGCTGATCCGCAGGCCCGCACCATCGCCTGTATCGTCGCCACCCTCGACGCCCGCGGTCTTCACCATCGCCTCGAAACGATAGCGCCCCGGCTCGAGCGCGACCGTGCGCCGCCACGATGCCGAGGCTGCGCCATCCGCGCGGATGTGCAGGCACGGCTTGCCGTCCACATTCTGCTCATCGAGCGCGCCGCCGCCTTGTGCATTCCATTGTTTCGGGCCGAGCTTGAAAGCGTTGTTCACCCACTCGATCGGCTTCGGCATGTCGCCAAACTGCTTCCCGATCGAAATCAGCCGCGCGGCCACGCGGCCACGCGCCCCGCTGATTTGCCCGTCGTAATCCTTCGCCCATTGCGGATTCGCACGCGCGAGCGCCTCCTTCACTTTCGCGCCCTGCACGGCGATGCGCGCCTCCCAGTCCACAGGCTTCAGCGCCTTCTCATAAATCTCCTTCGCGACCTTCGGGTACTGCGCCTTCCACTCGGGATTGCTCCACACCGTCTGCCCCACGAGCGAGCCGGGATCGCGCACCACGGGCCAATTCGCATCGCCATAGATCTGATCGATCCCGTGGATGAAAAAATTTGCCTTCCCCGTCTTCGGATCAAAGTACACGCGATAGTTGTTCCGGTTAAAATTATAGCCGTCCCAGTGCGTTAGAAATATCTCCATCGCGAGGAAGCGCAGGTATTCGTCCACGTCGAGACGCTCGGCCACCTTCTGCCAGCGCACTTTCGGGTCGCCCTCTTTGCATGCCGCAGCGAGCTCCATGCGATCACGTTTGTCGGACTTATCGCCGCCCTGCTGCTTTTCCATATCCCCGTCGATCTCCGCGATGAAATGCCCATCGTAGAGCGAGCCGTCCGTCTTCTCGTAGAAGTAGCTCAGGAAGTCCTTCGTGAAGCTCTCCTTGAAAAGGTAGAGGCCCGTGTCGCGGCCGTTCCATTTTACAATCACGTGCGTGCAGCGCGAGGCTGGCACCTGCGCGGCGCGCGACATCTCGCCGCCGATGAATTCATTCAGCAGGCTGCCATCCTGCGCGCCATTATTGAGATGGAATTTCTCCATCCCGTGAAAGCGCTCGGAGCCCTTGAATTTGTCGAGGCTCACGGTGAGGCCGGGCTTTTGATCTACCCCCTGAAAGCTACCCGCCGCGCCCTTCAGCTTCACGGCGACATCCTTGTATTCCGTCTTTTTCCCATCCGGTGCGGTCTCGATCATCGTGCATTCCGCGTAGCGCCGGTTGTCCTTCTTCAGGTTCTCCCACTCCCCCGGCTTGAAAACGAATTCCAGATGCACAATCGGCCCGGCGAAAAACTCATCCGCGTGCCGATGATGCTTCTCCTTTTTGCCGAGCACCGGCGGCGCGGGCAGAATCGTAGCCACAGGAATCGGTGGCGACGGCGGATTCTGCGCCGAAACTGCGGCAATCGCAAATGCCGTGAGCAACGACAGGAGGGACACTGCGAAAATGCGCGGCGGATTTTGTTTCATGGCGACAGGCGGAGTGAGAGCGCCTCGGAGAATACACGCAGCGGCAGACACACGGCGACAGGAATGTCGCCGTTGCTTGCATTCACTCGCTCTTCTTCGCGCGACGGAAAAACGGCTTCTCCACATACGCGTAGCTCTCGGGCGCGACTTGGTTCGCGGTTTTGAAATGCACTTTCGCCACGCGCAGCAGCACGTCCGGGCCGTGTTTGGCACAAAGTTCGCGACCGATGATTTTTACCCGCGGATCGGACGATCCGCGCGGCAGTTCCGCGCCTATGTCGCGGCTCGTGTCGCGCATCCAGTTGATGAACCGCTCGCGCGCAATGATCGAAGCCGCGGCCACCGCCACGTCGCTCTCCGCCTTCGTCCGGGCATCGAGCTGGATATGTTTTCCCTTCTCGGAAAAGGCGCGCTTGATCAACGACTCGCTAGCAAACTTGTCGCTCAGCGCCCGCGGGCAATCGGGCCGCAGATCGAGCAGGTTTTCGATCACCTTCGCGTGACCCCAACCGAGCATCTTGTTGAGGTTGCCGAATTTTTTGTAGAGCTCGTTGTACTTCTCCGGCCCGAGCGTGATGCTCGAAACAAAGACGCCCGCGGTCTCTCTGATTTTCTTCGCGAGTTCGCGAATCTTCAAGTCACTGCCGATACGCTTGCTGTCCATGATGCCCGCCTCCATGAGCGTGCGTGTATTCGTCTCATCCGTGTAAGCGCCCGCGATCACGAGCGGCCCGAAAAAGTCACCCTTCCCACTCTCATCCACGCCGAAGTGCGGCGTGAACATCTCCGGATTATGCACCTCCTCATACCCCATCTTCGCCTCGCCGAGAATCTCCGGCTCCAGCGTGAACTGCACAAATTCCTGCGTCCCCCGCCCCTGCACCACGCACTTCGGCCCCTTCTCATACACGGCGACTGTCAGCTTGTCCTTCTGCGCAAAATAGATCGTGTAAGGCCGCTCCTCGAATTTCCACCCACGCTCCGTCAGCAGCACGCGCAGCTTCACCGCCTGCTCCTGCGTGAACGCGCACGTGTGCAGCGTGATCGGCTTTGGCCCCTCGGGTTCGTCGGTCGTTTTCTTCGGCATGAAAGTGCGCTCACTCTGCGCGACATGCGAGCGGCGTGGAAATCGAAAAGCGCCTACTCGCCGAAACTGATCCCCGCCCCGCCGCCATTACCCTCTTTATAAACCGTATCAATCGCCAGACCCGCGGCCAGCAGTAGCGTCGCCGCCGCCGGATCGGGATGGTGAACCGCCACGACATAGCTGTCCGCCGAGGTGAAAAGCTCCTTTGCGATGCCACCCCACTTGCGCGAAACGACTCCGAGTTCCGCGCCGCTCGATGTCACGAAACGGAAATCCCAGCTCATCCAATTTCCCTTCACCATCGCGACTTCATTCCCGGACGCGTCATACACGCCGAATTTTCCGCCGATGGTGAGCAGCCTCGATTTGAAAGAACCGATCAAAGTGCCGTCGCCCGCGAGCACCTTCACCGTAGGGCGCAGGAATGAAAATCCGCGTGTGATCGAGAATGCGATTGGCCCGTTGATGTCCGTGCCCTCATGCACATCCAGCCGCGTCGGAAGGTTGCGTTTGTTCATGAGCAATCCCGCAATCGTGTTGAGCACGCCCTTCTTCTCCTTCGCGATCGCGAGTTGCGCCCCCGTCGTGCCGTCGAGAATGTCGTAGGTGTCCGTGAGCTTCAGCATGCCGACGTGTTCGCGGATGAGATAGGAGCTGAGGGCGGGAAGCATGGTTGCGTTTGTGGTTGAGTTCTGAACGACGACGCACCCGAGTAGCCGCACCCGTGCCGAAAACCAATCCACATTCCACTTTCCGCAACGCGCCATCCCTGCGCCGCTCGCTCGCCGCGTGGTTTCGCAAGGCCGCACGCGATCTTCCCTGGCGACGCACGCGCGACCCTTACGCGATCCTCGTCTCGGAGATCATGCTCCAGCAGACGCAAGTCGCGACGGTGATTCCATACTACGAACGCTGGCTCGCGCGCTTCCCAGACTTCGCCACGCTCGCCGCTGCGGAGGAAAGTGACGTGCTCTCCGTGTGGCAGGGCCTCGGCTACTACTCCCGCGCGCGCAATCTCCACCGCGCCGCGAAGACCGTCGTCGCCACGCACGGCGGAAAAATGCCGCGCGACCCCGCGCTCATCCGCGCGCTGCCCGGCATCGGGCGCTACACCGCAGGCGCAGTCGCGAGCTTTGCCTTCGATCTCCCGGAGCCGCTCGTGGATGCAAACGTCGCGCGCGTTCTCGCAAGACTGCTCGATCTGCACACGCCGATCGATAGCACGGCGGGACAGTCCGCGCTCTGGTCCGCCGCGATCGCTCTCGTGCCGGAAAAAGGTGCGCGCATTTTCAACAGCGCCCTCATGGAGCTCGGCGCACTTGTATGCACTCCGCGTAATCCGCAATGCCTCCTCTGCCCCATCCGCAGCCACTGCGCCGCATTCGCAAATGGCACCGCCGCCTCGCTCCCGCTCAAGAAGCCGCGCCGCCAGCAGGCGGAACTTACCGAACACTGCGCATGGACCGTGAGCCGCGGCCGCATCCTCCTCGAACAGCAGACCGGCAAACGCTGGCGCGGTCTGTGGAAACTCCCCGCACTCCCCGCCGCACCCGACACCGAGCCGCTGCTCACGCTCGACTATCCCTTCACGCACCACCGCGTGACACTCAGCGTCTTCACCCAACCTCCACCTTCGCCACTCGGCGAAAACCACGCCTGGCATCCCTTCACGGCGCTCACGGATGTCCCCCTCACCGCACCGCACCGACGGGCAATCGAGTCCCTCGGCCCTCATCACTAGGGAAACCGGATTTGGACTGTTACAAATCCGGGCACTTCTGAGATTGCCAACATTCGGGGCAATCTGGATTAATCCGAACAGTATTGAAACCTCTCGTCCGCCGCTGAGGTGAAAAATCCAACAACCGCACTCCCACCATTCCATCGTCATGAAATTGCTCAATTCCTGCATCGCCCTCGCCGCATTTGCGCTCACATCCGCCTCATCAGATGCCGCGCTGATTCCCTACAACATCAATCTGAGCGGCCCAAACGAATCACCAGTGAATTCATCACCCGGCTTTGGCTCCGGAACGGTTACATTCGATGATGTACTCCATACGATGGCAATCGTCATGAGTTTCACCGGCCTCACAGGCACCACAACTGCGGCTCACATTCATGCAGCAACCGCTACTGCGGGCATCGGAACCTCAGGCGTGGCGACGACGACTCCCTCGTTCACTGGCTTCCCCCTCGGCGTGACGTTCGGTTCTTTCAATAACACTTTCGATTTGACCCTAGCATCAAGCTACAGTGCGGCATACGTCACCGCCAATGGCGGGACGAATGCATCTGCGGAAGCTGCACTCCTCGCCGCAGCCGCCGCAGGCAAGGCATACTTCAATATCCACACATCGACCTTCGGTGGCGGCGAAATCCGCGGCTTTCTGACCCCAGTCCCCGAGCCCACGACGGTGAGCCTCCTCGCCATCAGTGCCGGCCTCGGACTCGTTCGCCGCCGCCGCGCACACCGCATTTAGTTGCGCTGATCTTTCGGAGAAAAAGTACACAGGATGCGCGCACCCGCCGTCGTCGCCTTTCTGCTCGCCACGATCTCTCGCGGCATCACACACGAAGTTTTTCTCGAGGCCACACTATCGGGTGCCCGTGAAGTTATTCCGAACGCCTCTCCGGGTACCGGCACGGCACTGGTGACTTTGGATCTCGACCTCGTCACGATGCGCGTCGAGACGGCCTTCTCGAACCTCGCCGGCACGGTCACCGGCGCCACGATTTTCGGCCCCACATCAGTCGCAGGCACCGGCACGGCTGCCGCCATGAGCCCGGCGCTCACCGCCACGGGCTTCCCCAGCGGAGTCACAGCAGGCACCTACGATTTCACTTTCGACCTCACCGTGGCCAGCGGCTACGACCCGGCATTCATCGTCTCCAGCGGTGGCACGGTGAGCAACGCCCTGAACGCCCTCATCGCCAGCTTCGAGAACGGGCAAAGCTACGTCAGCATCCGCACCACGGCATTCCCCGGCGGCGAAGTGCGCGGCTTCTTCACGCAAGTCCCCGAACCTGCGTCGGTCGCGCTCATAGCGCTCGGCTGCGGCATCGGCCTACTGCGCCAGCGACGGAGGCAGCGCGTCCGCTGAATGTAGCGCCGACGACTCGTTGGCATCGGCACCCGCGCTCGCGAGAGCATTACAAAAACCCGACGGCGCAGCGGACGGACGCCGTTCACACTTTGATCTCCAGTGCGCGACCGTTGCGCCGACGAGTCGTCGGCACCACATTGGACTTTCCCTTTGCCGCACGCATCCGCCCTTCGTAACGTCACCCCATGCTTTCCACTGAAAATCTTCCCGACGCCAAAGGCCACTTCGGACGCTTCGGCGGAATGTTCGTGCCCGAGACGCTGATGACGGCGCTGCTCGACCTCACCGCTGAATACGAGAAGGCGAAGGCCGATCCCGCTTTCCACATCGAGCTGAACGGTCTGCTCAAGGACTACTGCGGGCGCCCCACGCCGCTCTACTTTGCCGAACGCCTCACGCAGCAGCTCGGCGGCGCGAAGATTTACCTCAAGCGCGAGGATCTGCTCCACACCGGCGCGCACAAGATCAACAACGCCCTCGGGCAAATCCTCCTCGCGCGGCGCATGGGCAAGAAGCGCATCATCGCCGAGACCGGCGCGGGGCAGCACGGCGTCGCCACGGCCACGGTGTGCGCGCGGTTCGGGTTCGAGTGCGTCATTTACATGGGCGAGGTGGACATGGCGCGGCAGGCGCTGAACGTCGCCCGCATGAATTTCCTCGGCGCAAAAGTCGTGCCCGTCACCGCCGGCCAGCGCACGCTGAAGGAGGCCGTGAACGAGGCC
>JBBRPQ010000014.1:0-90357 GCA_038227825.1 Chthoniobacterales bacterium
GCCGCGACAGCCTGCTGCTCGGCGCTGGCTTCACCGTGCAGTGGAACGCACGCTTCGCCAGCTTCGCCTAATCCGTCTCCGAACTGCTCCGCTCAAACCAAAGCTCGAATAGCGTCTCGGTCGGCTTTCGGTATCAGTTCTGATTCTGATTCGGGACGACGCCCGCTTGCATTTCGCAGACGGGCGCAATCGTGAACATGGGACGGGAAGAACGTCGCCTAAGCGCCCCTTCTCCAAACGTCTCGCAAGCGCCAATGTCACCCTGAAACCGACTGGCTTTCACGGCGGTAAGTGGACGCGATCGAACATCAAAAAGCACACGTAAATCCGCGTTTTCTGATGCGCGGAATCATTTACCTTTTGCTGACAATTCTCCCCGCGGTTTCCGACGCGATTCTGACATCGTGCGG
Source organism: Chthoniobacterales bacterium (assembly GCA_038227825.1). Classification (GTDB taxonomy): domain Bacteria; phylum Verrucomicrobiota; class Verrucomicrobiia; order Chthoniobacterales; family Chthoniobacteraceae; genus SXWH01. The sequence continues at coordinate 411 of JBBRPQ010000014.1, forward strand.
CTAGCTTTTTTGCAGAACAGAAAGCCCTCCCCCAATTCGTCGCATGAAAAAATACCTCTCGCTGCTCCCGCTCATCCTCACTCTTGCCGGACCCTTCCCGGGGTTCGCGCATGACCCGGCTGCAGCGGACAGTGTGCATTCGCATTTCGCGCCATCCCCCTCGGCTGCACAGCCGCCGCCGGAGATGCTGCAAATTCTTCGCGAGGGAAAAGGCACCCCGTCCGCAGACAGCGATGTGGTGAAGGCACTGACGGAGCGACTTCTCTCCCGCCGCTCGAATCGCACCGCTACACCAAAACCCCCGGTTCCAATGCAGCAGAGCGGAATCGCGCCGGAGCCCGTGACGCCACTATGGGAGTTCGTGACCACTCCGTTCACTCCGCTGGACGCACTGCAGGATGCTTCTTTCACGCTGACATCCTACACGCCGCCGACGGGAAATGGCGCGCTGATGGCCGCCTCGTTCGGGGCATTCAAGCCGCGCGTCCGCTTCTTCTGGGATTCCACGACCTTTTACGAGGAGTCCGACAACATGCCGGACAACTCGATGATGCCGAATCTCATGGTGGGGATCACGTCATGGCAGCAGCAGGTGCCGCTACCGGCGGCCTACTTCGCGAGTGTGACGAATCCGGAGGGCAATTCAGGGTCTTTCGGCTTCGGGCAGCCGAATTATTGGCGCTTGCCATTGGTACCCACGGTGGCGAGTTCGCCGATTCTGATCTTCACGCCGGGGAGCACGACGAACAACTTTCAGCGCGGGGCCATCGCGCTCGCCTCAAACGGGATCGCGATCTTCAATCCCGCGAACAACACGGGCCGCGTGTCGTATGAGATCGGCGAACTCGACAAATACGGTGGCCACTGCGGACTCGCGGATGACTATCACTATCACATCATCCCGACCCATCTATCGAGCCGATTCGGCGGGCCGCTGGGCGATGACAAGCCGGTGGCCTGGGCGCTCGACGGGTATCCGATCTACGGCTACTTGGAGCCCGATGGCACGGCGCGGCAGGCATTGGATTCGCATGGGGGTCACGACATTGGCAATGGCTGGGGCTATCACTATCATGCAATGGGAACCACGACCGTCGATGCCTCGCATCCCTACGGCACGCCGCAGTCGCCTTACACAATGACCACCTTCCATGGCACTGTGGTGAACTTTGGTAGTCAGGTCGATGGCCAGCCGGAGGTCGGTTCGCTCCGCTCATCGGGCACCGGCGGCTATACCGCGTCACCAGTCGCAGGGGCTTCGATCACGGCATTCAAAAATCCGGTGGCGCTCGCGACGGATGGTTCGGGGCACTTGGTGGAAAATGTCGGCGGCACTCCTTCTCAGGATTCCTACCTCATGCGCGTGCTCATCGGCGGCATCAGCTACGACGAGTGCTGGAAGATCAATCGAAACGTCAATCCGCGAACGCTCACGATCACATGGCGCCTAGCTGGCGCGACGACGACCACGACTTACACGCCGGGCAATGCCACGGCTATCGCGCGGCTTGCGACTTATGGCATGGCGGGGCCGAGTCAGGTGAAGATTCCCGATACGAGTCAGACTCTCGATACCACCGCAACCTTCGGCGAAGATGCCGACTATACGCTCAACGCGCAGTCATTCACCGACAATGGAAACGCCACGGTGACGGATAACATCACCGGTCTGATGTGGCAGCAGGCGAGCACCCGCGAACTCACTTGGGAAAGCGCCGTCGCCGATGCCCCGCTCGCGACCACGGGCGGCTATACCGACTGGCGGCTGCCCACGCCCAGCGAGTTGTTCAGCATCTTCAATCACAACAACAGCAACCCGGCCGCTCTCAATACGACCTTCTTCCCGACCGGGTCCCCCGCTGCTGAGTATTGGTGGACGAGCGATGTGTACGGCACGAGCACCACCAACGTCTGGTGCGCAAACGCCGGAGGCGGCCTCGGCGGCAAACCAAAGGCAGAGGGTGCCACGCTGCAGTATCATGCGCGCTATGTCCGCAGCGCGAAGCCGACCAACGCCCACAACTATCGCAATAATAGTGACGGCACGATCACCGACCTCGACACGAACCTCATGTGGACGCAGGTGCCTGGTCCGGCGACCACCTGGGATTCTGCGCTGAGCTACGCGGAAGGGCTTTCGCTCGGGGGATTTTCCGACTGGCGCGTGCCGAACATCAAGGAACTGCAGACACTCACGGATTACGCCCTCACGTCCGCAACAACCGTCACGAACATCAAGCCAAGCATCAATCGCACGGCATTCGGCAAGACGTTGACCGGCAGCGCGACGACCACCGGCAGCGCGACGGTCACCTGCGCGGATACGACGGGACTAATCGCCGGTATGCCCGTCGTGGATGTGGCGAGCATCGCCTCGACCTATGTCTCGAACACGACCGTCCCGACTGTGCTTTCAGTCACGAATTCCACGACCTTTGTGATGAGCAGTGTGGCGACTGGCACGGGCAGCGGATTGACGTTGAAGGCATTGGTGAAACCCACTGCTTACTGGTCTTCGACCACTGTGAAGGGCGCGACGACAACAGAGGCCTGGTTGGTGGAAGCCGGCATCAATTCAAGCCCGAATCCTCCGCGCAATTCGCAAGGCATCATCAGCTATGAAGCGAAGACCTCGTCTTATCCGGTCTTTGCCGTGCGCTCGATGCCTGGGGGGTCGATCAGCCAAGGCACCGCAACAACCACGACGGCCAATCTTTTTCCGGCGGGCCAGCGCGTGACCGCAGTCGGAAGCATCACCGCAACCGACGGCACCACGTGGACCGTGCCAGCGGCGACGTTGTTCGCGACTGCACCGAAAGCGCCCGACCTCTACAATCAATACAACAGCGTGACGCCGGCGAATATCGCGGCAGCGCAAGCTGCCATCGACAGCATCGTGCCACAGGTCATCGACACCGATGGCGAGGTCGTCACGGGTTACATTTTTGCGGACAACTACTTTGAACTCTATGTGAACGGCGTGCTCGTCAGCGTCGATGCGGTGCCTTACACGGCGTTCAACTCCCACGTCGTGAAATTCAAAGCCAAGCGTCCGATCACCTATGCGGTGCGACTTGTGGATTGGGAAGAGAACCTCGGCCTCGGCACGGAACTCAATGGCTCGGACCCGAATCACATCGGTGATGGCGGATTCATGGCGAGCTTCAGCGACGGCACGGTGACGAACAATCAATGGAAAGCACAGACCTTCTATATCTCTCCGCTGGACAATGCGAGTCAGGTCGTCGAACTCGCGAACGGCACGCACGATTCCTCTGCCGCGACGACGCACGCGCTCACCAGCACGGCGTATGCGTTGCATTATCCGCTGCCGTCGGATTGGTTCTCAAAGACCTTCAATGCCGCTGGCTGGCCGGCCGCGACGACTTACACCGAAGCTCAGGTGGGTGTGAACACGCCCGCTTACTCGAACTTCCCCGCGCAGTTCAGCACCAGCGGCGCGCAGTTCATCTGGTCTTCGAATCTCCTGCTCGATAACGAAGTCGTCGTCCGCTACACCGGTCCCGCGAGCGCGCCCACGACACAGATCGCTGTCGAGCAACCTGCAGCCACTGCATTGACCGATGGCACCAGCACAGTGGCCTACGGCAGCGTGAACGTGAACAGCACACTGACGAAGACTTTCACGATCAGAAACAACAGCAGCACCGGCGCGCTCAACGTCACCGGGACGACGATCGACGGCACCGGCGCAGCGTTGTTCACCGTGACGACGGCACCGGCAGTGAGCATCTCAGCAAGCGGCAGCACGACGATGATCGTGCAGTTCGCGCCGACGAGTGGAGGAGCGAAGACTGCGGCCCTGCACATCGCGAGCAGCGACAGCAGCGTGGGTGCGGCGTTTGACATCAACCTCACTGGCACCGGAGTGACACCCGCACCGACGATCACGAACGTGACAGTCAGCCCCACGGTGCCGAGTAATACCGACACGCCTTACGTCACCGCGACGGTCACTCCCGGTAGCGGCGCGACGATCTCCGGTGTGAATCTCACTTACAGCACCGGCGCGCAAGCGGCCGGACCGGCATTCCAGGAGATCTTCTCAAACGGCTCCACCACCAGCGGGCTCACCGGCGCGATGAACGCATGGACGACGACCAATGTGCGCAACGCGGCTGACGTGAAGCAGCGCAGTTCCTCTGGCAATCGTACGGTGCCCATCGTGCTCACCAATTGCACAACCAACGCCAGCACGGCTGTCACCTGCGCGAGCACGACAGGCTTGATCCCAGGCATGATGGTCAGCGGCACGAACATCGCGGCCAGCACGACGATCTCACAAGTAAACAGCAGCACAGCCATTACCCTGAGCGCGGCCGCCACAGGCAGTGGCTCGGGCTTATCGCTCACCGCAGCGGGCGTCACGCTCACAGGCTGTTCATTGGGCACCAGCCCGACCATCAATTGCGCCAGCACCACAGGCCTCGTCGTCGGCATGGGAATCGCAGGCACAGGCCTCACCACGAATCCGCCGAACCCCACCGTGCTCGCGATCACCAACGGCACCAGTTTCACGGTCAGCAGCACCGTCACCGCCGTGGCCGCCACACTTACCGCGAGCGGCACCGGGCTCGATTTCTCCAATGGCACCGCGACCTATGCGGACACCATGGCGCAGACGACCAACGTCATCAGCGCCGCTGCTCCGACTGCTGGCTATGTCGAGTTTTATGTGCGCAACGCTGACTTCACAAACAACAACGGCTGGCAGTTCCAGATCTCCCCCGATGGCGGCACTGCATCGAGCGGCACTTGGAACACCAGACTGAGCGAGAGCTACGCATCGAAGACTGTGGCATTGAGCAATTGCGTGCTCGTTCCTGGCAGCACCACGGTCAATTGCACGAGCACCACCGGACTCGTCGCTGGCATGAATTTGCAAAGCAAACAAGTCGCGCTCACCTGCGGCACCACGAACACAAGTCCGACCGTGACTTGCACAAACACGACCGGCCTTGTCACCGGCATGTTCGTCTCCGGCACCGGCATCACGAACGGAACGCGCATCACCGCGATCACTCCGAATACGAATTTCACCATCAGCACGTACGCCAGCGCGACCGGAGCCAATGTCGCTGTGCTCGCGAACTCGCAAGTGTGGCTGACCGCCTGCGGCACTTCGATCAATACCAACACCGTGACCTGCGCAAACACCACCGGCCTGGTCATCGGCATGTATGTGACTGGCACCGGCATCCCCAACAACACGACCGTCAGCGCAGTCACGGCATCGAACTTCACGATCAGCGCCAATGCCTCTTCCACCAATGCGTCATTCAATATTGTCGCTGGTTACCTCAACTCGAACGCTGTCGTCGCGAACCCGATCACCGCGACCTCATTCGCCTTGAATGCCGCGCCCGTCTTCAGCGGCACCGTGTCGCTCGATGCCACGTCGATCAATCACGGCTTCCCCGCGACGGCGTATCACTACGACCTCGTCGCCGCTGACATGACCAACAACATGAAGATGCGTTTCCAGTTCAGCGGTGCCACCAGCCAAGGAAATCCTGCGCGACCTCCGACCTGCGACATCGACGATATCACCGTCACGCTCACCACCGGTGCTGCGCCAGTCGCGGTGCAAATGTTTGACGATGGCCTACACGGCGACGGCGCTGCGGGCGACGGCGTGTATGGCGTGCAATTGCCAGCACAGATCGCAGGAACGACGGTGAGTTACTCCATCGCTGCGACGGACAATGGATCGCAAACAACGACGCTCGGCAGCGCAGGTAACTACACCACAGGCTCCGCGCCGACGATCTCCAGCAGCGCGACCTTGCCGAATGCGACACCGAACAGCGCGTATTCCACCACGCTCGCAGCGGCCGGCGGTACACCAGGTTACACTTGGAGTTTGTTGTCAGGCTCGTTGCCGAGCGGACTCACGCTCAGCAGCGGCGGTGTGATCAGCGGAACGACGAGCGCTCAAGGCACGTTCGCAGTCACCATCAAAGTCACTGACAACGCATCACGCATTGCGAGCAAAGCGTTCACACTCACCGTGACGACAGCGACCGCGCCGAATGTCCTGATCATCCTCACGGATGACCAAGGCTGGGCGGACATCGGCTATCACACCGCCGCAGGCCAAGTGCCGATTCAGACGCCGAATATGGACAGGTTCGGCACGGACGGCATCCGCCTGGAAAAATTCTACGCCACGCCGGTCTGTGCGCTCACGCGCGGATGCCTGCTCACCGGTCGCAATTCCTTGCGCACGAGTGTTGGCAACCAGAAGGGACTTGGCCTCGCCGAGCACCTGATGCCGCAGACGTTCAAGTCCGCCGGCTATCAGACCTTCATGTGTGGCAAGTGGCACATCGGTGGCTGGGACAACAATATCTACACCACCACGATGAATGGCGCGACGATCGAGGTGCAGCATGAAGGCTCTGAATATCATCCGCTCTCGCGCGGCTGGGACTTCCACAAGGGTCAATACGGCGGCGCGATCAATTACTTCACCCACACCACCTCTGATCCCGGCAAGAACAACCAGCTCGATTGGTGGCAGAATGGCATCCCACTTCCCAATGATAACACCGACTTGCAAGGACACGGCGGCTACTCCACCGACCTCCTCGCGGACAAGGCGGTCGAACTCATCCAGACGCGCGATCCGGCGAAGCCGATGCTGATGTATCTCGCGTTCAATGCCATTCATCCGGGCGTATCAGCACCTCAATCCTATATCGACAAATACACCGCGCTCGGAGTCCCCGCCTCGCGTCGGACGATTTGCGCCGCGGTCGATTGCATGGATGTCGCCATGGGACGCGTGCTAGCCGCACTAGACACCGCAGGCATCACGAATAATACGCTCGTCGTCTTCATGAGCGACAACGGCGGAGATAATAGCGCCGGCGAACTCAACACACCGCTGCGCGGCACGAAGGGCGACGCCTACGACGGTGGCATCCATACGCCTGCCGGCATCCGCTGGCCCGGCCACATCGCCGCGGGTGTGACGAGCAATCAATATGTCTGGGTCGGCGACATCTTCCCGACCGTATGCGCCGCAGTCGGCGTAACACCGCAGAACACGAAGCCCTTTGACGGCGTGAATGTGTGGCCCGCCTTGCAATCCATCACGCCTGCCGCCCCCGACGGCGCAGCGCGTGGCGTGGCTCTGGTTACCGGACAGAACGCAGGTCCAGTGTCGCTGAATTCTTTCACCGATCCCGTGAATGGCGGCAGCAAGGTCTTCAAGCTCCTCCGCACGCCGGGCACGCCTGTCACAAACCAACTCTTTAACATGACGGACGATCCGTATGAAGGGAGCGACCTGCTGCTCGGCGCGAACGCTGCGTCGTACTCCGCGATCGTCACGGCGCTCACGAGTTCGATCACCGGAATCGTCACCGAAAGCTATGCGCCTTTCATCGGCCCCACCGGCATCACACAGACCGTCGCCGCAGGCAGCAGCATCACGCTCCATGCGCCATTCTCGTCCTATAAGACGCTGACTAGCGTGCAGTGGCGGAAGAACGGCTCGAACATCACCAACGCCTCGCCCTACTTCCAAGTCCTCAACGGTGTCACTCCCGTGGCCGGCGTTTACATGGCCACTCTCACTCTGACCAACGCCTCCGCTGCCGATGCGGCCAGCTATGATGTCACTGTCACGAACAACGCAGGCAATGTGACCAGCCCGGCTGGCGCGCTCACCGTTCTCACGGCTCCCGTGCTGCCGGCCCTGCCAATTTTCAGCGCAGGCACCAGCCGGACATTGACCTGGCCCGCGGTAAATGGAGCGACCTTCTATAATGTCGATGTCGCAGCCGTGGCAGACTTTTCCACTATACTCGCGACCGCGGCGCCAACCTCGCCGACGGTGATCTTCCCGGGACTCACCAGCGGGAATACATACTATTATCGTGTGCGAGCCGGAGCAGGCAACGTCTTCGGGAGCTACAGCAACGTCGTCTCCTCCACGCAGGATGCCAGCACGCCGAGCGTGGCGCTTGCCAGCACCGCTCCCGGTTTCACGACACACAGCAGTATTGTCGTCCAGGGAATCGGCACCGACACCATCGCAGGGCTGTTCTCCGTCACCGTGAATGGAGTCGCCGCCACCACGAGCGATGGATATGCGCACTGGTCCGCTTCGGTGCCACTCGCTGCAGGCACGAGTAGCCTCACGGCAACGGCCATCGACGCCGCAGGCAATTTCAATACGGCATCCGTGTCGATCACTCGCGCGCTCAGCACGGCCAATGATGGCGTGCCGGATTCGTGGAAGACTGCGCACGGAATTTCCGCGGGTTCTTCGAGCAGCGCCTATCTCTACAACTACGCCTTTGACCTGGATCCCCAGTCCGGCCCTTCAAGTCCGGTATCACCGCTCATCCAAACCAACCCGAACGACGGCCTGAGGTATCTGACAGTGAGCTACACTCAGTTGATCGGCGCCCTCGATTTGACCTACGAAATCGAAGCATCACCGGACCTCGCCACGTGGATTCCGATCGGGAGCAACTTCCAATTGCTCAGCACCATTCCAAACCCTGGCGGCATCACGCAGACCGTCAGCATTCGGGTTCTTCCAGCCGTAGGTGGCGTGCCACAAAAGTTTGTCCACATCCGGGTGACTGTGCAGTAGCGCCTGCATGTCCCATTCAACCGCCGGAGGCACTGCGTCTAAATGCGAATCCCCTCCCGCGGAAGCTGGAGGAACTGGCGCACCGTCACGCTGCGCTTCATTTGGTCGCTGGCCAGCGCTACTACAATAAGCGGACGGGAATCAGGTCGCCGTCGCCTCTTCTGCGAATGCGCGAGGGGTGGAAATGGGCGTCCATTTTGCATTCATTGAAGCGGATGTTTTTGAAATCCTCGGAAAAACTTCGATTAAAGACGCGACCTGCAGAGTCTCTACGTGCGAATATGCAGTAGGTTCATCCAGCGATGGACTTCCCGAAACCCAATCGAAGACTCCCATGAAAACCCGAATCATTCTCAGCGGAATGCTGATGTCCGCAGCGCTCACTTTTCCGGCTGGCGCAGGCACTTTGTTTTACGTCCCGATCCCCGCAGCGGACAGCGATGCGCAGTCCGGCCTCGACCCAGCGAAAGGCTATACGAATGCCGTGGCTGCCGGGACCACGAAGGAACGCAATGTGAACGGCGTGGGGTTCGCGCCGCTCTCCGGCGGGGAAAATGTCATCACGGCAAATGGAGTCACGCTGAGCGCTGCGACCGGCAGACTCGCGAATGGCGGTGGGAAGGCGGATAGCATCCAGGCCGATGGAACGATGGCCCGACTGCTCTCAGCGATGATTTTCAATGACGGGGCGGAAGACAATTCAGAGCAATACGCAGTGCTCGATCCAGCCACGCTCACGGCGGGAAAGACGTATGACCTTCGCGTCTATATCGCCAACGCCACTGGCGAAAATCGTGATGTGAATCTGGCCTTTGCCGGCGACGGCAAGCCGGCGGTGAGCACGGATTTTTTCAATGAGGACGATGCGACGACGTCGGCGGGAGGTTTCGCGGATCCGAATCAGGTTTATTACATCAACTACCGCTTCACGTGGGACGGCGTGAGCACGCCGGGGTTCACCGCCACGCAGCGTTTCGGGAGCACGCCGTTTTGCCTTTTTGCGCTGACGAATCAGGAGGTCGGCGGCGATTTGGACGTGCAGCCTGCGGGCGCGATGGTGCAGGTAGCACCGGAGCCCATCGCGGCTCCTCCCTCGCCGCGAAATGTGAAATCGACTGCGGTGGAATACGAGGAGGACATCGGAGTTTCGAGCGACGTATTTTACAGCGCGGATACGCTGCGCCGGAATGGACGCTGGGTGACAGTCGGCTCCTACGGGCGCTGCTGGCAGCCGTCGAATGTGGATGACAATTGGGAGCCCTACACGCGCGGCCGCTGGGTGTATTCGAGGGATGATGGCTGGGTGTGGGATTCGGATGAGGACTTCGGCTGGGCGACGTATCACTACGGCCGCTGGTTCCGCGAAGAGGACACTGGCTGGTGCTGGGTGCCGGGCAAAGTGTGGGGCCCAGGGTGGGTTTCATGGCGTCACGGCCACTCGCACGTCGGCTGGGCTCCGCTGCCGCCAGCAGCACTGGTCGTCGCGGGAATCGGAATCAGCGCATGGGCCGATCACCGCTGGGGCATGGGGCCGCGGTCCTACAATTTTGTGAACGCGCGGGATTTTGGCGCGCCGTCGATGGCGCGAGTGCTGATCCCGCGTCAGCAGAATGCCGCGATCATGGCGACCACCAACAACGTCACCAATATCGCACGGACCCGGAATGGTCTTTTCAACGGAGGCCCTAGCTTCAACGCGGTGAACAACGCGATCGTCCGCTCAGGCAATTCGGCCATTCCGACCGTGAGCGTGAATCGCCACGCGGGCAACAGACCGGTGACGCCGGATGGCAAGTTCTCCAATCTATCCGCCGGCGTGCTTTCGATGAGTGCGCCGACAGTGACGCGCACCAAGAAGCCCACTTCGCTGCCACCCATCGCGGCCACGATCGCTAAGCCGAAATTTGACAAAGGCTGGAACGGGATCGCCGATCCGAACCGTGCTGCCGCATTGCAGGCAAAGATCGCGAGCGAGACGCCTGGTGCCCGATCAAAGACCGCTCCTGCAAGACTTCCGGGGACGATGCCCACGGCCATCGCCAACACGCCTCCGATCAACAAAAATGGTCTCAAGCCTTTCCGTGGTTCCAATCCCGGCGGCACTGCTGCCATGACTCCCGGCCAGCCTATCGTGCCCGGATCTGTGAATCCGCTGCGCCCCGGCATGCAGGTGAACCCTACCGCAGCCACTCCGTCTTTGCCCGGACAGCCGGCCATCACGCCGACCGGCAAGGGCAAACGCGGCGAAAAACCGACGGTGACAACCATTCCCGTCGCGAAGCCTGGCGCTCCGGCAAACCCGATTGTTGTCACGCCCGCGTCACCCGGAGAAAACGTGGTGCCGACGACTGGGAAAGGAAAGCGTGGCGAGAGACCCGGCGCTCCGAATGTCTCGATCATGAAACCGGGGCAGCCGGTGAATCCGGCAATCATCACACCGACACCTGATCGACCCATCAAGTCCACGGAAGTCCCGGTGGTGAAACCCGGCCGATTTGCAAAACCGGGCACTGTCTCACCGCCTGTCACCGTGCCGCCTGCGATTCAATCGACTGTGCCGGCCACGCCAAAATTGGAAACTGGCCGCTCCAAGAACCGCCAACGCGAGACCCTGCCTTCGACATCGCCAACCATCGTGAGGCCCGGCATCCCTGAGAGTCCGAAGCCTGCGACCGCACCGGAAATCAAGCCGGCCGCTCCAGTGATGACGCCAGTCGAAACGATGCGGCACAAGAAAGGGTCGGCACCGGCGGCACCGACGAACCCCGTTCCAGTCGTGAGGCCAACAGCGCCAGTCCCGGCCCCTGTGAGCAAGCCAGCTCCGGTGTCTGAGCCCGTTCGCATCAAACGCAAGCCGGAGCCGACAGCGCCCGCCATTGCCCCGCGCGTCGCGCCGACACCCCCGCCTGCGCCTGCTCCGACCCGAGTGCAGGAGCCATTGCGCGTTAAAAAACCAACTCAGGAACTACCCACGGCGCCCTCAATCCGCCAGATCCAGCGTCCTGCACCGGCACCTTCAGTCATTCAACCGCGGCCCGCACCGCAGCCTGTCGCCGCACCGAGACCGGCTCCCGTCGCAATTCAACCGCGGCCCGCACCGATGCCAGTGGCGCCATCTCGTCCTGCGCCTATCTCTATCCAGCCGCGATCGGCACCTGCGCCACCGGTGAATATTCCTGCCCGCCCTGCCGCGCCTCAGCCTGGTCCAAACAAGGGCCCTCAGCCGACACCGACACCCGCGCCCGGCCTCAAGCGCTGACCGCCAACTTTCCTCTCTCTCACCGACTAGTATCCCTCTTCGGGAAGCTCGTCTGGAAGCGAATCAAGTTTCACGTCCAAGCCCGGCAGCGGCCGCGCCTTGTCGGCGTAACGATCAAAGCGATTGGAAAGGATGAGCAGCGTCGGAGCCCATAGGCCGATGAAGATGCCAAAACGCTCTGCATGCGCGATCGCATCAGGCGTATCGCGGTCGAGGAACCACCAGACTGCGATGGACGCAACGATTGAAGTCATCCCTGCAAAAAAGCAGATGGTGGACAAGACGCGGCAAACGTAGGGGTTCATGATATTCCGAACCTACACGCTGCGAAAAATTTGAGCCACACTTCACTTGCCTTAGACTGAACGCCGGTTGGCGAAAAGTCACCCACTTGGAAGATGAGGAAACCCGCGAGCGAGAGACGCTCCATCGAGTGCCCCAAAACGTAACCAAAACGAAGCCTTGCCGCACCACGCATGGGTTGACCGTTCTGCCGGGCAGGGCTAGATAGAGCCCGTGTCGCTCCGAACCTTCCTCCTTCTACCGGGCCTGCTCCTGAGCATTCCTGTCTCCGCGCAGGTCCCTGTCCCGGTCAATCCCCCGCCGGTGCCCGGTGCAATCCAGCCCTTTCCGCCTGCCTCGCCGATCAGTCCGACGGCTGCACCGAATTTTCCGCCCGCGATGCCGGGCTCCGAGGCCGCAGTGCCGCTCCAGATGCTGGATACGGATGTGAAGGACGTGCTCCTGATGTATGAAAAGTGGACGGGCAGGCATCTCATCTACAGCACGCAGCTCGCCGGACCGATCCGCATCACGATCTCCGGACAGGTGCCGCAGTCTGAGGCGGTCAAAATCATCGAGATGACGCTTCTTCTGAATGGATTCAATATCCTCCCGACCGAGGAGAGAAATATTTTCAAGGTAACCGGCGTGGGCCAGAGCCCGAAGTCCGTCGGCGTGCCCTTTGTGGACCGCGAGGAACTGCTGCCTGCGGGAGAGCAGACGGTGATGTTCCTTTTCAAACTCGCCCACGCGGACCCGACCGAGCTCGCCACGACGATCCAAAATGGAATCCTAGTGCCAGCACAGGGAGCCGCATCGAGTGTGACGCCACTGCCAAAGGCGCAGTCTTTGCTCGTCACGGAAAATACGAGCATCATCCGCACGCTCATCCGCATCGTGAAGGCGATCGATGTCGAGCCGGCGGAAGTCGTCAGCGAATTCATCACCCTGGAGCACGCGCAGGCCGAGGAAGTCGCGGGCTATCTCGAAAAGCTTTTTGAGAAACAGCAGACGCAGCAGGCAGCGGGAGCACCCGGCATTCCTGCGCCACGAATCACTCGCAACGCGGGTGATCCGAATGCCAGCGGATTGCCCGGAATCTCCGGTGCTGATGCGAACCAATCCTTCCAGATCAATGGCAGCGCAAACGGCATCGGGCCAACGGAAGACAGCTTCGTGGTCGGAAAAGTGCGCATCACTGCGGACAAGCGCACGAACCGGCTCCACGTCGTCTCGCGCCCGGTGAACATGAGACTCATCCGCGCACTGATCACTGAATACGACTCCCAAGTCACGCTCGCCCCGCCGGCCGTTCGCGCACTGCGGTTCCGCCCGGTCGAGGAAGTCATCGAGGCAGTCGTCGCGGCAGTCGCCGACCCCGGTGACAAGAGCGGCAGCTCCGGTGCCGGAGCGACGGCCGCACCGCGCTCCCAGACACAGCAGCCGACCACGAGGAACAACAATCAGAACACACTCGGCTCAAATCAGAATTCCAACAGCAGCCAGGGCGGCGCCGGTGGCGCAGGCGGATCATCGATCGGTGAATCGCTTTCCACGGCAGAGCGCGATACGCAGCCCGTCACACAGCAAGTTGGCAAGAGCACCATCATCGCCGACAAGCGCGCGAACAGCATCATCGTGGTCGGCCCGAAGGACATCACCGAGAAAATTTTCGCTCTGCTCGACAAGCTCGACGTCCCGCAGGCGCAGGTGATGATCCAGACGATCATCGGTGAATTGCGCCTCACGAAAAACGAGCAGTTCGGAATCGAATACATCCTGCGCAACGGCGGCATCCTCGCAAATGCCACCGGCTCCACGACCGGAACAACCGGGACGACAGCCACCACGACCACGAACTCGGTCGGATTCACGGACTCCGGCCAATCGGTGCTGAATCTCAACAACCTCATCAACCAGCAGTCCATCAACAAAGTCCTCGCCGGTGGCGCAGGCGGCATCGCTGGCTTCATCGCGACGGGAAACACCTTCGACATCGCACTCAAGGCGCTCGAAACCAACGACCGCTTCCGCGTTCTCACCAACCCGCGCATTTTCACCAGCAACGGCAAGCGCGCGACGATTACCTCTGGCGAGGAAGTCCCGGTGCCGACCAGCATCCAGAGCCAGTTCAACAACGCGACGACCGCAACATCGAACAATCTGGTCTCGAACAGTTCGATTCAGTTCAAGCCGATCGAACTGAAGCTGGAGGTCCTGCCGCTCATCAACAGCGACAAGGATGTGTCGCTCGAAATCGTCCAAAACATTTCCGAGCGGGCCGGCACCACGCGCATCGACAACAACGACATCCCGAACATCTCGCGCCGCGCCATCAAGACGACCGTCACCGTGCCGAACAATGGCACACTCATCCTCGGCGGCCTCATCAAGGAGAGCCTCGACTACAATCGGAGCGGCTTGAACAAACTCTCCAACATCCCATTCATCGGCCCTCTCTTCGGCAAGCACACCAAGGATAAGATCCGCAATGAGCTCATCATCATCATGCGCCCGGTGGTCACGCTCGCGGCACTTGAAAATGCGAAGCTGCGTGAAAAGACGTTCGATGCGTTCAACATCCCGGCTGATCTCGAAAGCGCGATCATGCCGATGAACATTCGCGAGCGCATAAAGCCGGAGAAATCAGCCGGCCTGCGCAGTTCGAAGCCAAAGCTCCGCGATGAGCCTGTGAACAACGTCCGGAAACGATGAGCCAGCTCCGCGCCCTCCTCGACGCCCTGCTCGCCAGCGGCGTCAGCGAGACCGACGCCCCTGAATTGCTCGCACTCAAGCCGCCCTCCGGCGGCTCGTGGACGGTCGAGGTGTTGAACTCCGGCAAGGTGGACGAGACACGGCTCACGTCCGAGCTCGGGAAAATCTTCCGCACGCCCGTCGCGCCGATCGATGCCGCGAAAATCGAGCGTCCCCTGCTCCAGCTCTTGCCGGGCCGCTTCGTCTTTAAGCACCACATCCTCCCCGTCGCCGCGCCGGATGCGGACACGATCATCCTCGCGACTTACGACGTCTTCAACCAGACCGCACGCCGCCTCGCCCAGCAGCAGCTCGATGGGAAAAAGGTGCTGTGGCAGCTCACCCCGCGCAGCCAACTCCTGCGCGCGCTGCGCATGGCGTATGGCGTCGGCGCGGATGTCTTCGAGGAGATCCTCAAGAACAATCGCGCCTTTGAGAGCATCGAGCAGGACACCGCGCTCGACATCACAAACGACGATCCCGAGGCGAGCGTCGTCAAATTCGTCAACCAAATCATCCGCGAAGCCATCACCGAGCGCGCGACGGATATCCACGTAGAGCCGCTCGAAAACGACCTCCGCATCCGCTACCGCGTGGACGGCATCCTGCATGAGATCGCCGTCCCTCCGCAGCTCCGCGTCCTCCAGAGCGCCATCATCTCGCGCTTGAAAGTGATGGCCCACATGGACATCGCCGAGCGCCGCCTGCCGCAGGATGGGCGCATCAATCTCACCACGATGGCCGGCTCGATCGACGTGCGCGTCTCCACGATTCCCACGGTGAATGGCGAGAGCATCTCGCTGCGTCTGCTCTCACGCACCGAGACGCTCACCTTCGGCCTCGACCGCCTCGACATGGGCGCGCGGCAGATGACCGAGATGAAAAAGATGATCACGTTGCCCAACGGCATCATCCTAGTCACCGGCCCGACCGGCTCCGGAAAAAGCACCACACTCTATTCCTTCCTCTCGTCCATCAACCAGCCCTCCCGCCGCATCATCACCGTCGAGGAACCCGTCGAATACCGCCTCCCCGGCATCTCCCAGATCGATGTAAAATCCGAGATCGGCCTCACATTTGCCAACGGCCTGCGCGCCATCCTCCGCCAGGATCCAAACATCGTCATGGTCGGCGAAATCCGTGATTTCGAGACAAGCGAAATTTCCATCCGCGCCGCGATGACAGGCCATCTCGTCTTTTCCACCCTGCACACGAATGACGCCGTGAGCGGCATCACGCGGCTGCTCGACATGGGCATCGAGCCCTTCCTGCTCGCCAGCGTCGTGCGCTGCTTCCTCGCGCAGCGCCTCGTGCGAAAGATCTGCCCCGACTGCTCCACCGAGGCCACCTACGACGCCGACTACCTGCGCGAAAACGAATTCACCGTGCCACCCGGCACGAAGCTCCTCCGCGGCAAAGGCTGCGACACGTGCAGGCAGACCGGCTACCGCGGGCGCTTCGCCATCTTCGAGGTATGCGTCATCACCGAGGAGCTTCGGAGGAAAATCATCCGCAAAGAAACCGGCAGCGCCCTCAAAGCGCAGGCCATCTCCGACGGCATGGAAAGCCTACGCACCGACGGCTGGCGTCGCGTGCTCAAAGGCCAGACCACCGTCGAGGAAGTAGTCCGCGTCACGCAAGCCGACGAGGCGATGACCGAGACCGAGTAGAAAGGCCCGGCGCCCACAGAGGCGACGACAGGTGGCCCGCGCTGAAGGACTGCGGAAAAAACCAGAGGCATGTCCACGAAAGGACACGAAAAGGATGCGGAGTGTTTCGTGTCTTCCGTATTTTTCGCGGACTGATACCATCTTTCAGAACTAACCGGACAGATTCGCGCCGCGCCAAAGTAGTCTCCGACTTTAGTCGGCAATAGAGCATGGCACGGGACAACCGACTAAAGTCGGAGACTACTTTGCAGCAGCACTCCGCCGCCAAACTGTCCGGGTAATTCTGAGAGATGGTATGAATCTTCCGCTCCGCACGCCCCCGGATTTGGGGCTGCACCTTGCGCCTTCGCGTGCCGCTGGCCTTCGGCTCTTGGAATGGGCCGTGCCTCCATACCGAAAGCATGACTTGCGGATTGACTTTCCTTCATGCCCTGTAACAAGCCGTGAACTTTCACTACCGGCGCATTCGCGACCGATGCGCAGGCTGCGATCCCAACCCTCCGACACCATGAAGACCCGGCATATTCTCACCTGCACCATCGCCACGCTCGCACTCGCCACCGGCACGCTCCGAGCGGCGACTTTCACCTGGGACGGTGGCAGCGCCGTGGACAGCAATCTCTCGACCGCCGCCAACTGGAATCCCGACGGCGCGCCGGTGAGCAACCTCACGACGACGGATCTCATTTTCACCGGCGCGGTGCGGCTCACGCCGAATCTGAGCGCGGCGTTCTCGGCGAACAGCCTCACCTTTAACGCGGCGGCGAGCGCGTTTACCATCGGCGGCACGACGCTGAATCTCGGCACGGGCGGCATCGTGAACAATTCCGCGTCGGTGGAGACGTTCGGCAATTTCCTCAATTTCTTTACCGTCGCCAATTCCACGATCAATGCGGCGAGCGGCGGGCTCACGTTCACAAATGCAATCTCCGCGCCGACGGGCACGCTCACGGTGGACGGATCGTTTGCGACGAGCTTTGGAAACATCACCGTGAGTGCAGGCGCTGCCATCGTGAAGCAGGGCGCGGGCACGATGACGTGGGCACCCTCCGCGGCTGTGGCCGGGAATATGCTCGTGAATGCCGGCACGCTTTCGCTCGCGGGCACGCCGAGCTTTGCCTCCACCTCCACGCTCGCGGTGAATGGCACGAGCGTGCTGAACCTCACTCAGAGCACGACGATTGATGGCGCGCAATTCACGCGCGCCACCGGGGCGGCGGTGAATCTCTCGGCGGGCCGGACGCTGACCATTCAAAATGGCGGCGACGCGACTATCACGGGAGGATTCACAAACTTGACCGCCTCCACGATCACCGTGACGGGCGCGGGTTCGACGTTCAGCAATACCGGGAACAGCCTGACCTTCGGCGGCGGCAGCACGACGAACGTGCTCGCGGGCGGCGCGCTTTCGAGCAATTTCGGAATGTTTTTCGGCGCTTCGAGCAATGCGTCGGCGACGGTGGACGGCGCGGGTTCGAGCCTGACGACGCCGGTGATTTCCCTCGGCGTGAGCGGTGGATCTGGCCTCCTCGTTTTTTCCAATGGAAGCACCGGCGCGCTGGGCTTTCTCACGGTCGCAAATGGAGGCACGCCGGGCACGGCGGGATCTCTCTTCATCCAGAGCGGCTCGGCGGTGACGGCGAATGGCATCACCATCGGGAATGGCCTGACGAATCCGAGCGGCCAGGTGACGATCACTGGCGCGGGATCGTCGCTGACGATGAGCGGGGCTAACAACATTGCGGTGGGGCTGGTCAGCGGCGCGGCGTCGGCGCTGAATGTACTAAGTGGCGGCACTTTCAACAGCGGCACGGGGAGCATCCTGGTGGACACTACCGGTACAGTGGCGATCACGGGGGGCACTTTTAATGCAAACGGAAACATGACCCTGAACGGCCAGATGACGCGGGATGTATCGGGTGTTTTCAATCTCGCGGCCGGCAAGACGCTGACGGTGCAGGGCGGAGGGGATGCGATCTTCACGGGCGGTTTCGCGAACGCGACCGCCTCGACCATCGTGGTGACAGGGGCCGGCTCGACTCTTACGTCGAATTCGTTCATCAACTTCATCGGCGGCAGCACGACGAACATCCTCGCGGGCGGGAGCGTCTCTGCCTTGTCGGTTATATCGATCGGCACCAGCACGAACGGCACGGTGACGGTGGATGGAAGCGGGTCGAGCCTCGCTGGCAGTTCCGCGTTGAACCTCGGATCGAGCGGCGGGACCGGGAGCGTCACGTTCAGCAACGGGAGCACCGGGACGTTTGGCACGGTGAGCGTGGACAGCTCGGCCACTGCGGGCACCAGCGGCACGCTGCTCATCCAGAGCGGCGCGTCGGTGACGGGAACGACCCTCTTCCTGGGAGGCAGCAACGTGGCCAACACGGGCGTGGTCACGATCAACGGCGCAGGCTCCGCGCTCACCATCAGCGGCACCGGCACGACGACCATCGGCACTGGAAACACGAGCAGCCTGGCGCTGAATGTGCAGAACAACGGCGTCTTCAACAGCGGGACGGGCGCCGTCACGGTGAACGCGACGGGCACGGTCTCTTTGAATGGCGGGACGCTCAATATCAACAGCAGCCTCATCCTCAACGGCGGGCAACTCACGCGGAGCGGTGCGGGGACGCTCGCGCTCGCCCTCGGCACGAGCATGACGGTTCAGAACGGCGGGGGCGCAGCGATCTCCGGGCTGTTCTCCCAGACGAACCAAGCCAATCTCACCATCACGGGCAGCGGCTCCAGCTTTGCGACAACAGCGGACTTTCAATGGGAGGGCGCGAACAACACGCTCTCCTTTTTGTCCGTGCAAAATGGCGGCGTCCTCAGCAGCGGCGGCTCGCTGCACCTTGCCCGCACCAACAGCGCCGTCTCGCTCACTGCCAGCGGCGCGGGCACACAGCTCAATGCCAGCCCATTTTTCACGAGCGAATGGCAGGCCGGCGTGCTGCTCACGAGCGGTGCGAGCGCGACGCTCGGCGGTCTGAAAATCGCGGACTCGCCTTTCGGCTCCACGAGCTTCGGATCGCTCACGGTGCAGAGCGGCGCGACGGCCTCCATCGCGAATCTTTCCGCCGGATCAGTCATCACGCAAGCCACGGCGGCGATTACCGTGGAAGGCATCGGCAGCGCGATCACGCAGACGGGTGCTTCCTCCCTCACGCTCGGCGCGGCCTTCCTGAGCACGGCGTCGCTCAGTGTGAACAACAGCGGCACCTTCACGAGCGGCACCGGCTCATTCACGCTCAACGCCACGGGCAAGGTGAACATTGATGGCGGCACCGCGACCTTCAATGGTCCGCTGACGAACAACGGCGGCGCGGTCAATTTCACCACTGGCACACTGAATCTGCTGGGCTCGAATAACCTGACCGTCGGCACCGGCGGACTTCTCGGCACCGGGCTCACGCTCCTCGCGGATCGCACGCTCACGGTCGCCGGCACGACGACGATTGATGCCGCGCGCGCATTGACGCTCAACGGCGGCACCCTCCGCACCGGCGCGCTCGTGAACAACGGCACGCTCGATTTTCAGAGGGGCACGCTCGGCATCACCGGCGCGGGCGGCTTCAATATCGGCACGGGCGGACTCGGCGCGAGTGTGACGCTCGGCACGGGCGCAAATTTGCAGGTGACGAATACGACCACCGTCGCGAGCGGCGCGCTGCTGCGCACGGATGGCGGCGGCTTCAGCGGCAGCAGCATCACGAACAGCGGCACGATCGATCACCGTGACGGCACGCTGAATTTCAGCGGCACGCTGACGAACAGCGCCTCGGGCCGCGTCTTCGTGAGCGGCGTCGCCTCGCCCGCCGGCGCGATCACCAATGCGGGCACGATCACCGTGCAGAATGGCATCGGCTTCCTCGGCGGCGCGGGCGCGATCACGAATACCGGACTCATCACCGGCGACGGCACGATCGCAAAACCCGTGACGAACGCCACCGCCGGACAAATCCGCGCGGAGGCCGGCAAGACGCTCACTTTCACCGGCGCGATCACGCCCAACGCGGGCACATTTTCACTGCAAGGCGGCACGCTCGATTTCGCCAGCGCGATCACGAATACGAACAGCGGCTTCATCTCCGGCACCGGCTCGCTGCGCACGCTGGGCATCACGAATCAGGGCGTCATCGCGATCAGCGGCGGCAATGGGAACATCTACGGCGACGTGACGAATTCCGCAGGCGCGCGCATCATCACCAGCGGCGGCGCGACGACCACGTTCTTCGACGACGTGATCCACAACGGCACGGAAATCCGCACGAGCGCCGGAAGCTCATCCGTATTCTTCGGCGCGGTGAGCGGCGCGGGGCCATACACCGGCACCGGCACGGTTTATTTTGAAGGCGATCTGCGGCCTGGAAATTCGCCCGCCTCCGTGAGCTTCGGCGGCGATCTCGTGCTCGGTCTCGGCTCGAAGACCACGATTGAAATCGGCGGAACCACGCCCGGCTTGGAATTCGACCACCTCGATGTCGCCGGCAAATTCTCGCTCGACGGCATCTTCGAGATCTCGCTGCTCACCGGCTACACGCCCCATGCGGGCGACAGCTACGACCTCGTGGACGCCGAGCAGTTGACCGGCCAATTCAGCAGCGTGCAGCTCCCCACACTCAGCGACGGGCTCTCCTGGGATACCTCGCAGCTCACCACGAATGGGATCGTCGGCGTGGTGCCAGAGCCGGGCTCCGCCACTCTCGCGCTCATCGGTGCCGCAGTCCTCGGCCTGCGCCGCACGCGCCGCAGCCGCGGGAATCGCTGATCCCGTCGCGATGTCCACGAAAGGCACGACAATGATGACAAGGCTGCGCCCCGCCTTTCCCAGTCTTCGTGTCTTCAGCGGGAAAAAAATCCGCCTCGGAAATCCCTGGCGTGTGAGCCTGCCTTCCGCGCTCGCGATCCTTCTCGCCTGCACCCTGCTCGCAGTCGCTTCAGTCGCCGCCTCCGCTCGCAATCCGATCGCTGCGAAATCCCGCTCAATCGCCGGCAACGTGATCCACAACGGCGCACCGATGGATGTCCCCGCAGGAACGACGCTCACATTTTCCGCCAAGGCAAGTGGAGCGGGCAATTTCACCGGAGCAGGCACGGTGCGATATGACGGCACCTTCAGCCCCGGCAATAGCCCCGCGCTGATCACCTACGGCGGCGACGTCGTCTTCGGCAATCTGCTCACCGTGAACATGGAAATCGGCGGCCTCGCGCGCGGCACGCAGTATGATGCATTGAATGTCGCAGGGAAACTCACCTTCGGCGGCACGCTGAATATCGTGCTCATCAATGGCTGGGTGCCCTCGCTCGGCGACACCTACAATCTCTTCGACTGGGGCACCACCGCCGGCAGCTTCACGAACATCAATCTCCCTCCCCTCCCCGCCGGTCGCTTCTGGCGCACCGACCGACTCTACTTAGACGGCACGCTGCGAGTCAGCCCCGTGCCCGCGACATACGCGCAATGGCAGGCCGCCTTCGCCACCGGCGCATTCACCGCCGATGACGACAACGATGCTTTTGACAACGGCATCGAATTCCTCTTCGGCACGAACCCGCACGCCAACTTCGCAGCCGAAGCCTATCCGCTAGTCGAGCTGAAGCCGACGCTCGGCCCGACCATCGCGGCCAGCGTCACATTCGTCATCCCCGAGCTTCCTGCGACGGACGCGCACTACCGCCTCACCGCCACCGACGATTTCGTGAGCTGGACACTCATCGCGAGCAAGAACGGCGCGGGCCCGTGGAGCGGGAGCGCGAGTGTAAACACCGACCCACCCGCAGGCGGCTACACCCGAGTGACCGCGACAGAGATCCTCCCCGGCACCGCCGAGAAGCGCTATCACCGCCTGGAAGCCGTGCAGCCGTAGCTGTGTCGCGCTACTTGGGCGAGAAGCAGACCGCGCTGCAGGCCGGCAAAACGCGCAAGTGGATACTGATCCAGCCTTGATATCCCCGTGGCGCGAACATCGCGGTACCGGATGAAGTGCGCTCCCAGAACGATAGCTTCATCCAGTGAAGTGCGCCCCTGACTGATCGTATGAGACCCGGCTTGATCAGGCTAACAAATCCTAAAGACGATAACCCTGACACATCGGAAAGATTGAGGGCGACGATCATATTCGCCCGATGATGGAATGGGCAACGCTCACAGGAAAGGAAGTGCGGATGGACGTTTGGATGGAGATTCCTCAGGGGCGCATGAAACAAGGAAAGCACCAAACCATCCGAAAGCGGGCGACATCCGGCATCTGCATGATTCTGCACTAGCTACCCATTACCCTTGCGTGGAGATACCTCAGCGATAATGTCTCGATGTTGGCAGACGATCGCTTGCGGTTCGCCCGTGAGAGGAAAGTCCGGACACCACCAGACAGCAGGCCGCGGAGAATCCGCGGGCGTGCCGGACGAAAGTCCGGTGCGACAGACAGTGTCACAGAAAACAGACCGCCCGAGGCGCAAGCCAAGGGTAAGGGTGAAAAGGCGGGGTAAGAGCCCACCGCCCGCTCAGCAATGTGCGGGGCACGAAAAACCTTCTGCGGTGCAAGACAAAACAGGAAGCCGGGTGTCTGCCCAGTTCACGAAAGTGGACAGCTTCCGGGTAATAGTCGCACTGGCGGCGCGGGCTCCGGCTCGCGCCATCGGCCAGCGCATCCTCGGATGCGCGGGAGAGAAATGATCGTCACCCGCGGCGCGAGCTGCGGGGACAGAATCCGGCTTATCGCCAGCAAAAAGAGGGCGCCTTGGGGAGACCCGGGGCGCCTTCACTTTTCCCTCCTCGCGACACTGAACGGATGCTGCACGTGAAAAGGGAGCCGCATGACGGTTACTTCAGGTTAAGTATTTCGATTGTCCATCTTCAGTCCCTTTGTTCGACTCTGCGTGCATGAACCCCCGGAAATTCCTGGCTAATTGGCTGCTCGTATTCGTGTCGCTTCTCAACGTTTCGACACACGCAGCAGGCACATGGACTCCTGTGACCAATAGCGCTCCAGGGAGCATCGGTCTGATGCTGTTGCTCTCGGACGGAACGGTCATGGCGCACAACAGTGGCGTCAGTGCGACTTGGTATCGCCTTACGCCAGACAGCGCGGGGCACTACGTGAACGGCACGTGGAGCACGCTGCAGCCGATGCACGACTCGCGCCTGTATTATTCCGCACAGGTGCTGAAGGACGGTCGCGTGTTTGTGGCGGGGGGCGAGTATGGAACCGGCTACCGCACAGGCGAATCGTATGACCCGCTGACGAACAAGTGGACGATGGCACCGCCCATCGCGTTGAACCCGGGAATCAGCGATGCGTGCTCGGAGATTCTGCCGGATGGCCGTGTGCTTGTCGCGCCAGTGTCGGCGTCGCCATTTTTGAGCACGGTGATCTGGGATCCGGCCACGAACACATGGGCGACCGGCCCCTCGGTACGGGGAAATCAAAACGAGGCCGTATGGGTGAAGATGCCGGACGACAGTCTGCTGACGGTGGATATCGGGACGACAAACTCCGAGCGCTACATCCCGTCGCTGAATCAATGGGTGGCGGACGCGACGGTCCCGGTGGCACTTTACGATCCGTATGGGTTTGAGGCAGGCGGCGGTTTCATGCTGCCGAATGGCAAGGCGTTCTTCCTCGGCTCGACTGGCCACACGGCAATCTACACCCCATCGGGAACCAACAGCCCGGGCTCATGGGTCGCAGGGCCGGATCTTCCAAACTCCACCGGGACGCCCGATGCGCCTTCGGTGATGCTCACGAATGGCAAGATACTCTGCGCGGTCTCGCCTATCCCGACGTCGGCGAATCACTTCCCTTCCCCCACGACTTTCTACGAATACGACTACGTCACGAATACATTTGCGGCCGCGCCGACGCCGGCGAGCGGGACGAATCATTCGTCGTATTTCGGCACCATGCTGGGCCTGCCGGATGGCACGGCGCTCTACTCGGACTTTAACAGCAAGGTTTATAGCTACCAGCCCGACGGCGTGCCGCTCGCAGCGGGGAAGCCGACGATCACGACCGTGACCCAAAATGCGGACGGTACTTTCCACATCGTCGGCACGCAGCTCAACGGCATCTCGGAGGGTTCGAGCTACGGGGATGACAATCAAAACAACTCGAACTATCCCATCGTACGGCTCACGAGCGGCGGTGGCGCGGTGTATCGCGCGCGCACTTTTAACTGGAGCCGCACGAGTGTGCAGACCGGGGCAACACCGGTGAGCACAGAGTTCGCTGTGCCTCAGACAATTCCCTCGGGGAGCTATTCGCTGACTGTGATTGCGAATGGCATCGCGTCCGATCCGGTGGCGTTCAGTTTCACGCCGATCCTTGTGAGCGTGCCCGCTAGCGCGACGGAGGGCGGCGTGCCAGTGAATGGTACGGTGACACTGCCGGCGGCCCCCGTGTCCGACATCACGGTGAGTCTTTCTTCAAGCGACACTTCACGCGCAACGGTGCCTGCCTCCGTCACGGTGCTCGCGGGGCAGACCACGGCAAATTTCGCCATCACCCCGCAAAATGACGCGCTGCTCAATGGCGCGAAATCCGTTGGCATCAGTGCGGCTGCGGCTCCTTATCAGACGGGTATCGGGTACATCAATATCCTCGATGACGACAGCGCCGTGCTGGCGATCACACCTTCGGGCAGCACAAGTTTCTCGGGCGTTTTCGGCGGACCATTCACTCCCACGAGCGCGACGTATACGCTGATGAACAATGGAAACACGACGCTGAATTGGACGGAGGCGAGATCGAGTTCCACCTGGCTATCCGTAACGCCGACCAGCGGCGCGCTCGCTCCGGGCGCGAGCACGATCATGACGCTGACTCTGACCGCAAGTGCGAACACCAACGCGGTCGGCTCCAACACGGCCACGCTCACTTTCAACAACACAACCACTGGCGACGGCAACACGACGCGTACGGTGAATTTCACAGTAAGCGGCGCGCCAGTGATGGCGGTGACCGCAGGGAGCCTCGACTCGAACGGCCCGGTCGGCGGCACGTTCACGCCATCGAGCACGACATTCACCATCTCGAACAGCGGTAGCGGACCACTGAGCTGGACTGCTGCAATGGCCGCAGCTTGGCTCACGCTTTCACCCAGCAGCGGCACCGTGAATCCGGGGCTGACGGCAACAGTGACGGCGTCGATCAACACTGCCGCAAACTCGCTCGCGCAGGGTTCGTATGCGGACACGATCACTTTCACAAACTCGACCAACGGCACCGGCAACGCCACGCGAAGCGCGACCATGCTCGTGCAGAGCAGGCCCTTCACTTCCAACCTCACGACTGATCCTGGTTGGACGAGGCAGGGCGAATGGACATGGGGCACGCCGACAGGCAGTGGCGGCAGCAGCGGGACTTTTGCCGATCCGACTGCCGGTTTCACGGGTACAAGGGTGTTTGGCGTGAATCTCTCGGGGAACTACTCCACCACTCCCGGCGGGCCATTTTACCTCACGGTCGGGCCGATCAATCTCACCGGCGATGTCGCGTCGAAGCTCCGCTTTCGCCGCTGGCTGAACACGGACTTCCAGCCCTTCGCATCGGCGACGGTGGAAGTTTCCAGCAATGGCACGACGTGGACCACCGTGTGGGACAACGGCACCACCGCGGCGACGACCGATTCCGCGTGGCAGCTCGTGCAATACGACATTTCCGCAGTCGCGGACAACAAGAGCACTGTGTATATCCGCTGGGGGTATCAGGTCGGCACTTCTGCCACTGCGATGTCAGGCTGGAACATCGATGATGTGGACGTGATCGCGAGCACCGGTATCACGACGCCGGCGGCCACGCCGCAAACGGTTGCGGTGAACTTTGGGACCGCCTCGCCGGTGACGCTCGCCGGTGTCGATACGAATACACCCGTGTCTCCCCTCACCTTTGCAGTCACTGCGAATCCCTCGCACGGAACGCTCTCCGGCACCGCGCCAAATCTGACTTTCAGCCCGGCGATCGGATTCCACGGCACGGACACTTTCACCTTCACCTGCACGAACGGCTACAACATCACCAGCGCTCCGGCGACGGTGACGCTCAATGTCGCGACCGGCGCTCCGACCGCCGATTCGCAACTTGTGAGCGTGCCGACTAGTACCGCGACGACATTCGCGCTGACGGGCTCCGATCCCAACGTTCCGATTCTGCCGCTCACTTTCAATGTCGCGACAAATCCCACACACGGAACGCTCTCCGGCACTGCGCCAAATCTGACTTTCACACCGACAGCCGGCTACATCGGACCGGACAGTTTCACGTTCACTGTGAACAATGGTTCGATCACGAGTGTGGTCGGAACCCTGTCGCTGAATATCGGAATCGTCTCGGTCGCGGAGCAAGTCGTCACAACGACCCTGATCGCCGGAAACAGCCCACGCGGACGGCTCGTGCTCGCGCCTGATGGAAATTTCTACGGCACCACTCTCACCGGCGGCAGCAGCGGCCAGGGCGCGATTTTCCGAATGACCACAGCGGGAGTGATGACCACGCTGGTGAATTTCTACGGTGCGAACGGCGCGCAACCGCAGGGCGGGCTTGCTCTGGCGAGCGATGGATTCCTCTACGGCACGACGACAAACGGTGGTGCAAACAATCTCGGCACCGTCTTCCGCGTCTCCACCTCCGGCGCGCTCACCACGCTCGTCCATTGCACCACGCTCACCGGCTTCTCGCCGAAGGCCGCGCTCATCCAGGGCGCGGACGGCAGCCTCTACGGCAGCACTTCCGCGGGCGGCACGAGCGGCAGCGGCACGATTTTCAAAATGACCATACCGGGCGCATTCACGGTGCTCGTGAATCTCACCGGCACCACGAGCACCGCGTACGGCTCGAATGTGCAAGCCGCGATGATCCAGGGGCTCGATGGAAATTTCTACGGCGTCTGCGGTGGCGGCGGCGCGGGCACGTTCGGCACTGTTTTCAAAATGACGCCCGCTGGCACATTCACCACTCTGGTCTCATTCACCGGCACGACGGGCGCGGCGCTTGGCTCCACACCGCTCGGCACGCTTGTGCAGGCAACGGATGGCACGCTCTACGGCACGACATCGACGAGCGGTGCGAGCGCCAACGGAACCATCTTCTCCTGCACCACGGCAGGCGTGCTCACGACGCTGCAAAATTTCACCGGCTCGACTGGAGCGGTGCTCGGCAGCAACTGCCAGGGATCGCTCGCATTCGGATCGGATGGGCTGCTCTACGGCGTGACCGTCAGTAGCGGCACTGCGTCGAGCGGCACGCTGTTCAAAATAACGACGGCCGGCACCTTCACATCCATCCGGTCGCTCTCGGCGGCGACCGATGGATCCTCCCCATACGGCGGCATGGTGCTGGCGGCGGACGGCAATTTCTACGGCACAAGTTCGTCAACTGTCTTCGGTTCCACCCAGCATTTCGCCGGGGCTTTTTTCCGCCTCGCGCCCACGACCAGCACGTTCACCGTGCCTGCGATTTTCCCGCTCGCACCGCCGACGTATCGTAATCTGCTCAAACACAGTGACGGAAATTTTTACGGCGTCGCGGTCGCGGGAGGCAGCAATTCGACCGGCACTGCATTCAAACTCACGGCCGCTGGCGTGCTCACCACGCTCGCGACTTTCAACATCACCAACGGCGCGGAACCGAACAGCCTCATCGAGGGCACCGATGGCAATCTCTACGGCATCGCCCAACGCGGCGGCTCGGGCAGCGTCGGCACGATCTTCAAGCTGACCACGTCGGGCGTCCTGACCACGTTGACGAATCTCACCTCGACGACGCAGGGCAGCAATCCGCTGGAGACGCTGACCGCGGGTGGCGACGGCAACTACTACGGCACGTGCTCGACCGGCGGCACGAGCGGATGGGGCACTGTTTTCAAAGTCACACCGGCGGGCACCTTCACCACGCTGGCGCTTTTCAACAACACCACCGTGAGCGCCACTCAGCCACTCGGCACTTTTCCACAGACGCGACTCCTGCTCGCAGGCGATGGCAATCTTTACGGCACGACGAACAGCGGCGGCCCCGGCGGCTTCGGCACGGTGTTCCGCGTGAACGTCGCGACAGGAACGGTCACCTCACTCGTCAGTTTCACCGGGACGAGCGGCGCGGCAGTGGGCACCACGCCATCGACGAACCTGCTCCTCGCGAGCGACGGGAATCTCTACGGCACGACCACGAGCGGCGGCGCAAGTTCGGCCGGCACGATCTACAGCGTCACCACGGGTGGCGTGTTCACGTCGCTCGGGAGTTTCACAGGCACTTCGGGAGCGATGCCAGGATTGTCTCCCTCCTCAAATCTCATTCAAGGCGCGGACGGAAATCTCTACGGCACGACCATTGTCGGCGGTTCATCAACTTCGGGCACGGCCTATCGCTGCACGCTCGCGGGTGCATTTACCTCGCTCGTGTCATTCACTGGCAGCGCTGGCGCGCTGCCGGGAAGTCAGCCGCAGGGCACCCTGCGGCAGGCGGCGGACGGATGGTTTTACGGCACGACGAACAGCGGTGGATTTTACAATGTGGGGACGATTTATCGCTTTCACCCGAGTGGAGCGGCGCAAAGTCTCTTCACGTTCGGCCTCACGGCGGATGGCGGGTCGCAGAATCAGAACAGCGCGAACTTCATCTCGCGCGCATGCCAGTTTGTCGTCGGTGGCGACGGTTATCTCTGGGGCGGAAATGGTGCGACCGTGTTCCGCATTCACCAGCAGCCTGCGGTGCAGAGCATCGCAGCGACTGCGATCACGCCAAACAGCGCCACGCTGGGATCGAGTGTGGTCCCAAATCAGGACGCGGCCGTCGCCTACTATCAGTACGGCGTCACCACGAACTACGGCTCGCAGACTTCCTCACAGAATTTTGCCGCCGGCTCTTCGCCCGTCTCGGTGAATGCGGCGATCTCGGGATTGCAGACCGGCGTGGTGTATCACTTCCGTCTCGTCACCGTCACATCGCAGGGCACGTTCTATTCTGCGGATCAGACCTTCGCCACACCGGGCGCGCCGCTCGTCATTACGGGTTCGTTTGTCGCGGCGGGCAAGACCGGCTTCTCGTGCGATGGACTGCTGAATCCGCTCGGTGACACGACGCTGTATTGGTTCGAGTACGGCGACACTGCGGGCAGCTATGAAAATCAGACTGCGCCGGTGAATGCCGGCAGCGGCGAACCGATCGGCCCGGGCAGCGCTGGCGAAGAACCTCAGAACGCCAGCAACGGCATCGCGTGGATCCCGGTGCGTGCGACGATCAATCTCCTCGCTCCCGGCGAAGTTCATTTCCGCCTCGTGGCATCGAACAGCTATGGCATTTCCTATGGCGAGGATCAGACGGTGAATCTGCTTCCGGTCTCCACGAATGTCGTCGAGCCGACCGTCCTGTATTCCAGCACTGGCACTGCACCGCAGGCGCCACTTTACCTCGGAAATGACGGCTACCTTTACGGCACAACATCCACAGGTGGGACCGCTGCCCTCGGCACGACGTTCCGAATTTCGGGCGGCGGCACCCTCACGACGCTGGCGAATTTTTACGGCAACCCGAACGGCGGAAACGATCCCTCGAATGTGCAAGGTTCACTGGTGCAGGGTCCGGATGGGAATTTCTACGGCACGTCGAGCGGTGGAGGCACAGGCAATGGCTCGATCTTCAAAATGACGCCCGCCGGTGTCGTGACGACGCTCGTGAGCCTGAGCAGCAACTCGGGACTTTTCCTCGGCGCGAACCCGCAGGCCGGACTCACTGCAGGTGCGGACGGTGCGCTCTATGGTACCGCTCAGTTTGGCGGCAGCGCGAATTTCGGCACTGTCTTCAAAGTCACCACCGGCGGAGCATTCACCACGCTCGCGCAATTCTCAGGCACGACGGGCTCGGTCCTCGGAACAAACCCGCGCTGCACGCTCGTGCTCGCGGGCGACGGAAATTTTTACGGCACGACCAATTTGGGCGGCAGTGCGAATCTCGGCACCATATTCAAAGTGACGCCTGCGGGCGCGCTGACGACGCTCGTGCAATTCACGGGGACTGCGGGTGCAGCGCCAGGCTCGTTGCCGAATGGCAGTCTTGTGCTCGGCAGCGACGGAAATTTCTACGGCACCACCAGCACCGGCGGGACAAACAATTTCGGAACCGTCTTCATGATGACGCCCGCAGGCACGCTCACGACGCTCGTGCATTTCAGCGGCACGGTTGCCCCTTCGCTCGGCTCCGCGCCAAAGGGTTCCCTCGTGCAGGGAATGGACGGGACATTCTACGGCACGACGCCCGCAGGCGGCCTCGGCGGCGGATTTGGCACAGTCTTCAAGGTCACGCCCGCCGGTGTGCTCACGACGATCGCAAGCTTCACCGGCTCGACCGGAAGTGCACCGGTCGCAACACCGAACGGCAGCCTCGTCGCGCTCGCGGATGGCAGCTTCTACGGCACGGCAAGCTCAGGAGGAATCAACAACCAAGGCGCGATTTTCAAGGTCTCCTCGGACGGCATCGTCTCGGTGCTGATGAACTGCACCGCCGCCCCCGTGGTGAGCAAGCTCACGCAATCAGCCGGTACATTGTACGGCATGACAAACGGCGCGGGCGGCTCGAACGGCTGGGGCACTGCATTCTCACTCACACCGACAGAATCGCCGCTGACTCTCGCGACACTGCCACCGACTTCCGGCACCACAGCCCTCGCATCGCGCGGCGGTTTCATGGTCGCGGCAAATGGCGAACTCTGGGCCACGAGCGCCTCAGGCGGAGCGGGAAATTTCGGCTCGGTCTTCAAGATGACGCCGGCGGGCACGCTCAGCACGGTGTTCAGTTTCACCAATACGACCGGGACCAACCCTGGCTCCAATCCGCAAGGCGCGCTCGCCCTCGGTCCGGATGGCAATCACTGGGGCACGACGCAGGGCGGCGGCAGCGGCAGTAGCGGAACCATTTTCAAAGTGACACCGGCAGGCGTGGAGACGGTCATCGTGAATTTCACCGGCACCACTGGCGCATTCCTCGGCACCGGTCCGCAGGCCGCGCTCACACTCGGGAGCGATGGAAATTTCTACGGCACGACAAACAGCGGCGGCTCTGGCGGCGGCTTCGGCGCCATCTTCAAAGTCACCCCCGCAGGTGTCTTCACCAACCTGGTGAATTTCACCGGATCGAGTGGCGCGAATCCCGGCAATGCTCCGCAGGGCCCGATGGCGCAGGGTGCGGACGGAAACTTCTACGGCACCACATCGGCCGGTGGCGTGAATGGCATCGGGAGCGTTTTCAAAGTGACGCCCGCGGGCGTGCTCACACAGCTCGCGAGCTTTACCGGCAACACCGGAAGCCTGCCCGGCACCTCGCCATTCATAGGCGTCGTGCCCGGTGGTGACGGCCATTTCTACGGCACGACCAACACGGGTGGCGCGTACGGCTTCGGCACGATTTTCCGCGTGGCGAGCGATGGCAGCGTCGGCTCGCTCTATTCGTTCACTGGCCGCAGCGATGGCATCCAGCCACGCAATGGCGGCCTCGTGCTCGCTGCTGACGGGCGCCTCCACGGCGGCGACAGCACCGGGATTTTCCGTGTGAACGTCCCGCCCGTGCCGCTCGCCGCGACCGCGAGCAATGTGCTCGCCTCGACTGCGACACTCAATGGCTCGATCACCGGCGAGGCGTTCAGCGGCACGATGTGGTTCGAATACGGACCAGGCACTTCGTATGGCCAGACCACGACGGTGCAAAACTTCACGCCCGGCACGAGTGCTGTGCCGGTGAGCGGGCCGATTGGCGGATTGCAGCCGTTGCTCACGTACCACTACCGCCTCATCGCGAGCTGCGCACAGGGCGTATTCGCGGGGCCGGATTTGACATTCTCCACGCCCAGCACCGTCACCTTTAATGCAGTCACGGACGTGCCTGTGACCGTCGGGGGATTCAACGCGACGGGCATTGCATTGAATGTTGGCCTCGGCTTCGCGCCTGCGCCCGGTGCCGTGCTCACGCTGGTGAACAACACAGGCATCAATCCCGTCACTGGCACATTCAACGGCCTGCCAAACGGTGGAACCCTCAGCGCGACATTCAACAGCGCGACGTATCTTTTCCAAATCAACTACGGCGGCGGCACTGGAAACGACATCACACTCACCCGTGTCGATCAGGCCATCACGTTCCCCGCGATCGCACTGAAATCGACAACCGATGTTCCGTTCGCGCTCACCGCGACCGCGACGAGTGCATTGCCGGTGAGCTACCAGATCGTCGCGGGCGCGACGGGCGCGACCGTGAGCGGCAGCACGATCACCCTCAGCGGCACGACGGGCACAGTCACGGTGAAGGCCACGCAGGCGGGCAACGGAACGACCATCGGCGCAGCGCAGCCGGTGTATCAGACCTTTGCTGTCGTGGCTGCGAACAGCACCTTTACGCTGATCAGTGCCAGCAAGAGCAACGACTTCGTGCTCGCCATTCGTGCCGATGGCACGCTGTGGGGCTGGGGTATCAATGGCACCAGCTACCTCGGCGATGGGACGACGACTTTGCGCCGCACGCCAGTGCAGATCGGCACGGCGACCAACTGGAGCAGCGTGAGCGCGGGAGGTTCGCACTGCCTCGCATTGCGTGCGGACGGAACGATGTGGGCATGGGGCGCAAATGGCAGCGGCCAAGTCGGCAACTCGATCATAACCACACAGACCACGCCGGTGCAGATCGGCACGCTGGCGCAACTCGGCGTGACGAAGACGTGGGCTAGCGTCACTGCGGGCAATAATCACAGCGTGGCAATTGCGAGCGACGGCACAATCTGGGCTTGGGGTTCAAATAGCAGCGGCCAAATTGGACAGGGCACCACGGATGCGTCGGCGCATTCCGTGCCGGTGCAAATCGGAACGCTCACGACTTGGCAGACGGCCGTGGGCGCGCTGAGTGCAGGCGGAGATTTTACCCTGGCGCTCCAGACCAGCGGGCAGCTTTACGCTTGGGGCACGAATGGCAACGGCCAGCTCGGCGACGCCAGCACCACCACGCGAAGCACTCCGACTTTGATCGGCTCCGCGACGACGTGGAGCAAAGTGGCACCCGGCTCATCTTTCTCCGCCACGCTCCGAACCGATGGCACGCTCTGGACGTGGGGCCTAAACTCTAGCGGGCAGCTCGGCGACGGATCGCTCGTCCAGCGCACAGCACCAGTGCAAGTCGGCACGGACACAAATTGGCAGAGCCTCTCGGCGGGCGCGGCATGGATTCTAGCCCGCAAGGGCGACAACACGCTCTGGTCGTGTGGCGCAAATTCGATCGGACAGATTGGCCAGGGATTCGCCGATGCAGTGGCGCGAGGCAACGTGCCCACACAGGTCGGCACGGACGCGAATTGGGTCTCATCCGCTGCCGGGTCCGGCGTGAGCCTCGCCGTGAAATCCGACGGCACTCTTTGGGCTTGGGGCTCGTTCATCAATGGTCCGCAGGGTGTGCTTCCGCGCATCCCCCTACCCCTCGCTCCTTCGCTCGGGCCAATCGCTTCCGTGACGGCTGGCAATGTGAATGATGTCGTGACGCGCCCCGATGGCTCGCTTCTCGCGTGGGGCTCGAACAACAGCGGGCAGCTCGCGCTCGGAATCGCCGACGGAGCGCCGCATCCGATACCGGTCGCTTTTGCCAGCGGCGCCCAATGGGTGGGCATCTCCATGGGCAACGGAACGACCATCGCCGTGCGTGCAGACGGCACGCTGTGGGGCAGCGGGTTCAATTCCACGAGCCAGATCGGCGACGGCACTACTGTGAATCGTCCGAGCTTCGTGCAGATCGGCACCGACACCGACTGGCGCACCGCCGGCACCGGCAATGGCCACACGCTCGCGATCAAGGCCGACGGTTCGCTCTGGGCCTGGGGCAACAACAGTAGCAGCCAGCTCGGCGACGGTACTGCGATCACCCGGAGCACCCCGGTGAAAATCGGCACGGACACCAACTGGCGCAGCGTTCTGGCGACGAACGGGACTTTCTCCATCGCGCAAAAAACCGACGGCACGCTCTGGACGTGGGGCAACAATGGAAATGGGCAGATCGGCGACGGAACCACGACCACCCGCACACGCCCTGCACAGGTCGGCACGGACACGGATTGGAAATCGTATGCCGCTGGCACCAGCCACGTGATCGCTCTGAAAAACAACGGTACGCTCTGGGGCTGGGGTCTCAACAGCAGTGGGCAGCTCGGCGATACCTCCACCACGCAGCGCAACAGCCCAATCCAGGTGAATTTGGTTTCCACCTGGAGCAGCATCGCCGCCGGTCCATCGCATTCTTTCGCCGTGCGCTCGAATGGGACGCTCTGGGCCTGGGGCTCGAACTCCCTGAGCCAGCTTGGTGACGCGACATTCAACAATCACACATCCCCGACGCAGGTCGGCACCTCGACCGGTTGGCTCGCGCTCCCCTCCGCATCGCTCTCCACTGCGGGTCACATGCTGGTGATGGCTGCGGATCGCAGCCTGTGGACTTGCGGCCTCGGCTCCAGCGGCCAGACGGGATTTGCGGGCAGGAATTTCTTCGTGCCCGAGCTTGCCGTCCCAGGACTGAGTTCGCCGCAGACTCTCACTTTCTCCGCACCCGCGACCGTGACTCTCGGGAATACAATCACACTTGGCGCAACATCGAGCAGCGGGCTGCCCGCGAGCTATCTGGTCACAGGCCCCGCAGTGCGGAGCGGCGAACAGCTCACCATCACCGGCTCGGGCCTTGTCACCGTCATCGCGTATCAGCCTGGCGATAGCTACTGGCAGTCCTCGGACATCCTGCACGCACTGATCAATGCGCCGGCCCCGGGGGTCAACACGCTCGCGGCAACCGCGATCGGCACGACCACCGCGACGCTGAACGCGACCGTGGATCCGAATGGGAACACGGCCACCGCGCAATTCCAGATCGGGCAGACCGTCGGGTACGGCTCCAATTTCGCGCTATCCCTCGCGAATGATCGCGACGTATTCGCGCAGAACGTGACGATCAATCTCACGGGCCTCCTTCCCGGCACGACGTATCATTTTCGCACCACCGCCACGAACAGCATCGGCACCACCAACGGCGTGGATTTCACCTTCACGACGATCAGCACCAACGCCGATCTTTCCGCGCTCACGCTCAGCACCGGGAC
This sequence comes from Chthoniobacterales bacterium, assembly GCA_038227825.1. GTDB lineage: Bacteria > Verrucomicrobiota > Verrucomicrobiia > Chthoniobacterales > Chthoniobacteraceae > SXWH01. Next base: position 36,112 of record JBBRPQ010000014.1, read on the forward strand.
ATTGTCTCCCGCTTTCGGCAGCGGCACCACGGCCTACACTGCCAGTGTGTCGAATGCGACCGGCAGTGTGACCATCACACCAGTGCTGGCCGAGAGCCACGCCGTGATGGTGATCAGCGGCTCAGGCAGCGCGACTATTCCCCTCACGGTGGGGCAGAACAATGTCACCATCCAAGTGACCGCACAGGACACAGTGACGGTGAAAACCTATGCGCTGCAAATCACGCGCCGGACCAAGTATCAGGACTGGGCCGTGAGCAACGGCGTCAACGGCACGAACTCCGGTGCGAACCAGGACTTCGACTCGGACGGCATTCCGAACATCATCGAGTGGGCATTCGGAACCAATCCCGCGCAGAACTCCAACGACGTGATTGCCGCTGCGGGAGGAGTGCTCACAGCGCGCGGCGGCCCCACGGTGATCGGAGCCCCCGGTACGCCGGTGGCGATGTTTGGCCGACGCATGGACTACGTCGCCTCAGGGCTCGCCTACACGGTGGAATTCACCACGGACTTCACGTCGTGGCAAACGAGCGCTGCCACACCAGTCACCGTCGGCAACGACGGCGTGATCGAAGCGATGACAGTCCCCTTCCCTCCGTCGATGAATGGTGCGCCTGCTCAATATTTCCGCGTCAGAATCACAGCCCAGTGATTCCCTCCGCGAGCCGTGAGCCGCGTTTTGAAAGCTGCACCGGCATCGTCATTGATGGCCGGGTGGAGCGGCCCTTCTGAGCATGATGAACGGGCTATCGCATTGCGCCACGTTGTCCGCAGCACCCACGGCGGCGCAGGGAATGCTTGGGAATGGGGACAGCAAATCCCTTGCAGATTCCATCCGCCATCATTCAGAAAGCCGATCCGGTGCCATCGCCGCATCGCGTGCTCGCGCGCCTGAAGGTCGAGGAAAAGCTCCGCCTCACGTCCATGCTGAATCTCGGCGCGGCGATCGTGCCTCCGCTTTTCCTCCTTTGGTGGCTGCAGTCCGCCGCACCGGAGCACCTCGACAAGGCGGCGCTGATTCAGAAGATCTGCTGGACTGTCGTTACGCAGGGAATCGGACTGCTTCTCGTGGGGATGTTCAGCGGGCGCGTCCTGAGCGACATCCGGCATTCCTTTCAGGGGCTCTGCGGCGTGGTCGAATCCGTCACTTCGGGAAATAGCGGAGCACCGCTCGCAATCGGCACCCGCAACGACGAGATCGGTGAACTTGCATCGGCTTTGCAAAGGATGATCTCCGCGAGCAAGGAGGATCGGCAAACTCTCGTGGACAACAATATCGCACTCGTGCTCGCAAACGAGAGTCTCGCGCAGGCAAACATGGAACTGACCGTGGCCAACGAACGCGTGCATGAACTCGTCGAGCAGGCCGGCAGCGCGAACGCGGCAAAGCGAACATTCCTCGCAGTGATGAGCCACGAGATCCGCACGCCGGTGAATGGCATCATCGGAATGACCGAGCTGGCGATGAAGACGCGGCTCGATCCCGCGCAACGCGACTATCTGGAGACCATCAACAACACCGCGGAGAGTCTGCTCGACCTTTTGAATGAGGTGCTCGATTTTTCCAAAATCGAGGCGGGCAAGCTGGAACTCGAAGTCGCGGACTTCAACCTGCGCAACGTGATCGGTGACGCTGTGAGCGGGTTCGCCGCTCGCTATCATTCCAAGGGGCTCGACCTCGTGCTGGACATCGCGCCCGATGTGCCGGACGCACTCATCGGCGACCCGTACCGTCTGAGGCAGATCCTCGTGAACCTTCTGAGCAATGCGCATCGCTTTACCGATACCGGAGAAGTCACAGTGTGCGTGCAGGTGGACGAGGCGGGCGAAGTGGAGACGCGGCTCCACTTTTCGGTGACAGACACGGGATGCGGCATTCCGCGAGATCAGCAGAAGGCCATTTTCGATCTCTTCACCCAGGGCGACAGCTCGACCACGCGGCGCTTCGGCGGCAGCGGTCTCGGCCTCACGATCAGCAGCCAGCTCGTGCATATGATGGATGGTGAAATCAGCCTCGTGAGCGAAGCTGGCTCCGGCAGTCGCTTTGCATTCACCGCGGTGCAGGGAGTCGGCCTGCCTGCCTCTGCGCCAGAGGTGACGGGGCTGCCGGGGCGCCATGCGCTGCTGATCGAGCCACATCCCCGGAGCGCGGAAATCATTGCCCGGATGCTCGTGGGCTGGGGCATCGTAGTGAGCACTGTCCGATGCGCGACGGAAGCGATCCGTCTGCTCACCGCGCCTCGTCAGCAGAACTTTGATTTCATCATTGCCGACACGCTGCATCCGGGAAGCGATTGGGGAAGATTCGCAGCGTTCGCATCACGCCCGGAGGCGGATGATGCGCGTATCGTCCTGCTGACTTCGGCGAATCAGACCGACGCTTCCGGCGCCGCACTCCCCTCCTCTGCTGCACTCCTCAGCAAGCCAGTTCGCGAAAGCAAGATGCTGGAGACTTTGCTGCATGCGCTGAATCCGGCTGCTGAGAGAACAGAGGCTGGGCAGACTGCAGCGGACACCTCCCCCCATGGACGCAGGCTGAATGTCCTCATCGTGGAGGACAATGCCACCAACCGCCGCATCACCCGCACGTACCTCGAAGCTTGGGGTCACACCGTCGTGGCCGCGCACGACGGCACGGAAGCGATCCGCTGCTTCTGCGATGGAAAATTTGACCTGGTCCTCATGGATCTGCAGATGCCGCGCATGGATGGCATCGCAGCCAGCGCGAGCATCCGGCAGATGGAGATGAGCGGCATGCGAGTGCCCATCCTCGCGCTCACTGCCAATGTGCTCAAAGGCGTTCGCGAAGAATGCCACGCGGCTGGAATGTGCGGCTACCTCGCGAAACCCGTCCGTGAGCATGAACTCCTCGCAGCCATCGAATCCGTCGTGCCGGGCCTCAGCGCCGCGTCGAAAATCGTGGAGCAGCCGCCGTCGCAGATCACGCCGGAAATCGTGGATGCATCACTCCCATTTCAGGTCGAAGACCTGCTCACCAGTGTGAACGGCTCGCGCCAGACACTGGATGGTCTGATCGTCGATTGTCGCGATGGCGATTTCCCGGAACTTTTTGGCCAACTCGCCGATGGGCTGCAAGCGGGAGAGCCATCCGCCGTGCAGCGCGCCGCACACGCGATCAAAGGCGTCCTCGGCGTATTCCACGCGCCCGCCGCGTACGCAGCCGCGGCTGCACTCGAGCAGAGTGCGAGGGCGGGACAGGCCGCATTTCTGGAGCCCCAGGCAGAGGATCTTCTCCAGAAGGTATCCGAATTGCTCAGTTCACTGGAGCGCTTCGCCGCTACCTCCCCATTGTTCCGATGTGCGGCATGAAGTTCAGCAACACCCTTTACCCTCTCCCACAATGGCCGACAGCTCTGCAGCAATCCTGATCCTCGAAGATACGAGGACGGTCCAAAATTACATCCGCGACGTGCTGAGACCGGTGGAAGCCACTCATCCGATCCTGCTCGCCCGACGGCTAAAGGAAGCGCAATCCATCGCGACCGGCACTGACATCGCCCTCTTCATCGTGGACATCGGGCTGCCGGACGGAGACGGGATCGATTTCCTCTGCGAAATGTCCATGCTGCATCCTGAGGCCCGGGCGCTCATCATCACCGCGACCCCCACGGAAGATTTTCGCGAACGGGCGAAGCAACTCGGCGTGCTCCATTTCATGGCGAAGCCACTGGAACGCCGCGCGCTACTCGACGCCGTCACGAGCCTTCTCGCACCTCCGTCTGGATCCGGAGGAGGGCGCACAGGATTTGAGGCCACACTGGGCGGCCTGTCACCGATCGACATCATCCAGCTCAAATGCCTGCGCGGCGCGACTGGCTCCATCGAACTGACCGAGGAACACCTCTTCGGCCAGGTGTGGTTTGCAAATGGTGAAATCATCCACGCAGAGTGCTCGCTGCCCGGCGCAACGCACTCGGGCCTCGCCGCGTTCCTCTGCCTGGCGACCTGGCGCACCGGCACCATCCGCGAAGTGCCACAGCCACGCGCAGTGCTGCAAACGATCCGAAAGCCTTGGCAGCAATTGCTCATGGAAATCGAGCCTCAGACCGCAGAAAGCTTAATCGGCTGATTGCTCCCAGAAATTCCGCACCTCGCGGGCACTCCCGGCTTCTTACGAGAGGGACGTTATCAAAAACGCGCGCGCTCCGCATTCTGCGCCTTTTGGCAAGTGCCGAGGAGGGGACTCGAACCCCTACTCCTTGCGGAACCAGATCCTAAGTCTGGCGCGTCTGCCAATTTCGCCACCTCGGCATGTTCTTAAAATACTTTGTTGAATCGTTTCAAGTAATAGGCCGCCAGCCCCTGTTGCAGTTTTGCTGCGCTTGCTGCTGCCGTGCCGTCATGAAACGCACTGCAGCGCAAAACGAAGGTGGAAGAGGCGGCAAATCACGCGGCCAGCTTCCGAGCTGTCTGTGACAGCCGCAAGCGCAAAGTGCCGGGCCTCTTTCTGCGTGCTTCACGCTGCTGCGCGCAGCTTCGCGCGGGCCCTGGGAACGGTCGCACCGCCGGCAATGGCGACAAATTGCCCGCGCTTGGCCATCGCCCAAAGCCTGAGGGCTAAGTGCTCAATACTCCTTCTTTGTCAGTAAAATCGTTCTCAGCTTTCCGGCGTTGAATAGAATCAGCAATCGACACCTTCGTCCGATTGGCCAGAGAGACCGATCTCTTCGCCCTAAAAAAAGAGCGCAATGTGATGGCAAGGCGCTCCCTAAATAATGGAACAAATCCAGCAGGGGTTAAGCCTCGGATGGCAGTTGGATGAAGGCGCGGCGAATGTCACCGCCGGGTTCTGTTTCAGCGTCTCGATCAAGAGTCAGACTTCACCGGCCTTCGCTTCGCCCGGGCTTTGCCGGCCTTCGGAGGCGGTGACCAACTGGCGATCTCGGCTTCGAGTTGCCTGAGCCGCCAATCGTTCCATTGCAGCATGGACTTGAGACTTTCCCTTACGCGCTTCTCGAGAGCAGAGCGATTCCGCAGACCCCAGAAATTCCAAGCCGGGTGCTGCTTCGCGCCACGAATGTTCTTCTGGATGGCGTCGTATGCCCTGCGCAACTCCACCAGCACCGAGCGCATCTGAAACAGGCTCGTGTGTTCGCCGGTCTCGTTGGATTGGAGTTCGGTCAGTGCGAGCAGCATTTCGAGACGCTCGACGTTTCCAGTGCTGTAAGCCTCCTGCACTTCATGCCAGAGCGCCGAGACTTCCTCATCGCTGTCCGCACGGGTGTCGGGATGCAGGCGGCGGACGAGCACGCGGTAGATCTCCTTCATCCGGAGATCGTCCGGCTTCGGCGCTGCCGGGGCCATTTCCTCATCCGGATGGTCCTTTTTGCCACGCGCGCGTGCCTTGAATTCCGCGAACATTTTCTCATACCGCGCATCGCTCATCCGGTCGGGCTTCATCCCGAGGACGCTGCTCAGGAAATCCTCGAAGATCAGTTCCTGCTCGATCTCCGACAGGTCCTCAAAGCTGGGGGCTTCACCATCCTGATCCCCCTCCCGAGGTGGAGGCGGTGCATCATCGTGCGGATTATTGCGGCGTTTCAGAATGCTGGCATAGGCGGAGCGAGGGGTTCTGCTTCTGCCAGCGAGCATCTCCATTTCGACCTCCCGGATCAGCGATTCCTTCTCCTGCACGAGTGTCTCGATCTCCCGCAGTCGGGTGAGGAACCCGCCGAAGGTCGCCGCCTTCCATCGCTCAAAGCCAATCTTGTCCTGCTGTTCGAAGCGCTTCCATTCGGCCTTGGCTTTTTCCAGCCGCGCCATCTGCCGGCTGCATTCCGACGCCGCCTCCTGGCGCAAGCGTCCCCCATCCAGCAACACCAGTTGCCGGCCTGCGGGGCGTTTGTGCCCGGTGCCGTTCATGCCGGCGGCGAGGGTCTTGCCCTTGCGGGTCTTCATTCGGCGGAGGTTCCCATCTGTGAATCTTGCACGCAACTTCACTCTGCAACAATCCGATCCCACGGCGGCTTGAGGCCTTTCATCATCCAGCGCCATCTCAAAACACCGGGGATCCAGTGAAATGGCGTGCAGCAGTCCGGCCCTAGCCGCCTCGATTTTGCCCAAAACAGATTCGCCGCAAGCAGGATTTTCGTGCATGAAATCGGTGTGAAATTCATCCCTCGAATGAAAACGTGGACTGCCTTGGCGGTATTGTGCGCATGCAGCCTCCAGGGTGCGGATCTCCCGCCGTTCACAACCGGCAGGAGCATCGTGCAGTTCACGAAATTGCCAGCGCAGGCGGACGCAGCCGAGGTGAAGATGCGCCTGCATTCCATCGAGAACCCCGCGGCGATCGATCTCTCGAAAGAGAAGTTCCAAATCATCGTGCCAGCCACCTACCGGCATTCCGAGCGATGGGGCGTGTTCATTTGGATTTCGCCGGGCGACACGCCTGCGATCCCGGCGGATTGGGAAGCCGTGCTAGCCGTACGAAAACTTCTGTTCGTCGGCGCGTTCAAGTCCGGCAACCCTCGCAATATCTTCGACCGCTTCCGCCTCGCCGTCGCTGCGAATACTGGCATGCGCGAGCGCTTCAATGTGGATGAACGCCGGGTTTATGTGAGCGGCTTCTCCGGCGGCGGGCGTGTGGCCAGCATGCTTGGGGTGGCGTATGCCGACATGTTCAGCGGCGCGATGCCATTCATGGGCGTGAATTTCTACGAGGACATCCCGGCGGGCGACGGCAAGACCACCTTCCACCCGGATTTCATCCCGGATGATGAGGTGCTCGCGATTGCCAAAAAGGCCTGCCGCTACGTCCTGGTGACCGGCGAGAAAGACTTCAACCGCGCCGCCACGAAGTCCGTCTTTGAGGAGGGCTACCGTAAACAGGGATTCGCCAGTGTGCATTACCTCGAAGCCCCCGGCATCGGTCACGGCATGCCATCCGGAACCTGGCTTGAGCGAGGGCTGGAATTTCTCGATGCTGGCAAGGAGATCGCGCCGGTGAACCCAAAGTAGAGTGCAGCGCCGCCCGAACTCTGCCGCCTCGCGCAATTTCTCCTCCTGCGCGACCACCTGTTTTTCCCGTCCCCTGAGCTTGCTCCTGTATTTCGGACAGAGGTTGGGGATGGGAAGCAGAGGGTGTTTAAAGGTTGGTATTCTCGAAGTCCGCAGGTGACCGATAGCCGGGAGCGCCGTGGAGCCGCACTTGGTTGCAGAAGGATTCGATGTAGTCGTGGTTTCAAATGCCCACCACGCAGAATTCCCGGCGTCCTTCGTGATCCACATTCCCTCCGTGTCCTCCGTGTTAAAAGACCTCCCTTCCCCAATTTCCTGTTCATCCACGCGCACCCGCCTACACTCCCGCGTTTCATGAAAGTAATCGCCGTGGCGAACCAGAAAGGCGGCGTCGGAAAGACGACCACCTCGCTCAATCTCAGCACCTGCCTTGCAGAGCTGGGCCAGCGAACCCTCCTCATAGACCTCGACCCCCAGGCAAACGCCACCAGCGGCCTCGGCATCGAGCCCCTCGACGACATCTCCGCCTCCGGCCCCATCATGGCCACCTCCACGCTCGCAGAAAACGTCATCCCCACCCGCTTCCCGAACCTCTGGCTCATCCCCGCCAACATCGACCTCGCCGGCGTCGAAGTCGAAGCCATCCGTTCCGGCGACCACCTCACCCGCCTCCGCGAAGCATTCACCACCATGCGCGCCGATGCCCCCTTCGACTTCATCATCCTCGACTGCCCCCCCTCCCTCGGCGTCCTCATGCTGAACGCCCTCTGCGCCGCCGACGAAATCCTCATCCCCCTCCAGTGCGAATACTACAGCCTCGAAGGCCTCGCCAAAATCGTCGGCGTCTGCGAACAGCTCCGCCAGCCCGGAGCCAACCCCAATCTCCAGCTCTGCGGCATCCTCATGACTATGTACATGCGGACGAACCACTCCAACGCCGTCATCGCCGAAATCCAAAAGCACTACGGCGACATCATCTTCAAGACCGTCATCCCCCGCACGATCCGCCTCGCCGAAGCCCCCAGCCACGGCCAGCCCATTATACAATATGAACCCGGCGGCCTAGGCTCCGCCGCCTACCGCTCCCTCGCCAAGGAATTCCTCTCCCGCGAAGGCGTCAAAGCCGCCCCCGTCGCCGACTGAAGCATTTTCCCCATGGAGCTGGGGCGCCCCCGCCCCATGTCTCCTATCGGCGCGGCCGCACCAGAGCTTTCGCCAGAGCGGAGCGTGGCCCCATAGCTGGCTGGTGGTGGACTGGCCCGAGGGACACGCCGCGCCCTGCCATCTTTATCTGGCTTGGTTCAAAACCAAACCGAGCGCGCCGCGTTGCCTGCGGTTGAGCCGGGGCCGTTTTGCGATCGAGCAATTCTTCCAGCGCGCCAAAAGCGACCTCTGCCTGGATCACTATGAAGGCCGTTCCTGGCAGGGCTTTCACCATCATCTGGTGCTGGAGGCGGTGGCGTATCTCTTTGTGACGGTGATTTACCTGCGCGCCAAAAAAAACTTCTGGCCTTACGTGGGAAGCGGTGCTGCGCGCGATCCAGACGTGGTTGGTGCGGTGGATCGGGTGCTGTCCCTGCTGCCGCACAATATTCGACCCGGAAATTCTTGATTCCACAAAACAGCGTAATAGCAGAGCCAAACCACGACATTGGCGACTTGTTCTTTCACGGAAAAATGAATGGCATTTTCTGTGCCTCATCGCGCTTTCCGCTTTGCCCTGCGCCCGGCTTCGGATTAACGGCAAACATGCCCCGTTTGTTCACTCACGCTTTCGCACTGCTCATGCTTTCCACCACCGCAATCGCCGCCGACGCGATTGACTCCCTGCGCACGTGGTCTTCCGTGGATGGCCTGAATCTACGCGATCTCGCGACGGGCAAGATCGTGACCTCGAACAACGCTTCGATGACGCTCGCGCGCGGGATGTCGTGCCAGGCGGTGTTCCTGGTGAATGCTCCGCTGGAAAAGACCCACACGACGTTGCTAACCTTCAATTCCGTCAAGCACTCTGAGTTTGAGGTCTTCCAGCATCACGTCTTTCACGATGAAAAGGACGCCAGCTTCGAGAAGCTGGTGCTGAATCCAAAGGACAAGGCGACCTCCGCGCTGATCCGATCCATGGGCGACCCGAGCGCGATCCAGCTCTCGAAAGCCGAGGCGCCGCTGATGCCCCGCGCGAAGACCGCGGATGCCGCGCAGCCATTCCTCGCCGGAGTCCTGCAGGCGCGCTGGACGAGATTTTCCAAGGCTGGCGACTTCGGCAGCGTGGGCACGCACGACGCGGGCGGCGAAATCCGCAGCCTGCTCGCGGAGGAGAGCAAGGTGACCAAGCACTTCGGCGCACTGCTCGCGCCGCTGGCCGCGAAGGGCGCGCCGGGCACGCCGAAATTCTCGTATTGGGATCTCTCGGTCGCGGACAAAAAGGCGGCCATCCAGCTCGGCGCGGTTTACAGCGCGGAGATGCCCGACAAGCGGCAGGTGCTCGACGCCACGTGGTTCTCATCGCACGCATATCTCGTCTCGATCACGATCTACGAAATGCACCCCGTCACGCTGGACGGAAAACCAATGACGCTCGTGTGGCAGTGCAATCTCGTGAGCACGACTGGCATCGAAGGAGGCCTCGGCCTCAAACGCAAAATCGGCTCGAAAATGATGATCTCCGACGTGGAAAAATGGATCCGCATTTTCCGCTCGGATGCGGAGAGCGCGCGCTGATCCGAGATCCATCCACGACGAGTCGGACGGAAGCCGCCTGAATTGACTCCGCAGACAGGCATGATTTGACTCGCCCCATGACTGAAGCCCCGCCGCTCCCCTTTCTCGCACTAGGCTTGCTCATCCTCGCCGTCATCGTTCTGCCGTGGCTGTTCAGGAAAATCTTTTTCTAGGAGGAGCGTCGTAGCCGCGCTCGTGAGAACGCGGGCTGATCGGCGATCTGCAATCGCGGCGCGAATCCCCCGGAGAAATTTGCCCGCGCTTGCACAAGCGCAGCACCGGGTCAGCAGGCGAAAATTTTGTCCGTGCGCTCGGCGAGGAACTTCAGCCGCTCGGCGTCGCCGCCGCGTACTTCGAGGATGCCGTAGCCTTCGTAGGCGATTTCATCGAGCGCCGCCATCACGGCAGGCCAGTCGTTGTCGCCCTCCATCAGCTCGACGCCGAATCCCGCGCCGGGGCCCTTCTGGTCGCGCTGCTTCCGGCTGTATTCCTTGATGTGCAGATTGAAAATGTACTTCTTTCCGAGCGTGCGGACCCAGTGCTCGGGCCAGCCGAAGGTCACGCAGTTGCCGATGTCAAAATGCCAGCCGACCCACGGGCTGTTGATTTCCTCAAGGAAGCGTTTTGCGGCCACGGGTTCGTTGATGAAGCGGTTCCACACATTCTCCACGGCGATGGCGCACTTGCTTTTCTCGGCAGTCTCGATGCAGCGCTTGATGCCCTCGATGGAGCGCGTCCAGCACTGCTCGTAGGTCACGTCCTTCTCGACGGTGCCGGGCACGAGCAGCACGCGCTTGCAGCCGATTTCGCCGCCCTGCTTCAGGGCAAAATTGAGACCATTCACCGTCTTCTCACGCTTCGCCGGATCGGGCGAGCTGAGCGGGAAGCTCCAGTGCGGAGTGCAGATGATGCCGGCGACTTCGAGCCCGCTTGCGGCCTTCGCTTCCAGAATCTGATCGGTTGTGAGTTCGCCCGGAAGATTCAGTTCGACGCCGTCAAAGCCCGCATCGCGGATCGCCTTGAACTTGTCCGTCACGCTTCCCTTCAAGCCCCCGGCCATGCCGAGGTTTACGGCCTTCTTGAGCTTGGGGCGCTTCTTCGGCGCATCTTCCGCAGAAGAAAAGACGGCGCTTGCTGCGAGTGCGGTGCTTGTGGCGAGGAAGGTGCGGCGGTTCATGGTTGGGCGATGTTGGTCGTGGGGTTCGATAAGGGTATTTTTGCCGTCGTGTTGCGTGGCAGCGCAAGCAGCCGTTTCGATTCAGTGAGCAGCCACTTGGCCTGCGTGAACGGCTGATACGAGATGTCCTGCCAGCGCACGAGGCCGTCGGCATCAATCAGGAAAGTGCCGTGCAGCGGCATCGTCTCGAAATCATCAAACGCGCGGTACGCCTTGAACGTCGCGAGCGTCGAGTCTGCGAGAATCGGGAACGGGAAGCCGTCCTCCGCCTTCGCGAGCGAGTAGGTCTTGTGCAAATCCTCCGCGCGCTCCGTGCCCACGGCGACGAGATTGATGCCCGCGGCCTCGAACTCCTTCGCCATCGGGCCGAAGGTGTTCAGTTGCTCGATGCAATGAGAGCAGCCGCTGCCGAGGTAAAAAAGCATGAGCGTCGGCTTGCCCTTGAACTCCGTAAAGAACCGCGTCTCGCCGGTCTGATCGGGCAGGTTCCAGTCGGGCGCTGCGGACGGATGCCAGCGGAAGGGCCCGAGGCTTGCGAGATCCGGGCGTTTTCCGCTGTCCGCGGGGAATTCGAGTTTCGGACGCCAGTCGGCGGGGAGCTTCAGCTCATCCGCGACGGCCCGGAGACGCGTGAAGACCGGCTGATCGAGATCGGCCTGCGCGCAGAGCGGGCGGAGCTTGTTGAAAGTTTCGAGCGCATCCTTCTTGTTGCCCTTGCGCCAGAGGATATCGGCGAGATTGGCGAGCGGCTGCACCTGGCCTTCAGTTTCCTTCACAGACTCGCGTGCAAGCTGAACGGCTTTCGCGCTGTCACCCGAGAGCTCGTGAAGACGGGCGAGTCTCGACTTGCCCACGTCGGAAACCTTGTCGAGCTGCTTGCGCGCATCCGCGGCGCGTCCCTCGGCGAGTGCGCGATAGACTTCGAGTTCGGTGTTCAGTTTCTCCAACTGCTCGCTGCGCTGAATGAACGGCACGAGGGCATCCGCGATCGCCTTCGCGGTCTGATCCGCAGGCTTCTTCGCCGTCTTCGCCGCAGCCTCTGCCTCGTCCGCTTTCGCGGTGCGCTCCTGCTTGGTCTTCACGATCAACTGCCGAATCGCCTCAGCCTTTCCAGCGCCACGCGTCTTGTCGCCCTTTTGAAATGCCGCGACACCCATCGCGCGCAGTCGTTTGGCCTCCTCGATCGGATCCTCAAGCACCGGGAGATACACACCGCCGTCGAGCGCGAGGAGATCATCCCATCGCTCCCACGCGAGCAGTGCATCGGTGAGCCGGCGGCGTCCCATTTGATAGCCGCCGCGCTCCTCGGTGTAAGCAGGCTTGCCGACGAGCGCGTGTCCCCGCGAGAGGCGCGGCAGCTCGATCATATTCTTCGCGAGATCGATCGCGTCGTTCACACGACCGATGAAGCCGAGATTCTCCACGAGCCAGTCATTGTTGTGCGCGTAGTTGTGAATCTGCTCGGGCATCAGCTTAGTCGCGATCATGTAGGCGTGATCCGTGCGCGCTGCGGCTTCCTGCTGCCAAGCGGCTTCGGCGTAGCGGTGCTGCGCGGTGAATGTGTGCCCCGGCATGTGCCACAAGTGCGCGATGCCGGGAGCGGACTGCCCATCCACCGCTGCGCTCTTCAGCGCGCGGCGGTCGTCCTCGTGATTCCAGAGATGGATGATGTAATGATGCGCACCGGGGTGCGTCGGGTTCTTCGCAAACACCTCGTTCGCAAGCGCCGCAAGCGCCGCGTGACTGCTGACGGGCATCCCCTTCTGGCTGTTGTCCCACACTTGAAACATGAGGAACGCCTTCGCCTCGATGTCATCCGGAAACTCAAAGACGATCTTTTCCAGCGCCTTCACAAGCGCTGTGCGACGCGCCTTGTTCGCGTCACCGTCCTTTTTCGTCGCGGTAAAATAGGCGTTGTAACCATCAATGTAGAGCCGCTCGCGAGGCGTCCCGTTTTCGCGGCGCGACATCGCCTGCTTCATGAATTCCACCGCGCGCTTCTCGTTGTTCACGTTCGACATCGCCATGCCCCAGTACGGCATCGGCGCGGCAGGATCGAATTTTGCCGCCTGCCGGAACGACCGCTCCGCCTCGTAGTACCAAAACCCGTGGAGCTGCGCGACGCCCTGATCGAAAAATTTCTGCGCATCCACGCTCTGCGTCGTGATCGAAAAACTCACGCTGCCCATCCCGCGCATCAGCACCGCCGCCTGCCTCGGGCCTTCGTCGAACGCATCGCCATGCGTGGAGTGCCCCGGCTTACCGCCCGGTGCCGCTGGCACGTCGTCGGCAAACGACAGCGCAGGGCAAAGCAGGACGGTCAGGAGGGAAATTCGGGGTAGCATTGGCATCGAAGACAATCCGTTCGCAGCATGGTTACAAGGGCGGAAAGTAGTCCCGCGCTTCAGCGCGCAAAGGCTCCGCAAAATGGATGGCGTGTGTGATGTCCGGAAACGCGGTGAATTTCACAGCGCCTTTGCGCGCTGAAGCGCGGGACTACTTTCGCCGCCGCGTGCGCGCGGCTGTTCGCCGCTCTTGCGAAAATTTTCCCGGCGTGCTGTTCTGCGCGTCCACTTTTCATGAAACCACCAATCCGCATCGCAGTCACCGGCGCCGCCGGCCAAATCGGCTACTCACTTCTTCCGCGCATCGCCTCTGGCGCGATCTTCGGACCGCACCAACCGGTCATTTTGCACCTCATCGAAATCGAGCCCGCACTGCCTGCGCTCGGCGGCGTGGTGATGGAACTCGACGACTGCGCATTCCCGCTGCTGAAAGGCATCGTGGCGACGGCGGATCTGAATGAAGGTTTTCGCGGCGTGAATCTCGCGATGCTCGTCGGCAGCGTGCCGCGCAAGCAGGGCATGGAGCGCAAGGATCTGCTCGGCATCAACGGCAAGATTTTCATCGGCCAGGGCAAGGCCATCCAGGCGAATGCGGCAAAGGATGTGCGCGTGCTCGTCGTGGGAAACCCGTGCAATACGAACTGTCTGATCGCGATGAACAACGCGAAGGACGTGCCGGCGGACCGCTGGTTTGCGATGACGCGCCTCGACGAAAATCGCGCGAAGACGCAGCTCGCGAAAAAGGCCGGCGTGGATGTGACCGAGGTGACGAATCTCGCCATCTGGGGCAACCACAGCTCGACGATGTATCCCGATTTCTACAACACGCGCATCGGCAGCCGGTTCGCGCCGGACGTGATCAAGGACGAGGCGTGGCTGCAGGGCGAATTCATCAGCACCGTGCAGCAGCGCGGCGCGGCCATCATCAAGGCGCGAGGCCTGAGCAGCGCGGCGAGCGCGGCGAATGCGGCGATCGACACCGCACGCTCGATTCTCGCGCCGCCCGCGTCGAACGAATGGACGAGCGTGGCTGTCTGCTCGCGCGGCGACTACGGCATCGAGAAGGGGATCATTTGCAGCTTCCCGATCCGCGTGCCGACGCCCGGCGACTGGGAGATCGTGCAGGGCGTTCCGGTGAATGATTTCAGCCGCTCGAAAATTGATGCGACGGTGAAGGAACTGCAGGAAGAAAAGGCGATGGTCGCCGAACTGCTGCCTTCGTAGCAGCCGAAACCAATCTCAAAACGCCGGTCGTCCTGAGCAAGGATGGCCGGCGTTTTTTTGTGGCCGGGACAAAAGGAGCAGGGGCGCCCTCGCCCCAATGTTCACCCTCGGGGCGCGGGCGCCCCTGCTCCTTGAAAAGCGGCCTCGTCTTTTGGTGAACCGCTCTACATCTTACCGCTGGTCGCCTTGCATTTCTTTTCCGCGTGGCGGGAAAGCCGGTGCGGGCAGACCGGGGCCGGGGACCGCTGGGAGGTGCGGGAGGTATTTTTTGATGAAGTGCTCGATCACTTCTCGATTGTGGATCGGCTTGTTAATTTTCCGCAGCAACTCGCGCTCCTCGGGTTCGATGCGCCAGCCGCGGATCACGGGCTTGGCGTCGGGCTTGATGTTGTCGCGCACCGTCGCGGAAAACGCCGTGGGCTTTCCGCCTTTCGGCGCATGCATCCAGAGCGTGAGGTAGCCCTCCGCGTAATCGAGCCCGGTGTCGTGGCTCGTGTAGCGGAAGGTGAGGCTGCGCGGCCATTCGTCCTCGAGCAGGTGCGAGTGGAAGGAATCCACGAGCACGCCTTCGGGATTGTAGTTGTGTCCGATGAATTCGAGCCCGCCATCGCGCCACTCGATGCTGAGGATGCCCACCTCCACGCGGCCATCGCGCTGCCGGACGAGATCGACCCAGTCGTCGCACGCTTCCTTGCGGAGCAGGTTGAAGCGCGAAATGGAGGCCGTGGTGATTTTTGCGATCAGCAATCCGACCGACACGATGCCGACGCCGGCCTGCAGACACGCGAACAGTCGTGAAAATCCGAGCGGCAGGAAATCGCCGTAGCCAATCGTGGCCTGGGTCACGAAGGAAAAGTAGAGATACTCGTGCCACTGCATCGCCGCACCGGGATGAAGCTGCGCGATGCCATGCTGGGGCCAATTTGCCCCCAACATGTGGTATATCCCCGCGAACGCGAACGCCGCGCCGACATTCATCCCGACAATCGCCCAGAAGGGAACCCTGTCGAGCAGCAGCGGCGAGGTGGTGACGGCCATGTCGCCGCTACTTCAGCGTCTGGAGATATTTCACTGTCACGGGGATTTGCTTCTCCGCGTCGGCGTTCTCGTCCTCGATAAAGTAGTGCTTCACTCCTGCCTTCGACGCCGCGGAAAGCACCGCCGGCCACTGCACTTGGCCCGTGCCGAGCGCGACGCTCTGCTCGTTCGGAGCATGGCCGGTGTAAACTCCGGTGCGCGCGCCTTTCTGGATGTCCTTCAAGTGCATGAGCTGCCAGCGACCGGGATACTTGTTGAGATACTTCACCGGGTCCGCGCCGGGATGCACGACCCAGAATACGTCCATCTCGAACGAGACGAATTTGGGATTCGTCTTCTCCATTAGCACGTCGAGAAAGGTTTTGTCCGAGCCCTCGGCGATGGGCCGGAATTCATACCCGTGGTTGTGATAGGCAAACGTGATCCCTTCCTTCGCGAAGGCCTCGCCCCACTTGTTGAAATCGGCCGCAGCCTTATCCGTGCTCTCCATGCCAAACATCGCTGGCACATGCGGAATCCACGGGCATGCGGCGTACTTCAGCCCGAGCGCCTTGGCTTCGGTGACACACTTCGCGATGTCCTTTTCCAGCGCACCATATTGGAAATGGATGCTGATCGGCTTGAGTCCGCGTGCTGCGAGTTCATGCAGGAGGCCGTCGGGCTGCATGTCGTACATTCCTGCGAGTTCGACTTCCCTGATTCCGAACGCCTTCACCTTGTCGAGCGAACCGGGCACGTCCTTCTTGAACGAATCGCGGAGCGAATAGAGTTGGAGGCCCGTCTCGCCGGAAAAATCTCCGGCGAAGGTGGTCGATGCGAGGGCGATGAATGAGAGGAGGATGCGCTTCATTCTTCGAACAATGGACGTTGCGCAAAGGGCAGGGCAAGCGCGGGGTTTCGCATTCACGCATGGGTCCGCTGTCTCAGTCGGCCGACACGGGTTGGCACGGCCACTGCTTTGTCATCATTATGTTTCGGAACCACCAACTGAACGAACTGAATGCCCCTCCCATTGCATCGGAAGCGGCACCGAGAGCGCTTCAGTTCCTGACCGTCGTCATACCGGCGCGCAATGAAGAGGACTCCATCGCCTCGACAGTGGAGCACCTTCACCTCGAACTGCGGCTTCGGAAAATCCCGCATGAAATCCTGGTCGTGGACGACGCGAGCACCGACTGTACTTGGGAGGTCTTGCAAGAAACGAGAGCAACCATGCCGGAGCTCGTGCCCGTGAAAAACCCCGGGCCTTTTGGTTTCGGACGCGCGATCGCATACGGACTGGACCAGATGAAAGGAGACGCCGTGGTGATCATGATGGCGGACGAATCCGACGATGTGCGCGATGTGGTGAGGTACTGGAATCTGCTGAGCGAAGGCTATGACTGTGTGTTTGGGAGCCGTTTCCTGCCGGGTGGCGGCGTCATCGACTACCCGAAGATCAAACTCTTCATCAACCGCGTCGCGAACCGCTTCATCCGGACCGTTTTCGGCATCAAACTCAACGACACGACGAACGCCTTCAAGGCCTACCGGAAGACGGTTATCGATGGCTGCCGCCCGCTGATCTCGGCTCATTTCAACATCACCGTGGAGCTCCCGCTGAAGGCAATCGTGCGCGGCTTCAAATGGAAGACGATGCCGATCACATGGCGCAATCGGCGCACGGGAATGTCGAAGCTGAAGATCAAGGAAATGGGCAGCCGTTACCTTTTCATCTGCCTCTACCTCTTCCTCGAAAAATACCTCAGTCGGGGCGACTACCAGAAGAAGCAGGAGTTCACAGCCTGACTCGATGGACGAGACGAAGCCCAAGCTGCAGTCGCATTGGTGGCTGTATGCGACACTCACCCTGCTCGCGATGACCGTGCCCTTTTGGGCGAGCTACGAACAACCCGGGATGCCGATGGATGAAGGCATGACGCTGCTTTACCCGGAACTCGTTTTCAAAGGCGCGGTGCCCTACCGGGATTTCGAGACCTACTACGGCCCGGCAAACCTCCTGGTGCTGGGCAGTGCATATTCTGTCTTCGGCGTGCACCTCACGGTGGAACGGACCGTCGGGCTCGCCTACCGGCTCTTGCTCCTGCTGGGTGTATTCGCTGTCGGCCGGCGGTGGGGAACTCTCGCAGCGGTGAGCAGCACGGTGCTCACCGGACTCCTGCTCGTGCCGACGCATCTGCTGGCATTTGCATGGCTCGGCGGCGTGGCTTGCGCGCTCGGCTCGCTCCATTGCCTGGCCGGGCGTGAAGCATCATGGCGTGCGCCTGTTGCAGGCTTCCTGGGCGCCGCCGCACTCCTCTATCGGCCAGACCTCGGGCCCGCAGTGATTGCCTCGATGCTGCCGCTATTTCTGCTGATGTCCGGTCGGCGCCGCTGGTACTACGTGGCGGGCTTTGCGGTGGGGTTGCTCCCATTCGGCATCCTCACCCTGCTCGCTGGACCAAAGGCGGTCTTCGAAAATCTCTTCCTCTACCCGGTCGTGATTACAAACCCCGCGCGCCGTCTCCCGCTGTCGCTGATGACCGGAGATCCGCGCACCATCTTCTACGCAAATCTGGTCACGAGTGCCCTCGGCCTCGTCGCCGGTGCTCTCGCATGGCACAAAGATCGGCGCTCGCAGGATGCCCGACTCTTCCTCGCGGTCACGATCCTCTCCGCCGCTCTCGCGCACCAGTGCATGCAAAGGACGGACTCACTCCATATCCTGCAAAGCGCATTTCTTTCCATCGGCCTTCTCCCGATCGTCATCCTTGCTCTCGTCCGAAATGGCCGAGTCGCACCGCCGGGGATTCCGTGGTCACTCGGCGCTACCGCAGCGGTTGGGACGCTGGTGTTTTTCGGAGCGCCACAGCTCTGCGAATATGGCTGGGCGGCAACGCGTTTCACTTTCAATTCGGAAGCTTCCAAGGCTGAGAACATCACCGTCCGCGGTCGTACCTTTCTGTATGGCCAACTCGCCCCGCAGGTCCGCGCCGTCGTCCATTTCCTGGAAAAACGTTCACGTCCAGGCGAACGCCTTTTCGTGGGAACGGGAGATCTCCGGCGCACTTTCGCCACCGATACATTCCTCTATCACCTGCTCCCGTGGATGACGCCCGCGACGTATTTCCTGGAAATGAATCCCCTCTCCGCGAATCGCCCGAACTCACGTCTCGCCAGCGATGTGGCGAGCGCAGACTGGCTCGTACTGAATCGCATATGGGACGACGTGGACGAACCAAATCTGTGCCGCCAGCACGGCTCCGATGAGCCGAATGAAGTCGTGCGCCAGCAATTCGATCTGTGCGCAAGAGTCCTGCCCTTGGAAATCTATCGCCGCAAGCCGTCCGCGCCAGCCCGCGCCATAGCCGTCCACTAACCTGCGACTTCGCCGCAGGCCCCGTGGCCGCGCGCAAGATGAGGGCTCGCAATATCCGGCATCCGGCCAACGCCAATCCTCCATCCATTCTGCGTCTCCGTGCTCACAACAGCTTTCCATTTTTCTGCCAACCTCTAGCGTTTCGCAGCCCATGCAAAAACTACTCGTCACAGGATCTTCCGGATTGATCGGCTCGGAAGTCGTCTCCTATTTTTGTGAGAGAGGCTGGGAAGTGCATGGCGCGGACAACAACATGCGCGCCGATTTCTTCGGCACCGCCGGTGACACACGCTGGAACCAGCGGCGGCTGCTCGCGACGCATCCGGGCTTTCGCCATCATGAGCTCGACATCCGCGACCGTCCCGCAGTCCTCGCCTGCATGGAATCGCTCCAGCCCGCGATGATCGTGCATACCGCCGCACAGCCCAGCCACGACCTTGCGGCTTCGCGGCCATTTGATGATTTTGATGTCAATGCCGGCGGCACGCTGAATCTGCTGGAAGCCGCCCGCAGACATGCTCCCGAGGCGGTCTTCGTCCACATGAGCACAAACAAGGTGTACGGCGACCGGCCCAATTCGATCCCACTTCGGGAGCTTCCCGCTCGCTGGGACTACGACGACCCGGCCTTCGCCGGCGGCATCGGGGAGAACTTTTCGATCGATCAAAGCAAGCACAGCATCTTCGGCGCATCTAAGGCCGCGGCGGACGTGATGGTGCAGGAATATGGCCGCTATTTCGGCATGAAGACCTGCTGCCTCCGCGGCGGCTGTCTCACCGGGCCGAACCACAGCGGCGTCGAGCTGCACGGCTTCCTGAGTTACCTCATCAAATGCAACGTCGAAGGGCGCCCTTACAAAGTGTACGGCTACAAGGGCAAGCAGGTCCGCGACAACATCCACTCACTCGACGTCGCGCGATTCATCCACGCATTTTCCGAGGCCCCGCGCTGCGGCGAAGTGTATAACATCGGGGGCGGTCGCGCGAACAGTTGCTCCATCCTCGAAGCCTTCGACCGCATCGCTGCGCTCACTGGAAAAAAGATGCAGTTCGAGTACGTGGACAAAAATCGCGAGGGCGATCACATCTGCTACATCAGCGATCTCACAAAAATGAAACAGCACTTCCCCGGCTGGGACATCACGCAGTCACTGGACGACATCTTCGGGCAGATTCACCAGTCCGCACTGACGCGCCCGACATGACGATCCTCATCACAGGCATCTGCGGATTCGTCGGCAGCACCATCGCGAAAGCGCTCCGCGAGCAGCGCGACGAATCCTCGCTGAAAATCATCGGTCTCGACAACCTCTGCCGACCGGGAAGCGAACTCAACCGCCGCACACTCCAGTCGCTCGGCATCACCGTCCGCCACGGTGACGTGCGCCTCCCCAGCGATCTCGACATGGCGGATGACGTGGACTGGGTCATCGACGCTGCCGCAAACCCCAGCGTGCTCGCCGGCGTGGATGGACGCACGAGCAGCCGCCAGCTCGTGGAGCACAATCTGATCGGGACCATCAACCTGCTCGAATTCTGCAAACAAAAGAACGCCGGCTTTCTCCTGCTGAGCACAAGCCGCGTCTATTCGATCCCGCTACTTGCGAACCTCGAAGTCGAGGTCGCGGATGCCGCATTCCGTCCTGCGAAAAATGCCGCACCGATCACCGGACTCTCGCAGGCCGGAGTCAGCGAACATTTCTCCACCGCACCACCAGTCTCACTCTACGGCGCGACCAAGGTGGCTTCCGAAAATCTCGCGCTCGAATACCATCACACCTTCGGCATGCCCGTGTGGATCAACCGCTGCGGAGTCCTCGCGGGCGCGGGGCAGTTCGGGCATCCTGCGCAGGGGATTTTCTCCTACTGGATCAATGCCCATCTTCGCAGAAAGCCGCTCCGATACATCGGCTTTGGCGGCACGGGCCACCAGACGCGCGACTGCCTCCACCCTCGCGACCTCGTTCCGCTGCTGCTCTCGCAGATGTCCGTGCGTGGCACCGATTCACGCGACCGCGTGGTCAATGTTTCCGGCGGCATCGGGAGCAGCATGTCCCTCGCGCAACTCACCGCGTGGTGCGATGCGCACTTCGGGGAGCACAAAGTGGAGGCAGACCTCAAGCCACGCCCCTTCGACATTCCCTGGATGGTCCTTGATTCTGCAAAGGCAAAATCGCTCTGGAACTGGTCGCCGCGCACCACCATCGGGGAAACACTCAAAGAGATTGCCGCGCACGCTCGGGAAAATCCGGACTGGCTCGAGACCTCAGCGATGTGATCCGTCCTGCGGAACCGTTCACACGTCCTTCCGCAGCACACCGTCCGTCAGGATCTTTGCGCGCAGACCGCCATGCCCTTTCAACGCCTCCTCCGCGCCTTCGGCAAAAACGTGGTTCATCCAGTGGCACGGCGCACTTTCCTGCGTGCCGAGGAAGCGCACGCCCTGCACCTCGAATTCCTTTCCGATCAGCGCATTCAGATCCACACCCTCCGTGATGATGTTGCGGCGGAAAATCTCCGGCCCCTTGTGGCGGATGCCGAACTGCGCGCAGATGCGCTCATACACCTCCTGCTCGAAGAACGTGACCTGCCCCTTGTAGTCGTCCTTGAAATCGAGATAGCGGTCGCCCTCGATGCCGCGACCGGTGATGCAGCGTGCCTCGGGCACATCGAGCGCCGGGCTCTCGCCCGGCGGCTTGCCGTTGTGTCCGACGAAATTGTGCTCAGGGCTGATGAAGATGTGGCGGATGCGCATGGCGAGAGCTTGCGTCGGCGCACGCGCGCGCTCAAACGGAATCCATGTCACACGCCGCGGTGCTGCTCGCCGGAGGAAAGTCGTCGCGCATTGGCCGCGACAAATCCGCGCTGCCCGTGAACGGCGAACCGCTCTGGCAGCGCCAGCTCGCCGTGCTCCGGGCGACAAATCCCGCCGAGCTTTTCATCTCGGGAAAAAGTGACGGCCCGTATGCGGATTGCGGAGTGGAAATCCTCGCTGATGAAATCCCCGACTGCGGCCCGCTCGGCGGAATCGCCACCGCACTGCGACGCTGCACGAGCGAGCACCTGCTCGTGCTCGCCGTGGACATGCCCGCGATGACCGCGGAATTCCTGCGCTCCCTCCTCGAAGAATCACAGCACACCGCGATGGGCGTCGTCCCATTCGTAGCCGCCGACGGAAAGAGGCGGGCTGGCTTCGAGCCGCTCGCCGCCGTCTATCCCCACACCGCACTCGCCATCGCCGACGAATGCCTCCAAACCGGCGAGCGACAACTCGAGGCCTTCATCCGCAAACTCGAAGGGAGTCAGCTCGTGAGCATGCGTCCCGTTGCGGAAAATGCCGGCGCGCTTTTTATGAACTGGAACGCGCCCGAGGACCTGCCGTAGGCGCGTCCGGGAGGACGCGACGCGAGCTTCCGCTCGCGCCTACGATCACAGGCTCAGGAAATTCTTCAGCAGCTTTTTCCCTTCGAGCGTGAGGATGCTCTCGGGATGGAATTGCACGCCGTGGATTGGAAATTCGCGGTGGCGGAGGCCCATGATTTCCTGCTCCTCGGTCCATGCTGTGATTTCGAGACTCGCGGGGAATGTGTCCCTTTTCACGAGCAGCGAATGGTAGCGCGTGGCCTCAAATGGCGACGGGATTCCGGTGAAGACGCCGGTGCCGTCGTGGTGAATCGGCGAGGTCTTGCCGTGCATGAGCCGGCCTGCGCGCACGACGTCGCCGCCGAAGACGTGACCGATGCTTTGGTGCCCGAGGCACACGCCGAGCAGCGGTGTGGTCGGGCCGAAGCGGCGGATGACCTCGCACGAAATGCCCGCCTCATTCGGCGTGCAGGGGCCGGGCGAGATGCAGATGCGCGCGGGTTTCAGCGCGGCGATTTCGTCGGGCGTGATTTCGTCGTTGCGCTTCACGAGCGGGTCCGCGCCGAGTTCGCCAAAATACTGGACGAGGTTGTAGGTGAAGCTGTCGTAGTTATCGATGACGAGAAGCATGGCGGTGTCCTTTTATTCGCTGAGGTTTTTCGCGCGGGCGATGGCGGCCATCATGCCCATCGCCTTGTTCACGGTCTCGACGTATTCGCCCTCGGGGGTGCTGTCGGCGACGACGCCGGCGCCGGCTTGCACGTGGGCTTTGCCGTCCTTCAGCACGACGGTGCGGAGTGCGATGCACGAGTCGCTGTTGCCGTCGAAGCCGAAGTAGCCGACGGCGCCCGCATAGACGCCGCGCTTGGATTTCTCCAACTCGGCGATGACCTGCATGGCGCGGACTTTCGGCGAACCGCTGACGGTGCCGGCGGGGAAAGTCGCGCGCATCACGTCGTAGGCGGAACGGTCGGGGCGCAGGCGGCCCTCGACGTTGCTGACGATATGCATGACGTGCGAGTAGCGCTCGATGATCATGAAGTCGTTCACGCGCACCGAGGCGAATTCGCTCGCCCGGCCCACGTCGTTGCGCGCTAGGTCCACGAGCATAAGGTGCTCGGCGCGCTCCTTCGGATCGTCGAGCAGGTCGGCAGCATTGGCGTCGTCCTCGGCGGGAGTCGCGCCGCGTTTGCGCGTGCCGGCGATGGGGCGGATTTCGATTTTGCCGTTCACCGCACGGACGTGGACCTCGGGGCTGCTGCCGACGAAGCTGAACGCGCTGCGTCCCGGTGCCGCAGGAAAGTTCATGCAGAACATGTAGGGCGACGGGTTCACGAAGCGCAGCGCCCGGTAGAGTGTGAGCGGGTCGCCGGTGTAGTCGGTGGTGAAGCGCTGCGAGGGCACGACCTGGAAGATGTCGCCGGCGTGGATGTATTCGTGCGCCTTGCGGACCATCGCGTGGAATTCCTCGCGCGTGGTGTTGCTCGTCGCGGCGGCGGGCGGCGGCGGCGGGGTGATCGGAAATGGCGGGAGCTGGTTTGGCTTCGCGAGCTTCGCGGCGATGTTGGCGATCGTCTTCGTCGCGCGGGCGTAGGCTTTCTCGATGCACGCTGCGTCGTCGTTTTCGATGAAGGCATTCGAGACGATGCGCAGGCGACGCTTGAGGTGATCGAAGATGAGCACCGTCTCTGCGAGGACGAAAAGGCTCTCGGGCAGGCCGAGTTCGTCGCCTTTTGCCACGGGCACCGTAGGCTCGAAGAAGCGCACGATGTCGTAGCCTAGGTAGCCTACCGCACCGCCGAAGAAGCGCGTGCGGAATTCCGGCGGCTCATCCGGCAGCGGCACATAGCGGAAGCGCGACATGTATTTTTCCAAGTCCGCGAGCGGATCCTTTTCCGACTGAAACTCGCGCGTCGCGCCGTCCTCGGTGATTCGCACGGTGCGGCCCTGGGTCTCCATCACGACGCGCGGGCCGACGATGACGAACGAGTAGCGGCCGGTCTGCTCACTCTTCTCGACGCTCTCGAAAAGGAACGTGTAGCCACCGTCGTCGAGCTTCGCGAATGCGCCGACGGGCGTCTCGGCGTCGGCGATGAATTCGGCGTGGACGGGGATGAGGTTACCCTGCCTCGCGAGCGTAGTGAATGCGGCGAGGTCAGGCGTGAAGTGCGTGGTCACGACTGACCTCCGTAAGTTTTCGCAGCATCGAAAAGCGGCTGCTCCTCGATTGGCTTCGGCATTCCGTGTTCGTCGAGTTCCTGGAAAAAGCACGACTCGTAGCCCGTGTGGCACGCGCCTCCGGTCTGCTCGACTTCAAAGAGCAGCGTGTCCTTGTCGCAATCCACAGCCCATTTCAGAACACGCTGGACGTTGCCGCTGGTCTCACCTTTCACCCAGTATTTTTGCCGAGAGCGGCTGAAATAAACCATGAGTCCCTTCTCCATAGTCATGCGGATGCTCTGCTCATTCATCCATGCCATCATGAGCACGCGTTTGGATTTCGTGTCCTGCACGATGGCGGGGATGAGGCCGTCTGCGTTGTATTTGAACTGGCTGATCATGGGTGTGTGAAATTTGGGGAATAAAAAGGCCCGGTGATTCGGTTACTGGAATCATCGGGCCGGAGAAAGGCGACGCACAGTGGCGACGACCGCCGCGCCTGAGGTGACGCGGCAGGCCCGTCTAGGGATGCCACCAATGCTGGGAACGTTTCATGAGCGCCGGAGATAGTGGCTATCTTCCTCTTGGGCAACCGATTTTTCGCCAACCCATGCACTCCACGAGGGCACGGGGCACGCTTTCCGCTTTATCACATCTACAAATGCCCACGATAGCCGACAGCCCAGTCCAGCCGCTCTCCGCGGAGGAACAGGAGCAATTGCAACAGACGATCGAGATGTTCGACGTCATCACGCAGGCGAATCCGCAGGATACCCAGAGCATGGAGATCCTGAAGGAGGCGTATTTCAAACTCGGGCAGACGAAGGACGGGCTGAATGTGTCGCGCAGGCTGGCGGACGCATACATGGAGCTGAACCAGTTCTCCGGTGCGCTTCTCGAATACGAATTCATCCTCCAGTACGAACCAGGAAATCCGGACGTGGTCGCCGCGCTCGGGCTCGTGGAGGAAAGACTGAAGGCCAGCCAAGCCGATGCACAGAAGGCGATCGGCAACGATGCGAGCGGCATCAATCTCGATTTTCGCAGCGTGGTGACCGAGGGCGGAAACCTGATCGCAACGAAGAATACGCAGACCGCCGAGCGGCTCACGATCCGTGGCGCGGTGGATTCCACTGTGATCGCAACGCAATTGGAAAAGGCGGACGACGGCAACGACGCGCTCGTGAAATTCCTCAGCCAGCACCGGCTCGTATCCGACGAGGTGATCACCCCGGCTCTCATGGCCGTACGCAAACGGAATGAGTCGCGCCAGGAAGGGCAGGCTGCTGCCTCCCTGATTGCAGAGCTGGTCATTCGCGGTGGCTTGGAATTGGAGAATCTCCTGAACGGAATCCTGGGTCGCTCGAAGTTCGCCTACATCCCGCTGGAATACTACGACGTGGACCGACAGATCGTGAAGATGCTTCCAGAATCAGTGACGCTTGGGCGGCTGATGGTTCCTTTCGACATCATGTCGCGGACCATGATGATCGCCGTGGCAAATCCGTTCGACACCGTGGCCAAGGACGCCGTGCAGCAATTGCTCGACTACAACATCCAATGGCACCTCGCCTCCCCCGAAGTCATCAGCAAGGTGCTCGTTGATTCCTACCGTCGCTAACTTTTCCAGCCAAAGATGAGCATCAAATCCTTCGGTGAAAGAATCGCGGATGTCCTGATCGAGGACGGCCTGCTGCTGCCCGGCCAGCTCGACGAGGCCATGCAGTTGCAGAAAAAGCAGGGCGGACGCCTGCTGAAAATCCTCACGGACAACAAATACGTAACCGAGCAGGACATGGTGATCTCCATGGGCCGGTGCCTCGATACCCCACCGATCAATCTCTCGAAGATGCGCATCCCGGAGGACGTGATGAATCTCGTTCCGAAGGAAATGGCGCGCAACTATAAGCTGGCGCCGGTATGCAAGCTGGGAAACCGGCTTTTCGTCGCGATGGCCGACCCGTTGAACGTCCTCGCACTCGACGATCTGCGCCAGCGCACAAAACTCGACATAGTGCCAATGATCACCACGGAGACGTGCGTGATCGAGGCGCTCTCCGGTGTGAGCCAGTCCAGCACCACCATGGATCAGGTGCTGAGGCATGCTGCAGAGAATGCGGCGGAGACTGTCGAAGAGGTGAAGGTCGCCAAGCAGGAGATCGATCTCGATCAGATGGCGGTGGACAGCGAGGACGCGCCGGTCGTGAAGATCGTGAACCTCATCCTCGTGCAGGCGATCAAGGAGAAGGCTTCGGACATTCACATCGAGCCCTTTGAAAAGGAGATCAAGCTGCGCTACCGCGTGGACGGCGCACTCATCGAGGCGACTTCGCCGCCGAAGGCGCTGCAGATGCCGATCGCCTCGCGCATCAAAATCCTCGCCGGCCTCGACATCGCCGAGCGCCGCCTGCCGCAGGACGGGCGCTTCCGCATCCGCGTCTCGGGCAAGGAAATCGATCTCCGCATCAGCATGCTCCCGACGGTGTACGGCGAGAAGATCGTAATCCGTCTCCTCGACAAGGGCGCACTCGGCGGGAGCATCGAGAACATGGGGCTGGACGATTATTCGCTCGGCATTTTCAAAAAGGCCATTGATGCGCCGCACGGGATGATCCTCGTCACCGGCCCGACCGGTTCCGGCAAGACGACGACGCTCTACACGATCCTGAACGAGCTGAACAACCCGATCTACAACATCGTCACTGTCGAGGACCCGGTGGAATACCAGCTCATGGGCATCAACCAGGTCGCCGTGAAAGCGGACATCGGCATGGGTTTCGCCGAGGCGCTGCGCTCGATTCTGCGTCAGGATCCGGATATCGTGATGATCGGTGAAATTCGAGACAACGAGACCGCCGACATCGCGGTGAAAGCCGCACTCACCGGTCACCAGGTGCTCTCCACTTTGCACACAAATGACGCCGCAGGCGCGATCACGCGTATGGACGACATGGGCATCGAGCCGTTCCTCATTTCATCGTCCGTCATCCTCACTTGCGCGCAACGTCTCGTCCGCCGCATCTGCCCGAACTGCAAGGAGGAGTTCCGGCCCGAGCCGGAAATTTTCGCAAAAATGGGTATCGAGGATGACGGTGCCACGCTTTATCGCGGCGCAGGCTGCTCGCGCTGCAAGGGCCGCGGCTACGTCGGCCGCGCTCCAATCCTCGAAGTGCTCCCCGTCAGCGAATCAATCCGCCGCCTGGTCATCAAGCGTGCGAGCGCCGCCGTGGTGAAAAATCAGGCAATCGCAGAGGGAATGAAATCCCTGCGCATGGTCGGCATCGACAAGGCGAGGGAAGGCATCACCACGCTCGAGGAAGTGCTCCGCATCACCAGCGAGGATCACTAGCGCGGGGCACCAAAAAGCATGGCCGCTTTTTCAAGGAGCAGGGGCGCCCTCGCCCCATGTTGAACGTCGGGGCGAGGGCGCCCCTGCTCCTCGTGCCGCGGCCACGACATTTCCTGAACCGCTCCAGCTAGCGAACAGGATTTTGCGTCGCCGCAAAAAATTTGCCATTCGTGCCAGTTGCCACGCGGCGGCTTTTGCGCATATCACTTCGCGCCGCCTGACGCCAACTCAGGCGGATGACAGCGCGGTCCCCTCCGGTTTTCGGCGCGTCCGTCAGCAGTTGTTGGCCGAATATCATTTTGAAAACCAATCCGTGAATAGCTGCTGCTCATTCCTTCAATCTTCCATCGGGAAGAAACTCCTCGTCGCCATCACCGGACTGATGCTCATCGCATTCGTCATCGGGCACCTGATTGGCAATTTGCAGTTCTTCGCCGGCCCGCACGTGATCAATGAATACGGCACCAAGCTGAAGCACCTCCCCTTTGGCGGACTCTGGGTGGTGCGCATCGGCCTGCTCGCAGTCGCCGTACTGCACATCGTCACAACGCTGATGCTCGTGAGGGCGAACCGCGCGGCGAAAGGCGCGGGTTATGAGTTCAAGGCGAAGGTGCAGTCGAAAGTCGCTACGCGGCTCATGGCGCTGAGCGGGATCATTCTCCTGAGCTACATCGTGTTCCACCTTCTGCATTTCACGACGCACTCGATCAACTCTGACTACGCGACGTGGATGGATGGCGAGGATCACGACGTGTATCGGATGATGGTCGTGGGCTTCAGCAACAAGGTCATCTCGATTTTCTACATCGTCGCGATGGTGCTGCTCGCGATGCATCTCAGCCACGGAGCGGCGAGTCTTTTCCAGACGCTCGGACTGCGGACGAAAAAGATGGCTCGCGGTCTCGGACTGGCCGCGCAGATTCTTGCATGGGGCATTTGCGCGGGCTTTGTGAGCATCCCGGTCGCGGTGATGGCGGGGTTCTACGATAAGAAACACATCAGCGCCGCGAGTGAGCCTTCCTGCTGCGGCGCGGCACCGGCACCGAAACCTGCGGCTCCCGCAGCGAAGGAGGCCAAGTAAAATGAACGCCACCGTCCCGCGCCGCGCGCATCCTCTTAATCCTATTCTTAATCTTAATCCCCCGCCCCATCGCGCCGGGACGAGAGCCAGCCAAGATTAGGATTAAGATTAAGAATAAGATTAAGAGAGAAAACCAATGATCGGCAGAATTGACTCCAAGATCCCGTCCGGCCCGCTCGAATCGAAGTGGGAAAACCACAAGTTTGAATCGAAGCTCATCAACCCCTCGAACAAGCGGAAGTATTCCGTGCTCGTCGTGGGCAGCGGCCTTGCGGGCGCGAGCGCGGCGGCTTCGCTCGCGGAACTCGGCTATCAGGTGAAGTGCTTTTGCTACCAGGATTCGCCGCGTCGCGCGCACAGCATCGCGGCGCAGGGCGGCATCAATGGCGCGAAGAATTACCAGGGCGACGGCGACTCCGTGCACCGGCTTTTCTACGACACGGTGAAGGGCGGCGACTTCCGCTCGCGCGAGGCGAATGTGCATCGGCTGGCCGAAATCTCGACGGGCATCATTGATCAGTGCGTCGCGCTCGGCGTGCCGTTCGCGCGCGAATACGGCGGACTGCTCGCCAATCGCAGCTTCGGCGGCACGCAGGTGTCGCGCACTTTCTACGCACGCGGCCAGACGGGGCAGCAACTCCTGCTCGGCGCATATTCGTCGCTGAATCGCATGATCGGCGCGGGCTCCGTGCAGATGTTCCCGCGCTCGGAGATGCTCGAACTCGTGATCGTGGATGGCCACGCGAAAGGCATCGTCGTCCGCGACATGGAGACGGGGAAAATCACGTCGTATTCCGCGGACGCCGTCGTGCTCGCGACGGGCGGCTACTGCAATGTCTTCTATCTCTCGACACAGGCGAAGGGCTGCAACGTCACCGCCGCGTATCGCGCTCACAAGAAGGGCGCGCTCTTTGCGAACCCGTGCTTCACGCAAATCCACCCGACGTGCATTCCGGTCGCGGGCTCGTTTCAGAGCAAGCTCACGCTCATGTCCGAGTCGCTCCGCAACGATGGACGCTGCTGGGCACCGGTGAAAAAGGGCGACACACGCAAGCCGGGCGACATTCCCGAGGGCGAACGCGACTACTACCTTGAGCGCATGTATCCCGCGTTCGGCAATCTCGCCCCGCGCGACATCGCCTCGCGCGCGGCGAAAGCGCAGTGCGACGACGGTCGCGGCGTTGGCCCCGGCGGCTTCGGTGTGTATCTCGATTTCCACGATGCAATCCTGCGCTACGGCCGCAGCAGCATCGGCGGCGCGAACATTTCCGAAGCCGAGGCGCGCACACGTGGCAGCGAGAAGGTGAAGGCGCTCTACGGGAATCTGTTCGACATGTATCACCAGATCACCGCCGAGAGCGGCTACGAGCAGCCGATGCGCGTGTATCCCGCGGTGCATTACACGATGGGCGGCCTGTGGGTGGACTACAACCTGATGAGCAACGTCCCCGGCCTCTTTGTGCTCGGCGAAGCAAACTTCTCCGACCACGGCGCAAACCGCCTCGGCGCGAGCGCGCTCATGCAGGGTCTCGCGGACGGCTATTTCATCCTGCCCTCGACGATCGGCAACTACCTCGCCGGCGTCGCGCCGGACAAACGCCCGACGACCGACCACGCCGAGTTTCGCGCCGCCGAAGAGGCGACGACCGCGCGCACGCAAAAGTTCCTTTCGATCAAAGGCAAGAAGACCGTGGACGAATTCCACCGCGAACTCGGCCTGCTCATGTGGGATCTCTGCGGCATGGCGCGCACGGAAAAATCACTCACCCGCGCGCTCTCGCGCATCCCCACGCTGCGCGACGAATTCTGGTCGAACGTGAACGTCCCCGGCAGCGGAGATTCGCTGAACGTCTCGCTGGAGAAAGCGGGCCGCGTCGCCGACTTCCTCGAATTCGGCGAGCTGATGTGCCTCGACGCCCTCGAACGCCGCGAGAGCTGCGGCGGACATTTCCGCGAGGAATTCCAATACACGGAAAAGGATCCCGAAGTGCAGAGCGGCAAAGTCTGCGCCGGTGACGTGAAGCGCGACGACGAGAATTTCCTCCATGTCGCGTGCTGGGAACATGCGGGCGACAAAGTGAAGCCGCTCCGCCACACCGAGCCGCTCATCTACGAAGTCGCAAAGCCCGACGTCCGCAGCTACCGCTAATCGAACTCATCACTTTCACCCAACGACCGCGCAATGAACCTCAAACTCAAAGTCTGGCGCCAGAAAAACCGCAAGAGCGAAGGCCGCCTCGTGGACATCACCGCAAACAGCATCCCGCCCGAGGCCTCCTTCCTCGAGATGCTCGACATCGTGAACGACGAACTCACGCGCAAGGGCGACGAGCCCATCGCGTTTGACCACGACTGCCGCGAAGGCATCTGCGGCATGTGCTCGCTCTCCATCAATGGCATCCCGCACGGCCCGAGCGAGACCACGACGTGCCAGCTTTACATGCGGAAATTCAAGGACGGCGACACGATCTACATCGAGCCGTTCCGCGCGAAGGCCTTCCCGGTCATCCGCGATCTTTGCGTGGACCGCTCGGCATTCGACCGCATCCAGCAGGCCGGCGGCTTCATCACTGCGCGCGCCGGGAGTGCGCAGGATGGAAATGCGATCCTCGTCCCGAAACAGAACGCCGATCGCGCGATGGAAGCCGCCGCGTGCATCGGCTGCGGCGCGTGCGTCGGTGCGTGCCCGAATGGCAGCGCGATGCTCTTCGTCGGAGCAAAAGTCACGCATCTCGCCGAACTCCCGCAAGGCCAGCCCGAGCGTCAGCGCCGCGTGCTCAGCATGGTCGCGCAGATGGACAAGGAAGGCTTCGGCAATTGCTCGAACTATTACGAGTGCGAAGCCGTCTGCCCCGCCGAAATCCCCGCCACCGTCATAGCGAAGCTGAACCGCGAATACGCGGTCGCCGGCGCGAAGGACACCGTCGGCGTGGAATAACGGGACGGGCTGCCGCCGTCAGATCTTCCCCTGGGCGTGGAGGCGTTCGTAAAGGGCCGGGTGCTCTTTCTTCAGACACGTCGGACAGACGGTGTGGGTCAGATCCGCCTCGGAGTGATCCCTCACATACACCTCGACACTCTGCCAGAACCCGTCGTCATTCCGAATGCCCTTGCAGTGGGAGCACATAGGCAAAAGACCGCGCAGCGTCCTGATTTCGGAAGCCGCCTCGGCCAGGTCGGCAGATACCCGGCGGAATTCCAACTGCGAAATGATCTGCCGGGCGAGCGCCTCCAATGCCTTGCGCTGATCCGCGGTGAGTGGGCGCGGCTGGCGGTCGATCACGCAGAGCGTTCCCAAGGCGTTGCCCTCGGCGTCGATCAAAGGTGCGCCCGCATAAAATCGAATCCGAGGATCCCCCAGCACCAGCGGGTTGCTCGCGAACCGCTCGTCGCGTGTCGCGTCCTCAACGACCATTACGTCGTTCCCAAGAATGCTGTGCGCGCAGAATGCATGCTCGCGGGGCGTCTCTATCGCGTCGAGGCCGACCCGGGCCTTGAACCATTGGCGGTCGGCGTCCACCAGTGACATCAGGGCGATGGGCGTCTGGCAAATCGTGGACGCGAGAAAGGCAAAGTCGTCGAAGATCTGCTCCGCCAGAGAGTCGAGGATCTGATAGCGACGCAGCGCATCGAGTCGCCTGGTTTCGTTCTTTGGAAGTGGAGCGGGCATTTTCGGAAGATACAGGCGCAGCAATCATGACGCCTCGGCATTGTCTGGTAAAGTCTAGCGAACATGGGTCCGAAAGCCAACCTCCCTTTTGGCGTTCCCAGCATGGGCGCCAAGCACACCGCTACTTCAGACCATGGGAAACCTTTATGCGGCGACGCGCTGCCTGCGGAAGATCTTTGCGAAAAATCCCTGACGCTCTTCAGTCTCGGGATGGATCGTTGTTTCAAATTTCACCAAGCTACTGCTTTCGCATTCTTGCTCCTGCGAGATGGCAGCCGAAGTCTCCTCGTCCGCGGCATTTGATTTTTCCAATGTGGT
Organism: Chthoniobacterales bacterium; assembly: GCA_038227825.1. Taxonomy (GTDB): domain Bacteria; phylum Verrucomicrobiota; class Verrucomicrobiia; order Chthoniobacterales; family Chthoniobacteraceae; genus SXWH01. Next base: position 68,899 of record JBBRPQ010000014.1, read on the forward strand.
TTCGAGAGATTCGGTGCTGACGGCTTGAACCTCTGTGGCGACTGCGCGCTCCATTGCCGGACTGGATTCAGCCAGCACGACGGCGGATTCCGATGCCGTTGCCGCTGCCGCGGTAGTTTCCAAACTGCTGGATTCTCTCCAGCAGTGGCTCAACTCCGGATCATTTTCCAGCCGCGTCATTACTTTCTCAAACTCGGCCATCATAGCTGGCTTGTGCATGCCAGCACCGATGAGCCAGCCGACAAAGTAGTGTGCCCCGCGCTCGGAAAGTTTCGCAGCGCGCTGACTGAGTTGTTTCATCTGTGCCACCTGGGTGGCCCACGTCGTACCGTCCTGATTGATTTCGTCGTTCATACTCGGATTTGAGAAAAGCATTGAAGGTGCCAAATCATGGAAAATATAACCGCACTTACATCACTGAAGGCTCAAGCAGCGCGCTTTCAATGCTTTCCGCAATCGGCTTTTCTGCGAAGCATGAATCCTCACCCCACTCCGGCGCGACTCATCCTCGCGCTGTGCGGCCTTCTTTCGCTGGAAGCGATCGCGGGGAAACCATTCGAGATCGACGTGGTGGATGAGGCGACGGGGCGCGGTGTGCCGCTCGTGGAATTGGAGACGATGGACAACAAGCTCTTCGTCACGGACAGCGCGGGACGCGTCGCGTTCGACGAGGCGGGGCAGATGGGCTTGCCGGTGTGGTTCTCGATACGCTCGCACGGGTATGAGTTTCCGCTCGATGGCTTCGGGATGACGGGGATGCGGTTCACGCCGCGCGCGGGGGAAAAGGCGGTGGTGAAGGCGAAGCGGCTGAACATCGCGGAGCGCGTGGTGCGGCTCACGGGCCAGGGCATTTACCGCGAAACGGTGCTGCTCGGGGAAAAGCCGCCGCTCGCGGAGCCGCTGACGAATGGCGGGGTGGTCGGGCAGGATTCCGTGCAGACGGCGATCTACCGGGGGCGCATTTTCTGGCTGTGGGGCGACACGATGCGAATGGCGTATCCGCTGGGGAATTTCCGCACGGCCTGCGCGTGGTCGGAGCTGTCGATCCAAAGCGGCCCCGGGGCCAAGGGCGGGCTGCCGCCGTCGCAGGGCGCGGACCTGCATTACTACGTGGGGAAGGATGGGTTCGCGAAGGAGATGTGTCCGCTGGAGCGGAAGGAGGGCGTGGTGTGGCTGTTCGGGCTGTGCGTGGTGCGCGATGATTCGGGAGCGGAGAAACTCGTGGCGCATTACGCGCGGCGCGGCGGGCTGGAGAAGGTGTTCGAGCACGGCATCGCGGTGTTTAACGATGAGAAGGAGATCTTCGAGCGCGCGGCGACGCTGCCGCTCGATGAAAAGTGGCGCTATCCACGCGGCCGCGCGACGCATGTGAACGAGGGCGGGACGGACTACGTGTATTTCGGCGATGCCGGCCTGTGCATGCGAGTGCCCGCGCGCTTCAAGGATGTGATCGATCCCGCGAGCTACGAAGCTTGGACGTGCGCCGGCAAACTCGTGCCGCGCCGCAAGCCGGACGGCTCGCTCGAATACGCATGGCGCAAAGACGCGCCACCGATCGAATCGCAGGAGGAGGCAAAGTGGGTGAAGTCCGGGCTCATCAAGCCGGAGGAAAGCCGCGTCTTTCCCGAGGATGTGGCGACGAAGGAACGCATCGCTCTTCACGAGGGCAGCGTGTGCTGGAACGAGCATCGCCAGCGCTGGGTGCTCATCGCCGTGCAGCAATTCGGCAAGCCGTCCTTCCTCGGCGAAGTGTGGTATGCGGAGTCCGCCGCGCCGACCGGCCCGTGGAAGCGCGCGGTGAAGATCGTCACGCACGACAAATACTCGTTCTACAATCCCGCGCAGCACGTGTTCTTCGACGAGGACGGCGGCCGCACGATCTACTTCGAGGGGACGTACAGCCACACTTTCTCCGGTCGCACGCAGCGCACGCCGCTCTACGACTACAATCAAATCCTCTACCGCCTCGACCTAGACGACCCGCGACTGAAGGCCGCGCAGGAGCAGCTTGAAAAGTGACGCACAAACTTGCTCCGATGGGTTGACATGCAGACACCCGCCGCTAAGCTACGCGCCCTTTTTGACAACACTTTCGAACCATGAAACGCACCTATCAGGCATCCAAGCGCACCCGCAAACAGCAATTCGGCTTCCGCAAGCGGATGACCACCAAGAATGGCCGCGCCATTCTCGCACGCCGCCGCCAGCGTGGCCGCAAGCGTCTCATGCCGAAGGGCGTCGAGGTGCATTTCGCGCGTCACACCGAGGCCTAAGCCTCATTCCAGTGCCCGACGACGCCACGACCGGGAAACCGGAAGGGCGCAATCCGCGCCTGTCGGGCGGGCAGAAGCCGCGCCTGCGATTTCCCAAGGCAGTCCGTCTCACGCAGACGGCGGAATTTGCGCGTGTGCGGACCGAAGGCCGTCCGGTGCATGGAAAAATGATGGTGCTCGGCGTGCTCAAAGGTGTCGGTGATGCGGATGGCCGCGTGGGCATCGTCACGAGCAAGCGCGTGGGCAACGCAGTGATCCGCAACCGCGTCCGTCGCAGGCTGCGTGAGCTTTTCCGCGCCATCCGTCCAAGGCTCATTCCCGGGCTGTGGCTGGTCGTGGTGGCAAAGTCGTCCGCAGCGAAAGCATCGCTGGCGGTGCTCGGCGAGGAGTTCTCGCAACTGGCTCAGCGCGGCAGGATTCTCCGCGATCCGATGAAGGATTGCACGCCATGAAGTTTTCCGTCCGCCTGCTCCAGCGCATTTACAAGCTGACGCTCTCGCCGCTGCTGCACTGGATCGCGGGGCCGGGCGCGGGCTGCCGCTTCATGCCGAGCTGTTCGGAATATTTTGCAGAGGCCGTCGAGGTGCATGGCATTTTCCGCGGCACGCGCCTCGGCGTCGGCCGCATCTGCCGCTGCAACCCTTGGTGCACACCTGGCTTTGATCCCGTCCCCCCGGTGCAGCCCTCCACGCACGAATCGCAAAACACTTCCCGCTGACCTATGGACCGCAAAGCACTCGCAATCATCATTCTTACCGCAGGCCTCATGCTCGGCTGGCACTTCGGCTATTACGCGCCCCGCGCAGAAAAGCAGCGACTGCTCTACGAGGCGATCAAGAAACAGCAGGCCGAGGAGGCGAAGGCGAAACAGCCCGCCGTCGCAGACGTGCCAAAAACGACGGCGCCCAGCGCGACGAATGCGACTCCTGCGACCCCGGGCGCGACTCCCCCACCCGCTCCGGCTCCCGTTTCTTCGGTGCCCGAGGAGCGCAAGACAGTGGCGAGTGTCCCCGGCACCGTGGACTACGAATTCACCTCGCAGGGCGGCGGCATCATCCGCGGGACGTTGCGCGAGCACTTCAAGGACAAGACCAATGGCACGCAGGTCATCATCAATGAATTCGGCACCATCCCGATCGGCGCGATGACCGAAGATCCGGACAACGACGCGCTGCTGAAGCTGCCGTGGAAGATGTCCGTGAACGACACGGATCACACCGTCTCCTTCGAGCGACTGGACGACGCGCGGCACATCAAGATCACGAAGACCTTTTTCCTCCCGCGCGAAAAAACGCCGAGCGGGGAATACTCCATCGGGCTCGATGTGACTTTCGAGAACCTCGGCGATCAGGCGATGATGGCACCCACGCTTTTTGTCAACACTGGCAGCGCCGCTCCCGTGAACGCCGCCGAGACCCGCATGTATCAGGGCTTCGACTGGTGGCGTGATGGCACGAACAACTTCCAGAACGTGGACTGGTTTTCCGCCGGCGGCTTCCTCTCGTGGAGCCACCCGGAGCGCCCGGTCTTCCGCCAGAATGGCGACCAGATACGCTGGGCTGCGGTGACGAACCAGTATTTCACCACGATGGTGACCATCCTCGGCTACGATAGCGGCAACAGCGAAGATCTCGTGAAGAATCTCGGCACCGGCGTGTGGGCGAAGCGCAGCGAAATCACTCCCGACACGTGGCGCAATGCCGGCCACGTTCTTGATACGGCGAAGCAACCGCTTCACAAGGTGGACGGCGCGCTCGCTATTCCTGGCTTCGCGCTGGAGAAAGGCAGCAAGGCTACGAAGCGTCTTCGCATCTATTCCGGCCCGCGCGAGCTGCGCCGCCTCAAGCAACTCGCCAACAAGGAGAGCGACGTCCTCGACTACGGCTCATTCCTCGGCATTCCCACCGGTCCGTTCAGCCGCATGCTGCTGAACTCGATGAACGGCCTCTACGCGCTGACCGGCAGCTACGCGCTCGCCATCGTGCTGCTCACCATCTGCGTGAAGGCGCTGCTCTGGCCGCTCCAGAACAAGGCGAACAACAACATGAAAAAGATGTCCGCGCTCCAGCCGGAGATGAAGCGACTGCAGGACAAGTACAAGGAAGAGCCCGTGAAATTCCAGCAGGAGATGGGCAAGGTGTGGAAGAAGGCCGGCGTGAATCCGCTCAGCGGCTGCTGGCCGATGCTCATCCAGATCCCGATCTTCATCGGCTTTTACAACATGCTCGGCAAGGCCGTCGAACTCCGCCACCACGGCTTCTGGTGGGTGAAGGATCTCTCGCAGCCCGACACCGTCGCGCACCTCGCGGGCTTTTCCATCAATCCCCTCCCCCTTTGCATGGCCGTGACGATGCTGCTCCAGATGAAACTCAGCCCGCAGGGCGGCGATCCCGCGCAGCGGAAAATGATGATGTTCATGCCGCTCATCTTCATCTTCATGTGCTACAATTTCGCCTCTGCACTCGCGCTCTACTGGACGATTCAAAATGTGATTTCGATCGTGCAGTTGCAAATTACGAAGAGTCAGAACAAGGTCACCCTCGTTCCAACGTCCGCGTAAAACCACGACCCAAACAGCCATGAATGCGAATCCCAAGGAGTTGCTCGACACGATGCTAGGCCACCTGGACTTTTCATTCGAGATCAAGGAATTCCCGAATGAAAAGGGGCTCACGCTGCAGGTCTATTCCCCCGAGCGCGAACATCTCCTCGGTCGCCGCGGCGAACTCCTCGAGGACATCCAGTATCTCCTGAACCGCATCCTCATCGCGCAGGAAAAAGACGCCCCACGCGTGGTCGTGGACATCGAGCACTGGCGCGAAATCCAGGACGACAGCCTCGTCCACCGCATCCGCCAAGTCGCGGAAGGCGTCCGCAGCAGCGGCCGCCCGTACCAGCTCGAGCCGATGAACAGCTACCAGCGCCGAGTCATCCACAACGCCTTCAAGGACGATCCCGATGTGATGACATGGAGCCCGCAGGACGACTCACGGATCAAGCGCATCACGCTCAAGCGCCGCACGCAAACATCGTAGTTTGCATTTGCCCTCCGGAGCACGCCCGCTAATTTCCAGCCCTCATTTTTCGCGCACACGCGCACACTGGCCGATGGTGTAAAGGTAGCACAGGGGACTTTGACTCCCCTAGTCTAGGTTCGAATCCTAGTCGGCCAACCATTTCCCAATCTGTGACCCGTAGTGATTGGATTGTAAGATTCCGCTGGCAGCGCGCCGCCGCTTTCATCAATCGGGCACAGACTCAAGCTGCCGCTCTTCCGTGAGCACCCTTTGCCGCTATTCGTAGCGGAGGGCTTCGATGGGGTCGAGGGCGGCGGCCTTCCGGGCGGGGTAGTAGCCGAAGACGATGCCGACGAAGGCGCTGCAGGCGAAGGCGGCGATGACGGGCGTGGGGGTGACGACGGCGGTGAGATCGAAGAGGCGGGGGAGGATGCTGGCGGTGGCTATGCCAAAGGTGATGCCGAGGATGCCGCCGACGAGGCTGAGGGTGATGGCTTCGATGAGGAATTGCAGGAGGATGTCCCCTCCCCGCGCGCCGATGGCGAGGCGGATGCCGATCTCGCGTGTGCGCTCGGTGACGGAGACAAGCATGATATTCATAATGCCGATCCCGCCCACGACGAGGGAGACGCCTGCGATGGCCGCGAGGAGCTTTGTCATGGCTTCGGATGCGCTGGAGGCCATGGTGGCGATTTCGTCCTGACCGCGAACGATGAAGTCCGGCTCCTGTCCGAGGCCGATGCGGTGGCGCTGGGAAAGGAGTTCATTGAGCGCGAGCTGGACGCCGGCGAGGGGCTTGCCCTTCTCGACGCTGAGGGTGATGCGGGAGACGGTCTTGGCACCGAGGATGCGCTTCATGGCGGTCGTATAGGGGACGACGATGGTGTCGTCCTGATCGGAGCCCATGATGGATGCGCCTTTCACGCCGAGCACGCCGATGACGGTGAGTGGGACTTTGCGAATGCGAATGGTCTGACCCATCGCGCGCTCGGGTTCGCCAAAAAGGCGGTTGGCGACGGTGATTCCGATGACGGCGACCTTTGCCGCGGTGCGGACGTCACGATCGCTGAAGGGCGCGCCGTGGGTGAATTCCCATCGGCGGATGTCGAAGTATTCGGGGGAGACGCCATTGATGCGCGTGCTCCAATTTTCGCTGCCGAAGGAGGCGCGGACACTGCCGCTATTCTCGGGAGTGACAGCTTCGACGAGCGGGACTTCGCGCCGGATGGACTCGACGTCATCCAGCGTCAGCGTGCCTGCTCCGCCGTAGCCGCTGCTCATGCCGCTGCGGGTGACACTGCCGGAGAAAATCATGATCACGTTGTCGCCGATGGTGGCGATCTGCTGCTCGACCTTCGCCTTTGCGCCATTGCCGATTGCGACGGCAGCGATGACGGCGCCGACGCCGACGATGATGCCGAGGCCGGTGAGGAGGGAGCGCATTTTATTCCGGCGGAGGGCGCGGAACGCGGTCTGAAGAATGAGGCGGATCCTCATGGAGTGGGATTGCCTACGACCGCTGCGAGCGGATCTTCGACGGGAAGATTGCGGAGCTCTTCCTCGGCATTGGAGCGTTTCTCCACGTGGAGGTCGCTGACGATGCGACCATCCCGCATCACGACGACACGCTTCGCATAGCGTGCGACGTCATTTTCGTGGGTGACCATGAGGATGGTGATGCCCTGATCATTCAGTCGCTGGAAAATGCCGAGGATCTCGACGCTGGTGCGCGTGTCGAGATTCCCGGTGGGCTCGTCAGCGAGGAGGAGGACGGGGTCATTCACGAGTGAACGCGCGATGGCGACACGCTGCTGCTGGCCGCCGGAGAGTTGGTTCGGCGTGTGGTCCGCACGCATGCCGATGCCGACCATCTCCAAAGTGCGCAGTGCCTTTTCGCGTTTCTCGCGAGCGGAAAGCGTGGAGCGGCTGTAGAGCATGGGCAGCTCCACATTTTCGAGCGCGCTCGTGCGGGAGAGCAGATTGAAGTTCTGGAAAACGAATCCGATTTTGTGATTCCGAATGTCGGAAAATTCGTCGCGCGTGAGATTCGAGACGTCCATCCCGTCGAGGAAGTAGCGGCCGCCGGTCGGACGATCGAGGCAGCCGAGGATATTCATGAGTGTGGATTTTCCCGAGCCGCTGGTGCCCATGATGGCGACGAATTCGCCGGCCTCCACCGAGAGGGAAACGCCACGCACGGCCATGACCGGCTGGCCGGCGGAGGCGTAGGTCTTTTCGAGTTTATCGAGGCGGATGATCGCATCCATGGCGCTACATGCGACGCGACGACCCGCCGCCGGGAGGCCCACTGCCAAACGGGCCGGGCGTGGCGGAGGGCTTTGAGGAGATGACTCCGGTGATGATTTTTTCGTCGTCCTTCAGGCCGTTGATGACCTCGGTATTGATGCCGTCGCCGACGCCGGTGGTGACCTCAATCGCTTTCGGCGCGCCACCGACGAGACGATACACTTTGCGCGTGGTGGTCGCTGCGGGTTTCTTCGCGCGTCCGCCTTCGGGTGGGCCTTTGGTGGAAGGAGAAGCGCCAGAAGTGGCGTCCTGCGGGGGCTTGAAACGGAGCGCGGAGTTCGGCACGGCGAGCACGTCCTTCTTTTCAGCGATGACGATGGAGACGTTCGCCGTCATGCCAGGGCGGAGCTCGTGCTTGGGATTGGCCACTTCGATGACGGTCACGTAGGTGACGACATTGTCCACGGTGATCGGGGCGTAGCGCACCTGCACGATTTTGCCGTGGAAGGTCTGATCGGGAAATGCATCCACGAGGAAACTGGCGACTTGCCCCTCGCGCACTCCACCGATGTCAGCCTCGGAGACGTTGGCCTCGATGTGCATTTTCGAAAGGTCTCCCGCGATGGTGAAGAGCACGGGTGCGGTCATGGCGGCGGCGACGGTCTGGCCGACATCCACATTCCGCGAGATGACGACGCCATCCACCGGCGCATAAATGGTGCAGCGGGCAAGGTCGATCTTCGCACGCTCCAAGATCGCCGTGCGCACTTGCACCCCGGCCTGCGCCTGATGGAGATCGGCGATGGCCTTGTCGTTTTCCGCGCTGGCCACGAGCTTATTGGCAAAAAGCTCAGTCGTGCGCTTTGACGTGATCTGGGCGAGCTCAACAGCAGCCTGCGCGGTCGCCAGATCGCCCTCGGCCTGGTGGACGTTCGCCTCGAAGGATGCAGGATCCAATTTTGCGACCACCTGCCCCGCTTTCACCGGCGTATTGAAGTCCGCGAGCAGTTCCTTGATGTTCCCGGAAATCTGGCTGCCGACGACCACGCTCACGACGGCGCTGAGAGTGCCCGTGGCGGTGATTTTGCTCGTGATGTCCATGCGCTTCACGGACGTGGTCTGATATTGTGGCGCGTCTTCCTTGCTCGCGTATTTCCATAGCGACCACCCGCCCACACTCAGCACTGCGAGGATGGACACCCACCACATCCATGCGGCACCGCGTTTCGGATTGGAAAATCGCGTCATGGCCATATCGGGAGAGCAATGGTGAAGGTCGTATTCATCGTCGGTGTCCCCGATAGAACACGCGAAGGCGTCCAGTGTTGGAAAACATATTTTCCCGCGAGCCCCCGAATGCACCGCTCACGCTATCGCTGATCCGGAAATGGATCTGCCGAAAGTCGCGCCGCAACTTCCTGCGCAGACCACGGATCGGTGCCGAGGAATGTCCGAACAATGACGGGCTTCATCGAAGCACAGGCCACCAGCATGAGGGCCACACAGCCACACAGCGCAGAGTCCGCAAACCGCAACAGTCGGCCCGCCTGATGCACCGGAGCTAGGATTCGCCGCACGCGCTGTTCCAGTTTTCCACGTCCCGGCGCGGACATTGCGAGATATGCAGCCGCAGCGAGACGCGGGCCTCGCGCTGCGACACCCATTTTCCAAAGCAGCGTGGCATAATCCTCCGGCGCCGCACCGCGCGAGAGGACGAGCGCATCGCAGGCAAATTCGCGCTCCAAAGCGAGATGGCGATGCAGCATCCACACGAACGGATTAAACCAATGCACCGAGCACGCGATCTGGCCGAGCACGTGCGTCCACAGATCCCCGCGGCGGAAATGCCCAAGCTCGTGCAACAGCACGAGCCGTCGCTGGGCGTGAGTCCACTCCAGCGCCTCATCCGGCAAGAGAACCGTGCGCCGGAAAAGGCCCGTCGCACTCGGCACAAAACCCGCGCCTGCGAGCATCACGCGCACTTTCCCACGCAGGCCGAGCGCCTGCTGGCATTCAGCGAGAAGCTTGCGCCAAGGGCGGGTGTGCAGTGGGCGCGACTTCCGCACGAGCCGGGCGACGGTGAAGGCACCGGCAGCATTCCGCGCGAGCAGCAGCGCCGCCACGATTGCAAAAATGTGGACGAGCCAAGGTGCGGCCCACTCGCTCGCCGCCGCCGCCCATCGGGCGAGCGTCGCGGGTGCATGCAGCTCCATGCTTGGTAGCGGGCGCACGAGTCCCACGCCGAGGACGATGAGTACCGCAAAGGCCACCACCGGCACGAACTGCCTCACTCGCACTCGCCAACCCGCTGGGCAAAGCATCACGCATGCAGCGGCGGCACCTGCGACGGCGATGCTTCGGAAGAGCAGATCCTGGAATGCCGGGAGATTCACTTTTTCTTCTTCTGGTCGATCAGCTTCCGGATCCGCGCGAGTTCATCGGCGTCCACTTCCTTCGGATCGAGCAAGGTCGCGACGAGATCCGAAGGGCTGTTGTTGAAAAACGTGGAAAGCAGTCTGCGCAGCGCACTCTTGCCTGCCTTTTCCTGCGAGGCGAGCGGCTCATACACATAGCGTTTGCCGTCGCGCTCGTGCTTCAGATGCCCCTTATTCACCAGCACGGCGAGCAGCGCGCGCACTGCGGAATAGCTCGGTGCATCCGGCAGACCCTCGTGAATCTCCGTGGCCGTCGCACGGCCTGCGCGCCAGATCACATCCATGATCTGCCGCTCTCGGCGGGACAAGGGATCGTGTTCATGTTGGCCAGCGTTCACGCTGCGGAGAATGAGTCGGCGTCGCGGCAAGGTCAACTCAAATGCTGGTTTTTTAGCAAATAGAGCTTGTCACCAAACTGGTTTTCTGCTGGTTTTTTAGCACATGAAGCAATTGCTCATTCCCTCCGCCATCGCCGCCATCGCCGCCACTCTCATTTTCACCGGATGCTCCTCCTACGTGAACTCTCCCGCCGTCTCCAGCGCACGGGAAGCAAAGCGCGCGGAATTTTCCGATCCACTCATCGCGCGCGCCGCCAATGCAAAGCCCGCAATGCAGTTCCCCGCAACGATCGCCATCGCACCGAATGACCAGGGAGTGCGCGAGCATGTGCGCGCGATTTCCGCATTCGGAAAACTGGATGGCCTCGATTCATTGCCTCAAGTCGCACGCACCACTGTCATCAGCCCCACGATCCTGGGCGAGCCGGATCGCGAGCACCGCATCGGTGCGGACATCCGGCTGCGCGAAGCTGCGGCAAAGCTCCATGCGGACGCCGTGCTGATCATCGCGACCGAGACGCAGGCCACGGACGGCAGCATCATCGCTCCGCTCACCGGGCTTTCGCTCGGGCTGCTGCCGAACAAGCGTTACGAGCTCATCTCCACGGCATTCGCGGCACTCGTGGACGTGCGCACGGGCTACGTCTATGGCACGGATGAAAAGAGCCGTGCAAAGTCAGGCATCACCATGGCGTGGGGCGGCGATGATGTCATCCGCCGCGCACGTTCGAAGGTGGAGAGAGAGGCCGTGGAAAAACTCTTTGCAGACTTCCCTGCGTTCTGGCGCGGTATCGTGGCAACCCACCACCGATGATTTTCTCCCGCGCTGCCCTCCTGCTCGTCGTCGCCTTCCTGACAGGATGCGCGACTCAGACGAAGCATCCTCCGACTGAAGCGCGGCGCGAGACCATCATACCCGCCAAAGAGCGCCCCGGCCTCGGCACTTCGTGGGGCGAACAGCGGGAATCGTGGGTGGAGCCGGCGCCATTCGTGCGCGCTTCCGAGGTGCGTCCTTCAGCGCAGGCGCGCATTTACTACAATGACCGCGACGGCGCGAGCGCGATGCTCGCATTCCTCGATGGCGAGGCGAAGCGCTGCGATGGCCTGCAACCGGCGACTGGCAGCCCGCTCCGCATCGGCCTGCGCAGCGGGAACGGCGAATGGCTCGAATGCCACGAGGCACGCGGACGGCGCATCGCGAGCAGCGACCGCGGATCGCGCTATGAGGTCGTTTTGAAAAATGACGCCCGGCGCGCGCTGGAGGTCGTAGTGAGCGTGGACGGACTCGACGCGATGGACGGCAAGGCTGCATCGCTCAAGAAACGCGGCTACGTGCTCGCGCCATTCGAAATGCTCGCGATCGAGGGCTTTCGTACGGGGAATTCTTCAGTCGCGGCCTTTCGCCTGGGCGGGATGTTCGAGAGCTACGGCCATCGTCGGCACGGCGACACGGTGAATGCCGGCGTCGTGGGCGTCGCAGTTTTCGACGAGAAGCGTCGCGCGCCTGCCGAGGCAACCGATCCGAAGGATCACGCATGGCGTGCCACGGCAGCGCGGCCCGTGGAGGGGCGACGCGATTTTTCCGCACCGCCCGAGGCGTGACCGCGGCAACTTCGCATCACTCCAACCTGATCTCCCTCTCGTCTCTGGAACAAAGATTGAGATTCAAAACAGGAATCCATGAAATGGAGTCGGCCCTATTTTCCTCGCGACATGATGGACACCGCGACGCCTCCGGTGATACTCCACCGCAGCGCGCGGCACGTCGTGCGCGACACCCATGAGCAACGACGGGGCACGCACAGCCACACCCACTCGCAAAAGCCTTCTCTCGCCCCTTCGCGCGATGGGACGCCTCCTTTCCCGCGGATGGCGTAAGCTGGCCGGACGGCCGCGACCAGCAGAGGATCAGAGCCTCTTCCCGCTCGTGATTCAGGTGCTGGCGGGATTTTCAAAAAATGAGGGCGAGGTCGTCGAAGAGGAGGTGGACACCGTGCTCGGACTTCTGCGTCACGGATTTCCCGGCGGCATCTACGAGGATATGCGGCGGCAGTTCCGGGAGGCGCTGGGCCAGCAGCAGGATCTGAATGCGATGGGAGACCGCCTCGCGCGCGTGCTTTCGCCGGAGCAAAAAATCATCCTCGGGGTGCAACTCTACGACATCATCGCGCGTTCGGACAAAAACGAGCAGCAGATGCCCGCATTCTACGGCTTCATGGAGCGGCTCGGGATGCAGGCGCAGGCGATCGAGATCGTCCATCAGCTTCAGGCAGGGGAAAAGGCGGACCAGTCCGTCGCGCCGAGCGGTGAGCTTCCGCTCGAAGTTCTCACCTTCGGCCGCGACGCGCAGGCGGACGTGTGGCTGAAGAGCCTCAAGCCCGGCGAACTGCTGATCGCATTCCGCTACCAGACGCTGCTGCTTCTGAAAAATGCGAGCCAGCATCCGGTTTACGTGCGTGGGCGCCCTCTCGCACCGGGCACTTTCTCGCGCATCTTCACCGGACAGCGCGTGCTGCTCGACGAGCAGGTGCTCACTTACGAGGACATCGTCTCCTTTTTCAATGCGAAGAAGGGCGTGCTCATCACGCACGTCTATGTGGAAATTGACGACGACGACGAAGTGGAACTATCGCGTATCCGCACGCGGAACAGCGCGCTCGAAGTACGCTTCGGGCTGAAGGTGCAAGTGCGCGCGCTCAAGACCGTGAATGCGCAGCTCAACGGTGTGACGCTCCGCGCGGGCACGATGCTGAATGCCACGCCTGAAGATCGCATCGTCTTCCGCAAAGAGGCCGAACTCCCGCTCGCGGAACTTCGCCGCAAAGCCCGCGCGCTCGGCGTGCGCTTCCACCTCAAGAGCTACAAGAATACCTACCTCGTATCGAGCAACCCGAGCATGCTTGAGGTGGACGACATCCTCCTCTCTCCCGGTGCCTCGGGCGAAATCCTGCTTAAGGTCGAATGCGACTACGACAACAAGGTCGGCAGGCTCGATGTGATCGCTGCGGCAAGGCCGATCACCGTCGGTGAACGCATCGTTCCAGTCGGCGCGAGTTGCGAGCTGAAGGACGGTGACTTTATCCGCATTGATTCCGGCCAGGGACTGCGCTGCGACTTCGGCGAACGCATCATCGAGGAAGAGCGCAATATCATCTCATCGCTCGAACTGCGCGACGTGACGTGCATGTTCGGCGACCACACGACGGGGCTCGATGGCATCAATTTCAACCTCACCCGCGGCGACATCGTGTGTGTGATGGGTGGCAGCGGCTCTGGCAAAAGCACACTCCTGCGCGCCATCGCGGGACGCCTGCCGCCCTCGCGCGGGAAGATCCTGCTCAACAGCCAGGACCTCTACGACAACCTCGAAAAGTTCAAACGCTTCATCGCCTTTATCCCGCAGGATGACGCATTCGACGATCATCTCACCGTTCAGGAAAACCTCTCCTACGCCGCGGCCATCCGTTCGCCGCATCTCGGAAAGAGCGACCGAAAGCGTCGCGTGGACAGCCGCCTCGTCGAGCTCGGCCTGAGCGAACGCCGCGACGTGACCGTCGGCTCGGTGGAAAAAAAGACACTCTCCGGCGGCGAACGCAAGCGGCTGAACATCGGGCTCGATATGATCAGCTCGGCCGACATTTTCCTCTTCGACGAGCCGACGAGTGGCCTCAGCTCAAAGGACAGCGAGCACGTCATCGAGATCATCCGGGGCATCTCGCACAACAAGATCGTCCTCGTCGTCATCCATCAGCCGAGCGCACGGCTCTTCCACATTTTCAACAAGGCCGTGCTGCTCGACCGTGGCGGCAAGCTGGTCTTTGGCGGAACGCCCGATGAGATGATGCGGTATTTCGCGGAAGCCGCGACCGAGGAAAATGTGACTGTCCAAGGGATCAAAAGCGAAGGCGGCAGTCCCGAGTTCTGCTTCGACATCCTGGAGACGCCCCTGCACGACCTGAGCGGTGAAGTCATTTTCGAGGAGGGAAGCAATGGACAGCTCCTTCCTGCGCGACGGTTTTCGCCGGACTTCTGGCGCGACCGCTATGAGACCTATCGCCTGACGCAGGAGATGAAGCAGGTCTCGCTGCGCAAGCAGGCATCCACGGCGACGACCACCACCGCCACACAGATCATGGAAGCGCGCCGGCAGCCAGCACCGCGCAAAGTCCGCTGGCGCGAGGAATGGCTGCAGTTCCACGTGCTGCTGCGGCGCGCGTTTCTCTCGAAGCTCCGCAATGTCGCCAGCATGTTCGTCACGCTGCTCGCCCCGCCGCTGCTCGCGCTCGTCGTTGCCTGGGCACTCTATTTCACAGAGGAAGCAGACCGGCCCTACGTCTTTGCGTCGGCATTCCACATTCCGACTTACATTTTCATCAGCCTGCTCGTCGCGCTGTTCCTTTCGCTGATGAACAGCGTCGAGGACATCATCCGCGACCGCAACATCCTCCACCGCGAGCGCAATCTCGACGTGCGCGTGGCATACTATGTCGCTGCGAAATTTCTCACGCTGTGTGTCTTCTCCGCGCTCCAGTGCACACTCTTCATCATCGTCGGGAATGCGATCCTCGAGATCCGCGGGATGTTCCTGCACTATTTCCTGTGGACCTTCCTCACCGCGATCAGCGGCATCTCGCTCGGCCTGCTCGTCTCAGCACTCGTGCCAAATTCCAAGACCGGCGCGATGCTCGTCCCTCTCATCCTCATCCCTCAGCTCATCTTCGGCGGCGCGCTGATCAAATACGAGGAGATGAACCGCGACCCGAACATCCTCTACACCTTCCAGCGCTGGTTCGCATCGAAGCGCCAGCCGACGGACATGGAGGGAGACAAGAAATTGCGCGTGCCGCTGATCAGCAAACTCGTCGCGACACACTACAGCTACGAGGCGCTCGTGGTCGCGCAGGCCAAGCTCAATCCCCTCTCCATCCGCCAACAGCGCCTCCAGCAGGTGATCGAAGCGCTCGCCGCAAAACAGGATCGCACCGACGCCGAGGACGAGCAGCTCGATGACCTCAAGGACACGCTCGCACAGCTCAGCGGCCTCGAATCCGATACCGCGCGCGAGGTGGACAAGCGCCTCGGTCGCGTGGACAAAATCATCACCGGCAGGAAGCCCACGCTATCCGATTTCCGCGCGCGTCCGCCCGGCGTGACGGCAGATCAGCTCTACTCGAACCAGAAAATTGCCGACATGGTAGCGAAAGCCGAGACGGAGCAGAACGACTACCGGCGCACCTTCAAGATCAACGTCTTCTTCAGCCCCGAAAAATACCACTTCGCATTCGGCACGTTCGGCAATGGACTCGGCATGAGCGTCTATTTCCGCAATGGCGCGCTCCTCCTGCTTTCGTCTGGGGTGATGCTCGTCATCCTTTGGAAAGTTCTCCGCATCCAGCTCAAGAAGACCGGCGTGTAGGCGGCCGGCTCCTAGTTTGCGAGATGCCGGAACTCCGTGCCTTCGCAGGCCCCGCTGCCGGGGAGAAAAATCACGCTCGTCTCGAAGAATCCGTCCTCTGTCTCCGTGCATCCCACCACGATGCCAGCTAGTCGGACACTGTGGCAGCGGCAGCTCGCTCCGCACCATTCCACTGCGAGAATCACGTCGGACAAAATCTCCAATCGGAGCGGAATTTCGAATACAGCGCCATAGTCCTCAAATCGTCGGCAGCCACACTGCTGCGACAGCGAATCTCCACAAAGCCTCACGGTGGGATTCGGACTGCCGGAGGTGAAAGTCTGGCCATGCATAGAATGGGAGGAGGTTTCCAATCTACCGACCAATTTGCCCAAGTCAAAAGGACCAGGCGCACCACGCGAATAAATCGCATGAACGGCCGACGGTCACATTTCCGCGCCGCTATTTTTTTGCCGGATTTTCCTCGGGCTTTCCGTCTGGCTTGTCCTTGTCCGAGGACGGCTTGGGCTTGTCCTGATGCTTTTTGTCCAAGTCTGCCCAAAACTCTGCGACTGGTTCGTTGAGCAGGCCTTTTGCGCTGAGAAATTTTAGCTTCGGATGCTTGCGAAGGAAGTCGATGTTCTTTGAATTGCGCGGCAGCACGAGTTTTTCCAACGAGGTGCACGCCATGAGGGGCTTGAAATCCGTGATCTTCGTGCACGCATCGAGGTTCAGCTCCACCAGAGGCATTCCGGCGAGTGACGAGAGATCACTCACTCCAGTCCGATTCAGATTGAGCACCTTGAGTTGCATGTCGCGCAGAGGCGAGAGGTCCGTCACATGCGCGCAGCCAGCGAGCCAGAGCTCGCGAATTTTCATGCCTTGAAAAAGCGAGAGGTCGGAGAAGTTCGGATCGTCCAGAAAGATGACGCTTACGCTTACGACTTCATTCTTCAGCAGCGGCAGGTAGATCGGCGGCGGAAGATTGCGGAAGTTCGCGCTATATGTGCCGTCCGGAAGTCGCTGGAACCTGCCGCGCAAAGCCGGCCCGCGCAGATACTCGCGAAGAGATTTCAAGGCAGGATCCTTTTCCACAGCATCGCGCAGGAGCTTCACCGCAAGCGGCTTGTCCGGACCGAAACGATCGGTGAGGACATTTGCCTCGGCGATGCGCTTCTGTTTGATGAGTGCCTCTTCGAGCAGCTTCAGATCCGCGGTAGTCGGCTCGAGGTCCTCTTTGTCCGACCCATCAGGCGCCATCAATTTTTTAGTCAGCGCGAGATTCTCTTTTGCGGACGCGAGGTTCGGGCTGCGCTCCAACGCATCCTCGTAGGACTCCACGGCATCATCCCATCGCAGCATCGTCTGGAGGATATTGCCTCGCAGGTTGTAATATTCGGGTTCGTTCGGCACCTGGCGAATGGCCGAGTCGATTCGTGCAAGCGCGGCGTCGAGATCCTTCCTTTTCACCAGATCCCTGGCCTCTTCGAAAAAAAGCGGTGCCACACCCCGGAGATCCGTGAGCGCCTGGGAGAGTCTGGCGGCGCTTGTGGTCGCAGTATTTTCACTCTCCCGCAAGCGATCGCGTTCATGCTTGAGAGAAAGGACAAACACGGCCAGCGCTGCATTCAGCACGATAAAAAATATGCCGAACAGGAGGACGTTCCCCTTGTGCCGCCCAGCCCAAAGGATCATCTGCCGTCCGATGCCCGCGCGCTCCGCCTTCGGCGCAAAACCGCCCTGCCAGGAAAGGATGTCTGCCTGCAATTCGGCAACCGTCTGGTACCGGATCGCCGGTTCCCCAGCCATCGCCTTCATCACGATGGCAGCCAGGCCTTCCGGGACGCGTCGGCCCGGGAGATGCGACAAAATGCAGTTCACCCCATCCGGTCCCGCCGGTGGCGGCTCGGACTGCCGGAGTGGATTGATCGGCTGGCTGTAGCTCGTGGGATGGGCGAACTGTCCGGTGACAATTTGCTCGATGAGCTCGCCAAATTCCTTCCCAGGAAAGGGCGGACGCAAAGTGAGGATCGCATACAGGATGGTGCCGAGAACGAAGATGTCGCTGCGCGCATCAATGCGATCGAGTTCGCCTCGTGCCGCTTCGGGCGAAATGTAAGGAGGCGTCCCGACGATGAGACCATTCAGCGTCTCGAAGCCACGCAGATCGGCCGGAGGCATCTGCGGCTTGGTGTCGCCGAGATGTTCCTCGTGCATGCCGACCGCCACTTTTTTGGCCAGCCCCCAGTCCATCACGAGCACTTCACCGTACTCGCCGATCATCACATTGTCCGGCTTCAGATCGCGATGCACCACACCCATGGAATGCGCGTATGCCACGCCGTCGCAGATCTTCTGGAATACGGTGAGCAAAGTCGCCAGCGGATACTTCGTGATCGCCTCCTCTTCCCTCTCGCGGATGCGACGCAAGACTTGGTCCAGCGTCGTCCCCTTCACGTATTTCATCGTGTAGAAGACCTCCCCATACTCATCGAGCCCGAGCTCATACACGGGGATGATATTCGGATGCTGGAGCTGCCCGGTGAGCTGCGCCTCATCGACAAAACGCAGCACGTTTTCGCGCGAAAACTGGCTCGATGTCTTGATGACCTTCATCGCGACATTGCGCACGATGCGCAGATCGCGCGCCTGATGCACCACGCCCATGCCGCCGCGCCCGATCGTACCGAGCACCTTGTATTTTTTGCCTTCGAGAATGGTGCGCACCGGCGCGAGTCCGAGATCGGGATCCCAGAGTGCCGCGGCGAGCATCTCGGATGACTCGGCTTTCAGCCGCACAAAAAATCGCGCACTACCCACCTCGACCTGCTGGTCCGGCCGCACGCGCGTGGGGAGCTGGATCTGGATGCCTTCGATGAAGACACCATTCGCTGACCCGAGATCCTCCACGGTGAGTTCATAGCCTTGAAAAGTAAGCCGGGCGTGGTGACGCGAAATGCCATCCGCATCCACGCTGATCTGGCAACCATGGTCGCGACCAATCACGTATTCACCGTGACGAAGCGTGAATTTGGCAACGTTTTCCTCGCCGATGTACACCATCATCTCGGCCTCGATTTGCGTCGGCTGCAAAGGCGCGAACTGCGCTTCCGGTGGCTTGGATTCGCTGCTCACGTCCGCATTGTCCTGTCGCAGGAGAAACAGCAGTTCCGCGCTATTCCCCTCGGGTGTCATTTAGAGTCCCGGCACTGCTGGCACCGCGGGCACACCAGGCGCAGGTTCAGCACCCGGGATTCCCGGCAGCGCACCACCGTCCGGCATCGCGCCGCCCGGCATCGCATCAGGAGCCGAGGGGATCAAGCCCTGGACCGAACCAGTGGAATCCGGCAAAAGCGGAATGGCTGCGGCCTCGATTTTCTGCACCTTCTCAGCGGGTGCCTTGAAGGAATTCTTCCGGTAGGAAAAGGTGTCCGAGTACACCGTCTTGCACGCGCTGAAACCAAGGACAGACAATGCGCCGACGAGAATGGTGAGGGTTGTGCGGGAAGACATTCAGGCCCTTTACGTGCGTCACACAAATGAGTCAACCGAAGACTCAGCGCGCATCGCGTTTCGCTCAACGACCGGCGCCCGTTGGATTCACGCGCGTCATTTCAAAAGTCCCTCGATCGTAGGTCGAGTCGTAGCATGCGCGCATCGTGTCATTTTCCAACGTGCCTTTGCACATGTAGGTGCCTGCGCCGATGATCGTGCGCAGCTTGCTCGTCCCCTCGAAGTCCATGACGCCGCCCCCCGTCCGCCTCCGCGCGCCCGGCTTGGTTTGCAACACCACGGTGTGCGTCGAGGAAAGCCCGTGCCATGTCGCATGAAACTCCGCGCGGTATGGGGAATGGTCGCCACGCCCGCAACCGGGGTTCTCCAGCTTGGTGAGGATGCATCGCAATTCGCCGCCCCATGCGGAATTTGCCGCGCTGGTCCACCTCCCCGAGTAAGCACCCTCATGCACCAGATGCTTCACATCGCTGCGGGCGGCATGGGCGAAGCGCTGGTTGTAGCTGGAGCACCCGGCGACGAGCGCGAAGGAAAGGCAGAGGGCTGCGCGGAAAAAATGCTTCATGTGTGAAACGAATACCGTATAGGCCCTGAGGCGCTAGCCGGAAAATGGAGCGCCGCCGTCCCGGCGACCACGAACACACCACGCCAGCGTCTCACTTTTTCCGGCACAGGCGCACATGGAAGAATATGGCGCTGCGCGCATGGCTGCGTGTCCGGCGGGATGCGCGGCGCTCCCGCGCAATTCGGACCTTCGGTATTGCGGGAGCTTTCCCCGTCTGTAAAGTTCCCGCCCTTCATCGTGGCCAATCCAAAGCGCATCCTCTTCGTCTGCACCGGGAACATCTGCCGCAGCCCTATGGCCGAGGGCCTCATGCGCCATGCTGCGCAGCGGCGTGGCGACATCTCCGTGGCCTCCGCCGGCGTCGCGACCGGCCACGGGCAGCCTGCGAGCGAGAACAGCGTCGTCGCGCTGCGCCAGTGGAATATTGATATCAGAGGCATCCGCTCCCAGCCCCTCACGGACGAACTCGTCGAGTGGGCCACGCACATCTTCGCGATGACCCGCTCGCACATGGATGCGATCCTCACCTTCTTCCCCGAGGCCGATGAAAAGGTGTGGCTCGCGTGTGAATTCACACCTGACCTCGCTGACAGCCCCGAGGTGCCCGACCCGATCGGTCAGGGACTGCACGCCTATTTGCAGACGCGTGAAGTGCTGAACCAAGCGATGCCCGACCTCCTCAAATTTATTGATTCCACCGACATGACCACAGCTACAAACCCGACCACCACTGCAACCACGAAGTCCACCCTCCGCATCGCCATCGGCGCGGACCACGGCGGCGTCGAGGTGAAAGCCGCGCTCCACACTTTTCTGAAAGGCAAGGGCCTCACCGTGCATGATGTCGGCACGCAGAGCGCAGACTCGGTGGACTACCCGGACTTCGCGGCACTCGTGAGCAATCAGATCCTATCAGGCGAAGCCGACCTCGGCGTGCTCGTGTGCAAGACCGGCATCGGCATGAGCATCGCAGCAAACCGCCACAAGGGCATCCGCGCCGCCGTCGTCACGAACGCCGCCGACGCGCGCACCACGCGCCAGCATAACAACGCGAACGTCCTCTGCCTCGGTGCCGTGAACGTCGCGCCGAATGCCGCGCCTGCGATCGTCGAGGCATTCCTCAGCGCCGAGTTCGAGGGCGGACGCCACGCTCGGCGCGTCGAGAAAATGGACAGCGGCGCGGATGGCGGCGGCCAGTCGCTCGCCGAGGTGGACCCCGCCGTCTTCACCGCCATCGAGCACGAGCACAAGCGGCAGTTTGAAAACATCGAACTCATCGCGTCGGAAAATTTCACCAGCGCCGCCGTCATGGAAGCGCAGGGCTCCTGCCTCACGAACAAGTATGCCGAGGGCTATCCCGGACGCCGCTGGTATGGCGGTTGCGAAAATGTGGACGTCATCGAGCAGCTCGCGATCGATCGCGCGAAGCAGCTCTTCCCCGGCAGCGAGCACGTGAACGTCCAGCCGCACTCCGGCTCGCAGGCGAACACCGCCGTCTATTTTTCCGTCCTCCAGCCCGGCGACAAAATCCTCACGATGAACCTCGCCCACGGCGGCCACCTCACGCACGGGCACAAGGCGAATTTCTCCGGCCGCTTCTACGCCGTCACGCACTACGGCGTGAGCGAAAAGGACGAGCGCATTGACTACGACGCGCTCGCGAAAGTCGCCCTCGA